>JAKVBK010000014.1 GCA_022447275.1 Oceanicola sp. | reverse complement strand
AAAATCCGACAAACAGTGAAGCTGACACTCCGATCATCGGCCTCACAAAATGCAAAACCTACAGAGCCGATATGTAGAAGTTACGTCGTCGAAACGAACCAAACCGCCCACATATCTCTTCAGATACCAACAATGTCAAAAAGCCAGAGAGACCAAAAACCGACCGAAGCGCCAATCTTACCCGGCGCGCCCGCCTGCCTAAACCTCTCAGATTTATCTCAACCAACAAACCAGAGCCTCTCAACCCCGACCCGCCGGCCGCCCCGTCGTGCGCCTCAGCGCCGCCGGTGAAGGGGGTTCTACGGATACCGAACTAAAGCCGCAAGAGGTTTTTTGCAGAAAGACCAAACTTTTTGCATCTTCTTTTGAAAGTCATTTATAATCATAAGCTTAAGCTTCTATTTTTACCAGATGGAAAACGCCTGAGGGGCTATTTTCGGGGGAATCGCATTCTCAAACACAACATCTAGATGGTCAGCCTGAGTCTGCCCTATGAAAACTGTGCAAATCACCCTGATCGCGGCAGCGACTTTGCGCATTTCGGCGATTTCGTCAGTTGCCAGTTGGCGCCTGCATAACACCCGACGGGTCCCACAGCATGCCTTATGACATTCGGGAGTACCTATGTCCTCCGGGCGTTTCGCCCGGAAATCGCCTTATCCGGCGGCTTGTCTGCGAGCTCTTTTGGGAAGCTTGCGCAGGGCGATCAGGATAACAATCACTCCGAGATACCAAAACGGCTCGACCTGCCAGCCCTTCACGAGCATCACAAAATGAACACCGCCAAGAATGGCCACTGGGTAGGTAAGCTTATGCAGGGAGCGCCAACGCGGAGCGCCCAGCTTGCGCACCGACCAGTTGTTTGACGTGATCGCGAGCGGCAGCATCATGACAAATGCTGCCATGCCGATGGTGATATAGGGGCGTTTGAGGATATCTGCCCAAACTTGGCTCAGGATTTGCACGTCCAGTACCAGCCAAACCAGCACGTGGACGAGCACGTAAAAGAATGCCAACACACCCAGCGCCCGTCGAAATTGCAGCAGCCTGAGCCCGGCAAACTTCATCAGAGGGGTGACGGCCAAGGTTGCGATCAACAACCAGAGGGCCCATAGGCCCAGCCGGTGCTCGATTGCCTTCACGGGATCGACCCCCAGCCCGCCCGTTGCCCCGGCATAGAACAGCCAGACAACAGGGAGCGTGCCCGCGATATACAGCAGCCACGGGGGCAGCTTGCGCAGCACGGTGTTCAGGGAATCGATCATCGGCGGCCCCTCAGTAATTGGCCTTGAGATCCATACCGGCATAGAGGTCCGCGACATGCTCTTCATAGCCGTTGAACATCAATGTCGGAATGCGCTTGGCAAACAGCCCCCCACCGATCTTGCGCTCAGAACTTTGGGACCAGCGCGGATGATCCACCTGCGGGTTCACGTTGGAGTAAAAGCCGTATTCACGCGGCCCGGCCATATTCCAGCTGGTTTCGGGCTGGGTATCGGTCAGCGTGATCCGCACGATCGACTTGATTGACTTGAAGCCATACTTCCACGGCACAACCAGACGGATCGGGGCCCCGTTTTGGCCCAGCAACGGTTCGTCATAGATGCCGGTGGCCATGATCGTGAGCGGATGCATCGCCTCATCGAGGCGCAGGCCTTCACGATAGGGCCAGTCCAGCACACGAGAGCGCGTTCCGGGCATTTCTTCCGGGCGCAGCACGGTCTCAAAGGCCACATATTTGGCGCCGGCCTGCACGCCGGCACGGTCCAGCAGGTCCTTGAGCTCAAAACCAACCCACGGGATCACCATCGACCACGCCTCGACACAGCGGAAGCGGTAGATCCGCTCCTCCAGCGATACGTTGGCGAGGATGTCCTCCAGCCCGTAGTCCCCCGGGTTATCAACCATCCCGTCGATCTGGATCGACCACGGTTCGGTTGTCAGCATGTGGGCGTTCGCGGCGGGATCATCCTTGCCGGTTCCGAACTCATAATAGTTACAGTAGTTCGTGATTTCTTCGTAGCTGTTCGTCTCAAGCGGCATTGACCATTTGGACGGCGCTGCGCCCAGCGTCGCCTGCGCCGGGCCAGACACACCTGCCAAGGCGGTTGCGCCCAGCGCCGCGGCACCGCCTGCAAGAATTTGGCGGCGGTTCATGAATGCGGCTTTCGGTGTCACGTCCGACCAGTTCAGATCTGATTTCCAGCGTCCGGCCATTTGGGTCCTCCTGAGATACGGTTCGGCTTGCACTTGCATATCGTGTCGAAGGGGCCTGTCAGAAGGGCTCGACATGATTTGTCACGCAAACGTTGGGCTGCCGTGAGAGATAGGGCACAATTGTTACAAGGCGCGCCCGAAAAACAGCCATGCCCCGTTCCTGACCAACCCGTTCCTGACCAAGCAGGGAAAATGTGAGCAGCAGCTTGGACCGCGAAAAGCCAACAGGCCCGTCGAAAGAAAATGGGCAAACGGTTTTCGTGGGTTGGCTCGCCGGTCCTGACTAGGGTCAGGGCGCCCCGCGCGGCGGGGGGGTGCTGGCCGTCCGGTAGGCGCTCCAATCCGTCACCTCCGGGTAGTGCTGTTTGCGCCAGGCCCGCACCCGAGGGTTCATAATCCGGCGCCAAGCTGGCGGGATCAGCGCCAGCACGAACATGACCGGATAGCCGAACGGCAATTGCGGGGCATCCTTTTCCGTGTGGGCCTGCAGCAGCGGGTAGCGGCGGTTTGGCCGATAATGATGATCGGAATGGCGCTGCAAGTTGATCAGCAACCAGTTAGAGGCCTGATGATTGGCATTCCAGCTGTGATGCGGCTTGACGTGCTCATACTTTCCCTCGCCCAGATGCAGCCGTGTCAGCCCGTAATGTTCGATGTAATTGATCACTTCCAGGTGCAGGACCGCGATCCCAGCCGTGACCAGAAACAGCGCGACCCCCGCAAAACCGCCGATCAGGAAGGCCAGAACAAGGAACCCAAGCTGGAGCGCCGCATAGCGCCAGAACGGGTTCGACGGCGCAAAGGGCCCTTTCCCCTTGCGCGACAGCAACGCAGCCTCCGCCCGCCAAGCGGAGTGGAAGCAATCTCGCAGAACGCGTGGATAGAAGCGGTGAAATCCCTCGTTATAGCGTGCGGTCACCGGATCACGCGGTGTGCCGACATAACGATGATGGACAAGCAGGTGTTCACTGCGAAAATGCCCATACATCACCATGCACATCAGCAGATCGCCCATCCAGCGCTCCAGCCGTGTGCCCTGATGCATCAGTTCATGGGCATAGACGATGCCGATGCCGCCACACATGACACCGAGCGCCATGAACAGCCCCACCTTCTCGCCTGTGCCCAGCGTGGAAGGGCCCTGGGTGACATACCAAAGCAGCCCATAGACCACGATGAATTGCACAGGGAACCAAACCACCGTGATCATGCGGAACCAGTATAACGTGTCCTCGCCCGTCGTCGGATCGGCATTTTCCTCGTTCAGGCCGCCGATTGTATCAAGCAGGGAGTAGACGCCGATGGTGACGATCGGCACGGTGAGCAACCACCAGCCCCCCTGCAGCCCCGCAATCACCGAGAGCACCACGACCAGTGCCGAAATCGCAAAGGGCAGCACGCCCGCCAAATGGCCAAGATCCGGACGATCCGTTGTCTGATCTGTCATTGCCCTTGTCTCCCCGAATGGCATGACACGCCATGATTGGCACCCCCCGTTAAAAACAGGTAGTCGGGTGCGCTATGACATCCACTCTAGGTGCCAGAAGGCCCCGGGCTCAAACCCTTTCCCACCGCTGCGACGCGAGGTCATAGGCTTTGCGCATCACCGTGGGCAGGGAAGCCGGCTGGAACTCTGCGCGCGCAACGAACGCGCCGCAACGCGGACGTGCCCGCGCATCTGCAACAGCCGTCATCACCCTGAGGCGCAGATGAAAATGGGTGAACGTATGGCGCACCTCTGCGCCGGCATCCCGCCAGTCTGCCTGCAGGGGCGGTGCAGGGTCCGGGGGCGTTTCAGACCAGTCGGTGCCGGGCCAGCCCAGCATCCCGCCCAAAAGCCCTGCCTCAGGTCGGGTTTCCAGCAGCCAGGCCCCATCCACTCGCCGCACCACATAGACAATGCCCGTGCGGGTAGGCTTGGCCTTCTTGGGGCGTTTGCGCGGCAATGTCTCTGCCACCCCTTCAAGACGTCCTTGGCAGGCGTCACGCCACGGACACAGCCCACAGGCCGGGTTTCGCGGCGAACATAGCGTGGCCCCCAGATCCATCACCGCCTGGGCATGGCAGCCCGGACGCAGTTGGGGTGTCAGACCATCCGCATAGGCCCGCAAGATCGGCTTGGCATCGGGCAATTCTGTCTGCTCTGCATAGAGGCGGGCCATCACCCGCTCCACATTGCCATCCAAGACCACTGCGCGGCGATCGAAGGCGATGGCGGCCACAGCGGCGGCTGTGTAGGGCCCGATCCCCGGAAGCGTAAGCAGCGCCTCTTCCGTGTCCGGGAACTGCCCCCCGTGATCGGACACCACGGCCCGGGCGCATTTCAGCAGGTTGCGCGCCCGGGCGTAATAGCCCAGCCCGGCCCATGCGGCCATCACCTGCGCATCCTCAGCAGCGGCAAGGTCTGCCACAGTGGGCCAAAGGCGGGTGAATTTCAGCCAGTATTCCTTCACCGCAGCCACGGTTGTCTGCTGCAACATGATCTCTGAAAGCCAGACATGGTAGGGATTGGGCTGCACCCCCGCCTTGCGCGCCTCAGGCCCAATCCGCCAGGGCATCTCACGGGCGTGACGATCATACCAAGCCATCAGCAGGGCGGGATCAGGCGACGCAGTTGCCCGCCTTTTGGGCCCATTTGCTGCGGTTGTGTCACGCATGTGTTATTGCTCCTGATCAAATCGCCGACGCTTGGCACTGGCACCCGCATCATCGCCGGGTAAGATAGGGTCGAACGACAGGAACGAAAGACGTCTTTTCGCATGAAGAAGCCCGCCATCCCTGACCAGCCCCCAAAGCGCCGCCGGCGCGGCTTTGAGGCTGCGGGCACATTGGTCGGCACGCGCATTCGAAAAGCCGGCGAGCAACGCGGCTTTGCCCTGACACGTCTGCTGACACAGTGGCCCGAGATTGCCGGGGCTGAAATGGCCGCGCTCGCCACCCCCGTTGATATAAAGTACGGGCGCGAGGGCGGTTTAGGCGCCGCGCTGACCCTGCTTGTCAAAGGGGCAAACGCGCCCCTTGTTGAAATGCAAAAGCCGGCGCTGCTGGAGCGGGTAAACCGCTGCTACGGCTATGCTGCCATCTCTCGCATCCGCATCACGCAAACCGCTGCGACCGGGTTTGGCGAGGCGAAAAGCCCCTTCGGCCATCGCACCGCAAGCACAGGCACCGCGAACGCAGCTGGCCGCCAACCCGATGCCACGTCTCAAAAAGCCGCCCATGATTTGGCGCAGGAGGTCAGCGATCCGGGCCTTAAAGCGGCTCTTGAAAGATTGGGCGGGCATGTCTTATCCCGCAAAACGCCACCGGGCACTTAAGCCCTGAAATCAAGCCCAACTATGGGCGCATTGTTCCAACTTCTCTTACACACAGAGGTACCTGAAATGTCTCGACTGCCCCTTATCGCCGCAATTGGTGTCGCGATCGGCGCCGCTGGCTACTTCGCCTTCCCCAGCAGCTCGCCCGAAACCGGCATATCTCTTGGGGCCGTTCAGGCGCAGGAGAGCAGCGAGGTCGATACGTCCATCGTTCAGGAAATGACGATGGGCAATCCAGATGCCGCGGTCACCGTGGTCGAATATGCCTCCTACACCTGTCCCCACTGCAAAAGCTTCCACGAAGGGGTGCTGCCCCAGATCAAGGAAAACTACGTCGACACCGGCAAGGTGCAGTTCATTTACCGCGAGGTGTATTTCGATAAGTACGGGCTCTGGGCCGGCATGGTGGCTCGCTGTGGCGGGGGCGATCGCTATTTCGGCATCGCAGACATGATCTATGACCAGCAGGGCAGTTGGACAAAAGGGGAGGATGGCGCCGCAATCGCGGGCAATCTGAAAAAGATCGGCCTCACCGCGGGGCTGGCCCCGGAAACCATTGATGCCTGCATGCAGGATGCCACCAAGGCACAGGCGATGTTTGCGCTGTTTCAGCAGAACGCTGAGGCAGACGAGATCACGTCAACGCCGTCCTTCATCATCAACGGCGAAAAATACGCGAATATGAGCTACGCGGATTTCGCCGAGGTACTCGACGAGAAACTGGGCGAATAACCCGCCCTCAGCACCCGAAAACGACAACGCCCCGCCGCAATTGGCGGGGTGTTTGCATTTATTGACCGGCGCAAAGAGCAGGGCTGTGCCGACCCGGCGCGCTGGGACGGCTTGCCCCCACGCCCCTGCTGACTTAGCTCTCTGTCAGGATGCGGCGGGAAAGGACACGACATGGCCCAAGATCTTGAACAACTTTCCCAACGCGCCCTCGACGCGGCCCGCAAAGCCGGCGCTCTCGAAGCTGATGTTCTGTGCATCGAAGGCACATCGCTGAACATGGATATCCGGGCGGGCGCGCTTGAACAGGCCGAGCGCGCAGAGGGCATCGATATCGGTTTACGCGTTTTGATGGGCCAAAAGCAGGCCTGCGTCTCCGTTTCCAACGCCTCAGATCGCGCGCTTACCGAAATGGCCGAGCGCGCGGTGGCGATGGCCAAAGAGGCCCCGGATGATGAAAATGTCGGGCTGGCAGAGGCCACCCAACTGTCTGAGCGGCGCAACGCGGACGGGCTCGACATGCATGACCCCGCCCCAGAGCCCACAGCGCAGGATCTGGAAGACTGGGCCCGCAGAGCCGAAGCAGCCGCCCTGTCCGTTGAAGGCATTACACAGGTTGAAAGTGCCAGTGCAGGCTTTTCCGGACGCCGGGTGCATCTTGCGGCCACAAACGGCTTTTCCGGGGGGTATGCCCGCACCGACACAGGTCTGTTCTGCGTTGCAATTACCGGAACCGGCACCGAGATGGAGCGCGACTATTTCGGCGAAAGCCGCATCTATGCTGCTGACCTGCCGGACCCCTCCGATGTAGGACGCATCGCGGCCGAACGCACATTGGCCAGGGCTGGCGCCCGCAAACCGCCCACCGGAATGTATCCCGTGCTGTTCGATGAACGGATCGCGGCTTCGCTGCCCGGGCATCTGTTGGGCGCCGTCAACGGTAGCGCGGTTGCGCGCGGCGCCTCCTGGGCCCGAGATTTGCTGGGCGAACAGGTGTTGCCAAGGGGCATTTCCCTGATCGAAGATCCCCTGCGCCCGCGCACTGGTGGTTCGCGCCCCTTCGATGGCGAGGGCCTTGCCACGCGCAAGCGGGCCATCATCGACGACGGCATTCTGACAGGATGGGTGCTGGATTTGGCCACCGGGCGAAAGCTCGGCCTTGAAAGCACCGCCAATGCGGGCCGCGCGATCTCATCCCCGCCCAGCCCTTTGCTCTCAAATGTGGCCATGACACAGGGCACAGCCAGCCGGGACGATCTGATTGCGCAGATGGGCACCGGCCTGCTGGTGACCTCGATGATCGGCTCGACGATCAACCCGAACACCGGGGATTACTCGCGCGGGGCGTCTGGTTTCTGGGTCGAGAACGGCGAGATCGCCTACCCAGTGAATGAATGCACCATGGCCAGCAATCTCAAGGAGATGCTGCTGGGGCTCACCCCTGCCAATGACGCGCGCCCGCATTTGAGCCGCGTCGTGCCCTCGCTTCTCGTCGAGAGCATGACCATCGCCGGAGATTGAGCCGTGACATCGCCCGCGCCCAGTGACGCTGCGCTGGCGCGCCAGCACATGGCGGATCTCGATCTGCTGATCACTGCAGCGCGCGCAGCAGGGGAGATCGCCGTGCCCGTCTGGCAGCGCAGCCATGATGTCTGGGACAAGGGCGATGGCGCAGGCCCCGTAACCGAAGCGGACCTCGCCGTGGACCGGATGCTCCATGATATGCTGGGCGGAGCACGGCCGGATTATGGCTGGCTGTCAGAGGAAACAGAAGACGCACCAGCGCGTCAGGCACGCCGCCTGTCAAGCGAACGGGTTTTCGTGATTGACCCGATCGACGGCACCCGTTCCTTCACCGCAGGAGAGCGCACATGGGCCCATTCGCTGGCGGTGGTTGAACGGGGGCAACCGGTGGCCGCCGTTGTATACCTGCCCCTGCGCGACAAGCTTTACACCGCGGCTGCGGGCCAAGGCGCATGGCTTAATGGTGTGTCGATCGCTGTCTCGCAAGCCGAGGATCTGGACACCAGCACCATGCTGGCCGCCCGCCCCGCAATGGACCCCGAGCACTGGCAGCCGGGCCGCCTCCCCCCCATCAAACGGGCGTTTCGCACCTCCCTCGCCTACCGCCTGTCTTTGGTGGCCGAGGGACGGTTTGACGCCATGCTGACCCTGCGCAACAGCTGGGAATGGGATATCGCAGCCGGAGCACTGATCGCGCAAGAAGCCGGCGCTGCTGTCTCTGATCGTTTTGGAGCCCCGCTTCGCTTTAACAGCGCGCGCCGGTACACGAGGGGCGTTCTTCTGGGCACACCAGCGATCCATGCAGCCCTTCTTGACCGTCTGCCACAGGCACATGCCCGGCACAGCTAGACATGGACCGCCCGCTGGGGGACAGTCCCCCATGACATGCCCCAGTGTGAAAGAGACTGCCTGATGCCGCTTGCGCTGCTGCCTGCCTGCCCTGACCCGGTTGCGCGCGCACGTTTGCGCCTTGGCCTGAGCTACTTGCCGTCTTTGAAACCAGCCAATGCGAGGCGCCCATGTCCCTGATTGGACGGTTGAAAACATCGCTGGGCGTCACCCTGCCCCCCAGCACCGACAATGACCTGTCTGCCGATTGGCCGCCCCGGCCTGATGGCGCGATGGTGTGGCTGCACTGTCCGTCCCATGTGTCACTTGCTTTGGCGACGGCATTTGCAAACACGCTCCACGCTGCCCTTAACGAGGACATCTCCAAGCCCATCAATGTGGTGATCACGCGGCCCGAGGGGACAGACAAACAGGTGAGCCACGGGGTGCAGATACTGCGCGCACCGCCAGACAAATCCTATGCGGTGGGTCTTTTCATTGCCCATTGGCGCCCGGATTGGGCGCTTTGGCTGGCCCCCGATGCGCCTGAAACAGCCCGTATGCGCCGCGCAGTGGGCATTCCCGCGGCCCTCTGCCTGCCCCCAATGGACACACTTCCCCCGGAGGCTTTGCTTCGGGAGTTCAACACAGTGCTTCCGGAAGGGCCAAACATCCGGCGTCGCCTCGTGGAAGAAACCCATCAGGACGTGCCCATGGCCGACGGTGGCGTTTTGGCCAGATTGCACCACCCGCTGCCCGTGAACAGCAGCGAACTGGATGAGATCAGCACGCAAATCGCAGGACGCCCAACATGGTTGGCCATTCTGCCCAAACGGGCCGAACTGGGGGGCCTGCTTACTGCGCAGCGTCAGGCGTCCGCCCATGCCAACAAGCTGTTGACCATCATCATGGTGCCCGAGGGCGAAGGGCCACACTGGGCCCAGACCCTGCGCGAGAAAGACCTGCGGGTGGCAGAGCGCGACGCAGAGGGGGTACCGGACCAAGATACTGATGTATTTATTGCCGAAGGCGCGGACGAGGCTGGTCTGTGGCTGCGTGTTGCACCGGCATGCTGGTTTGCCGACCCCGATGGTGAAAATGGCATATCCGTCATGGACGCTGCCGCGCTTGGGTCCGCGGCCATCCTCGGCCCGGTACATGGCCCAATTGATCCCAACCTTCTCGCGCTGGATGCAGCCGGAGCCCTGACACGGATCGGCTCGACCAACCATCTTGGCGCGGCCCTTGCCGGCCTCCTGATCCCTGAGACGGCTGCGCAAAAAGCCCTGGCGGGCTGGAAGATATCAAGCCTCGGGGCCCCGCTTTTGAATGCCGTGTGTCGGCAGGCGCGCAGGGCGCTGGACCTCGAGGACCAGCCCGACGCGGCGCAGGCCGCCCCGACGCAATCCGGCGTGTCAGAATGAGTCGCGCGCCCGCCTTCTGGTTCAGCCCGCCCGAGGCCCCGCGCCTTGCCGCGCGCCTGCTTGCCCCTCTGGGCGCAGCCTATGCGGCGGCAACCGCCCGGCGCCTGCGCAAGGGCAGCGGGTCGGGCTACCGCGCCAATTGTCCGGTGATCTGCGTTGGAAACCTCAATGCGGGCGGGACGGGCAAAACCCCCACCGTGACCGCTTTGATGATGGAGCTTGGCCAGAATGCGGTTGTGGTCAGCCGGGGGCATGGGGGCCGCCTAAAGGGCCCCGTCCAAGTGGATTTGGCCCAGCACAGCGCTGCCGATGTAGGGGATGAACCCTTGCTTCTTGCAGCCTTTGGCAAGGTGATCGTCGCCCGGGACAGGGCCGCAGGCGCACGCGCTGCAGAGGCGCTCGGGGCGAGCCACATCCTGCTGGATGACGGTTTTCAGAACCCAACGCTTGAGAAAGACATGTCGATCGTGGTGGTCGATGCCTTCCGGGGTTTCGGCAACGGACGATGCCTGCCCGCTGGTCCCCTGCGAGAACCCGTAGCGACGGGCCTGTCACGGGCTGACGCCGTGCTGTCGATCGGAGACGGGGCCGCCCAAGACCGCTTCAAGGCGCAATGGGGCGCAGCGCTGCCTGCAGGCCTGCCGCACCTCACAGCCGCGCTTGAGCCTTTGCAAACCGGCATGGCCTGGCAAGGGCTGCGTGCCATTGCCTTTGCCGGCATTGGCCATCCTGAGAAGTTTTTCCAAACGCTTCGACAAACCGGCGCAGACGTGATCGACACCCTCGCCCTGGGCGATCACCAGCCCCTGGCCCGCCCCCTGCTCAGCCGCCTGCATCGCACAGCGCAGGAACAGGGCGCTCAACTGGTCACAACGGAGAAAGACGCCGTGCGCTTGCCACCGGATTGGCGGGGCAAAGTGCTCGCCCTGCCTGTGCGGTTGAAAATTGCTGAAAGCGCCGAGCTCTCAGCCCTGCTGGCCGGCCTCGCCGACCAGCATTGAGATGGCTCAGAAGGGCAGGGGCGCGCCATTCGCGGTAATCTGCCCGGAGGGCGACACCGCGATCTCAGAGACCAGCGTGTCGGGCCCGTCACCGGGCTGCAGCAGCATGCCGCTCATCATGCGCGCCATCATGGCCTGCTCGGCATCCACCAGCCCCATCTGCACCAGTTTGTCGAGCAGGCTGTTGGCCCCGGTCAGCACCACGGTCACCGCCCCTTCCGGGCGCGGCATCCCGTCAAACGTGCTGAGATCGCTGTAGTCGAAGGTAAAGCCCCCCGTCGCGGTCAGCTCTGCACCGGCCAGTTGCAACAGCACTTCTTCGATGTTCAGGGTATCGACCTCAGCAGGCACATCTTCGCTGCTATCTGCCTCTGCCATGGCCATGTCAAAGATATCCACCAGCCACCGCATCTGGCCGTCAACGTCAATAACAAGGCTGGCCATGTCCCGCGGGAGCACTGCAGCAGGGTCAAACAGGTTCCAGATCCCTTCGCTCAAACTCAAATCTTCGAGCCCGAGGCGGAACCCGTAGGGCTGGGACACGTCCGCTTCGCCGAGAGGCATCTGGAAAGAAATGCCAAAGGTGCCCATCCCAACATCGACGCGGGGCAGCGGGATCTCGGACCCCATGACAGCCACATCAAGCCCGTCATATCTGACGTCATAGGCCACCGCATCTGCATCAAGGGATACGCGCGTTTCGCCGCCTGCAAGCGACGTTTCTACCGCTCCGCTTTCCCGTCCATCTTCGAACTTGAAATCAAAGGTCGTCTCGCCATAGGTGATTTCCATGTCGGTGGCGAAGCCTGCCTCTATCAAGGCCGCAGGATCAACAGCCCCAAACAGACTGCCCCCCTCGGATGTAGACGAAACGCCCACCGCAGACATTGTGCCATCAACGGCAAAGGTGCCATCGCCCTCCGGGTCAGTGCCGGCAACGGCAATGGTCAGATCCTCGCCGTTAAACGCCGAAGATATCGCAGCCTCACCATCAGCCGTGTACGCCCCCTCAAACGCACCCATGCCAATGGTCATCGTGATATCCATCGGGTCTCCGTCCTCGGAAATCTCCTTCAAAGACAGTTCTGCCGAGGGCCCCGACAGGGCGAATTGCGTGCCCCCCTCCGCATCAGAGGCAACCACCACAAGATCGGGATGGGACAGCCCAACCACCCCTGTCACTGCGGCCCCGGAATCGTCCAAGCCGGCGAAGGCAATGTCATAGGCGTTGGTCTGGGTGATCAACACGCTGCCGTCGCCCTGCTCCTCCAACCGGATCTCGGGCACAGTATACATGACAGTGCCGGTGCCTTCGTCCTCTTCCACCTCAAAATCAATTGTGAAGTTGGCATCCGTAATGACAACAAGGCCCGACTCGTAGCTTTCACTGGCCGTCTCAATCTGCTGGCCATTGGCTTCTCGGAGGCCCTTCCAGGCCTCCCAGGCTTCCTGGGCCGTAAGCGCAGCCAGCGGCTGGCTGAAGATGCACAACGCCAAGGCAGCTGTGCCGGATTTCAGAGCGAGGGTCATGGAATATCCTTTCAGTGGAATCGGG
Organism: Oceanicola sp.; assembly: GCA_022447275.1. Classification (GTDB taxonomy): domain Bacteria; phylum Pseudomonadota; class Alphaproteobacteria; order Rhodobacterales; family Rhodobacteraceae; genus JAKVBK01. The sequence goes on along the minus strand of JAKVBK010000014.1, from coordinate 60,203 downwards.
GCTGTCTGGTTGAGTGTCCGGCTGCGAAGGCCATCGGTCAAGGTGGAGGATCGATGCAATTGCTTTCACGTGGCGCGGTGCAGAGCTAGGTTATGGTCGGCAATCCGGGCCCGCCTCAGCGGGTGTGGCCCCTTCAGGATACACACAGGAACTGCTTCATGACCGAAATCCCCTCCCTTCCATCACATCTGCCTGACCTTTCAGGAAAAACAGCCCTGATCACCGGGGCCAGCCGGGGCATCGGGGCCGCCGCCGCTCTGGTGTTCGCACGCGCAGGCGCCAATGTGGTGTTGGCCGCACGCAGCCTGAATGACAGCGCCGCGATCGCTCAGCAGATCGGCGAAAAGGCCCGGGCCGTGGCCTGCGATGTGGCCGACTATGCGCAAGTGTCCGCCGCAGTTGAAACCACGATCGACACCTTTGGGGCGCTTAACATCCTGATCAACAACGCCGGGGTTATCGAACCTATCGCGCGTCTCGATGAAAGTGCGCCTGAGGGCTGGGGCATGGCCATCGATATCAACCTCAAGGGCGTCTATCACGGGATGCACGCTGCGCTGCCGGGCATGAAGGCAAGGGGCAATGGCACCATTCTGACGATCTCTTCAGGCGCTGCACATAACGCAATCGAGGGGTGGTCACACTATTGCGCATCAAAGGCCGGCGCCGCCATGCTGACCGCCATGCTCCACAAGGAAGAAGCTGAAAACGGGATCCGCGCAATGGGCCTGTCACCGGGCACAGTGGCCACCCAGATGCAGCGGGAGATCAAAGCCTCGGGCATCAATCCGGTCAGCGCTCTGGACTGGAGCGATCACATCCCCGCAGATTGGCCGGCCTTGGCCCTGCTCTGGATGTGCGGCCCGGATGCGGATGGCTGGTTGGGTCAGGAAATTTCCCTGCGGGACCCTGAGATCCGCAAGACGGTGGGGGTGACCACATGATCTCCTGCACCCGGTCTGACGGCATTTGCACCCTGACGCTCAACCGGCCCGATAAGGCAAACTCCCTGACCCGCGACATGCTCGCCGACTTGACCAGCGCAGTGCAGGCCGCACAGGCGCAGGCAGACAAGGTGTTGGTGATTACCGGGCAAGGAAAGGTGTTTTCGGCCGGTGCCGATCTGGATCAAGCCCGCGCAGGACTGGCGCGGGATGGGGTCTGGGAGGCGCTATCAGGCGCGATTGCGGCGTTTGACGGTCTTTCGATCGCGGCCCTCAATGGGACGCTGGCCGGGGGGGCTTTCGGTATGGCGCTGGCCTGTGATTTGCGCATCAGCGTACCGGAGGCCAAGTTCTTTTATCCTGCGATCAAACTGGGCTTTCTGCCCCAGCCGTCTGATCCGGGGCGGCTGCGGGCCTTGGTGGGCCCGGCCCGCGCCAAGATGTTGTTGGCCGCTGCCGACAAGATCGACGCGCAAACAGCTTTGTCATGGGGGCTGGTCGATCGCCTGACACCAGTCGATCAGATGGACGCCACCATCGCATTGCTTGCGGCACCCGCTCTCGAAGCAGACGCAGCCGTTTTGAAAGGGATCAAAGCAATGATCGCCGCCGGGGATGCCAGCCCCACCTAGGGAACTGGGACAGGGAATTGGGGCGGGCGCACGCATGGGGCCCGCCCCGATTGCATCTGATTACTTGGCTGCCTGCAGGGCGTCCCGGATCTCGATCAGGATGTCCTTCTCGCTGGGGCCGGGATCGGCCTCGGGCGCGGCCTCTTCTTCCTTGCTGGCCATGTCCTTGATCCGGTTGACCGACTTGACCAGCATGAACACGGCCCACGCCACGATCAGGAAATTCAGGATCGCCATCAGGAAATTGCCATAAGCAAAGACCGCCGCATCTTCGCCTTCACCGGCAAGGGTGATGCCGAGGCCCGACATGTCGACGCCACCGGTAAAGATGCCGATGATCGGGTTGATCAGATCATTGACCAGCGACTGTACGATCGCGGTGAACGCGGCCCCGATGATGATCCCGACGGCCATGTCCATGACATTGCCCCGGGCGATAAAACTGCGAAATTCATTGAGCATTTTTTGCCTCGCCTGTGGTTTGCAGCCCCAAACTAGGCCAAAACCACCCCCCAAAGCACAGCTTATTTTTAAATGCGGCATCCCGTCCACGGCTTGTGGCCTGCGTGTCGCACTGTCAGGCAGGGTTACTTGAAAGGTGCCATGCCCCCGCGCGCCAGAGCATCAGCGCGTTCATTCTCGGGGTGGCCGGCATGCCCTTTGACCCATGCCCAAGCCACATCGTGGCGGGCCTGCGCTGCATCAAGGCGCTGCCAAAGCTCGGCATTTTTCACGGGTTTCTTCGCTGCAGTTTTCCAACCGTTGCGCTTCCAGCCATGTATCCACTGGGTGACCCCGTTCTTGACGTATTGGCTGTCGGTCACGACCGTGATGGTGGAGGGACGCGACAGGCTTTCCAGCGCATTGATCGCGGCCAGAAGCTCCATGCGGTTGTTAGTCGTGCCTGGCTCTCCGCCGGACAATTCGCGCTCCTTCACGACCCTGTCGCCATCGCGCGCGATCAAAAGGGCGCCCCAGCCGCCCGGGCCGGGATTGCCGGAGCACGCCCCGTCCGTATAGGCGAACAGCTCAGCCATGGGCCGTCACGATCAGCCACGGGGCAACGGTGCCATCGAGCCCCTCGCTTGCGCCGCGATCAACCTGCGTGACCGTCCAGCCGACATCGCTGAGCAGGCCGCGCAATTCCTCTTCGCGGTAATATGCATAGAACCGGCCCAGCCCATCACGCGCCTCGCCATCGCCTTCCTTCAGGCCAATATGAACCCGTCCCCCGGGCCGCAAGGCCGTGGCAAGACGTGCAAGATGGCCCGGCATATCCGCTTTGGGCGCATGGAGCAGGCTGAAATTGGCCCAGATGCCATCATAGCAATCCGTGCCGGTAATCTGGTCAAAACTGGCGACGCGCACGTCGACATCGTGCTGGCGCTTGGCGACATCCGCCATCTCTGCTGAGGCATCCACCGCATCCACCTCAAGGCCTGCAGCCTTCAGCAGCGCGGCAATCCGGCCCGGCCCGCAGCCCAGCTCCAGCACCGGTGCGCCCGCCGGAAGCGCCGTGATAAATGCCTCCAGCCAGGGATCTTTGCGCGCCGTATCAAAGGCGTTGGCATAGCGTTCGGCCTGCTTGGCGTAGACCGACAGCGTTTCGCGATCTCCGCCACTCATATCAGCACCGGAGCGAGAAGGCATGCGCAGACCAAAGCCGAAAGCGGGATCCGCAGGGCCATCCACCAAGGCGGGGCAAGACGGTTGATCCAGAAAAAGTAGTCGATCATCAGAACGCCAATGAAACCGATGATTAGGTTTGTCGCCGCCGAGATCGGCCCATTGCCCACCATAAAAAATCCCCAGAGCGCCGGGATCACGGACAAGCTGTAGCCCAGCGCGGCAGTTGCGCCTTCGGCCCGGGTGGCAAAGCCCCACAACACGCCCGACATGAAGGACAAGATCACCGTACCATAGGACAACAACACATAGGGCCCCACAAAACGCGGGCCGATCGTTTGCATCGTCAGACCAAAAGCGGCATCGGACAGAAGGGTCAGCACGCCCCAGCCAAAGGGCAGGACGCCTGCAAAGCCCAAAAGAAGCGCTGCGCGTGGAACGGGTGTCTCAAACATGGCAAGAGGTTTATCGCGCCCGCAGGTGAGGTCCAGCGCTTTCGTGCGGCCGGGGCGGCAACTTGCACCGCCCGTCACTGCTTAGGCGGGCAGCCGCAGCACCCGCGGCACCTTGAATTCCACATTCTCCTGCGCGGTCTCGACAATTTCGACCGTCACATCGAACTTTGCGCGGAAGGCATCGACAACCTCTTGAATCAGCACGTCAGGCGCGCTGGCGCCAGCGGTGATGCCGAGCGTTCGAATGCCTTCCAGAGCGCGCCAGTCAATATCGACAGCGCGTTGTACGAGTTGCGAATAAGCACAGCCCGCCCTTGCCCCAACCTCGACCAGCCGCTTCGAGTTTGACGAGTTTGGGGCGCCCACAACCAGCAAGGCATCCACATGTGGCGCAACAGCCTTCACGGCCTCCTGCCGGTTGGTTGTGGCATAGCAGATGTCTTCCTTGTGCGGGCCGACAATCTTGGGAAAGCGCGCCTGCAAGGCCGCCACCACATCCGCAGTATCGTCAATCGACAGGGTTGTCTGGGTCACATAGGCCAAGGCCTCGGGGTCCCGCACCTGCAGGCCCTCTACATCCTCAGGCACCTCTACCAGCAGAACGTCCCCCTCGGGCAATTGCCCCATGGTGCCGATGGTTTCAGGATGTCCGGCATGGCCAATCATCACGATCTGCAGCCCGCGATCCGCATGGCGCGCAGCCTCAATATGGACCTTCGACACCAGCGGGCAGGTTGCATCCACATAGAGCATCTCGCGGCGCGCAGCCTCTGCGGGAATGGCCTTTGGCACCCCATGGGCGGAAAAAACCACGGGCCGGTCATCCGGGCATTCATCAAGCTCTTTGACGAAGACCGCGCCTTTGTCACGCAATCCGTTGACGACGAATTTATTGTGCACGATCTCATGGCGCACGTAGACGGGGGGGCCCCACTTGTCCAAGGCCATTTCCACGATCTTGATCGCGCGATCGACACCGGCACAGAAGCCGCGCGGGGCCGCCATGAGAATGGTAAGGGGGGGCAGGTCCATCTTCGTCTCCGTCATCCTTCTACAGCTAAAGCCTCCCCAGCGCTGCGTAAACCCTGCTTGACACTCTGCCGATCAAAACAGGTTGCAATTTGACACTGTGCCGCCGGGGCCCTGACCATCTGCCAGACTGGCAGCTTATGATTGACAGCACTTTAGTTTAGCAAGCGCAGCGGGCCAAGATCAGCCCCTTGCGTCAGCACAGAAATCAGCGGCACGCGCGGCTGGCAAGCTACGCTGCACACCGCAATCACATCTGTCATGGAAAGGCCAATACGGGCTGAGAAGAACAACTGCTCCTACCGGCAGCGACCAGATTGATTGCACGTCCTCACATCATGCCCGCCAGGGGAACATCTGCATGGGGCGGTCCGGCCGAAGGGGATAGCCATTCTTTTTCCGGGTTGTTTTTCCTTTGACGCCTACAACCAGCCAACCAGAGGCGCTATCTGAGGCAAAAGCTTCTTCTATTCAGAAAGGACAGCCCCATGGGCCTGCGCATCAACGACACCATCCCGAACCTGACCGTTGCAACCAGCAAGGGCGACATTGCTCTGCATGACTGGGTTGGCGACAGCTGGGCCATCCTGTTCTCGCACCCCAAGGATTTCACCCCGGTCTGCACCACAGAATTCGGCGCAGTTGCCCAGTTGGAAGAAGAATGGGCCAAGCGCGGCACCAAAGTGATGGGCGTGTCTGTCGACGGCGTTGAAGATCACCTGAAGTGGATCAAGGATATCGAAACCTTTGGCGGCGCTCCCGTGAACTTTCCAATCGTTGCCGATGCGGATCTGGTCCTGTCCAAAGCCTTCGACATGTTGCCTGCCGATGCCTACCTGCCCGACGGCCGCACCCCCAATGACAGCGCCACCGTGCGATCTGTCTTTATCATCGGGCCGGACAAGCAACTGAAACTGTCGATGACCTACCCAATGACCGTCGGGCGCAATTTTGCGGAGGTTCTGCGGGCCCTCGACGGCCTTCAAACGGCGGCCCGCGAAAGCGTTGCCACCCCGGCGAACTGGACCCCAGGCAAGGATGTCATCATCCCGCTCGCTTTGGATGATGCGGCTGCCACGGAAAAGCACGGCAGCTTTGACGCCGTCTTGCCCTATGTGCGCCTGACATCGCTCGACGCATAATCCCGTCGGACACCCTGACATTGGGGCCTGCCTGTTTTGACGAACAGGCAGGCCCTTATCATTTGCGGCCCCTGCGAAGGAGACGGCCAATCTGGACTGATCGGGCCCGTTCAGTGGGTTTGGGCAGAGCGCCAACACCGCGGCACGAGAACAATGTGTGATTTTTTCACACACAAAATTTCACGGCTGATCACGGATATTTGAGTGGCAATGCGAGGCAGCCCGGGCTTAGGCGGCACCCCGCCAAAGGCAAGCCCCTTTTTGCGTCCATCGGCGGAAATCCACGGCCTTTTCAGACGCGCAATCAGACCAATCTGTTGCAGCACCGAATGAAACGTCACCAACGGAGACACTACTATGATCCGCAAGTTCACCGCAGCTGCAACCGCAGCCCTGATGATCGCCACGCCTGCTCTGGCCGGCTCCATGGACAAAGACATCGTTGACACCGCAGCCGCAGCTGGCTCGTTCAACACCCTGCTGGCAGCCGCAACCGCAGCCGGCCTCGTCGACACGCTCAAGGGCGACGGACCGTTCACCGTGTTCGCACCCACGGACGACGCCTTTGCAGCGCTGCCCGAAGGCACCGTCGAGGCCCTGCTGGCCGACCCGGAAGCCCTTGCTGGCATCCTGACCTACCACGTTGTCCCCGGCGCCGTGATGAGCACCGACCTCGTCGATGACATGAAGGCCGGCACCGTGAACGGTGCAGAGATCACCATCGACCTCGACGACGGCGTGATGGTCAACGACGCAACGGTTGTTGCTGCTGACGTCGAAGCGTCCAACGGCGTGATCCACGTGATCGACAAGGTGATCCTGCCGCCCGAGAGCTGATCTTTCGCGACGCGGAACGGGGGGTGCTTCCCGGCCCCCCGCCCCCAAGCCCTGTGGCCCATCCGGCTGCGGGGCTTTTCCTTTTCTGCCATGGGCGGCACAGTGCCTGCGGCATCGGGAGGTACAAAGATGGCACAGGAAAAGCGCAGCGCGCTGGTGACAGGGGCCGCACGCGGCATTGGGTTGGCCACTGCACGGTTGCTCAGCGCACGGGGTTGGAACGTGGCCATGCTGGATCGGGATGCAGAAGCCCTCGCTGGCGCAGTGGCCTCCGTGCCCGGGGCGCTTGAACTGGTATACGATGTCTCTGACCCCCAGGCCTCAGGCCGCATGATCGATGCGGTGACATCGGCCTTTGGTGGGCTGCATGGGCTGGTCAACAATGCAGGTGTTGCCGATTTCGGCCCGATTGAAGACACCAGTTTCGAACGTTGGCGCACGGTAATGGCCACCAATCTCGATGGTGTCTTCCTCGTGTCCCAAGCCGCCATTGGCGCGCTTCGTGCATCTGGCAGCGGGGCCATTGTGAACATCGCGTCCATCTCGGGCTTGCGCGCCTCTACCTTGCGGGTTGCCTATGGCACCTCCAAGGCCGGTGTCATCCAATTGACCCTGCAGCAAGCTGTCGAGCTTGGGGAATACAATATCCGGGCCAATGCCATCTGCCCCGGCCCTGTGCGCACCAAGCTTGCAATGGCCGTTCACACCCAAGACATCATAGACGCCTATCACGATGCCATTCCGCTCAACCGGTACGGATCGGAACAGGAGATCGCCCAGGCCATCTGCTTTTTGCTGTCGCCAGAGGCCAGCTACATTACCGGCCAAGTCCTGTCTGCGGATGGCGGTTTTGAGGCGACCGGTGTCGGCTTGCCTGCCCTGCGCAGCCCCTAGATCAGAAGGATCAATCGGTGGCCTCCTCCAGCGAGGCGCCGGGGGCCGTTTCCCAAGCCGCAAGCGCCGCGCGCGCAACCTGAGCACCGTGATGCTCCTGAACAAAATGGCCCGCATCCGCCAGTTCGAGCACAGGCCGCTTGATCGCAAGGATGTCACGCATGCGCCCCATGAGCCGGGGTGGGATCAACTTGTCCTGACACCCGACCGCCATAAAACCGTCGCCCTGCCAAGCCTGTGACCACCATTTTGCAGCGCGCCGCGATATGTCCACGCCCTCCATCTCCGGCTCTGTCATGACGAGAAAGGGGAACCGTCGCGCGCCCGCGCGGTACCGCGCATCGGGAAACGGGGCGGCGTAGGCGGCGGCAGCCGCATCGGAAATCCCCGGCACATAGGTACGAAACAGCGTGACAAGATCATGATCAGGCTCATCGCGATGGAACGCTTTCCAGGCCTCAAACCCCTCCGATGAGCCGCCTCCGAGCCCCAGCACAGTGTTCATGACCAACAGCCTGTCAAAGCGCTCAGGGTGCGCCATCGGGATCGTCAGACCCAGAATGCCACCCCAATCCTGCACCACCAGCGTGACATTCTGCAGGTCCAAGGCTGTGAGCAATGCAATCAAGCTCTGGCGGTGCCAATTGAACGTGTAGACCGCATCATCGACAGGTTTGTCTGAGCGCCCAAACCCAAACAGATCGGGCGCAACCACCCGGGCGCCTGTCTCCAGAAAGACGGGGATCATGTGCCTGTAGAGAAAGCTCCAGCTGGGCTGCCCATGCAGGCACAGAAACACCCGATCAGCATCCTTTGGGCCTTCATCAATGCGGGCCATGCGCAGGCCCTCATATCCGGGAAGGTCGTCGCAATACTGCGGCTGCCAAGGGAAATCCGGCAGCGCGCTGAAACAGGCCTCGGGGGTGCGCATGGCGTCGATCTCGGGCATCTGCTTGCTCTCGCTGTCCATGGTTTGGATCAGGAAAGCGCCTCGGCGAAGATCGGTCAAGCGTGCGGCGGTCCCGCGGCATGCCCCGCGCACGCGCCAGAAAAGGAAAGGGCGCCCGCCTGGGGCGCCCTGCCGCGTTTAGTGAACGACCGCGTCGCTGGGCGGGGTCTGCTTCGAGCTGGCGAGCCTGTCGCCAATCATCAACCCATCTGCCCCCGCGCTGACCTGTACGGTTTCGCCATCGCCCACATCGCCCGCCAGGATCATCTCGGCCAGCTGATCCTGCAGGGCCCGCTGGATCACCCGCTTGAGCGGGCGAGCACCAAAGACCGGGTCATACCCCTCATCAGCCAGCCAGGTGCGGGCCGGGCCATCCAGTTCGAGAGCGATGCCACGGCGGGCGAGACGCTTCTCCAGTTGGCCCAACTGGATCGTGACGATGCCGTCCATGTCCGCCCGGGTCAGCCGATCAAAGATGATGGTCTCATCAAGACGGTTGAGGAATTCGGGCCGGAAATGCGCCCGCACCGCATCCATGACATCCCGCTTTGCCGCGCCGGCATCTGCGCCGTCGGGCAATTGGCTGAGCGCCTGCGCCCCGAGGTTAGACGTCAGAATGATCAGGGTTTGTTTGAAATCAACCGTCCGGCCTTGGCCATCAGTCAATTGCCCGTCATCCAGCACCTGAAGCAGCACGTTGAACACATCCGGATGCGCTTTTTCGACCTCATCGAACAGCACGACCTGATAGGGCCGGCGGCGCACCGCCTCGGTCAGAACACCGCCCTCATCATAGCCAACATAGCCAGGAGGCGCACCGATCAGGCGCGCAACCGCATGCTTTTCCATGAACTCTGACATGTCGATACGGACCATCGCGCTGTCATCATCGAACAGGAACGCGGCCAAGGCCTTGGTCAGCTCGGTTTTGCCGACGCCGGTGGGCCCGAGGAACAGAAAGCTGCCCAAGGGGCGGTTTTCATCATTGAGACCCGCGCGCGCCCGGCGGACCGCATTCGAGACGGCCTGCACCGCAGCACGCTGGCCGATCACGCGCGCGCCAAGCCCGGCTTCCATGCCAAGCAGCTTTTCGCGCTCCCCTTCCAGCATCTTGGCCGTGGGAATGCCCGTCCAACGCTCAACCACCTCGGCAATCTGCTCTGGCCGCACGGCCTCTTCCACGGTCGCTTCGCCGCTTTCCGCATCTTCCAGCTGCTTTTCCAACGCAGGGATGGCGCCGTATTGCAGCTCGCCCGCCCGGGCGAAGTCGCCCTTGCGCTTTGCGCTGTCGAGTTCGGCACGCGCGCGGTCCAGCCGCTCCTTCACGTCCCGGGCGCCTTCCAGCCTGTCCCGATCCGCCTGCCAGCGGGCCGTCATCCCAGCCGAGCGATCCTGCAGATCCCCAAGCTCGGCTTCCAGCTTTTCCAACCGCTCCGCCGAAGCCTTGTCATCTTCGCGGCGCAGCGCTTCGGCCTCGATCTGCATCTGCAGGATCTGCCGATCCAGCGCATCGAGCTCTTCGGGCTTGCTGTCGACGGCCATGCGCAGCCGGGAGGCCGCCTCATCCATCAGGTCAATCGCCTTGTCGGGCAAAAACCGGTCGGTAATGTAGCGGTGCGACAGGGTTGCAGCCGTCACCAGTGCAGAATCCGAGATACGGACCCCGTGGTGCAGCTCGTATTTTTCCTTGATGCCGCGCAGGATCGACACGGTGTCTTCCTCCGTGGGCTCCTGCACCATCACGGGCTGGAACCGACGCGCAAGGGCGGCATCCTTTTCCACGTGCTTGCGGTATTCATCCAACGTCGTGGCGCCAACGCAGTGCAGCTCCCCCCGCGCCAAGGCAGGCTTGATCAGGTTGGCCGCATCCATTGCGCCATCCGCTTTGCCGGCGCCAACGAGCGTGTGCATTTCGTCGATGAACAGGATGATGTCCCCAGCCGCGGCCGTGATCTCATTCAGGATTGCCTTGAGGCGTTCCTCGAACTCGCCGCGATACTTTGCGCCTGCGATCAAGGCACCCATATCAAGGGCCATCAGCGTTTTGTTGCGCAGGGATTCAGGCACATCGCCATTGATAATGCGCAGGGCGAGGCCCTCGGCAATTGCCGTTTTACCAACGCCGGGTTCACCGATCAGCACAGGGTTGTTCTTGGTGCGGCGCGACAGCACCTGCATGGCACGGCGGATCTCGTCATCGCGGCCAATGATCGGATCGATCTTGCCCTCGCGGGCGGCGGCCGTCAGATCCTGGGCGTATTTCTTGAGCGCCTCATAACCATCCTCTGCGCTGGCTGTGTCTGCCGTACGCCCCTTGCGCAGATCATTGATTGCCGCATTGAGCGCCTGCGCATTGACCGCACCGGCCTCCAGCGCATCCTTCGCGGGCGAACGCACAACGGCGAGTGCAGTGAGCAATCGCTCTACGGGCACAAAACTGTCTCCCGCTTTCTTGGCGATCTTTGCCGCCTCATCGAGCACACGGACCAGCTGGCGATCTGTGCCCGGATTGGAGGCAGAACCGCTGACCTTGGGCATTTTGGCCAAAGCCGCGTCATTGGCCTCGCGCACGCGTTCGGGTGCACCGCCAGCGCGGGTGATCAGATTGGCAGCCAGCCCTTCGGTGTCATCGAGCAGGGCCTTGAGCAGATGAGCGGGCGCCAATTGCGGATGGCCGTCCCGCATGGCGATGGTTTGTGCAGCCTGCAGGAAGCCCCGCGACCGCTCCGTGAACTTCTCCAAGTCCATCATATGTCTCCTTCTTTTAGCACCCTCTCTTGTCCGCGCCCGCCAGGCAGCACACGGACCCCAAGGGCCTCGGAATAGAGATGGGGGTGCCGGAACGTCCTCGCAAGATCAAACTGTCGCAAATTAGCAACAATTGGTGGCTCCCGCCCCCTGCGCTGCGGATCAAGATCCTTGCACGGCGTTGGGCCGGGCCGCCGCGCGATGCGCGCGCCGGCTGCCGCCCTGTCTTCAGGGGCACTGGACGCCCCCCAAAGGCGGCAAAGGCTATGAATTGCGCACCAACACGCCCCTTTCCCTTGACGCGCGGCGCGCGCCCCGACATCACCACACCGTCCCACTCAGCCGCAGGAGCCCCCAAATGTCTGATGACCGCCTCATCGTTGCCCTTGATGTGCCCAACGCCCTTGCCGGTATGGATTTGGCAGGCAAAATTGGAGACGCGGCCGCGTTCTACAAGATCGGGCTGGGCATGCTGACAGGCGGCGGCCTTGCCCTTGCCAATGAGCTCAAGCAGGAGCATGGCAAACGCATCTTTCTGGACATGAAGCTGTTCGACATCGGCGCCACGGTTGAGGCGGCCACGCGGGGTCTGGCCCAGTTCGAGCTGGATTTCCTGACCGTGCACGGAGACCCGCATGTTGTGCGCGCTGCCGCCGAAGGCAAAGGCGCAACCGACATGAAAATCCTCGCCGTCACGATCCTGACATCGCTCGACCGCGCCGACCTCGATGCCGGGCTGATCGTGCCCGGCGACATTCCCGATCTGGTGACCACCCGCGCCGCGCGCGCCTTTGAAGCGGGTGCGGACGGCGTGATTGCATCGCCCAACGAGGCGGCGGCGATCCGCGCCCTTCCAGAGGCCGCAGGCAAGCTGATCGTCACCCCGGGCGTGCGTCCGGCAGGGGCTAACGCGGGCGATCAAAAGCGCATTGCAACGCCCGCCAACGCCATCGGGGCCGGGGCGGATCATATCGTCGTCGGCCGCCCGATCTGGCAGGCCACAGACCCAGCAGCGGCCGCCCGCGCGATCCAGGAGGAGATCGCAAAGCTTTGATTGGCAGGGCGGCAGGGCTTTGCTAGCCTGACGGCGCATGACTTTAAGAGTGCGCCAAACAGGATGGACAGAATGGATCGCCGTCACTTCCTCGCCACCTCCGTCGCCGGTCTGCTCGCGGCCCCCGCCGTTCATGCCTATGAAGTTCCCGAGCACCTGCTGCCCCAGGGAGTCCGGCTGCGCAGCAAGCATACGGTCGGACAGATCATTGTCTCGCCAAGCACCCATTTCCTGTACCTGATCACTGCACCGCGGCGGGCGATCCGCTACGGGGTTGGTGTGGGCAAGGCGGGGCTCAACTACAAGGGCTCTGCCGTCATCGGGCGCAAAGTGGTCTGGCCCTCGTGGAAGCCGACACCCTCGATGATCGAACGCAATCCAAGCTACGCCAGATGGGCGGACGGCATGAAAGGCGGCCCTAACAATCCGCTGGGCGCACGGGCCCTCTACCTTTACCGCAACGGCATCGATACGGCCTATCGCATCCATGGCACAACCGAGCCCAAATCGATCGGACGATCCGTATCCAACGGCTGCGTGCGCATGATCAACGAACACGTGGTTGACCTCTATGCGCGCGTGCCGCTGGGCACGTCCGTCACCATCCTCTGACCTGGGTCAGCCGCAGATCGGCGCTGATCGGCGCAGGTGCCTTGGGGTTCGCCGGGCTCTGGCTTGGCGCGCCCAAACTGCTGCCCCAAGCCGCGCTGGCCTTCACCCCCCTGCCCGAGACACCCGGCTTCCGCAGCCTTGCGGGGGGCGCAGTCTCGGCCCGGCCTGATCCGTTTGCCGGACTGGGCACAGCGCCAGATACCGGCCTGCCCGCACCCAACCCTGTTGATGATCCCTGCACCCTGCTGCCCGCAAACAGCGGCAAGCGTGTCGCCGTGACCCTCTTCACCGATCTTTTCTGCCCAATCTGCCTGATGTTTGACCCTCTGCTCGAGGAACGCGACGCAGGCACGATCGCACTGACACTCCGACAGCTTCCCCTTCTGGGCCCAGCCTCCGTCACCGCCGCCCGTGCAATCCTCGCCGCTGACCAGCAGGGCAAAGGGCCAGCCCTCAAAGCCCGGCTTCAGCGCAGTCGCTTCGTTCCCGACAACGCCTACCTGACCACCATCTCGGAAAGCCTCGGGCTGGAGAGCGATCAGTTGCTCCGTGACATGGACAGCCCCGAAGTGACCCGGCAACTCGCCGACAGTCTAGGCCTGGCATATCGCTTTGGCCTTTTCGCGACACCGGGGTGTATCGTCGGGCGCACAGCCGTGCTGGGCCGCTTACCGCCACGCACGCTCGATGCGCTGATCACGGCAGAAAGCCAATTGCCTTCCGCCTGCCCTTCTTTGTCTTGAAAATACTCCGGGGGTGTCGGCTGTGCCGACAAGGGGGCAGCGCCCCCTCGAAGGATGACTCACCCGTGCGGCGCCGCCGCACGGGCCGCAACGGCCCTAGCCGTCATTGATGTCGTGATCGAAGGTTTTCACCGATCCGCCCTTCTTGCCGAAGATCCGGCGCATTACCAGCCAAGCCAGCAGCGACAAACCTGCGAAAGAGATCAACATCATCGGCACGGATTGGGTCAACCAAGGCCCAACATCCAACAAAAGAAGGCCCGCCACACAGGCCGCTCCCACGCCAAATCCCAGCAGGATATAGCCAGGCGCCAAGACCTCGAGGATAAACAGCACAACAGCTGCAATCCCCCAGGCCCACCAATGGTCCATCAACGGGATCATTTCGCACCACCGGTCAGCATCTTGAACGCGTCTCCAAAGGCCTCAATCGCATTGGCCGGCAAGACCACCGTCTGGCTGCCCTCAGAACCGCCCAGCGCGTTAAGCGCCTCCACCTGCTTGAGCGCCACCTGATATTGCGCCGCCTCAAGCCCATTGTCCCGGATCGCCTCCGCCACAACTCCGGTGGCATAAGCTTCCGCCTCGGCTTCGATACGGCGCGCCTTGGCCGCCTGCTCCGCCGCATAAAGCTCCGCATCTGCCGCAAGTTCCACGGCCCGCTTTTCACCTTCTGCCTTCATCACCTCGGCCCGGCGCGCCCGTTCCGCATTGAGCTGCTGCAACATGGCATCGCGCGTGGCTTGATCGAGGTTCACATCGAGGATCTCCGCCCGGGTAACCTCGATCCCCCAATCATCCACGGCATCCTCAACCGCTTCCTTGATATTGGCAATCAACTGGCTGCGGTTTGACTGAACCTCATCCAGCTCCATGCGGCCAATATTGGCGCGCACAATGCCAGCCACGGTGGTGGCAATCGCCGCATCCACATCCCGGATTCGATACACCGTCTTTTCCGGCTCAAGGATGCGATAGAAAACCGATGTTTCCACCTGCACCAGCACGTTGTCTGCGGTGATTGCATCCTGCGTCGCGTTGGGCAGCTGCCGCTCAAGGATGGAAACCTTGTGCGCCACCCGATCAAGAAAGGGAACGATCAGGTTAATGCCTGGGCCAAGCACGGAGCGCAGCCTGCCAAACCGTTCGACAACATATTTCTCCGATTGCGGAACAATCCGCACCCCAAGCAGGATGCAGAGAATGACAAATCCAGCAATCAGAAGCGTTAGCAAAGAGCCGCCTTCCAGCAGCGGTCCAACCAGATCAGGATCCACGTGTATGTCCTTTCAATCGTCCAAAACGGGCGCCCAAAGAGCGCTTGCACCTCATATATCTGGGTATTGCTCACCCAAATGTGAAGATCAGCCCTGTCCCACCAGCCCGCATTGGACGGGAAAATTGCATTGAAACGCCGCCACCCACAAGCTGCTGTGGCGGCGATTTGGCGGCCCCTGCGCGCAGGAAGGCGCAAATCGGCCAGCCCCGCTTTGTAAGCGCTTGCACATCGCGGAAATATAGCCCTATCTGGTCTGGCCACGCCGGCCCGGTTGGCCCTAAGCAAAAAGGGGAAAACAGGGCCATCTAGAGCAAGACAAAGATCAAGCGGGAAGGAAAGCGCATGGCAGCCAAGGGAACCGCGCCGGTTACGGCGCGCGGATATGATCTGTCTCCAAAACCCGGGGATGAGATCCGCAAAACCACTTGCTACATGTGCGCCTGCCGGTGCGGGATCAATGTGCATATGAAAGATGGCAAAGTTGCCTATATCGAAGGCAACCGCGATCACCCGGTTAACCGCGGCGTACTCTGCGCCAAGGGCAGCGCGGGCATCATGCAGCACAATGCCCCGTCCCGCCTGCGCGCGCCCATGAAACGCACCGGCCCGCGCGGCTCTGGCCAGTTCGAGGAGATTTCCTGGGACGAAGCCCTGCAATTGGCCGATGACATCCTGCGCCCGCTGCGCGACACAAACCCCGAGAAACTGGCCTTCTTCACCGGGCGCGACCAGTCGCAATCCTTCACCTCGTTCTGGGCACAAAACTTCGGCACGCCGAACTATGCGGCCCATGGCGGCTTCTGCTCGGTCAACATGGCCACCGCCGGCATCTACACCATGGGCGGCGCCTTCTGGGAGTTCGGCCAACCCGACTGGGATCACACCAAGCTTTTCCTGCTTTTCGGTGTCGCCGAAGATCACGACAGCAACCCGATCAAAATGGGCATCGGCAAGATCAAGGCCCGGGGCGCCAAGGTCATCGGCGTCAACCCGATCCGCACCGGCTATAACGCGGTTGCCGATGATTGGGTGGGCATCACCCCCGGCGCGGACGGGCTCTTGATCCTGTCGCTGATCCACTGCCTGCTCAAGGCCGGTCGGATCGATCTGGACTATCTCGCCCGCTGGACGAATGCGCCCTGCCTGCTCGACACAGACGGCATGCTCCGGCGCAATGGCGACGGCAAAACGCTGGTGATCGACCGGAACACCAAGGCGGAGGTCCCCTTCGACACCGCCGGCATCCTGCCTGACATTGCCGCGCCCGGCACCGTCATGGAACAGATCGCCGAGCGCTACCTGTCCGATGAATACGCCCCCGAATCCGTGGCCGCGCGCTGCGGCCTAACACCGGACCGCATCCGCACGCTGGCCGCAGAACTGGCCCGTGTGGCCTTCGACGAAGCCTTTGAAATCGAGCAGGAATGGACAGATTTCCGCGGCGAGACCCACAAAACAATGACCGGCCGCCCCGTCGCCATGCATGCCATGCGCGGCATCTCGGCCCATGCCAACGGCTTTCAGACCGCGCGCGCCCTGCACATTCTGCAGATCCTTTTGGGCACGGTTGAGGCCCCGGGCGGCTTCCGTTTCAAGCCCCCCTACCCCAAGCCACCAGAAGCCCACCCCAAGCCCCATTGCAAGGTCACACCCGGCAAGCCACTGGACGGCCCGCATCTGGGCTTTGTCCACGGCCCGGATGACCTCACCCTCAAGGAAGACGGCTCACCCGCCCGGATCGACAAGGCTTTCTCTTGGGAAAATCCCATGTCGGCCCACGGCCTGATGCATATGGTGATCTCCAACGCCCATGCCGGCGACCCCTACGAGATCGATACGCTATTCCTCTACATGGCCAACATGTCGTGGAATTCGTCGATGGATCCCAAAGGCGTGATGCACATGCTCACGGACAAAAAGGCCGACGGCAGCTACAAGATCCCGAACATCATCTACTCCGATGCCTACAGCTCCGAGATGGTGGCCTATGCAGATCTCATCCTGCCCGATACGACCTATCTCGAGCGCCATGATTGCATCAGCTTGCTCGACCGCCCGATCTGCGAGGCTGATGCCGCCGCCGATGCGATCCGCTGGCCCGTGGTCGCCCCGGACAGAAACGTGCAGGGGTTCCAGACAACCCTCGTGAAACTGGGCGCAAAGCTGGGCCTGCCGGCCTTCGTCAATGAAGATGGCAGCGCAAAATACGCAGACTACGCAGACTATATCACGAACCATGTGCGCAAGCCGGGCATCGGCCCGCTGGCGGGCTGGCGAGAGGGGCCAGAGGCCTTCCCCGAAGGCACCGATGCACCCGGCGGGCGCGGCGAAGCCCCCTCCGATCAGCTGCAACGCTATATCGAGCATGGCGGCTTCTGGATGCGCCACGTGCCGGCCGAAGCCCGCTATTTCAAGCCATGGAATGCCGCCTATCAGGATTGGGCCGTGCAAATGGGGCTCTATGACAGCCCGCAACCTTATCTTTTCAACCTGTGGTGCGAGCCCCTGCGCCGTTTCCAGCGCGCCGCAGAAGGCCACGGAACGCGCCAGCCCCCGGACCACCTGCGGGCCCGGATCCGGGAAAAGCTCGATCCCCTGCCGATCTGGTGGGATCCGTCCGAAGATATCCCAGACGCCGAAAGCTATCCCGTCCATGCCCTGACACAGCGCCCCATGGCGATGTACCATTCCTGGGGCAGCCAGAACGCCTGGTTGCGCCAGATCCACGGCATGAACCCGCTCTATATCCCCACCAATATCTGGGAAGCGCAGGGGCTGAAAACCGGTGACTGGGTCAAGGTTACCTCCCCTCATGGGGCCATCACCGTCCCAGCCGCCCATATGGCCGCCCTGAACCCCAACACGGTCTGGACATGGAACGCCATCGGCAAACGCAAAGGCGCCTGGGCCCTCTCTGAGGATGCGCCCGAAAGCACGAAGGGATTTTTGCTCAACCACCTGATCCACGAATTGCTGCCACCCAAAGGCGATGGCCTCAGATGGTCCAACTCAGACCCGGTGACAGGCCAGGCCGCTTGGTTTGACCTGCGCGTACGCATTGAGAAAGCCCCTGCTCCCGACGGGGAGCAAAGCCAGCCCAACCCCGGCACGTCCGCCAGCCCGGTCCCAGAAGGGGCCGCCAATCTCGCTTGGCAGGTCAGAAAATGATCCGCCCCTATCATCTTGGCCAAAATACTCTGGGGGAGCCGCAGGCGGGGGCAAAGCCCCCTCGCCCCCGCCCCACAAAAGGCAGGCGGCTGGCCCCATGACACGACCGGTGAAACGCACCCTGCTGGCCATCGCCCTTTTCGTGCTGCTCGCTGCGGGCAGCTTCATCTGGTTTGTCGCCACTTGGGATCCCGCCCGGGAGGATCCCGTGTCACACACACCCCTTCCAACGGAGCATCGCCACGCATGACCCAGCTACCTGCCCCGTCCAACGTCAAACTCGGCCTGGTGATCGATCTGGATACCTGCGTGGGCTGTCATGCCTGCGTCACCGCCTGCAAGGGCTGGAATACCGAGAACTACGGCGCGCCGCTGGCCGACGAAGACCCCTATGGCGCAAAGCCCGAAGGCACCTTTCTCAACCGCATCCATTCCTACGAAGTACAGCCGGAAACAGGGCCCGCCCAGCTGGTGCATTTCCCCAAATCGTGCCTGCATTGCGAAGATGCACCCTGCGTGACGGTCTGCCCCACGGGCGCCAGCTACAAGCGTGCGGAAGATGGCGTTGTGCTGGTCAACGAAAAGGCCTGTATGGGGTGCGGCTTGTGTGCCTGGGCCTGCCCCTACGGCGCCCGCGAGATGGACCCCTCTGCCGGCGTCATGAAGAAATGCACCCTGTGCACAGACCGCATCTATAACGACAACCTGCCTGAGGAAGACCGGGTGCCCGCCTGTGTGCGCACCTGCCCAGCTGGGGCCCGCCATTTCGGCGATCTCGGCGATCCCGACAGTGCGGTCAGCCAATTGGTTGAAGCGCGCGGCGGGATCGACCTGATGCCCGAACAGGGCACCAAGCCCGTGAACAAATACCTGCCGCCTCGCGCAAAAGATCAAGCCCCCGAAGCGCCCATCGATATCCTCGCCCCGCTTCTGGCCCCCATGACGCCCGGCGAAACAGACACGCCCAAGGGCTTTTTGGGCTGGCTGGACAGGGCGCTCGACAGTCTGCCGGGAGGGAAATGACCAATGCATCCCGCACCCTCTCTCATCCTTTTCACGACCCTGTCTGGCCTGGGCCTGGGCGGCCTGGCCTGGGCGCTGTTTGCCTTGGGGGCAGGCCCCAGTCATGCCGCAATCATGATGGTCGCCTTCACATGGGCGCTCACAGGCGCCGGGCTGATGTTCTCAACGGCGCATCTGAAGAACCCTAAGAATGCCTGGCGGTCCTTCACGCAGCCGGGCAGTTCCTGGCTCAGCCGCGAAGCGTGGCTGGCCGTGCTGACACTGGCAATCGCACCGCTTGTGAGCTTTGCAGTCGCCACGGGCCGCCTGCCGGGGGCGGCTGTTGCACTGCCGATTGTGCTGTGCATCCTGACTGTTCTGGCCACGGCGATGATCTACACGCAACTCAAAACGGTCCCGCGCTGGCACACGGGCTGGACACCGTTCCTTTTCGTGATCCTCTCCCTCGCGGGCGGGGCCATGCTCACCGGGCGCAGCGCGGATGCCATCGGCCTGCTCTTGCCTGCAGGCGCGGCACTGGCGGCCTACTGGCTGAGCGGCGACAACCGGGTGCGCCAATCCCAATCCAGCATGAACACAGCCACCGGGCTTACGCACGGCACGGTCCGAGCCTTCGAGATGCCCCATACGGGCGACAATTACCTGCTCAAGGAGATGGTGCATGTGGTGGCGCGCAAACATGCCCGCCGTCTGCGCTATATCGGGTTTGGCCTGGCAATCCTTGTGCCGGTGCTGCTGCTCACACTGGTGCCTGCCCTCCCCATCTGGCTTGTGCTGGCCGTGCACTTGGCCGGCGTACTGGCCACACGGTGGCTGTTCTTCGCCGAAGCGGAACATGTGGTGGGGCTGTATTACGGCAAACGCTGAGGGGCGGCCTCGCCCCACCTCCGTCCGAAACAGGTTGCCAAGGGGCCAGCCTGCCGGGCGGCCTCACGCTCTGAAAGCTTGGATCGCACTCACCGGGCCCTTCGCGATCAGGCAGCGCTCAATGCGCGATGCCCCCGGGGCTCGAGTCATTCTTTAGGATTGCGAGGCTTTGCTGCGCGACCGAGCCGGTCAACCTGTCTGCCTGTTCAAGAAATGGTGTGGCCACAGCGATCCTGATCGGCGGTTACCACGCACGCGCCCCGGGATAGCCAGCCCCTAGCTTCTGCGTCTGCGCAGCGCGAGCACGAGTTCGACGATGACCCAAATCAGCACGGCAGGCACCACCCAGAACAAAGAAAACTGTATGTAAAAGATCAGCACCAAACCATGGAGTTGCAGCCCGTTGAGCAACACCATCACGGCCAGAAAGAGCCAGGGCCAAAACACAAGGAGCGCTGCAATGAGGCGTGATTTCATTGTCTTTCGACCTCGTTTGAGAGGCAGGGGACCGGGCAATCCGGACGCCTAGAGCTTTGCCGGGCAAAACTTTCTCATTGCGTTATCCTGTGCCGCCCCAAAATGATCAACACTCTTTTGAGGCACCCCATGCCAAGACAGGCCGAGCGCGCGGCCGTCGCCAGATCGTAAAGCACCGGAGGCCTCGCCCTAGGACAGCATCCCGTGGGCAACCCACCAGTCCGGGTGCTGCTCTGCGAGGGTGCGCGCAGCGCGGGCGGCACTGTCAGCGCTTTCATGCAAGGCAAAGCACGTCGCCCCGGAGCCTGACATGCGGGCAAGCAATGCCCCCGGCGCGGCCGAAAGGGCTGCAAGCACGGTGCCAATCACAGGCTGCGCCTGCTGGGCTGGCGCTTCCAGATCATTGCGTTGCCCACGGAGCCACGCCGCCAGCGCTGCCACGTCGTGAAACTGCGGGATCGCCTCGGGCATCGGGGCGTTGTCTCGGTTGCGCAGGGCCTTGAACACCTGCGGGGTCGGCACGTCCACCCGCGGATTGACCAGAACTGCAGGCACGCAAGGCAATCGCGGCACTGCGGTGATGACCTCTCCGATGCCAGCCATGCGGCAGGCCTGCCCAACCAAACAGACCGGCACATCCGCCCCCAGCGCCAACACTTCGTCAGCCGTGGGCATCGGGCAATCCCATAGGCTGGCCAGAATGCGCAGCGCAGCCGCCGCATCTGACGACCCCCCTCCGATCCCGGCAGCAGCGGGCAGGTGCTTATGCAGCACAAGGCTGGCCCCCTTGCCGTGCTGTTTGAGCGCCAAGGCCGCCTTCAAAACAAGGTTGGATCCGTCGAGTGGCACGCCCTCTGCGAGGGGTCCCGTCACCTGCAGAGACAGTGCCGGGGCCGCACGGGCCTCGAGCCTGTCCCCGATATCTGCAAAGGCCACGAGGCTGTCGAGCAGATGATAGCCATCGGCCCGACGCCCTGTGACATGCAGGCTCAGATTGATTTTCGCAGGGGCAAAGCCCGGGGCGCCGTCCACCTGGGCTCAGCCGTCATCGGCAACGACATGAAGGGGCGCGGCCCCTTCCGCATCCAGCACCACATCGAGACCCACCTCGAGCTTGCGACGGATGCGCTCTGCTTCGTCTTCCTCAGGGTCGAATGAAAGGGCGCGCTTCCACTGGAACTCGGCCTCGATCTGCCGCCCGACAGCCCAATACACATCACCGAGGTGATCATTGATGATCGGATCGGCAGGCATCAGCTCTACGGCGCGCTCCATATAGCCCACGGCATCGTCATAGGCGCCCATGCGGTAGAGCACCCAGCCAAGACTGTCGGTGATATACCCGGACTCTGGCTGCGCTGCGACAGCGCGCTCGATCATGTCCAGGGCCTCGTCCAGATTCACCTGCATCTCAACCATGGAATACCCAAGATAATTCAGCACATTGGGTTGGTTTGGGTTCAGGTCGAGGGCCATCCGGAAATCGGCCTCGGCGAGGGGCCAGCGATCTTCGCGCTCATGGGTGATGCCGCGCGCATAGTAGAGGATCCAATGATTTGCAGC
The DNA here is from genome assembly GCA_022447275.1 of Oceanicola sp. GTDB lineage: Bacteria > Pseudomonadota > Alphaproteobacteria > Rhodobacterales > Rhodobacteraceae > JAKVBK01. The sequence continues at coordinate 38,161 of JAKVBK010000014.1, read as the reverse complement.
CGGCGTGTCATAGAGCGCCAGCGCGGCGTCATAAGCGGCCGTGGCCTCGTCAAACCGTTCCTGCCGACGCAGCGCATCGCCCAACGACGAATGCACCGAAGGAAGATCGCCATGGGTTTCGGTAAGCTGGGAAAGCACCTCGATTGCCGCATCGGGATTGCCCGCACGCACCAGCGCATCCGACCGCGCCATTTCTGCCATGTGGTAGGAAGGGTCCTCGCGCGGAACGCTGTCGTAGGCGGCTGTGGCGAGATCAAACTGATCTTGCCGGGACAGCAACGCCGCAGACAGCAAAATGGCGTCCGTGTGGGTGGGGCGCAGATGGGTGCCGATGCGCGCATAGAGCAGCGTGTAGCTGTCAGATGCCTCGCCGTTGAGAGCACCGGCGACCGTGTAGAACACCTCGGCCAAGCCATCTTGCACACTGGTCAGAAAGTCGAAGGGCACGTCGTCACCGGCCTCGAGGCGCACCAAAAGCGCGTCCAGGCTCGGATCCATCATGCTGTCAAAGCCCACGCGGATCGCATCAGCCGCCTGCTGGCCTTTCCCCAACTGCCCCAGCATCTGGGCGTAAGCGATGGTGCCGCGGCGGGTCAGGCGGAGGGGGCCGGTTTCGCTGCCATCGAGCAGGGCAACGGCCTTTTCAAAATCACCATCCACAGCCAGGGCAAGCGCCTTGTGATACTGAGCAAAGCTTTCCAGACCTTCGGTTTGAGCGGCCGCATCGAATGCGGCCAATGCTGCACTGCGATCCCCCGTACCCAGAAGCGCCCAACCGCGCACCAGCCCATCCACCAGCGGCCCAACCGACAAGCCACCGTCAAGCGCAGCGAGGGCGCGGTCGTACTTCTCATTCTCCAGATGATCCGCCAGGATCACCATCTGTCCAATCTGGCTGACTGCGCCCAGCGCCTCCATGCGGGCCGCAATCGGCGCCGCCCGCGTGATCTGGCCCGCATTCGCGTAGGATAAAACCGCAGATTCCATGAGCGCCGCGTTGTTCCGATCCCGGGCAATCGCCCGCACGAAATAGTCTGCCGCTTGGGTGTAATCGTTGAACAGCGACGCGTGGCGTGCCGCAAGATACGCCCCCGCAAAGCCTTGCGTCGGTTGGGCAGAAACAGGCGTGGCAACACTCAGCGCGAGGCCAAGTAAGGAGCAGGACATAGTCTTGAACAGATGACGCAAGGCGGTTCTCCCAGATTGTGGCTACTGGAAAACCTAGCCCGCTGCCTCGGACGAAACAACATATGACAAATGTTTATGGTTTCTAAAGCCGGGCCCTGACCTATCACGATCCTGTGGGCCGGGGCCTATGTGGCCGTGACGGCAGGCAAAAAGAAGCCCCCAACGCCATAGACGCTGGGGGCAGGAGAATCTTTGCACGCCGCTTTTTGTAGCGGCCGATATCACATATTGGGGTAGTTCGGGCCATCCCCGCCCTGTGGCACTGCCCAGGTGATATTGCCGCCCGGCTCTTTGATGTCGCAGGTTTTGCAATGCACGCAGTTCTGGAAGTTCACAACGAACCGGCAGCCTGCGCCCTCTTCCTGCACGTATTCATACACGCCCGCAGGGCAGTAGCGCGCCGAGGGGCCACCGAACTTGTTGAAGTTGTCGAGCACAGCGGTGCTTTGATCCTTCACCTGCAGGTGCGGGGGCTGGCTTTCTTCATGGTTTGTCATCGCGAAGGATACGTTGGTCAGACGATCAAATGACAACACGCCATCCGGCTTGGGGTAATCGATCGGCTCGAACACTTTCGCCATGCGCGTGCTCTCCGCATCTGTCTTGCCATGTTTCATCGTGCCCAGCACCGACAGCCCAGTCAGGTTGTTCGTCCACATGTCGAACCCGCCCACGGTCAGCGAGGCCAGCAGCCCGCGCTTGGACCACAGCGGCTTGACGTTGCGCACGGGCTTGAGGTCTTTGGCGATGGGCCCGGTGCGCAGCGCCGTCTCATAGGCCTCCAGTGTGTCGCCGGAACGGCCTTCCTGGATCGCCTCATAGGCGGCCTCGGCTGCGGCCTTGCCAGACAACATGGCATTGTGATTGCCCTTGATGCGCGGCACATTCACCAACCCGGCAGAGCAGCCCAGCAGGGCACCGCCGGGGAAGGCCACTTGCGGAATTGACTGCCAACCACCTTCAGAGATGGCGCGCGCGCCATAGGCCACCCGCTTGCCGCCCTTGAGCAGCTCGGCCACCATCGGATGGTGCTTGAACCGCTGGAACTCCATGTAGGGGAACACATGCGGGTTTTCGTAGTTCAGATGCACCACGAACCCCACATAGACCTGGTTGTTTTCCAGGTGATAGATGAACGACCCGCCGCCCGCATTGCTGCCCAGCGGCCAGCCCATCGTGTGGGTGACTGTGCCCGGCTTGTGCTTTTCCGGGTCAATCTCCCAGATTTCCTTCATGCCGAGGCCGTATTTCTGCACGTCAGACTTGGCATCAAGATCGTAGTTTTCGATCGCCATCTTCGACAGGGACCCCCGCACGCCTTCGGCGAGGAACACGTATTTGCCATTGAGCACCATGCCAGGCTCGTAGGCCGGGCCCTGGCTGCCATCTGCCTCTTTGCCAAACTCGCCAGCAACAACGCCCTTGAGCGCACCGTTCTCATCATAGATCAGCTCGGAACAGGCCATGCCGGGGAAGATTTCCACGCCCATGCCCTCGGCCTGCTCGGCCATCCAGCGGCACACGTTGCCCATCGACACGATGTAGTTGCCGTGATTGTTCATCAGCGGCGGCATCAGCATATTGGGGATACGCAACTGCCCGGCCTCGCCAAGCATGTAGAAATTATCCTCGGTCACCGGCGTATTCAGGGGGGCGCCCTTTTCCTTCCAGTCGGGGATGAGCGCGTCCAGACCGCAAGGGTCAAGCACCGCGCCAGACAGGATGTGGGCCCCCACCTCGGAACCTTTTTCCAGCACCACAACTTCAAGGCTCTCATCGAGCTGCTTCAGGCGGATCGCGGCAGACAGGCCTGCAGGCCCTGCCCCGACGATCACAACGTCGTAGTCCATGGATTCGCGTTCGATCTCGGCCATCGGTCACTCCCTCATCACACGCGCCGGCACCTCGGCACCGCCAGTCTTGGCTTTCCACTGCCGCAGCGCGGCAAAAGCGGTCCGGCAATACCTATTTGCTGGGGCATGCCCGGTCAATCTTGTGAGCGCTCTCATCAGCAGGATCGCAGCAAAGTAACGCAGCGGAGTCTTTGCCTGACGCCAAATTGACGCGCGGGAAGGCCGCGTTTGGCGCGCAAGCTGCTCATTTCCGCGCTCAGGGCCCTGTTCTGGCATCAGAGGGGGCGAAGGACGCTTGACTTCCCCCCACCCAACCCCGTTATCTCCAATTCCTAGGTGTCACCCGCCACTATCTTGCGAGAGCCGCTTTCCATGGAAAAAATCCCGATGACCAGCGCGGGCTTTGCCGCGCTTGAAACAGAATTGAAGCACCTCAAAACCGAGGAGCGCCCCTCCGTGATCAAGGCGATCGCAGAGGCTCGGGAGCTCGGCGATCTCAAGGAGAACGCCGAATACCACTCGGCGCGCGAAAAGCAGGGATTTATCGAGGGCCGCATCAAGGAGCTCGAAGGTGTCATTTCTCTTGCGGATGTGATCGACCCGACGGCGCTGTCGGGCGCTATCAAATTTGGGGCCACGGTGACGCTGGTAGACGAAGATACCGACGAAGAGAAAACCTGGCAGATCGTCGGGCCCCACGAGGCCGATATCGACAAAGGCCTCCTGAACATCCAATCCCCGATCGCGCGTGCGCTGATCGGCAAGGAGGAAGGTGACAGTGTCGAGGTGCGCACACCGGGTGGCGAGAAAAGCTACGAAGTGCTCGACGTGAAGTTCGTCTGACAGGATAACCGGGGCATGTCGGAAGAACCGGGAACACAAACCAAGACAGAGCCGACGGGCCTGGGGGTGTATCGCCAGTCTGACGCACCGGCGCCTGTTGGCGCGATCGAGGTGATCGGCGCGGCGCTCAGCCTGCTATGGCTGCTTGGGGCGGGCGTGTTTTTCATCGTCGTGCCCAGCGAAGGACAGATCAGCGCTTTGGCCATCGTGATGACGGTGATCGCTGTCATTCTGCCCGTGGGCCTGATTGCCATCGCCATCAGCGCCGCGCGGGCCCATCGCCTTCTGCGCGATGAAACCAGCCAGATGAAGATGGCCGTGGATGCCATGCGCACGGCCTACATCACCGGGCAGCAAGGGGCCGGCACGGTGCACGCACCCTCCGCGTCAGAGCGAAAGCTGGACGAGGTGATTGCCACACAGCGCCAGATCGAAGGCCAGTTGGCAGAGCTTCGCAAAGCCACAGGTGCCGGGATAGACCCGCTGCGCCCAGCCACCAAAAACCGGATGACCGCAGCGCCGGAGCCTGCCACCAAGACGATGGCGCCGGTGCCGCAGACCCCGAGCAGCGATCAGCCGTCTTTGGCGCTTGGCACGCCGGGAGGGGCCGATGGCAACCCGGTCTCGGTCGAGGATTTCATTCGCGCCATTCATTTCCCCCAGTCCGAGACGGACAAAGAGGGCTTCCGTGCCCTTCGGGCGGCCCTGCGCGATCCTTCGACAGCCACGCTGGTGCGGGCTGCACAGGATGTTCTGACGCTCCTGTCCGAGGATGGGATCTATATGGATGACTTCACGCCGGATCGCACACGCCCGGAAGTCTGGCGCAGGTTTGCTGCGGGCGAGCGCGGCCCGGGTGTTGCGGCGCTTGGGGGCATCCGGGATCGCTCCTGTCTGGCGCTGACAGCCGGGCGCATGCGCAATGATGCGGTCTTTCGCGACACCGCCCACCATTTTCTGCGGCGCTTTGATACGATCTTTTCCCGCTTTGCCGAGGCCGCGACCGATGCCGAGATCGCCGCTTTGTCCGAAACCCGCACGGCCCGCGCTTTCATGCTGATCGGACGGGTCACCGGGACCTTCGACTGACACCCCAAACGGCGCGCCCCCAAAGGCGTGCATCTGACACATCCCAGCCTCGCCGCTGTGGGGCACATGCCCTGCCCATGACCTGTTGAATAAGGCCCCCAATGACACAGCCGCAAAAGCCTACAGACCAAACAGCTGCCATCTGGCGGGGCCTGCGCGACGGTGCCCCGTTCCAGCTGATTGTGACCCCGTTTGCGATCGTGTTCGGGGTTGTCGCCAGCGAGGCCGGTTTGGACCTTCTGGAAGTCATGGCCCTGAGCATTCTTGTCATCGCAGGTGCGTCCCAGTTGACGGCGGTGCAATTGATGATCGATCAGGCCCCTGTTTTCATGGTGGTCTTTGCTTCTTTGGCGGTGAACATGCGCATGGCCATGTATTCTGCCGCGCTGACGCCCCATCTCGGGTCTGCGCGTTTGTGGCAGCGCGCATTGGCCGCCTACATGATGACAGATCACGCCTACGCCCTGTCCGCCATCACCTTTGAAAAAGAGGCTGACAGGCCAACCGCCTGGAAGGTGCGCTACTATTTCGGGGTCATGGTCCAGATTCTGCCCATGTGGTATCTGGGCACATATGTCGGGGCGGTGCTGGGAAATGCGATACCGCCCAGTTTTGCGCTGGATGCGATGGTGCCCGTCGCCTTCATCGCAATCTTTGCGCCCGCCCTGCGCACGGTGGCCCATATTGCCGCCGCCTTCGTGGCAATTGTTCTGGCGCTCTCGCTGGCATGGCTGCCCTGGAGCCTCGGCCTGATCGTGGCCGCCTTCGCAGGGATGATCGTCGGCGCGGAGATCGAACGGCGCAAACCGGAGCTGATCGCATGATTTCCCCTGACATGCCCGTATGGCTTGTGATCGCAGCCCTGGCGATCGGGACATTCCTGATCCGTTTCAGCTTTCTCGGCCTGATCGGAGATCGCCCGCTGCCCGATTGGGTGCTGCGCCACCTGCGCTACACGGCGGTCACTGTGATCCCAGCGCTCGTGGCGCCCTTGCTCGTGTGGCCGGCTGCAACGGGAGGCACCCTCGATCCGGTGCGCCTCACTGCAGGCCTTGCGGCGCTGGCGACAGGTTATCTGCTGCGCAGCACAATTTGGGCGATCCTTGCGGGGATCACCGTGATTGCAATCGGGTTGGGCTTTGCGGGCTAGAGATTAGCCTGCAAAACCATTTTATTATCGTCGGAGTCATTGTCGTAGAAGGTCTGCTCCACCACGCCTGGCAGTTCGGCAAACTCTTCCATCGCGCTGGTCGGGAAATAGCTGGTCGATATGCTTTCAAAGCCGGGCAATTGCTGCAGCACGCGCGTCACCGCAACCGTGCACCGCGCTTTCGGCACCGCGCCATATTCCTGTACAGCCAACAAGGCCTGCTCGGCGACCTCCGGTGAAACCTCGATCGTCTGAGTAACGACACGGAAGGTCTCGCGGGCATGATAATCCACATACAGGTTGGCCACCGCCGGGCGGGCCCCGTAGTGCACATCATTGCGCTCCGGGATGGAAGGATGCTTGAACGTGCCTGCCGGATCAAAAATCACCCGATGCGACCCGTTCACCATCAAGCCGGCATGAGCCCCGGCTTCCGTCCTGTTGTTGATCACCGTGAACAGAGTGAGCGAGGGCGGACCATCATGGGTATAGAGCGATGCAGTGACTTGCGCTTCAGGGGCCCAGACCGGCTCTGCCGTGCAGCCCGCCAAAAGAACCGGCAGCGCCGCGGCGACAAGGATTCTCTTCAACATGTCACCCCTCCGCTGCCCTGCTGTATTAGCCATTGACCGCATAGATAAAGATCAACAGTAGGACGGAGCCTGCAGCAACGTAGGAAGAGAATTTGATGAAGGCATCAAAGGTCTTTTCCTGCTCTGTGGTGTCCATGCTGCCATGTTCGTGCTTTTCATCAGCCATGTGGCGTCTCCTGATTGGCTGTTACGGGTTCCCGAGCCCGTCTTAGCGCAGCACGGCGCGCCTGTCAGGGCCAAGTTGTCGCGCCCCTGCCCAAGCGGGCCAGCCTGCAACAGCTACTCGGCGGCAACCCCACCGCTCAAATTGAAAGCCGCCGCCAGAAGCGTCCGGGTGTAGTCCTGCTGCGGGTCTGAAAAGACTTGTTCAGCAGTACCTTCCTCGACCACGTCGCCCTGTTTCATGACGATCACCCGGTGCGACATCGCCCGCACAACGCGCAAATCGTGGCTGATAAACAGATAGGCAAGACCGTGCCGTTCCTGCAAACGGCGCAGCAGATCAACGATCTGCACCTGCACTGTCATGTCCAAGGCAGAGGTCGGTTCATCGAGCACCACAAGGCGTGGCCGGAGAATCATCGCTCTGGCAATCGCGATCCGTTGCCGCTGCCCGCCCGAGAACTCATGGGGGTAGCGGTCCATGGCCATCGGATCGAGCCCCACCTCCGCCATGATCTCTGCCACCATCTCGCGGGGGTCACGCCCAGGCTCCACATCGTGTACCCCAAGGCCTTCGGCAATGATCTGTTCGGCCGTCATCCGCGGGCTGAGAGAGCCATAGGGATCCTGAAACACGATCTGCAAATCCCGGCGCAGCCGGCGCAGTTGCCGAGGCGACCAACCTTGTACGTTTTCCCCGTCAAAGGTGATCGGCCCCTCTGATCGGATGAGCCGCATGATCGCCAGCGCCAATGTTGTCTTGCCCGAGCCTGATTCCCCGACAATGCCCAGCGTTTCCCCCGGCCTGACAGACAGGGTTGCCGCATTCACCGCCTTGATATGTCCCACGGTACGCCGCAAAAATCCGCGCTGGATCGGAAACCAAATGCGCAATGCATCGGTCTCAAGGATCGGATCGGCATGCTCGGAAAAAGACCCCGCCAGCCCCTTTGGCTCGGCCGCGAGCAACTTGCGTGTATAGGGATGCTGCGGATCAGAGAAAATCTGCTCCGTCGGGCCCTGTTCGACAATCTCACCGCCCTGCATCACACAGACCCTGTCTGCGATCCGACGCACGATCCCAAGATCATGGGTGATGAACAGCAACCCCATACCTTCAGAGGCCTTGAGCTCCGCAAGCAGGTCCAGAATTTGAGCCTGGATAGTGACATCAAGCGCCGTCGTCGGCTCATCAGCGATCAGCAGATCGGGCCCGTTGGCTAGCGCCATGGCGATCATTACACGCTGCCGCTGCCCGCCCGAAAGCTGGTGCGGGTAAGACGCAAGCCGGTCTTCGGGATCACGGATCCCAACCTTGTTCAGCAGATCTACAACCCGCTCGCGGGCCGCGTCGCCGATCAGGCCCTGATGCAGCGCCAGGCTCTCCATGATCTGCTTTTCCAGCGTATGCAGAGGGTTGAGCGAGGTCATCGGCTCCTGGAAAATAAAGCTGATATCATTGCCCCGCACATGCTGCAGGTCGGCCTCGGCCGCCCCCACCATCTGCGTGCCCTCATAGGTGACAGAGCCCTCCACAACCGCATTGTCACCCAAAAGGGACACGGTCGACAGCGCTGTCACCGATTTGCCCGAGCCGCTTTCACCCACCAAGGCGACGGTTTCTCCCCGATCCACATGGAACGAGACACCGCGGACAGCCTCAAAAACCTTTCCGTCCTGCCGAAAGGCGACCTTCAGATTTTCCACATTGAGCAACGTCATCACACGCCCCCCCAACCGCAGGCCACATCATCTTGGCAGAAATACTCCCGGGGGGTGCGGGGGTCGGCAACCCCCGCTGCTCGCTCCGAAACGCCGCGCATCACTGGAACGTCTTTCTGGGGTCGAACGCATCGCGAACCCCTTCAAAGATGAACACAAGCAGCGACAGCATGATGGCAAAGGTAAAGAATGCGGTGAAGCCAAGCCACGGCGCCTGCAAGTTCTGCTTGGCCTGCAAGGTCAGCTCACCCAGCGACGGAGCAGAGGAAGGCAGTCCAAATCCAAGGAAATCCAGCGAGGCCAAGCCACCAATCGTCGCCGTCACGATGAAGGGCAACATCGTCAGCGTTGCCACCATCGCATTGGGCAACATGTGGCGGAACATGATGGTCCAGTTTGAGACACCGAGCGCGCGCGCCGCGCGCACATACTCAAAGTTGCGCGCCCGCAGGAACTCAGCCCGCACAACCCCCACAAGGGCGGGCCAGCCAAACAGCACCGTAAGAAAAACAAGCAGCCAGAAACTGCGCCCCAAGATCGCAAACAGAATGATGATGATGTAAAGCTGCGGCGTCGACGTCCAGATCTCGATCACCCTCTGGAAGATCAGATCGGTCCAGCCGCCGAAAAATCCCTGCACTGCCCCGGCGATGATCCCAATGGTACTGGCAAATATCGTGACGATGATCGTGTAGATGATCGACAATCGAAACCCGTAGATCACCCGCGCAAGCACATCGCGCGTAGAATCATCGGTGCCCAGCCAATGGTCTGCATCCGGGGGCGACGGGGCCGGCCCATCAAGATCGTTGGGCGTGTTGTAGCTGTAGGGGATCAACGGCCAGAGCATCCAGCCCTTGTAGACCGGCTCACCGAACACTTCGGTGGCCCCGTCATCAATGGCGGCCAGCACTTCCTCGGGCACGTCAAAACAGTCAATGATGCCACCGGACTCGATCAGGCATTGCACCTCAATGTCGCGATAGACAGCCTCCGTCGGGAAGTCGCCGCCAAACTGGGTCTCCGGGTAGAAATTCCAGATCGGCACATAGATCTCGCCCCGGTAGCTCACCAAAAGCGGCTTGTCGTTTGCGATCACCTCCGCGAACAGCGTGATCACGAAGATCACGGTAAAGATAACCAGCGACCAGAAAGCCCGCCCATTGGCCCGGAAGTTGCGCCAGCGCCGCTTGTTCAGCGGGCTGAGCTCAAACCGTCCCTGCTTTTGCTCAGGCGGCGCCGTCGGGGCGACGGTGGTGTCCTCGGGGGCGACAGGGCTGCGCGGGTCTGCGGACAGATCGCTCATATCACGTCCTCCGGCTTTCGAAATCAATCCGCGGATCGATCAAGACATACATCAGATCAGAAATGATCCCAACCAGCAGGCCAATCAGGCCAAACACGTACAAGGTGCCAAAGACCACAGGGTAATCCCGCTGTAGCGCCGCCTGAAAGCCCAGCCGGCCCAACCCATCGAGCGAGAAGATCGTCTCGATGATCAGGCTGGCCCCGAAGAATACGCCCAGGAAAGCCGCTGGAAAGCCCGCGATCACAATCAGCATGGCATTGCGGAAAACATGGCCATAGAGCACCCGCCGCTCGTTCAGCCCCTTGGCCTTCGCGGTCACCACATACTGTTTCTTGATCTCGTCGAGAAAGCTGTTCTTGGTCAGCAAGGTCAAAGTGGCAAAGCTGGCGATGGTAGAGGCCAGAACCGGCAGCGTAATGTGCCAGAAATAATCGCCCACCTGCTGGATAAAGGTCATATCCTCAAAGCCTTCCGACACCAGACCGCGCAGCGGGAAGATTTTGAAATAGGATCCCCCTGCGAAAACCACCAACAACAGGATCGCGAAGAGAAAGCCCGGAATGGCATAGGCCACGATGATCGCGCCCGATGTCCATGTATCGAATTTAGAACCGTCGCGCACAGCCTTCCGGATCCCCAGCGGGATCGAGATGATATAGGCGATCAAGGTCGACCAAAGGCCCAGAGTGATCGATACGGGCATCTTCTCGATCACGAGGTCCACCACCGAAACCGACCGGAAATAGCTCTCTCCGAAGTCGAACATCAGATAGTTTGACATCAGGATCACAAAGCGCTCGAGGATGGGAATGGCCTCGGTTTCGCAGCCCTCCACATCCACAAGATCTTTCTGTTCGTTGGTTTCAAGCAGGGTGGGATCATCACAGACCACCCTGCTGAACCCCATCGTAACTTCAAGTTCCTGCAGAAATTCCTCAGGCAGACCGCGCGCGCCCGCGTAGCGCTCATTGTCTGCTCCGAGGTTTTCGATCTCCTCCTGAGCACCGGCATCCGCCCCTCCGGCGATGCCTTCAAAGACATCCCCTTCCCCTTGGCTTTGGGCAATGATCTGTTCGATCGGCCCACCGGGAACGAATTGCGTCAGAACGAAATTGATCAGCATGATTCCCACGAGCGTGGGGATGATCAATGTCAGGCGTCGGAGGATATATGCGCCCATGGGCTGGTCCGGCTCCTTATGGCCTCGGGGGAGAGGGGAGCGCGCGCCTTACAGCGCGCCCTCAGCCTCCAGCTTCGCGGCCTTGTCGGCGTCGTACCACCAGAAGTCGAGATTGCCCAAAGCGTAGGGGGGCAGGGTCTCAGGGCGGCCATACATGTCGTAATAGGCGATGGTATGGGCTGCCTTGTGCCATTGCGGGATACGGAAATGCAGCGCACGCAGCACTCGGTCGAGCGCGGAAATGCCGATTTCCATTTCCTCTTGAGTTTCAGCGGCCATGACATTTTCGATCAACGCATCCACTGCACCGTTCTGCAGGCCCATCTTGTTGAAGGCGCTTTCATTGGCCGTCTCAGAGCCAAAATACTGCTTGAGGCCAGAACCGGGCTGATAGCCGGTCTGCAAGAAGCCGGTCACGACGTCAAAATCATAAAGCGGCGGGCGCTCGCGGTTTTCCGCCTCGGCGTTGTCCACACGGTTGTGGACCGCGTTGATGCCCGCCCGCTTGAGGTTTTCAACATAGGGGTTGATGACACGGTCAAAGGTCTGACTGTCGTTCAGGAACTCGATGGTCAGCAGTTCGCCGTCCTTTTCCCGCATCCCCTCTGAATTCACGGTCCAACCGGCCTCATCGAGCAAGGCGTTGGCTGCGCGCAGGTTGCGGCGGTCCAACTGGCGGGCGCCCGATGTGGGGGCTTCCACAGGCTCTGCATCCAGAACGCCGGGGGGCAACATGTCCGCCAGAGGCTCAAGCAGGGCAAGCTCAGCTTCCGAGGGCAGCCCACTGGCCCCCAGATCGGTATTGGCCCAGAAGCTGCCCGAGCGATCATAGATGCCGTAAAACAGCTGTTCGTTCGACCACTCGAAGTTAAACATCAGACCAATGGCCTGACGCACCAACGGATCCTGCAATTGCGGGCGGCGGAGGTTGAAAATGAAGGACTGGCCCGGCGCGATGTTGCCGTGGTCAATCTCGGATTTCACAACCCAACCCTTCTCCAGCGCCGGGAAATCATAGCTGGTGGCCCAGGTTTTGGAGGATGCCTCATTGCGGAAATGGTACGAGCCGCCTTTGAAGCCTTCGAACGCCGCGTTGTAGTCGGCATAGTATTCCACACGAATACTGTCGAAGTTGCTGCGGCCACGGTTGATCGGCAGATCAGCGCCCCAGTAATCGGGATTCCGCTTCACGACCATGGTCTGCCCCATGCGCACACGGTCCATGTCGACCACATAGGGGCCCGAGCCCATATGCGCGATCGGCGAATTCTCCTCCAAATCCATGTCATTGGCCTCGTAGAAGGCCTGGCTCAGAACAGGCAGCCCGCCCACAAGGCTGATCAGATCACGCTTTGGGCGATCCTCGGCAAACACATAGCGAATCGTCCGGTCGTCGATCACCTCGGCACTGTCGACCGACTGCGAGAGCACAGCTCGGAAAGACGGCAGCCCCTTTTCGCGAAACAGTTCATACGAGAAGAGCACGTCATTTGCCGTCAGCGGAGAACCATCCGAGAAAGTGGTGCCTTCATGCAGGGTAAACGTTACCTCGGAGCGGTCTTCGGGGTAGGTGAGGCTTTCCGCCAGCAGACCGTATTCCGAGCCGATCTCATCGGCGGTTGACGTCAGCAGGCTTTCCAAACCCGCACTTGCCAGCGCGCCAGAGCGGCCCTTGATCGAATAGGGGTTGAGGCTGTCAAACGAACCAAACGCCCAGATCGACATCTCTCCACCCTTGGGGGCATCGGGGTTCACGTAGTCGAGATGCTCGAAATCCGCGTCGTATTTGAGGTTGTCCGGGAAGGTGGAAATCCCGTGCGATGTGATCATGTCAGCCGCAAAGGCAACCGTACCGCTTGCCCAAAGCGCAAGGCCAAGGCCCACGCCCGCGAGCAAAGTTGAAAACCGGCCGCTGCTTTCAGGCAGTGCCGTGGCTTGGGCCGGACGTGGCCGAAGGACGGGGCTCTGTGGCGTCATCTGGATCTCCTGTCGTGCTCTGTCTTGTAGCAAAGCTAATCCGATAAAAATTAAAATCCTGTTCTAACTTTACGCAAGTTGAGAATACGTGATCACGGAACACGTCCCGTGACAAACGCTTGATCACCCAGTGAGCGCAAATTGACCGAATTTTCCGCAGACTGGGCACCCTGTTCAACATAGCCGGGCGGCCAGTTCCTTAATTCGCGCGCAATATCTTTTAAACGCCGGGATTTGAACGCAAAACGCCCGGCCAAAGCCGGGCGCGTGCGCAGGTGCCAGACGGACACCAAAAAGAGAGGTCGTCGTGATCAGTCGTCCACGGTTTCTAGGAAAGCGATCAGATCAGCGCGGTCGGTCGGCTTGGCCAAACCGGCAAACGCCATGGATGTGCCCGGCATGTAGCTTTTCGGCTTCTCCAGGAACCCATACAGGTTTTCAGGTGTCCAGTCGCCGCCGAAGCTCGCCATCGCGGAGGAGTAATTGTAATCCTCAACAGAACCGATCGCGCGATCCACCACCGCGTACAGGTAGGGGCCCGTGCCGTTTGCGCCGTCTTCCAGCTTGTGGCACGACTTGCACTTGCCAAAGACTTTCTCACCCTTGGCCGGATCCCCGGCAGCCAAGATGGCAGCCACATCTTCTGTTTCTTCGACTTCTTCGCCACCGGCATCTTCTTCGCCGGTATCGATTTTATACGCTTGATCATGATGATCGTCGTAGCCGTGGCTGTCGTAGCCGACATGGTACAGTTCTTCGCCGGCCCAACTGCCCAGCAGAAAAATCAAAAGTGCGCCACACAGAGCAGCAACACCCTTTGTCAGCGTCATGGTATCGAGCATGGTGCACGCCTCGTGTTGACTTGAGTTGGCCGTATCTATCTGCTTCCTTCGCGGCGCTGCAAGATGTATCGGGCGCGACCAAACGACCAATCTGCTGCATCAGATACATTTTTGGTGCGAATACACAGGACCGGAGACTGACAATGGAAGCCCATTCAACCGCTAGGATCGCCTTTCAGGGGGAACTGGGCGCCTATTCGCACCAGGCCTGCGCGGAAACACGCCCGGATATGGATGTTCTGCCCTGCGCAACCTTCGAGGACGTCATCGATGCGGTGGTCTCGGGCCGCGCGGAACAAGCCATGCTGCCGGTCGAAAACACCACCTACGGACGGGTCGCAGATATTCACCGTCTGCTGCCCGGCAGTGGCCTGCATATCATCGACGAGGCTTTCGTCCGCGTGCACATCAACATGCTGGCAGTCCCCGGCACCAAGCTCGAAGAGGTCAAACGCGCCCATAGCCATCTGGTCTTGCTGCCCCAATGCGCCCGCTTCCTGCGCACCCACGGGATCGAAGGGGTCAACGCAGGCGATAACGCCAAGGCCGCACGCGAGGTTGCCGAAGCCGGCGACAGATCAACCGTGGCGCTTGCCTCAGAGCTGGCCGGAGCGATCTACGGGCTCGATGTGCTCGCGCGCAATATCGAAGACGAGGACACCAACACCACAAGATTTCTTGTGATGGCGCGCGCGGCCAACATGGCCCGCCGAGGCAATGAGGGCATGATGACAAGCTTTGTATTTCGCGTGCGCAACATCCCCGCCGCGCTCTACAAGGCAATGGGCGGCTTCGCCACCAATGGCGTCAATATGACGAAACTGGAAAGCTACATGGTCGGTGGCGCCTTCACAGCCACCCAGTTCTACGCCGATATCGAAGGGCATCCCGATGATCCCGGGGTGGCACGCGCATTGGAAGAACTCAGCTATTTCACCTCCGAACTGAAGGTGCTCGGCACCTATCCGGCCGATGCCCGCCGTCAGATCAAAAGACAGATGCAGGAACAGCAGACCACCTGAGGGCCCGCGTCACCTGCATCCTCTTTGTCTTTGAAATACTCTGGGGGTCCGGGGGCAAAGCCCCCGAAAGACGCCGCGCGGCCCCGCGCGCGGCCTTCCCCTGCCGTAAAGCCTCAGGCCATCAGACCTGCATCGCGGAACAGCGCAGCGATGTCACGCTGCGGGCGGGCACCCATATGCTGAATGACCTCTGCCGCCGCAATGCACCCCATGCGCCCGCACGCCTCCATGGGAAGGCCTTGGGCAAGACCGCTCAGAAAGCCCGCCGCAAACTGATCCCCCGCGCCCGTGGCATCCACCGGGGTCACACGGTTCACTGGCACCGCCACGTGCGTGCCTTGTGACAGGATTCGCACCGGATCACCGGAGCAGGTGCAGACAACGGTCTCACAGGCTTCTGCTGCCTGCTCAAGCGCCGCACTCAGATCCTCTGTCTGATACATGGACTTCCACTCTTCGTCATTGCCGATCACGAAATCCATCTCACCCTGGATGAGCGTCCGGAAATCATCGCGGTGACGGTCGACGCAGAACGGATCAGACAAGGTAATGCCTGGCCGCCCCCCGCCTGCGCGGCACTGGCGCGCAGCCTCGAGGAACGCCGCCTTGCCCTTGTCTTTGTCAAACAGATAGCCCTCAAGGAACAGCAACTCCGCACAGCCCGCCACATCGGCAGGCACATCATCCGGTCCAAGATCCGCCGAGATGCCGAGATAAGTGTTCATGGACCGCTCGCCATCGGGTGAGACGAAGATCATCGAGCGCGAGGTGGGCAGATCACCACCCGCCACGGGCGCATTTGCAAAATCGGTCCCTTCTGCCTGCATGGCTTCGGCATAGAAACGGCCCAAGGCGTCATCATGCACGCGCCCGATGAAGGCTGTTTTCAAACCCAAAGCACCCACACCTGCGATTGTGTTTGCCACCGATCCCCCAGGCGCCTGCGTCCGCTCGGTCATCGCGCCATAGAGCGTCTCCGCACGGCCCTTTTCGATCAGCTGCATGATGCCTTTCTCGATCCCCATATGCTCGAGAAAACTGTCATCACATTGGGTGAGCACATCGACGATGGCATTGCCGATTCCGACAAGCTGATACCGATCGTTGTGTTGCGACATTGGCTATCCTTTCGTAGCGACATCGGGACGGGCCGATACCAATCGCGCCCCTTTCACACGCTTCGGTGCGGGGGGCAATGTCTTGTCTTCAAATGCGCACAGATCGCTGATCAGGCAGCTTGGGCATTCAGGCTTGCGCGCCTTGCACACATAGCGACCGTGCAGAATCATCCAGTGATGGGCATGGTGCTGGAAGGGCGCAGGAATTTGATCCTCGATGGCCCGCTCCACGGCGACCACGTCCTTTCCCGGGGCGATCCCCGCCCGGTTGCCCAGCCGAAAAATATGCGTGTCCACGGCCTGCGTGGGCATCCCCCACCACATGTTCAGCACCACATTGGCGGTCTTGCGGCCCACTCCTGGCAAGCTTTCAAGCGCGGCCCGGGAACATGGCACTTCGCCGCCATAGTCCTCCACAAGGATACGGGACAGCTTGATGACATTCTTGGCCTTGTTGCGATACAGACCAATTGTCTTGATATGCTCGATCAACTGCTCTTCGCCCAGATCGAGCATCTTTTGCGGGGTGTCTGCGATCTTGAACAGCTCTGCCGTCGCGCGGTTGACCCCTTTGTCCGTTGCCTGCGCCGACAGGGCGACAGCAACCACCAGCGTATACGCATTTACATGATCCAACTCGCCCTTAGGCTCAGCCTGCGCGGCCTGGAACCGGGAAAAGATCTCGTAGAGAGCCTGATAGGAAAGCTGTTTGGCCATGCGTCTGTTCTGCCCCAAGCGACAGGCGGCGTCCATCCCGCATAATTCGGGTCGCGCAGGCCACTGCCAAGGCCCATATTCAGCACAGACGCATGGCAGGAGCAGAAAATGGGATCGCAGCCCGATACGCCCAAAGGCGCAGAAGACACCGCCCTTGAGCAGCAATACCATTTCAACGTGATCCGCCGCGCACTCGATGAGATCGACGCCGCGGACTCGCCCCTGACCCTGGACGCTCTGGCCGCGCGCATGTCCATGAGCCCGGCCCATTTCCAGCGTCTGTTCAGCGCGTGGGTGGGGGTCTCGCCCAAGCGCTACCAGCAGTACCTGACGCTCGACCATGCCAAACGCCTGCTGGCAGAGCACGCCACCATGCTGGAGGCCGCCGATGGGGCGGGCCTGTCGGGCAGTGGCCGCCTGCATGATCTGTTCTTGCGTTGGGAAGCCATGTCGCCGGGCACCTACGCGGCAAAAGGGGCAGGCCTGATAATCCGCTGGGGCACTTTCGACACGCCCTTCGGGCCCGCCCTTGTGATGGGCACGGACAAGGGCATTTGCGGCATCGCCTTTAGCGCCGAGGTAGGGGCAGATGCGGCGTGGCAGGATTTACAGAGCCGTTGGCCAAACGCGACCTACGTGGAAGACGCCGAGCATTTGGCGCCTTGGGTGCGATCAGCTTTTGGCGCGCATGAAGACGGGCAGGCAACCCCACTGGTACTGATCGGCGCGCCCTTTCAGATCAAAGTGTGGGAAGCATTGCTGCAAATCCCCTCGGGCTGCGTAACCACTTATTCCGACATTGCCCGGGCCATTGCGCATCCTAAGGCGGTGCGCGCCGTCGGAACAGCGGTCGGACGCAACCCGATCTCGTTCCTGATCCCCTGCCATCGCGCCCTTCGAAAGAACGGCGCACTGGGCGGCTACCATTGGGGCCTTCCGGTCAAGCGCGCGCTGTTGGCGTGGGAATCTGCACGCAGCGAGGCAAGCTGACATTTGATCAGGGCGCTCCCGCCGGTTGCGCTCGGATCATAGATCCGCGCCCGCCCGTTGGGCCCGGCAGCGCGCCCTTCGGGCACGCTGCGGCTGCTAGCAGAACAAGCCCATCGCAAAGGCCAAACTGGCGCTGGGGCGTTTGCGAAAGAGTCAATTTCGCCACTTCATCACAATTTGAAGCAGGTTTTCGCGCTTTCATGCAGGATGCTATCGCATATCGCGCGCAAATCCGTATCAAGGAAGCAGAGCAGAATGTCACAGAAGGACACAACCCATGCAAATTCGTTTCGCCCTTCCCATCAGCCTTGCCTGCGCCCTCACATTGAGCGCCTGTACTGATCCTTCCATGATCGGCAGTGAAAACCGCACCAGAGATGGCGCCATCCTCGGCGGCGCTCTTGGCGCGATGGCGGGAATTCTGTCCAGTGACGACAATGCCAAAGGCGCCGCGATTGGCGGAGCAATCGGGGCAGGCATCGGCGGCGTCATCGGCAACCAACTCGATGCACAGGCCGCAGACCTCGAGTCCAGCTTGAACAGCGACGGGATTGAGATCGTCAACACAGGCGACCGCCTGATCGTGACCATGCCCGACGACCTGCTGTTCGAAGTAGACAGCGCCGTTGTGCGCCCTGACCTGCGCGTCGAACTGCGCGCACTTGCGGACTCTCTGATCAAGTTCCCGGACACAACGGTGGATGTGATCGGCCACACAGACAATACCGGCGCAGCCAGCTACAATCAGGAACTGTCCGCGCGGCGCGCCAGTTCCGTCACTGCCGTGCTGATCGATTCCGGCGTCACATCGAGCCGCCTGCGGTCCTACGGGGTTGGCGAAGACCAGCCCGTTGCCTCGAACCTGACCCCGGAAGGCCGGGCCCAGAACCGGCGCGTTGAGATCGTGATCCGGCCAAACGCCTAAAACCACATACAGCCTCTCCCCTTTTGCTCCTGCAAATAGGGGAGAGGCGCTTGCTATGGCCCTGCCAAACTGGTCAGATGACATGACCAAAACCGGCAGGTGAACCCATGCCCTTCCGCAAAATAGAAAATGCCCGCCTCTCTGGCGCGGTCGTCAATCAGATCGAGCAGTTGATCCTGCGCGGCATCCTGCGTCCGGGCGAACGCCTGCCCTCAGAGCGCGAACTGAGCGACCGGTTGGGCGTCTCACGGCCCTCACTGCGCGAAGCGGTAGCAGAGCTGTCAGACCGTGGCCTGCTCACCACAAAGGCAAATTCCGGGATCTTCGTTGCTGACGTGATCGGCTCCGCCTTCTCGCCAGCCCTGCAAACCCTGTTTGCAACCCATGACGAGGCCGTATTCGACTATCTCGATTTCCGCCAAGACATGGAGGGCCTCGCCGCCGCACGCGCCGCCAGGCTAGCCAGCGAGACCGACCTCCGCGTTATTGCCGCCATCTTCGCGCGCATGGAAGCCGCCCATTCAAAGCGCAACCCAGACGAGGAATCCAAACTGGACGCAGAATTTCACATGGCCATCATCGAAGCGTCCCACAATGTGGTTATGCTCCACATGATGCGCGCCATGTTCACGCTGCTCCAGAAGGGGGTTTTCTACAATCGCTCTGTCATGTTCAAACAGCGCAGCACCCGCGAGTCTCTCTTGGAACAGCATCGAAAAATAAACGACGCGCTGATGGCCCGAGATCCAGCTGGCGCGCGCGCAGCCGTCGAAGACCACCTGTCTTTTGTGCGCACAGCGCTGGAAAACCAGCAGCGATCCGAACGCAACGAAGAGATTGCGCAACTCCGCCTCGAGCATGAGATCAAACGCTAAGCCCGTCTTTGTCTACGAAATACTCTGGGGGAGGCCCGAACAGGGCCGGGGGCAACGCCCCCAATGCAACAGTCGGCCTCATCACCTTTGCTTGCCGGCCGGCTGAGCCGCACAAACAGAGCCTCCCTGACCTCCGCAAACGAAAAAGACCCGGTGCCGAGGCGCCGGGTCTTAATCAATATTCACGCGATGAACTGGGCGTCAGTGCAGACGCGCATCCACGTCTGCGATGGCATCATCGATCAGGCCGTTGGCCTTATCTGCGTTCATGCCTTTGGCAAGCACGGTGCGGGCAGCGGCTACCGACACAGCAATTGCCGTATCGCGCACTTCGCGCACAGCGCCCTGCTCTGCAGAGGCAATCTGATCTTCAGCCGCAGCCAAACGACGGGCGATGGATTTCTCCAGATCAGCCTGCGCCTGCTCGGCCATCAACTCGGCCTCTTCCTTGGCAGTCGCGACGATCCGGTCCGCCTGCTCCTGCACTTCGGACTGCTTGCGCTCGAACTCGGCCAGAACGGCCTGGGCTTCTTCGCGCAGCGTGCGGGCTTCGTCCAGCTCCGAGCGGATATCGTCCGCGCGCTTGTCCAGCATGCCCATCAGGATACCCGGCACCTTGGCGTAAACCAAAACACCGACAAAGCAGAGGAAGGCGATCGAAACAACAAAGTCCGAGTTCGCCAGCGAGAAGAACGGGCCGTCTGCGGCCAGTGCCGGCGTAGCGGCCAATGTGGCAGCGGCGGTCAGGGACAGCTTATGCATCATCCACGTCCTTTCAGCTCAGCCTCGAGAGCGTCTGCAATGTCGCCTGCTTCCGCGGCGCCGCCCAAGGCGGCAACCAAGGCACCAGTGGTGTCATTGGCAACATCACGCACGGACGCCATCGCACTTTCGCGGATCTCGGCGATGCGTGCTTCGCTTTCAGCAGCCTTTGCCGAGATATCAGCGTCAGCCTTGGCGGTCGCTTCGTCCAGCTGTGCCTTGATCGCGTCGCGGGTTTCGCCAGCGATCTTCTGGGCTTCAGCGCGGGCGTCGGCCAGTGCCTTTTCATAGGCTTTTTCTGCCTCCGCGGCGCGCAGCTTCAGCTCCTCGGCGGCGGCAATATCATTGGTAATCGTCCCGTTGCGCTCGGCCAGAACGGCTGCGATGCGCGGCAGGGCGATGGTGGTCAAGATGAAGTAGATCGCGACCAGCGCGACGATCAGCCAGAAAACTTGGTGCGGGAAAGTCGCGAATTCCAGCTGCGGCATCGGCGTCAAAGAAAGCCCACCATCTGGGGTGTCTGTTGCCATGTCGTCCTCTCCGGTGGCCGTTTTGTCCTACCGGACGGGTGCACGCCTGTGCGGGGCACCCGTCCGGCCGTAAGGATGTTCAGTTAGCCGGTATTAGACGGCGAACATCAGCAGCAGAGCAACGAGGAACGAGAAGATCCCCAGAGCTTCTGCGAATGCGATGCCGATGAACAGCGTCGCGGTCTGAGCGCCAGCGGCGGATGGGTTGCGCAGGGCACCGGCGAGGAAGTTGCCAGCCACGTGGCCCACACCGATTGCGGCAGCGCCGGAACCAATGGCAGCCAGGCCAGCGCCGATGAATTGACCCATTTGTGCGATATCGCCTTCCATGTCGAGTTCTCCTTACGGTTGGAAGATTGCGTATTCAGGTGTTCAGTATGCGACCCGCCCCGGGGAGCGGACGCGAAACTCTTAGTGATGCGGGTGCAGGGCGTCCTTCAGGTAGACGCAGGTCAGGATCGTAAACACGTAGGCCTGGATGAAGGCCACCAGCAGTTCGAGCCCGTAGATCGCGACCATGCCGCCAATCGCCAGCGGCGCAACAAGGCCGATCGCGGCAAATCCGGCAAACACCTTCATCACGGCGTGACCCGCCATAATGGCGCCTGCAAGACGGACGGAGTGGCTGACGGGGCGCACGAAGTAAGAAATCAGTTCGATGACGGCCAGCACCGGGCGCAGCGCCAGCGGTGCCGACGACACCCAGAACAAGCTCAGGAAACCGGACCCGTTCTTAACAAAGCCAACGATCGTCACGACGAAGAAAACGCCAAAGCCCATCACGGCCGTCACAGCGATGTGCGACGTGGTCGTGAACGACATCGGGATCAGGCCGAGCACGTTCGCAAACAGGATGAACAGGAACAGAGTAAAGATGTAGGGGAAGAACTTCAGACCATCTTTTCCGGTCACGTCTTCAACCATCTTGTAGACAAAGCCATAGGTCAGCTCCGCCACCGACTGGCTGCGCGACGGGATGATGGCCCGGCCGCGCGTGCCCAGCACCATAAGCGCGATCACACTCAGAACCGCCAGCGCCATCCACAAGGTGACATTGCTGATGGTAAAGACGCTGATCGAATCCCCGAAGAGCGGCTGGACCTGAAACTGGCTCATTGGGTCGATTTTGATGCCACCGCCGGATGTTTCTGCGTCTGCCAAAGCTCAGCCCTCTTTCTGCTTGCCGTCGGGTTGCCCGTCCGGCCCTGTCTGTGCGCCGGGCGCGCCCGGCAAATTCTCTGCACCGGGCTCCCCCGGCGTTGCCTGTGCTGCCGAGGCCCGCCGTTCGGCCACCTCGTGGAACTCATTGGCGGTGCGCAGCATGACCTTCACACCGGCCGCAAAGCCCGCAAACAAGAACAGCACCGTGAAAATCGGGATTGTGCCAAAGATGGCGTCTAGCCCGTATCCGATGCCGAAGCCGATCAAAAGACCCGCCACAAGCTCTGTCACCATGCGCCAGCCCCGCTGGGCCAACGAATAATGCTCTTCCTCCTTGGGGTCGGGCGATTGCGCTTTCTTAAGCGTTTCGATCCGTTCTTCCAGCTTTCTGAGCCGGTCGGTCTCGCCACCGCTTCGCATTGCACGCCCCTTGGACAATCGAGGCGGACACTAGGCAGGCAGGGACAATGAGTCAATTCGGATTCTTCGCGACGAGAAATCGCCTATCTTACTGTTTATAATATATATTTTCTAGGTGCGACAGACTGGCGCCCAGCCCCAGCCGTCCAACCCATATTCAACCGATTGGTTGACGTTTGCGGCCCAAGCAGGCATCGCGGGGCATGAGCGCACGTTTGGACACCGTCTTTGCGGCCCTGGCCGATCCAACCCGGCGCAGCATCCTCACGATGCTGCTTGAGGATGACATGGCCGTCACCGACGTGGCCGAGCCCTTTGAAATGTCTCTTGCGGCGGTCTCAAAGCACTTGGTCATCCTCACGCGTGCCGGCCTGATCACGCAGGAAAAGCGCGGGCGGGTAAAATGGTGCAAGCTTGATCCAGACGGGATGCGCGATGCCTCTGTCTGGATGCAGAGTTTTGGCCAGTTCGAGCCGGTCAACCTCGACGCGTTCGAGCGTTTCTTGGAGCAGGAACTGGACAGCGGACCCGAGGGGGATGAAACCGACACCGCCCCCGATCTCTGAGTTTCAGATCGCAGCCACATCGTGGCGCAGCAACAGCACCAACAAGGCCAGAACCGTCGCGCCAACGCCCAGCAGGATGATCCCGGGCGGCGCCGTGAGGCCCGTTGCCATATCCCATAGAACCACCCAACTCGGCACAAGATAAGTGTACGCCATGACATTCGAGGCGGGCAGGCGGAGCGCTGCGTATTGCAGCAAAGTCGTGGTGCCCGCGGTGGTGAACACCACCAGATAGGCAAGTGTGATCCACACCAGCGGTGAAAGAGCGGCCCAGTCCACCCCGGCCAGTCGCGGCCCTGCATAGATCAGCAACAGTAGGATGCCCCCAACCATGACCCAAAGCGCGGCCTCCCCCGCGCTTTCACCCCGATTCAGACGACGCGACAGGGGCGTGTAGATCGCGTGCGCGATGCATCCCACGAAAAAGATCGCTTCGCCCGTGCCAATGTCAAAGGCCAGAAGGGCCGGCATGTCGCCCCGGAAGATCACCCAAAGCGCGCCGCATGCCCCCAGCAGCAAGGCCCCCCAAACCGCCAGCACCGTACGTTGGCCCAACAAGGGCAGCGCAAAAACCGCAGACATCAACGGGGTCAGTGTAAAGACGGCCGCGCTCGAAACCGCATCCGCCGTTTTCAGGCCTTCGAACATCATGATGAAGTAGAAGCCAAAAAAACCGCCCAGCACCACAAACCGCCATGCGGCCCGCGGCACGGTTGGCCAGCGCCCCGTGCTTGCGCGCAAAATGGCAACCATCAGGAGGGCCGCCAGCCCAAAGCGCAGCAAAACAAGCACGCCGGGATCAATCTCTCGCGCCATGCGCGCACCCAGTGAGAAAGATCCTGCAACAAGCGCCGAAAACAGCAGCATGGCCGCATGGCCCCGCAGCGCATCGGCGCGATCTAAAGCCCCTGGTGGCGGTGCTACCACGCTTTGACGTTTTGCTTGAGATGGCGCAGGAGGGTCTGCACCTTCGCAGTGCGATGCAGGTCCACATGGGTGACCAGCCAGACCGGTACACTCCATTCCTCCTTGGTGGGCATCATCTCAACGATATTGTCATTGCTTGCCAGATCCCACGAAGCAAGAAACCCGATCCCTGCCCCGTTGATGACCGCATCTTCAGCGGCGCGCTGCTGACTGGCCCGGAAGGTGATCAGGTCTTCGGGTATCGTGCGCTCAAGCCACTGGAAGAACGGCGCGCGCGCTGCTCTGTCATCAGAGCCCACGAAACGGTGCCCTGCCCATTGGCCCTCCACCAAGGGGCCGTGCTCGTCCACATATTGACGGGTTGCACAGAGGCTGAAGCTCATCGAGAAAAACTTCTGAACCACGTTGTCGGGTTCCTGCGGCTGGCCGCCGGCCCGGATCGCCACATGGGCCTCCCCATATTCGAGGCGCAGAACACGGTCATCGGTCACAAAACGCACTTTGAGATCCGGGTGCTCTTCCTGAAACCGCACGAGGATAGGTGTCACGACCGGCGACATGATTGGCAGAGATGTCACGATCAACTCGCCGGTCACCTCTGATCCAAGGCCGCGAATCCGTCCCGCTAGCTGGGAAAACTGATCGTCTGTGGCCTGCGCCACCTGGAGCAGGTCATCGCCCGCCTCTGTCGGCGTGTAACCCCGGGCATGGCGCTGAAACAGCTTGGTGCCCAGCCGGGCTTCGAGCGCATCAATGTGCCGGATCACCGTCGCATGATGCACCCCGAGCACCTCCGCTGCACCCGATACCGTGCCCATGCGTGCCACGTGGTATGCGGTGCGCACTTCATCCCAGGCATCCAATGACATGTCGCATACTCCTTGCGATGGCTTGGGCAGGCATGCCCTGCATGTGCGTTTTCGAACAGATAGCGTTCATTCATCCTAAAGGCGAGCGGAAATGTCGGAAATATCGATATTCGCCATATAGCTCATTTACGCACATAAAAGATATAAAATTTAATCTTTTGTGCCTTTTTGCTTTGACTACGTTCTTGGCAATGACAGCGCGGCTTTGCCCGCAGCAACCGAAGGACTTAACGATGTCTACACATACCATTCTGCGCATTGACGCCTCCGCTCGAAAAAACGGCTCTATCTCCCGAGATCTTGCCGATCAGGTGATTGCACGCCTTGCACCGCAAACGACGCTCACCCGCGACTTGACCAAAGCCCTGCCCCAGATCGACGAGGCATGGATCGGCGCGAACTTTACGCCGGCGGAGGCGCGCACCGAGGACCAACAGGCCACGCTCGCCCTGTCCGACAGCCTTGTGGCCGAACTGCAGGCCGCCGACACGATCGTGATTTCAACACCGATCTACAATTTCGGTGTGCCCTCTGCGCTCAAGGCGTGGATTGACCTTGTGGCCCGCGCCGGTCTGACATTCCGCTATACCGACACCGGGCCAAAGGGGCTGCTGGAAGGCAAGCGTGCAATTATCACCGTGGCTTCCGGCGGCACCGAAGTGAACAGCCCCATCGATTTCGCAACCGGCTATTTGCAGCACGTGCTGGGCTTTATCGGCATCCATGACGTGGAGGTTGTGGCCGCAGATCGCATGGCTGTCGATCCCGACTCCGCCTTGGCTGATGCGAAACAAGCCGTCGAACAGATCGCAGCCTGAGCGCATCGCCCGCACCACCACACACAAAAAACGCCGCCCAAACCGGGCGGCGTTCTTTGTAATGCAAAAGGCGCGTCAGGCTTAGAAGCCGAGGCCTTCGTACTTTTTCTTGAACTTCGACACACGGCCGCCGGTGTCCATCAGGCGGGTGCCGCCACCGGTCCAAGCCGGGTGAACGGAGGGGTCGATATCCAATGCCATCTGGTCGCCCTCAGCGCCCCAGGTGGATTTCATCTGGATCACGGTACCATCGGTCATCTTGACGTTGATGATGTGGTATTCGGGATGGGTGTCCTTTTTCATCGCCCGTGCTCCTTAGCTTTTCTTCGGCTTGTAGGTGGTGTCTTCCGCGATACGTGCGGACTTACCGCGACGCG
Source organism: Oceanicola sp. (assembly GCA_022447275.1). GTDB lineage: Bacteria > Pseudomonadota > Alphaproteobacteria > Rhodobacterales > Rhodobacteraceae > JAKVBK01. Next base: position 12,176 of record JAKVBK010000014.1, on the reverse strand, counting down.
AGCGCAGGTAGTACAGCTTGGCGCGGCGCACGCGGCCACGGCGCACAACGGTGATAGACTCGATGTTGGTCGAGTGCAGCGGGAACACACGTTCCACACCTTCACCAAAGCTGATCTTGCGAACGGTAAAGCTGCCCGCAATGCCGGCACCGTTCTTGCGTGCAATGCACACACCTTCGTAGTTCTGGACCCGGGTCCGGGTGCCTTCCGTCACTTTGAAGCCGACACGGACGGTGTCACCGGCTTTAAAGTCGGGAATGTCTTTGCCCAGAGCAGCAACCTGCTCGGCTTCCAACTGTGCGATCAGATCCATCTGATCTACTCCTATACTGCTCGCGGTTGGTCCGCGAAGATGAGGCGCATCCAGAGAGCTCTGCGGCTTTCATCGGGTCCGCGGTGCCGCAGCTCCGCGCCCGCCAGAGGATCAGGTGGCGTTCCTTGTGTGCATCCCCAAAGACGCGATGCTGAGCCCTCCGAATGAAAGCAATACGGAATCAGCAATCGCCCGCCTTGGCGGGGATGGAGGGCGTAAACCAGAGAGCGGCGCAGTTTTCAAGAGAAAAGACAGCGCTTTTGGGCCTGAAACACCTGCAAATCCCGCCTTTCGCGCCCCAACCTGACCCATAGCCCGGTTTCAATGGCCCGCGCCTGGTTCTGGCAGGCGTTCAGCCGTCTTCATCCAGCGCGGGTTTGTTCACATGCGCTGCCCACAAATCCGGACGCCGGGCACGGGTGAGCGCCTCAGATTCGGCCTGGCGCCACTGGGCGATCTTGCCGTGATTGCCCGAAAGCAGAACCTCCGGGATCGGGCGGCTGCGCCACTCTGCCGGACGGGTGTATTGCGGGTGTTCCAGTAGCCCGTTGGAAAAGCTTTCCTCCTCGGTGGAGGCGGCGTTCCCCAGCACGGTGGGCAGCAAACGCACGGTGGCATCCAGCATGGCCTGCGCCGCGATCTCGCCCCCGGTCAGGACAAAATCGCCAAGGCTGACTTCTTCAACATCAAACTGATCCAGCACCCGTTGATCCACCCCCTCGAACCGTCCGCAAAGCAGGGTGATACCGTCGGCTGCAGCCCAGCGCCGGGCGGTTTTCTGGGTAAAGGGGGCGCCGCGCGGGGATGCATACACCACGGGCCAGCGCGCGCGATCGGTGGGCGCACCGGCGGTCGCAACGGCAAGCGCCCGTCCCACCACGTCTGCGCGCAGCACCATGCCAGCGCCGCCACCCGCAGGCGTGTCATCCACGTTGCGATGCTTGCCCACACCAAAGCCGCGCAAATCGAAGGGCTGGATTTGCCACTTCCCTTCTTGCAGAGCCTTGCCCGTTAGCGACAGGCCAAGCGTGCCCGGAAACGCCTCTGGAAACAGGGTCACAATCCGCGCGGTCCAGACCCCGGCCAACTGCGGCGTTGGCGTAACCAGATCCCGCGGTGTCAGGCTTGCGCCGATGGACAGGCGCCCATGGGACTTGGGCGGTTTGGGATCGTCTTCACCCATCGCCCTGACGCTCCTGCTCGGGCGTATCATCGGGAAACAGACCCTCAGGGGGATCGGCCACGATCCGCCCCGCCGCCAAGTCAACCGTCGGCACGCAGGCCAAGGTGAAGGGCAACAAAACGGTTGTTTTCAGGTTGGGGCCGTGGATTTCCAGCAAGTCCCCTGCCCCGTGATCCTGCACAGCCCGCACAGCGCCCAGCCGGGCACCGCCCGTGTCAAACACCTCAAGGCCGATCAGATCCGCATGGTAGTACTCGTCATCCTCTGGCTCAGGCAGATTGGCGCGATCCACGTAAAGGCGCGCGCCCTTCAGCGCATCGGCTTGTTCCTTGGTCAGCACACCGGACAGGCGCGCAGCAAAGCCACTTTTGATTTGCCGGCCAAGGGTGATCTCAAAGCTGCGGCTGTTATCTTCCGTGCTCAGCGCACCGTAGGCAGCCACGTCCTCCGGGTGGGCGCAGAAGCTCTTCAGGCGCACTTCTCCGCGCACGCCGAATGCACCGGCAATCGCACCAAGGCAGAGTTTTTCGGTCATGGCTCTCGATCCTTCTGCGGCCGTCAGCGACAGGAGACCTGCAGCGCCTGGCTGCGGGACGGCCAGCCACCGGTCTGCATAAATCCTATGGGGCGACATCCGCCTGTTGTGCCATGTGCCCTATGCCGGGCTGGCCAACAGACGCATCAAGCGCCCGGTACGGGGGGCGAAGGCCCACCGGAAACGCAAAGCGCGTCGACGCGCTGCCAATTGCGTTCCCGGCGACACCGATCCCCTTGGACAGGGCGCGGTTTGCGCCCCTTCCCATTTCAAATCCCGCAGGCCCGATCAGACCGAGCAGGACAGACTGCCAGTCACGGCATGTCTTATTCCGCAGCAGCTTCCTCAGCGGCTTCGGCGGCCTTGGCGGCCTTTTCTTCGGCACGTTCCTGTGCCTTCTGGCCCGGCTTTGCCTTGTTGGGGTTGTTGCGGACCTTCTTGTCGACCACGCCAGCCGCTTCGAGGAAACGGGATACACGATCCGTCGGGGTCGCGCCTTTGCTCATCCAGTACTGGATCCGCTCCACGTCCATTTTGACGCGATCTTCGCTGTCCTTGGGCAGGAGCGGGTTATAGGTGCCCAGCTTCTCGATGAAGCGGCCATCACGGGGCATGCGGCTGTCAGCAGCCACGATGCGGTAGAAGGGGCGCTTTTTGGAGCCACCGCGGGCCAGTCGGATCTTCATTGCCATTGTTGTTTCTCCTTTGAATGGCGGTCGGAGCGCATCGGTGCGCCCCTTTGGTCTTGCGGGCCCCAAACCGGGGCCCAGTGTTCGGTTAACTTTGTTTTTCCTTGTGGTGACGGATCACCTCCCGAATGATGAAATTCAGGAATTCCTTTGCGAAATCCGGGTCCAGATCGGCGCGTTTTGCCAGATCTTCGAGCCGTGCAATCTGCGTGGCTTCGCGGGACGGATCAGAGGGCGGAAGCCCATGCTCTGCCTTGAGACGACCCACGGCCTGCGTGTGCTTGAACCGCTCGCCCAGCGTATAGACGAGGATCGCGTCGAGACGATCGATCGAGGCACGATGCTCCTTCAAAAGCTCGGCGGCACGGGCCACGGCGTCTGATGTGTTTGCAGGTTCGGTCATGAACGGATCATCCCTTGCGAATAGCGGTAAACAGTGGTTCCGGGCAGGGCCTCGGCGCTTGGGTCGGGCACGCCCCCCAACCGCGTGGCCAAGGCCTCGGCGCGGGTGTTGCCCGGCCGGATGTAGCTGACCAGCGCGGGCAGACGCAGGGCCTCAAACGCATGGGACAGCACAGCTCGCCCGGCTTCCAGTGCGATCCCGCGCCCCTCAGCCCCCGCTGTCATCACCCATGCCATCTCCGGCTCGGGGCAGGCCGGGTGGCGAGACAGGCCCGCCCAACCCAGCGCGGTGTCCGTACCCTTGGCTGTTACGGTCCAGGGCCCCAGGCGATGCAGCACCCACTCGGCCACGGCCACGCACCAATCCGTCCAGGCGGCCGCCCGATCATAGGGCCCGCCCATACAGGCGGCGCGCGGACTGGCCAGCACCTCCGCGTAGGCGTCGAAATCCGCACGCATCGGCGCACGCAGCACCAAATGCGAGGTTTCAAGCCGGGGAATGTCGAACGCCTGAGCCATGATCACTGCCGCTCCTTCTCGATCTGCGGGCGCAGCAGCGCATTGGCAGCAGCGTCGGCTGCATCGACTTCGTCACGGCTGGGATGGCGGAACACCACTTCACGGCTGTCGGGCGCTTTCACGCCCTCATCAAGCTGGGCCCCAAGCCGCCGGGCCAGATCCGTCGCCTTGTAGTTCTTCGGATCAAGGAAACTGACAGCGCCTTCCCAGCCCTGTGTTTCATAGAGCCAGCGACGCGCGGCCATCGTAGCCTCGAGCCCGGCACCCCGCCCCTGTGCCGAGGGCCAGATCATCCAAGCCAATTCCGGCGTCGGGTAGCCTTCAGGGAACCAGCCGCCTGTCATACCAAGACTGTCGCCGGTTTTCTTGTCAGCGATGACCCACATGCCAAAGCCGCGAATGCGCCAATGGCCAATCTCGGCGGCGTAGAGCATCCAGGTTTCATATTCCGTGAGCGGTCCGCCCATGAAACGGGAATGGCGCGAGCCGAACATGCCCGCAAATTTCGGGTAATCCTCCGGCGCCGGGCCGTGCAGGACCAGTCGCTCCGTTTCCAAAACCGGAATGTCTTCATGGGCCATGGGCTCAGACTCCGGTCGCAAGATCAGCCGGGGCGGGATGGCGCCACAGCTCATCCTCGCCCATGGCGATGTTGACATAGGTGCGCTCGTACCGCGCGCCCAGCGCTCGGGCCAGCGCCTTGGAGGCTTCGTTCGACGGGACGATGTTCGATGTCAGCGTCGTCAGGCCCAAATCCTGATAGGCCCATAGCCGCGCCCGTTCCGCAGCCTCGCGGCCATAGCCCTTGCGCGCGTGATCCGCGAATACCACCCAGCCCAGTTCGGGCTCGGGCCAGCCTTCGGGGTTCCAGACGCCGCACAAGCCCACAGGCGTGTCACAGGCCTTCAGGGCAACGGTGAAATAGCCATAGCCGTGCATGTGCCAGTGGCCCACGTTGAGCGCAAACCAACGCCATGCATCGCCGCGATTGTCTTCGCCACCGAACCCTTCGGAATGCTCCTTGTCCAACAAAAACGCGATCACGGCCTCCGCATCCCGGGTCTCGGGGCTGCGCAGGATCAAGCGATCCGTTTCCAGGCGGGGCGCCTGTGTCAGAGGGGAAGACATGTAGGGGCTCATTTCTTCTTGCCAAAGCCCCCGAGGCCCGGCGGCAAGCCGCCCCCGCCCAAGCCGGGCAATCCGCCGCCCTTTTGCATGGCGGCTGCGGCCTTCTGCATCGCTGCGGGATCCATGTTCTGCTGCATGGCGGCCATGTCGGGGCCGCCTTTGCCCATCATGCCGCGCATGGCCTGCTTGAGCATGCCGCCCTTGCCCATCTTCTTCATCATGTCGGCCATCTGCCGGTGCATTTTGAGAAGCTTGTTCAATTCGGAAACTTCGAGCCCTGCCCCCGCCGCAATCCGCTTCTTGCGCGAGGCTTGCAGCAAGGCGGGATTGGCGCGTTCTTTCTTTGTCATGGACTGGATCAACGCGATCTGGCGCTTGAGCATCTTGTCATCCACACCGGCGCCAGCCATCTGCTTGGACATTTTGCCCATGCCCGGCAACATGCCCATCATGCCTTCCATGCCGCCCATCTTGATCATCTGATCAAGCTGGTTGCGCAGATCGTTCATATTGAACTGACCTTTCTGGAAGCGCTTCATCATGCGCTCGGCCTGCTCGGCCTCCAGCGTGGCCTGCGCCTTTTCCACAAGGCTGACGATGTCGCCCATGCCAAGGATCCGGCCCGCCACGCGTTCCGGGTGGAATTCCTCGAGGTTTTCCAGCTTTTCGCCCAGACCCACATATTTGATGGGCTTGCCAGTCACCGCGCGCATCGAGAGGGCAGCACCGCCGCGCCCATCCCCGTCCATACGGGTGAGCACCACGCCGGTGATGCCAATCCGGTCATCGAAATTCTGCGCCGTGTTGACCGCGTCCTGACCGGTCAGACCGTCGACCACAAGCAGCGTCTCTCGGGGGTTGGCCACATCGCGCACCGCTTCGACCTGTGCCATCAATTCCTCATCGATGGACAGGCGGCCTGCTGTGTCGAGCATGTAGACGTCATAGCCTGCCATCGTGGCCTGCTGTTTGGCGCGTTTGGCAATGGCAACGGGATCCTGGCCCGGCACAATCGGCAGAGTATCCACACCAATCTGCGTGCCCAAGATCTGCAACTGCTCCATGGCGGCGGGGCGGTTCACGTCGAGCGACGCCATCAGCACGCGCTTGCCGTCCCGCTCCTTCAGGCGCTTCGCCAGCTTGGCGGTGGTGGTTGTCTTACCGCCCCCCTGCAGGCCGACCATCAGGATCGGCGCGGGCGGGTTGTCGACCTTGAGATGACCCGGCTCACCTTCGCCGGACAGCACATGGATCAGCTCGTCATGGACGATCTTGACCACCATCTGCCCCGGCGTGACCGACTTGGTCACTGCTTGGCCGGTTGCCTTGGCCTGCACCGCTTTGATGAAGCTTCGGGTCACCGGCAGTGAAACGTCAGCCTCCAGCAAGGCCACGCGCACCTCGCGCAGGGCCGTCTTGACATCATCTTCGCTGAGCGCGCCCTGCCGGGTCAGGCGGTCAAAAACCCCAGAGAGGCGTTCGGATAGATTTTCAAACATGCCTCGGCCCTCCTTCAGGCGCATTGCTTCACTCGTTTGGCCCCATTCATGGCGCCGATTGCCCGTATGCCTTGGCCCGAAAAGACCAACCAAAGCGCGAAAGCCCCCACGGGCGCAACGCGCTGGTGGGGGGCGATCCCGGGCAGCACCCGGGACCGGAAGCAGTATGGGCTTCCGGGGTTACGGCGAGCAGCTATCGGGGCTTTGCTCAGGAGTCAACCCCGCAGCACATCTCAGCCCTGTGTGCACAGGCAAAACGGCGCTTTGGCGCACAAAAGGCTGCGCCCCTCTTTTCCCTCCCCTTCAGCGGGTCTAGAAGCAGCCGCGAAACCTGATCCGGATGCGCCCATGCCCCATTACATTGTTGTCGGAAACGAAAAGGGCGGTGCCGGCAAGTCCACCGTCTCGATCCATATTTCCACTGCGTTGGCGCGGATGGGCCACCGCGTGGCCGTTCTGGATCTGGACCTGCGACAGCGATCCTTTGGCCGCTTTATTGAAAACCGCCGCGCCATGTGTGCCCGCGAAGGCGTAACGCTGGCCATTCCGGATCTGATCGAACTGCCGGATGTGCCGGAAGCTGAGGTTCCGCCGGGCGAAAATGCCTATGATGTGCGCCTGGGGCGGGCTGTGGCCGATGCCAGCACCCATGATTTCATCCTGATCGACTGCCCGGGATCCCATACGCGCCTCAGCCAGGTGGCCCATTCCCTCGCAAATACGCTGGTCACGCCGATGAATGACAGCTTCGTCGATTTTGACATGCTGGCCCGGCTGAACCCGGACAATGGCGCCGTGCAGGGCCCCTCTGTCTATTCCGAAATGGTCTGGCATGCCCGCCAGATGCGCGCGCAAGCAGGCCTTGAGGCCATGGACTGGATCGTCGTGCGCAACCGGCTGGGGCCCCAGCAGATGATCAACAAGCGCAAGGTGGGGGATGCGCTGAAAACCCTGTCCAAGCGGATTGGCTTTCGGGTGGAGCCGGGCTTTTCCGAGCGTGTGATCTTCCGCGAGCTGTTCCCACGGGGGATCACCCTGCTTGACCTCAAGGACGTGAAATCTGACAGGTTGAGCCTGTCAAACATCGCCGCCCGGCAGGAAGTGCGCGATCTTCTCAAAAACCTCAGCCTGCCCGGCGTGCGCGTCACCTTCTGACCCGAGCATGCCTGAATTGGGCTTGCAGCCCGTCCGCCCAGCGCCATGATCAGCGCCAACCATCGCAGGAAGCCCCATGTTCGATACAGATACGCTCACCGCCGTCCGGGACCGCTTTGCCCATGTGGATGCCTGCCCCTATCAGGGGCCTCGGATCTTTTTTGAGAATGCCGGCGGCGCGCTGACGCTGAAATCTGTCGTCGAAACCTCCGGCTTTTTTGCCGCGATGCCAGACAACCCGGGCCGCGACAACCCGGCGGGCCAAGCGCTGCAACGCCTCATCGAAGAAGCTAAGCAGGACATGCGGCTGTTTTTCAACGCCCCCGAGGGCACCGTTCTGGTGGGCGAAAGCGGCACCGAACTGATCTTCCGCCTGATCCGGACCGCCTGCATGGCGACGCCGGCAGACGGCATCGTGCTGAGCAGCTCGCTGGAGCACCCGGCCACACGGTCAGCGGCAGAGAAATGGGCACAGCCCGGCGGAAAGCGTCATGTGGTGATCGCCCATGATGACGCCACAGGCACGATTCAGCCCGCGGCATATGCACAAGCTGTGACTGCAGACACCCGCGTGGCCACCATCCTGCACACCTCACCGGTGACGGGCATGGGGGTCGACGTGGCCGGTGTGGCCGCTGCGATCCGCGCGGTCAGCCCGGACTGCTTTATTATTGTCGACGGTATCCAGCACGCGGCCCACGGCCGGATCGATATCTCGGGCTACGATGTGGATGGCTATGTGATCTCGCCCTACAAGTGCTTTTCGCGCCATGGCTATGGCGTGGCTTGGGCCTCCGACAGACTGGCCGCGCTGGCCCATGACCATCTTGTCGGCGCGCCGGGCGAACCTTGGGAATTGGGCACGCGCGATGCGGGCGCCTATGCCACGTTCCGCGACATGGTGGCCTATCTCGACTGGCTCGGCAGCGCCGTTTCAGATGCAGAGACGCCGCGGGGCCGGATCGAAGCGGCAGGGGCTGCAATCCATGCCCATGAAGCCAGCCTGACACAGGCCATGCTGCATGGCACCGGCAACCTGCCCGGGCTGGCAGAGATGCCACGCGTCACCATCATTGGCGGCGTCGACAACCCGGCCCGCGAAGGGCTTGTCTGCATGGATGTGGAAGGCATCGATGCGGGCGACGTGGTGGAAAAGCTCAATGCGCAAGGCATCCGCACCCATATCCGCAAAGCCGATCACTACTCTGGGAACATCCTGCAGCCACTGGGCTTGCCATCGGCTGTGCGCGTGTCTCTTTGCCACTACAATTCCGAGGCAGAGGTGGCGCGCTTCCTCGCTGCCATGCAGGACATGTTGAACTGAACCGCGGGCCCGCTGGCCCATCACAGCGCGGCGCACGCGCAGCGGCTTGTCAGCGAGGCGCCCGCCCCACAGTGGGAGCGGGCCCAGTGCAGCTTTGTATGGTAAACCTACAACCCCTCGTGCGTGGCAGGCAGTTTCAGCTGTCCGCCAGCGACATCTCAAAAGGGACCCTTTCCAAACCGCGCCTTCGGCGCCCCTTCGCATCTCCTGCCCTTTCGCATCGCAACGCTGGGGTATGCCCGTTTCAGCAGGGGATTTGACAGAACACGTGACAGTGCCTCAAACTGCTTTGGGACGAGGGGGAGAGGGAAAATGCCTTATAAAATGCAGCTTTGGATTGCGACTGCCCTAGCGCTGCTCGCCTCTGGGGCTTTCTATCTTGCGCTTCCATACGCCCCTGATATCAGTCCGCGCGCCGATCCATCTGGATTGGAAGTGGCGATCGCGTTCATAATCATGGCTGGTTTGCTGATATCACCGCTTCTGGCACTGTCCTTCGGGGTGGGGGCCTTGATGTGGACGCTCAGCAACCGGGAGCCAGATACCGTGGCCATGCCGCTCGGAGCGCGCATCAAAGGGGCGGGCTTTGTCTTTGTAGTAGGGATGCTGTCCTATGCCAGCTTCTTTCTGTTTAGGTAGACGCGATGCAACTTGGCCTATTCAACCTGCTTCCGGTGCTCAGCGCCCGCTTGCGCGGGCACAAACAGATACCTGTTTTTCTTAAGCATGTCACACTTTGCCACCGTGTTTTCCGCAGAGGCCTTTTACTCAGAGCCGGGCGGTTCGCCCTCTTCGTGCAGCCCGGGGCGTCCGCGCTATTCCACACATTTCATAAAACGGCGCGTACAGGCGCCAACGGGAGCCAATCATGAGGTTTTTAGCCAGCATTTTCATTGCAATCCTCACCTGCATCACTGTGGCCAACGCCCAGAGCAATGATCCAGAAGAGCCCGCCGCCGCCGCGCTTGAGGCGATGTTCAAGGTTTTGGCCAGTTCAGAGACCTTGTTGCCAGAGATCGCAGGGGACTATGGCTTTTCAGGCAATGCTCAGGGCGTTTATGCAGACCACCTGAAAAAGACATTCCTCGACCCCGACATCCGGGATTTCCTTGTGCGCAGCTACAAAGGCCAGGTGAGCGTGAAGGAAAACGGCAACGTCACCCTGCAGTCTTATCAGGATGTGATGGGCGCTTTACGCGGGCGCTTGATGCTCTTGTCGTCTGAGGGGGCAAGCCGACTGCCGATCGACGATCTTGTTCAGTATCAAGCCATTCTACAGAAGGCCCTTCTCGCTGTCTCCGAAAAGGGGATCGAAGAGTGCCTAGACACCGGCCAAGCTTACATTTCGGTGCGCCAACCGACCAGCAACCGCCGCGATGCCCTCTATACCCGGTTTGGTGCGCTACAGGCATTGGATGCCAAATCGCTACACACATTCCTGCAGTATCACCGCGACGCGATCCGACACTTCTGGCTGGACACAGGCGCGCAATTGCAACTGCAGGGCCAAGGCCTCGAAATCGCGCAAGGCATCGCAAATGCCGAACTTGACCGCCTTGCCGCCGATCATCCAAACAAAGCTGGCCTTGAAGCTGCGTGGTATGACGGCGACAAGACGCCTGAAAACGTCTGCGACACCTTGAAATTGGACTGGCAGCTTCTGGAAAACCTAAGCGGCGATCAAGCCCGGTTTGTGGCCCTGTACATGCATGAACTCATGGAAGGCCTCTACGCGGAGTGATCGTCAGCTTTTGCCCGGCCTGGCAATAGGAATAACAACGCCAGAAAAATGACCATTGCGAGCACAATGCTCAGAATGAACGCAAGCTGAAAGGCCGTTGGCGGCGCTGCCTTGCCGGGGAAATCCACTTGGTTCAGATCGGAGGCGTCATAGGAAATCGTCAACGCATCACCGGGCGCGTACTGGGCATGGAAGGCATCTGTCACAGTCACACTGACGGAGGCCTTTTCGCCCTGATTGTCCTGGTAGGTGAGATCGGCAAATCGCGTATATCTGCCCGTCGGCACATCATTGGAATCCAAAACCGCCCTGCTGCGGATGTCATCAATTTTTGCCACCGTGCGCAGGGCCATGGCATGATTGAATTCAGCGGGCTGCAGCAACGGGGCCACCAGCCACGATAGGCCCAACGCCAGGATAAGTGACACAACTGCGATGGCTGTAATGCGCATGGCTCAAACCCCTCCGCTTGGCACGATCTGCCGCAGCGTGCGCGCACCGAGTGCGCGTCCCTGCCCCATATCACTCTAGCACAGCCTGTCCGTTCTCACACCCTCTCGCAGGGGCCTTTGGAAACCCTGCCCACTGACAATGCCCCAGGGGCCCTATTTCCCCTGCGCAGCGGCAATCTTGGGTTTGAGAACTTTAAATCCCCACAGCATCAATGATCCTTGCATGACCAATGCAATTGCAAAGCCAACCATATGCGCCTGCGCCGAGATCAGGCCATGGGTGCTGAGGTACCAAAGCGTGAAGACGCCCACCGGGATGTTGAGCGTCGCGCTGACAACGACGCCCGGATTGTAGCCCAATCTGAAGAACATCCCCACATGCGAAGCGGCGTTCAGGATAGAGAAGTAAACTGTCCAAACGCCGAACGACAGGCTGATGCTACCTGCCAGAACGGCTGACACCGGAAACGCGACGTAGATGTAGGGAATGTTGATCCAGAATGACCCCGTTTTGGTGAGTGGCCAATCCGTACGGTTCGAGCCCAACATGTTCTTGTTGAAGAATGCAACAAACCCACCGGGCCGGATATATTCCTCAAATTGATGCAAGAAGTAGATCGGCGTTTGAACAGCGATCAGAAAGAGGGCCACGTTCTGCGGTAGAAGCGTGAAGCTCAATGCCACCAAAGACACGAGTGCAAGGGGAAGTGTCGATTTTGGCCAATTGTCTTCCAGCCAGTTCATCATCGCCCGCGTCCCCCGTATGCGCCACACATGCATTTACTGAAGCATGTCGGTCCCCAGTCCGAAAGTGGAATGTCCGATCTTACGCCAGAATGCGAAACGCTATGGCGCAAGCAGACCTCACCCATTTCCCCTTCTTTGACATTGGCGAGACATCACGTTCCTTCTCAAGCCTCCCTCATAGCACGCTCGAAGCCTTATGTGAGCGGTTCTGTGCAGCGGGACAACGGCGTGCGGCCTTTGGTTTGAGGGTACGCCTCAGTGATCAGACGTTTTCACCCCTCCCTATTTTTCTTCAGTGGAATTAGATGAAGTAAGTTGTATGCGGTAGCGGCACTCGTACATGCTGCAAGAAATGGAAGGACAGGTGGAAATACCAATAAGCCTACTCTATAGTATGTTCCCTCTGATGTAATGATTGTGGCACTCAACAGAACGTAATAAAGCCCCACCGTGCCTAGCAAATGCAAAAAGAATATCTTCCGGCAAACT
>JAKVBK010000013.1 GCA_022447275.1 Oceanicola sp. | reverse complement strand
CCATGACGCAATTGCTGCCGGATACAAGCATCGGGGACCGGGATGGCAATGGGATCGCCAACGAGGCGATCGATGGCATGATTGCGGCCTTTGCCCATCTCAGCGACAGCCTGACAGCCGCCGGGTTTGCCGGGGCAGAGCTGACTGTGATCGGCTTCGACAGTGATGCGCAAACGCTCTATTCCGGCCTTGTCGGCGGCGCAGTCGAGGAGGCGCTGGGCGCACTTAGCCCGGGGGGCGGTACGGCTTTTGCCGAAGCTCTGCGTGCCACCCAAGAGGCGCTGGGGCCAGGCACGGGCGGCGATGTGATGATCTCTGTCCTGTCCGACGGGTTTCCTGATGATGACTGGAACACGGATGGGTTCGATGCGATGGCCGCCGCCCTGCGCGATCCGGCCGGCCTGAACGCAACGATCCGCTCCATCGGCGTGGGCAGCACGGCCGGCACGGCGGACCTCGACAGGATCGATGACGGCGCGATCAATGGCTCTGTCTCCGTGGCGACAACCCTTGCTGAGTTGAACGCGGCCCTGATGGCCACGCCGGTTGATCGCGCCGAAGTGGCGGCTTTGTCGTTCCGGGTGAATGGCAGGGAAATGGCCCGGCTGACCTCAGCAGATCTGGTGGAAACTCCAATGGGCTTGCGCTTCACGGCGGAAATAGCGGGCCTCACTGTGGGGGCGCAGGATGTGGTTGAGGTGGTGGCCATCGCTTCGGACACGGATGCCACCGAAATTTCTGTGTCGATGGAACTGGCGGCGGATCCGGGCCAGTCGGGGGATGATGATCTGTCCGGCGATGAGGGCAATGACATGCTCTTTGGCAATGACGGCGCGGATGTCCTGATCGGGGGGCGCGGGGGTGACCACCTTTCGGGCGGGGCCGGGGGAGACATGTTGGTCGGCGGTGACGGGGCGGATGCGCTCGCAGGTGGGGCCGGTGACGACACGCTGCTCGGGGGCGCTGGGGCAGATCATCTGCACGGCGGGGCCGGCAGCGGCGATATCGTGAGCTACGCGGGATCAAATGCGGGCGTCATTGTCAGCCTTGCCGATAGCACGGCCTCTGGAGGGCATGCGGATGGGGATGTGATCTCGGGCTTTGAAGGGATTGAAGGGTCCAGCTTTGATGACTTCCTGACCGGTGATGCTTCGGACAATGTTTTGCGTCCGGGCCTCGGCGAAGATCATGTCTATGGCGGCGATGGCTTCGACATCGTGGATTATTCCAGCGCCGACAGCGGGGTAAGCGTGAACATCACCACAAAGGCAGGCTGGCACATCCTCAATCTCACCCAGCGCGACTGGCTGGACAGCGTCGAAGGCGCGCGGGGGTCTCAATTCCGCGACAAGCTTTATGGCACGGGCTGGCATGACTTTCTTGACGGCGGCGACGGCAATGATGTGATCCGGGGCTATAACGGCAATGACATCCTTCATGGCGGCGCGGGCGCCGATTGGCTGGAGGCCGCAGCCGGACATGACACCGCCTACGGCGGGGCAGGCGATGACAGGTTGCGCCTCGGTGAGGGCAATGATCTGGGCTGGGGCGATGACGGTGACGACGACATGGAAGGCGGCGCGGGAGACGACACCTTCTGGGGCGGGGCGGGCGATGACATGCTCGAAGGCATGGCTGACAGCGACACGCTCTATGGCGAGGCGGGCGATGATGCCCTGTTCGGCGGCTCTGAGGCGGATGCCCTGCACGGCGGGTCTGGAAAGGATCGGCTCGATGGAGGGGATGGCGATGACATCCTAAATGGCGGCACCGGCAACGACAGGCTTTTTGGCGGCCTTGGCAATGATGTGTTCGTCTTTGAGGACAACTTCGGGTTCGATGAGGTCCGCGATTTTGACCGAGGCGACAATGTGCTCGATCTCCAATCCCTGCATCTTGTCGATTTCGATGATTTCATCCGTCATGCCGAGCAGAAAACCTCGGGCGTGAAGTTTGTTTTCGAGACGGGCGACGGATTTTTCATGGGGGGGATGGTTATCGCCGATCTCGAAGCTGGCGATGTGATCCTCTGACATTGGGATCGCGCGAGATGGCCGATGAGGTATGGCCGTGGGCGTTCAGAAAGGCGCGCACGGTATGTGGTGCCCCGCTGCTCAGTCAAGATTGCCAGCTCAGCAAGCAGAAGTATCGAATTGGGGGCAGGGGGGTGTTGCCCGCCTTGTGGGCCTCAGCCGTTGGCGCCCCGGCTCAGGGCGGCAATCCCGGTGCGGGCCACTTCGATCAGCCCGAGCGGTTCCATCAATTCGCCAAACGCGTCGATCTTTTCCGCCGTTCCGGTGATCTCAAACACGAAACTTTCCAACGTGCTGTCGACCACATTTGCCCGGAAGATCTCTGCTAGGCGGAGGGCTTCGATCCGCTTGTCACCAGTGCCTTCGACCTTGAAGAGGGCCAGTTCCCGCTCGACGCTGGCCCCTTCAACCGTCAGGTCATGGACGGTGTGCACGGGCACCATACGGCCAAGCTGCGCCTTGATCTGTTCGATCACCTGCGGCGTGCCCGTGGTGACGATCGTGATCCGCGAGCGGTGCCCCTCGTGATCGATCTCCGCCACGGTGAGGCTTTCAATGTTGTAACCCCGGCCCGAAAAAAGGCCGATCACGCGCGCCAGAACACCGGCCTCATTGTCGACCACAGCGGCCAGCGTATGCGTTTCGATCACTTCGGAGAACGGATCACGCAGGTCATAGGCCGAATGCTTGGAGGACCCTTTTTTGATCTTTAGCGGTGACATCTGGACGGCATTCCCGGACTGGCGCCGACGGGGTCGGCAAAGGTTTGTTCTGCTTCAGTTAGCTGGTCATCAAGCAGATTACCAGCGACTGTCGATATGCAAAGGCACGCGAAAGCGGCGTTGCTGCGGGGGGACGACAGGGCCCTTTCTGGCCCCTGTCAGGATCGTTTCTGTGCGGTGCTGTCTGGGCGCGGATAAGCCTTTGCAGGCGCATCACCCTGCGCGGCTTACACCAGCACGCCGCCTTCGGCACCAATCGCGTCTTCCACCTTGGCATCGCCCAGCAGCATTTTGTTGTGCGGCTCGCCAGAGGGGATCATGGGGAAGCAGTTTTCGTGCTTTTCCACGAGGCAGTCGAACAAGACGGGGCCGTCATAGTTGAGCATTTCCATGATCGCGTCATCGAGATCTGCGGGATCGTTGATCATGATGCCCTTTGCCCCGAAGGCCTCGGCCAGCTTCACAAAGTCGGGCAAGGCTTCAGACCAGCTGTGCGAGAAGCGCCCGCCATGGAGCAGATCCTGCCACTGGCGCACCATGCCCAGACGTTCATTGTTGAGGATGAACTGTTTGACGGGCAGGCGGTACTGGATGGCGGTGCCCATTTCCTGCATGTTCATCAGCCAGCTTGCTTCACCGGCCACGTTGATCACCAGCGCGTCGGGATGGGCGACTTGCACGCCGATGGATGCAGGGAAGCCGTAGCCCATCGTGCCCAGCCCGCCGGATGTCATCCAGCGGTTCGGCTCATTGAAGCCCAGATACTGCGCGGCCCACATCTGATGCTGGCCCACTTCCGTGGTCACGTAGCGCTTTGGGTGATCCTTGGTCAGTTCCTCAAGGCGGGCCAGCGCATGTTGCGGCTTGATCGTCTTTTCGGAGATCTTGAAATCGAGGCAGCGCACGCGCTTCCATTCCTCGATCTGGCTCCACCACTTGGCCAGCCCTTCGGAGTTCACCTTGCTGCCACGGGCCTTCCAGACACGCAGAGCCTCTTCCAGCACATTGGCCACATCGCCGATGATTGGGAAATCCGTCTGAACAACCTTGTTGATCGAGGAGGGGTCGATATCGATATGGGCCTTGCGGCTGTCTGGGCTGAAATCCGCGATGCGGCCGGTGATCCGGTCGTCGAAGCGGGCGCCCACGTTGATCATCAGATCACAGCCATGCATGGCGAGGTTGGCCTCGTAGAGCCCGTGCATGCCCAGCATGCCCAGCCAGCTCTTACCGTTGGCGGGGTAACACCCCAGCCCCATCAGCGTCGAGGTGCAGGGAAAGCCGGTTGCATCCACGAATTCCCGCAGCAATGCAGTGGCCTTGTCGCCGGAATTGATGACGCCGCCGCCGGTGTAGAAGACCGGGCGCTCGGCCGTTTCCATGGCCTCGACAAGCGCCGCGATCATTTCTGGATCGCCCTCGGTGCGCGGGCGGTAGTGGCCCGTGGGAGCTTCTGCCGGGGGCGTATAGGTGCCAGTGGCAAACTGCACATCCTTGGGGATGTCGACCAAAACGGGGCCCGGACGGCCCGACGTGGCCACGTGAAACGCCTCGTGGATCGTGCCGGACAGCTTGTCGGTGTCCTTGACCAGCCAATTGTGCTTTGTGCAGGGGCGGGTGATGCCAACTGTGTCGGCTTCCTGGAACGCGTCCGAGCCGATCATGAAGGTGGGCACCTGGCCCGTCAGCACGACCATGGGGATCGAATCCATCAGTGCATCGGTAATGCCGGTGACGGCATTTGTGGCGCCCGGCCCCGATGTTACCAGCACGACACCCGGCTTGCCTGTCGAGCGGGCATAGCCCTCGGCTGCGTGGGTCGCGCCCTGCTCATGGCGGACAAGAATGTGGTTGATGCCCGCTTCTTGGAAGATCTCGTCATAAATCGGCAGCACTGCGCCGCCGGGATAGCCGAATACGGTGTCGACACCCTGATCCAGCAGGGCCTGGACCACCATTCTCGCTCCGGTCATCTGACGTGCCATGGGTGCGTCTCCTCAAGTTTTTGCGCGGCGGCGTCTTTGCTGTTCATGTCTTCGTCTGCGGTTGGGAGGTGGGTAATAAAAAGCCCCCGGTCCTTGTCAGGGCGGGGGCGCATGGTTCACCGTTATGGTGCCGGGTCTACCGGACCATGCGCCTGTGAACGACGACTACTAGAATGCTTTTCATTGCGACCTTCCAATCTCGAAGGCGAACCTAGAAAGCCCCAACAGGAACGTCAACGGCAAAGCGCAGAGAAAATGTCGCGAAAGGTGCATTTTGCGCATTTTTCTTTCCCTGATGGGGGCGGGGCGGGGTGAATAGCCCCACGGAAAGGCCGAAACCCATGGGGTGTCGGGCACCTGCAGAGGGCGCGCGAGGGGGGCATCGGCTCTGTTTGCCGGTCTGGCCGAGGCGTGAAAGCCCGTTGCAGCGCAGATGTTTAGAAGTGGCGGCCGGTTCCTTGCAGCATGCCGTGCTCCATCGCATAGCGGGTCAGACCGGCGGTAGAGCTGATCCCGAGCTTGCGTTTAATGTTCTTGCGATGCGTCTCGACGGTGCGCACCGAAATCTCCAGCGCCCCGGCGACTTCCTTGTTCAGCTTTCCCTGCGCCAATTGCAGCAACACCGTTTGCTCGCGCGATGTCAGCGGCTCGCGGCCGTCGGGCGTGGCGGGATCAAGGCGCGCTTCCGCGCCAGTACACAGGTAGCGCTGCCCGGCCATGACACCGTCAATGGCTTCCTTGATCTTCTCCGTCGGGACATCTTTGAGGATGTAGCCGCGCGCGCCATGGGACAGGGCTGTAGAAATATATTCGGGGCTGTCATGCATTGACAGGATGAGGATGCGGGTTTCGGGCAGTTTCTCCAGGATCATTTCGGTTGCCGAAAGTCCGGTCAGGCCGGGCATGTTCAGATCCATCAGGATCACGTCCGGCGTCAGCCCCGTGACGGCTGCAACAGCCGTTGGCCCGTCCGACAGGGTGGCCACCACCTCGATATCGTCAAAGCTTTCAAGGATTGCCTGCACCCCTTCGGCCACCATTGGATGGTCGTCCACGATCATCACGCGGGTGGGCGGGGCGGGGGGAACTGCGATTTCTTGGGTCATGCGCTGTGTCTCGTCGGCTCCGTCGTGCCGCTTTCGGGCGGCAGCATGTGTGAAAGCGGTATCTCGGCCTCTATAACCGTTCCCGAGCGCGATGACATCAGGCGCAATGTGCCGCCCAGTTGGTCGATGCGCTCCTGCATGTTGCGAAGGCCAAGCCCGCCAGCGGGATTTGCCGGGTCTTTGCCGCGACTCTTGCGCCCGGCTTCGATCCCGATGCCATCATCGGCAATCCGCAATGTTGCACCGCGCGCATGGCCCCAAACCCGCATGGACATGGAAGAGGCGCCCGAATGGCGCTCGATATTGGTGAGGGCTTCCTGCGCAACCCTATAAAGCGCAATGCGCGCCTCGCCATCGAGCCGCCCCCGAAAGACCACGGTTTCAAACGCCGTGGAAATGCCCGTGCGCGCGCCGAAATCTTCGGTCAGGGCCTGCAGGGCAGGGCCCAGACCCAGATCATCGAGCATGCCGGGGCGCAGGTCTCGGCTGATCCGCCGAACCTCTTGAATGGCGCCGGACAGCCCATCGATCCCGCGTTCCAGGTTGTCGGCGGCGCTGGGCTCGCCTTTTAAAAGCTTTTTGCGCGCCAATTCCAGCGCATAGCGCACGCCGACAAGGATTTGGCTGATCGAATCGTGCAATTCACGGGCAACACGGCCGCGCTCTTCTTCCTGGGTGTCGACGATGCGCTGGGTCAGCGCACGCAGTTTGGCGTCTGCGAGGCGCGCCTCGCGCAGGTTCAGAAACAGCCCCGACGCGCCGACAAGAGCCAGCGCTCCGACCGTGATGATGCCGATCCAGCGGAATGTGGAGGCGATGCGCGCCTCTGTCTCTGCACGGGCTGCGGCGACGGTTTCAAGCACGTCATCGATGAACAAGCCGGTGCCCACCGCCCAGCGCCAGCTCTGAAGGCCCGCGACATATGTAATCATGCGTGCTTCTTCGCCGGTCGATGGTTTTTCCCACATATAGGTGTGATAGCCGGCTCCAGAGCGCGCAATTTCGATTAAGCGGTCCGTGATCTCGGTGCCTTCGCTGTCAGTCAGTCCTGTGAGATCGCGGTTGATCAGGGCTGTTTGGCGTGGGCTGACGAGATTGACACCGTCATAATCGAACACGAAGAAAAAGCCGTCTTTGCCCCATGTCATGGCCACGAGCATCTGAATGACCCGGTCCTTGGCATCCTGATCGTCGGGCTGGGCGCGACCGTAGATCGGAAAGAAGCCGTTCCGGGCGATGGTGAGGTAATTGCGCAATTCCAGTTTTTTGGCTTCCAACAACTGGGTTTCCAGCTGCGCAACCTCGCGGCTGGCCACTTCGCGGGCCTGATAGGCCACCACGAGGCTGATGGCGGTGACGGCAAAAATCAGCGGCAGCGTCGCGAGCAAATAAATCTTTTGCGTATAATTTAGCGCAATCAGCCGCATTCGGTGGCATTTCCCTCTGTCTGTGCACCTTAAATTGCACAATCTTCCTTGATCTGGCGCAATTGCGGGTCAGTTTGCAAGTCGCTGGCGCGTTGTATTTTTGCGGAGGATTGATGCGGCGACTGCGTAGTGGTGGGTATTTTCCCATGCAGTCCTCCTCGCTATACATGCCGGCACGACACTTAATGAAACGACCTGCTCACCCGCTGGGTGGGCGACAAGGGGAGGGAATCCATGGATCGTCGTTCATTCCTACGCGCTGGTGCACTCGGCACCGCTGCAACTGCTCTCGCTGCACCGGCCATCGCGGCCGGCCATGGCCGTACGCTGACAATGGTCACGTCCTGGCCGCGCGGCTTCGCCGTGCTCGATGACGCGGCCACTTACTTTGCCGACGCTGTGACTGCGATGTCCGACGGCAGCCTGTCCATCGAAAAGAAGGCACCGGGCGAACTCGTTGGCGCCTTTGAGGTGTTTGACGCCGTGTCTTCGGGCCAGGCTGACCTCTATCACTCGGCTGACTACTACTTCCTGGGCCAGCACCCGGGCTACGCGTTCTTCACGGCTGTGCCCTTCGGTGCGACCGCGCAAGAGCTGACCAACTGGTACTACAATGACGGTGGTCAGGAACTGCATGACGAACTGGGCATGATCTTTGGCCTGAAGTCGTTCCAGGCAGGTAACTCCGGTTCCCAGTCCGGTGGCTGGTTCCGCGAAGAGCTGAATTCCGCTGAAGACCTGCAGGGTCTGCGCTTCCGTATGCCCGGCCTCGGTGGTCAGGTCCTCGGCCGCCTCGGCGCCTCGGTTCAGAACATCCCCGGCGGCGAACTGTATCAGGCCCTGTCCTCGGGCGCTCTGGACGGCCTCGAGTGGGTTGGCCCCTTCGCCGACGAACGCGCCGGCTTCCAGGAAGTTGCCAAGGTGTACTACACCGCCGGTTTCCACGAGCCCGGCTCGGGCCTCGCATGCGGCATGAACCTCGACGTCTGGGAAAGCCTGACGCCGGCACAGCAAGCCATCGTGGACAACGCCGCCAAGGCCACCACCCACTGGCAGCTGTCCAACACGCTGGCCAACAACGGTGGTGCTCTGGCCCGCCTGCAGGCACAGGGCGTGAAGACGCTGCAGTTCTCCGATGACATCTGGGATGCCTTCGGCGCCGCCTCGAAAGAGGTTCTGGACGAGAACATGGGCGACGAGCTCTATGCCAAGATCCGCAACAGCTTCGACGCATCGCTGGCGAAGTCGTCTGACTGGCTGCTGAAGTCGGACGGCGAGTTTGTCCGTCAGCGCAACCGCGTGCTGGCTGGCTGATCGCCATGAATTGGGAACGCCCCCGTGTGCAGGTCACACGGGGGCGTTTTCTTGTCCACCTTAGGTTTGCGCCCTGCGCGCACTGACGGATGGGCACCTGTCCACAAGCCGGGATAAGGCTTGAACTGGCAGTTGGCCCAAAGAGGGGCCAGGGGGAAGGTTGAGGTTTCGCGCGGTGCTGGTGGCCGCCCGATTGCCCGCTCAGCCTGACATGGGGACGTAACGGGCATACGGTGCAAGGAGTTCGCGCAATGGACGCAATACTCTGGTTCTTCCAGAACCTTGGGCTCGGATATTACAATTTCTTTTATGCGATCCTGAATCCGGGCCTGTGGCTCGACTGGTCGGATCCGAAGGCTGTCATGCGGTTTATCTACTACGGTGGATCCGTACAGGCGTTCTTCGTATTCCTTGCGGTGTTCCTGACAGTGACCATCATCGGCCTTTTCCGGAACAACTTCCTGTGGGGCGTTGTGCGCGGGCTTGAAGGGCTTGCCAACGGGGTCGGACGGTTTGCAGCCTGGGCGGGCCTGTTGATGGTCATCCAGCAGATTGTGATCGTCGTCATCCAAAGGATTTTTGCGGAGGCGCAGATTACAATCGGTTTCGGCGTCGCCCTGTCCTACGACATCTCGTGGTGGGCCGAGGAACTCAAACTCTACAACGCGATCATCGTTTGTCTCTGCGTGGCCTACACATTTGTGCAAGGCGGCCATGTCCGGGTGGACCTCGTCTATTCGGCCGTCGGCCATAAAACCAAGCGTGTGATTGACATGATGGGATCGCTGATCCTGATGATCCCTGCCGCCATCCTGACCTGGATGTATTCATGGTATTTCATGTGGCGCCACCTTGTGACGCCCAAGGTTTCGGCCTCCGACACGCTGCAGCGTCTCGTGGATGGCAAAAGCCGCGCGTTCCGCTGGAACGTGGAAACCATCGGGTTCAGCCCGAACGGCTTTAATGGCTACTTCCTGTTCAAGGTATTGCTGGTGCTCTTCTGCGCCATGGTGATCCTTCAGGCGATCGCCTTCTTCTACCGCTCGTATCTGGAACTCGTCGAAGGCGAGGAAAGCGCGGGCAAGTATCTCGACAAGGACAAGCTGGGCGACGAAGAAGCCGAGCTGGCCGCCGAAATCCACTAAGCAGGCCAAGGGGAAAAGAACATGCCATTTGGTTTGGACGGGGTCGAAGTAGGCCTGCTCATCGTCTTTCTCACGCTCTTCGGAGCCATCCTTTCCGGCTTCCCGGTGGCCTTTGCCATCGGTGGTGCGGCGGTCATCAGCTTCGGCTTGATTGCAGCGCTCGATTCAGCCGGGCTTCTTATCCACCAGGCGATTGACAAATCCTCGGCGGAGTTCCGGGATCTGGTGAATTCGGGCGTCAAACCTGACACCATATCGGTCTTCCGATACCCGGATTTGCCGCGACTAGGTCTGCCGGTGTTCCCGCAGGGCTGGGAAACCGCCCTCGACCGCAACGTGTCCTTTATCGTGAACCGGATCAATGAGCGTGTGCTTGCCGGTCAGTCCATTGAGACGCTGCTTGCGGTTTTGATGTTCGTCCTCATGGGCATCACACTCGAGCGCTCCAAAATCGCCAACGACCTGCTGACCACAATGGCCCGCGTCTTTGGCCCTCTGCCGGGCGGTTTGGCCGTGTCGATCGTTGTGGTTGGCGCCTTCCTCGCCGCGTCAACGGGCATCGTCGGGGCGACTGTGGTGACCATGGGCTTGCTTGCCCTGCCGACCATGCTGCGCAACAACTACTCGCCCGAACTGGCGACAGGTGTGATCGCGGCGTCGGGTACACTGGGCCAGATCATTCCGCCTTCGATCGTGATCGTTCTGCTGGGTACGCTGGCGGGCGATCTCTACTCGGCGGCACAGGAACAGAGGGCCCAGCTGGCCGGCTGTACTGATGCGCTGACGTATCTGGGCGAGCCTGCCGTTGTCTCGGTGGGCACCTTGTTCCAGGCCGCCTTGGTGCCGGGCATCCTGCTGGCGGGTCTCTATGCGGGCTACGCGTTCTCCTATGCGGTGCTCAATCCTTCCAAGGCGCCCCCGGTTGAAATGGGCTCCACAAGCTCTGAAGTCGTGACACGCAACGAGGCGTTCCTGTGGTTCCTTGGCGTGCCTGCATTGTTGGTGGGCGGTCTTCTGGCCTTCTCCGCTATGGGCGTGGTGGGCAACCAGGACACTTCGGTTTCCTCCTTCTCTGATCTGGGTGATGGCGCGTCTTTGCGGACCAATGTGTCCGCAGATTGTCAGGCCTCGATGATCGAGCTGCACGGCCAAGAGGCCTGGGATGCAGCGGTTGCCGAGCAGAAGGCAATCGACGATTCCGGTGGCGTGCAGGAAAGCCGTGAGCTGACCGACGAGGAACGTGCCGCTGCCATTGCGGCCAAGGTCGACAATGCGGCGCCTATCGGCAGTGGCCTTGCACTTATCTTCATGCTGGCTGGCATCATCTTGGCCGTGGCGCGCGGCGTATCGCCAAGCTCCGACCCGATGCCGCTCATGATCGGCGCGGGCGGGGTGGCACTGGCCCTTTTGCTTGATGCCGCCGTCATGGATCCGCTGATGTCTCCCGGCACCCGGTTCCTCGTGCTGATTGTGCCGATTGCGCTGACGCTCTACGGGATGCGGGCAGCGGGTCAGCGCCTCGCGCGCAACGAACTTTTGCGTGTGGTGTTCCCACCATTGGTTCTGATCGTTGCTGTGCTGGGCTCGATCTTGGGCGGTATCACCAACCCCACACCCGCTGCGGCGCTTGGGGCAGGCGGTGCAATCATGCTGGCCGCCTTCCGGAAACTGCAGGAGAGAGGTGGCCCGGCATATATCGTGATCCAGGCCAGTTACGCGATCGTCGTGATGATCCTGATCGGCGTGAACTTCGATCTGCGGATCCACACGGACAATGTGAGTGTGGAAACCTGGATCGCCTATATCTTTGCCCAGGCGGCCTATCTCTACGCGATCTTCGGCCTGCTGTTCTCCTGCTGGGTGCTCTACAGCGAAGGGGTGCTTACCCCAGTGGTCCGGGAGACGGCCAAAGTGACATCGATGGTGTTCACGATCCTGATCGGGTCGCAACTTCTGAACCTTGTCGTGATCTCCTTTGGCGGCGAGCATTACATTCAGGACTTCCTCAAGAGCTTCGACAGTGAGTTCAAAGTCTTCCTGATCGTTATGCTGGTGCTGTTCGTGCTCGGGTTCGTGCTCGACTTCCTTGAGATCATCTACATTGTGATCCCGATTGTGGGCCCGGTGATCTATGGCGGCACCATGGATCCCAAATGGGTAACGATCATGATCGCGGTCAACCTGCAGACAAGCTTCCTGACACCGCCGTTCGGATTTGCCCTGTTCTACCTGCGCGGGGTTGCCCCCAAGGAAGTGACAACCGGCCATATCTATCGTGGCGTGTTCCCGTTTGTCTTAATCCAGGTCGCGGGCTTGGCACTGCTGTGGTTGTTCCCGGCCATTGTCACGATTGTGCCGGACCTGATCGCAAACTGATCTCGCTGGGGGCCTCACACCCCCACTGTACAAAGCCAGCGCGGGGGAAGGGCATCGAACCCTTCCCCCGCGCCGCTTTTCGCGCCGCGCTGCGGGCGTAAAGCATGTAAGCCTCCGCAGATGTTCTTACACTGCGTTTCGCTCATCATCTTGGTAAAAATACTCAAATGCGCACCGGCATCCGGCAGGCAAAACCTGCAAATAGCGCGCGGGTGTGCGCCAATTGCGCTCTATAACCAGCCGTCTGTTTCGGGCTCAGCGGGTTGTTTTGGTCGGAAGTGCTTCGGGCAGCGTGATCTGTGCCACTTGCTGCGCGATCGGCGCAACAGACAGTGGATGGGTCTCGCTGTCATGCGCGGTGGGATCCCCAAGAGGTTGCCAAGTGCCACCCTTATAGATCTCGACCGCGTCAAAATTCGCCTTGTAGCCCATCTTCGGGCTGCCGGGCACCCAATAGCCGAGATAGACATAGGGCAGGTTTGCTTCCCGGGCGATCTCGATGTGATCGAGAATAATATGTGTGCCGAGCGAACGCTTCTCCATCGTTGGCTCATAGAAGCTGTAAACCATGGAAAGACCGTCATCGAGAACGTCAGTCAGGCAAACCGCGGTCAGAGGCGACAAGCCTATGCCGCCCTCATAAGCTTCTGCCACGCTGTCTTCGGGCAAGCGATATTCGACGACACGAGAGCGCACCGGCGTTTCCTCGATCATCGCCGCAAACTCGAAGATATCCATGTCTGCCATCCCGCCACTCGCATGCCGACTGTCGAGGTAGCGGCGGAACAAGGCGAACTGATCTTCCGTCGCCCAAGGGGATGTGGCCTCTCGCAAAAGATCGCTGTTGCGCCGCTTGACGCGCCGCTGCGTTCGGCTCGGCTTGAAATCTGCGACGCGTATGCGCGCCGACAAGCAGGCCGAGCAATCGGCACAGGACGGGCGATACAGCACGTTTTGTGACCGGCGAAAGCCCTGCTTCGACAGCGTGTCATTGAGCTTTTCCGAATAGTCACCTTGCAAGGCAGTAAACAGCTTCCGCTCCATCCGGCCCTCGATATAAGGGCAGGGCTGCGGGGCCGTTACATAAAACTGAGGCGCTATGGGAAGCGTGTGACGCATGGGTTTCAGGGTTGTTTCGGTGCTCTATCGAAACGGTATCAGCCTGTTTCTTATCCGCCAAGTGTCTCTTTGACGTAAAAACCAAGATGTTTCGTAAGGGAATGCGGCTTTTTCTTTTGCGCCGATCCGGGCCAATGCATGTTCGCTGCCCCTCAAGGCCGCGCTGGGAAGTGTAAACTTTCGGTTGCATATTTGGTGTTTGCGCTGCGAGATGCGCGCGCTCTGAGTTTACCTGTAGCGTTTTGCTGGGCGGTTGATGGCGACTGAGCCAATGGCATGATCGCCAAGGCTTTGGCCTTTTGAGCCCATCAACATCAGCACGATTGACACAATCTGCAGAAGAAAAAACGCGAAACAGACCGTGTAGATCGCCGTATGCATGACTGCATCGCCCAGGGTGAAGCGGTTGCCTTCCACATTCCGGAACTCGATTGCGACAAACCGCATGCCCAGGGTTGCCGATCCGGAGGTCAGCGTGATCACCCGGTACGCCAATCCGACCGCAAGCCACAGCAGCGGCAGGAAAAACAGCCCCAGAAATGCGGTGAACGGGATAGCGAGCAATGTGAGCAGGCCGATCAGAACCGAGTCTGCGAGCCAAGCAATAAGCCGTTTGGTGGGCACGCCAGCATAAAATCCGGCTTCGTAGTCAGGGTTTGGGTGACCATGGCCGACATCCGTCATGGGGCCTCCTAGAGAGCAGTTGTGTCAGGTGTTGGAATAAGTGTGGGGCCGCATATGCGCCGCTGCAAGAGCAGATCTTGGATCTGCGGCCATGAAACAGCCCCCATCGGGGCGGGGGCTGTTAGGAGGGGCGGCCTGTCCGTGAGACAAGCCGCATGAGATGGGATCAGCTATCCGCCGGAGCGATGTCGAGATCCGTGTCGCGGGATTTGCGGCTGCGATCATCCATGAACTGGTCGAACTCTGCCTTGTCTTTGGCATCGCGCAGACGCTGCAGGAAGGCCTCAAAAGCTTCCTGCTCTTCTTCGAGCCGGCGCAGGGTTTCTTCGCGATAGGCATCGAAAGCAGTGTTTCCGGTGCTGCGGCGCAGGCTGTGAGTGTTGCGGCTGCGGCGGGTGCAGGACGAACCGAACATTTGTTTACTCCAGATCATGTAGGCAAGTAGGGCGAGGCCAACGGGCCAGAAGAAGATAAAGCCGAGAACCATCGCGGCGATCCAAGCACCTTTGCCCCGGGCATCCAGCCAGCCTTCGGCACGGGAAAACCAATTTTGGGAAGGGGCCGAATGAGGGGCGGTGGCGGTGGTCATTTTGTACTCCATTATATCTATGTGAACCTCTTTCACATTACTGAAGATGGGGAGTGCCACCGGGCCCTTCAACCCTCAATGTGAAAGTTTTTTACATTTTCGATAGTGACACGGACAACCTATTGAAAAAGCGATTAAACGAAATGCCCCTCCTGCGCGCCTGTGAGCTCCAGAAGGGTTTTTGGCGCGATTGGAAACACGTGCCTTGGGGTTCCGGCAGCAGCCCAAACCACGTCGAATTCCAGCAGGCGCGGATCGAAATAGGCCACGGGTGGGGTGAGATGGCCCAGCGGTGCAACGCCCCCAATGGCAAAGCCCGTGACCTGCCGCACCGCTTGGGCGTCAGCCCGTTGCAAGACTGTCCCAGAAATTGTGCCTGCCTTGTCTCCGTCGACCAGGTTCCCCCCGGCTGTCAGGAAAAGGACAAGCCTGTGCGGATCGTCCGCGGCGGCAAAAAGGATCGACTTTGCAATTTGATCCAGGTGGCAGCCCACCGCATCGGCGGCTTCCTGCGCGGTCCGGGCCTGTCCGACCTCATGGATATCAGGAACGATGCCGTGCATTTCCAGCGCGGCAAGGACGCGTTTCATACTTTTGCTCATGAGGGGGCCTCATCTTATTTTTCGATCACAATGGACTGGCTGCGCGCCAGGGTCCAGCCGCGCAGCTTTGCCGTTGCGCTGCCCCCCTTGGCGGGTGACACTAAGCCATGACTGACTTGCTGGGCGCGCGCCTGACCACCTGCCCGTTGGCCCATGATGCGGACGCTGCACGCGATACGGCCGCAACCTTTCAGGATTTGGCGCCCGAATTGCGGGCGCTTCTGGCCGGTGTGTCGGGCTGCAGCCCCTATCTGCGTGGTTTGATGCGATCGGAGGAGACCTGGCTGCGCGCCGCGCTGGAGCAACCGTTGGACGCGCTTGTTTCCAACCTGATTGCAGAGGCGCAGGCGGCTGGGCTGGATCGGCCGGATACGGTGCTGCGCCAGGCGAAGCGGCGGCTCGCGCTCATGACGGCCCTGGCGGATCTGGGTGGGGCATGGGACGTGGTGCAGGTAACGGCGGCGCTCACGCAATTTGCGGATTTCGCCGTGCAAGCGGCACTGGATGCGGCGCTTTTGCCCCTGCTCGCCAATGGCAAAATCCCTGGTATGGGGGCGCAGGATGGCACAGCCGGGGCGGGCATGGTGGTTTTCGCCATGGGAAAGATGGGCGCCCATGAACTGAATTATTCCAGCGACATCGACTTGATCTGCCTGTTCGACGAGGCCCGCTATCCAGATCCGGCCGACGCCATGGAGGCCCGCGCCGGCTTTATCAAGGCCACGCGCAAGATGGTGCGCATCCTCAATGATCGCACGGCAGAGGGCTATGTCTTCCGCACGGATTTGCGCCTGCGTCCTGATGCGTCTGTCACGCCGGTCTGCATGGCGATGGAGGCGGCTGAGCGCTACTACGAAGGGGTGGGGCGGACATGGGAACGGGCGGCCTATATCAAGGCGCGTCCCTGTGCCGGTGATATCGCAGCGGGGGAGGCGTTTCTGGCGCGGATGCGCCCCTTTGTCTGGCGCCGCCACCTTGATTTTGCAGCCATCGAAGACGCCCACGACATGCGCAAACGGATCCGGGATCACAAGGGCCTGCATGAAACGGAACAGGCGGGGGCGGATGGCCTGAAGGGGCGGGATCTGAAGCTTGCGCCCGGCGGCATCCGAGAGATTGAGTTTTTCACCCAGACCCGCCAGTTGATCGCGGGCGGGCGGGATGAAACCCTGCGGGTACGTCAAACCGTGTCCGGACTGGCGCGGCTGGCAGATGCCGGTTGGATTTCGCAGGAACAGGCCAGCCAATTGGCACAGGATTACGCGGCGCATCGTGATCTGGAACATCGTCTGCAGATGATTGGGGATACCCACACCCATGCGTTGCCCAACAGCGATGACGAGTTCCTGCGCCTTGTCCGCATGACTGGCGCGGAGGATGTCGCGGCCTTTCGCGCGCAGTTGCGCGCCCGTATTGATCGTGTTCAAGGGATCGTGGAGAGCTTTTATCAACCGGCACCCGCTGCCCCGCTACAAGGCGCAGCCCGCGGGCCAAGTGGGGCACAGGCCTCCGGCACGAGCCCCAAAACAGGCCCCAAAACAGGCTCTATAACGGGGCGCAGTAAGGCCCCGGGCACAGACTCGGGTGCGGCGCTGATCGATGGCGACATCCGCGCCCGGTGGCGGCGCTACCCCGCCCTGCGTTCAGAGCGGGCGCAGCGCATCTTCGATCGGCTCCTGCCGGACATTGAAGCCCGCCTGCAAGACAGCCCCCGCCCAAAAGAAGCCCTGGCCGCTTTTGATGGTTTTCTGTCGGGCCTGCCCGCAGGGGTGCAGCTGTTTTCCATGTTTGAGGCCAATCCTGCCCTGTTGGCGCTGCTGGTGGAAATTGCGGCCAATGCGCCTGCACTGGCCCGCTACCTGTCTCGCAATGCTGGCGTTCTGGATGCGGTGATTGGCGGGGATTTTTTTGCCGATTGGCCCGGACGCGAAGCGCTAGAGGCGGATCTTGCGGCCCATATGGCGCAAGCCGCCGACTATGAGGCCTGCCTTGATGTGGCCCGGCGGTGGCAAAAGGAATGGCATTTCCGCATTGGGGTGCATTTCCTGCGCGGCCTCGCGGATGCCGATAGGGCGGGGGCCCAGTATGCCGAACTCGCAGAGGTGGTCGTTGCGGCGCTTCTGCCGGTTGTGTCCGGTGCGTTGGCCGAAAAGCACGGGCCTGCGCCCGGACGCGGGGCCGTTGTGTTGGCCATGGGCTCGCTCGGGGCGGGCTGGCTGACCCCCCATTCCGATCTGGATTTGATCCTGATTTTTGATGCGGACGGTCAGGAGGCGTCTGAAGGCCGGCGGCCTTTGGCGGCGCGCGCTTGGTACGCCCGGCTGACGCAGAGCCTGATCACGGCCCTGTCGGCCCCAACCGCTGCCGGGCGGCTTTATGCGGTGGACATGCGGCTGCGCCCATCAGGACGACAGGGCCCGGTAGCGACCTCGCTTCAGTCGTTCCGCAGCTATCAGCGAGATGACGCCTGGACATGGGAGCACATGGCGCTGACACGCTCGCGCCCCATCGCTGGCCCGCAAGATTTACAGGCGGATGTGGCCGCGGTGCGCAGCGATGTGCTGAGCCAGCCCCGTGATGCGGCGCAGGTTTGGCGCGATGTGGCCGATATGCGGGACCGCATTGCTGCTGCGCGGGGGGCGTTCGATCCGTGGGATGTCAAGAACGGCCCCGGACGCATGCAGGATATCGAGCTGTTTGCGCAAGGGGCAGCGCTTGTTGCCGCAGGCCAAGGTGGGCAGGTGCCCCCGGTCAGTGTTGCGGGGCAACTCGCTATGTTGTCTGGCGCAGCGCTTGAGGGCACGGCGGTGGATGGGGCCGCGCTGGCGGAAAGCTATGGTTTTCTGCGTGCGGTCCGGGCCGCCTTGCGGCTGACCAGCGCGCAGGAGGCTGAAAATCACACGCCCGAAGCCGGGGCGGGCCGCATTCTGGCCCGGGTGGCCGGGGCGGGCGATGTCTCGGAGGTGGCGGCGCGGATCGCGCGCCATGCCGCAGATGCTTCCGAGCAGGTCGTGGCAGCGCTGGACGGCGGCCGCGCGCCGCCTATGGTGTCTGATCAGGAACCGCCAACAGCAAGAGGGCGCAGGGATGAAGGGTAATGCACTGGATCCGAAGGGGTTGATTGCGGAAAGCTACCGGATCGAAGGCATTAGCGCTGAACAATGCCGCTCGATCTTCGTGGATTGGGCGCTGTCCATGCCGGCCGACCGCACCGATGGCACCAGCATCCGCGCCTTGCTGGATCAGCACGGGGCGCAGGCGCCTGACCACCCGATGACGCAGGTTCTCAAGGAAGGGTTGGCCCGGCCTGCCAAGCCCGGCCGCCGCGGGGGGCGGCGTGGCCGGGTGGCGGAAAGCTGAGGCACATCTGACCGGCCCAGCCGGGGTGCGCGCCCGGTTGCCCGGGCCGGGCCTCACCCGAGCATGCGGCCCACCATCTCGGCCAAGTCACGGCTGATCCCCTCGCGGGATTTGAGTTGCCCCAGCGCGTCCTTGATCAAGGTCTGCCTGTCGCCATCATATCGGCGCCATGTCTCAAAGGCGGTGGACATGCGCGCGGCCGTCTGCGGATTGATCCCATCCATCTTGCCCAGCCAGAACGCCACCAACGCGTAGCTCTCGCCGGAGGGGTCGTGAAAGCCGGCGGGGTTCATGGCCAGGCCACCGATGACAGAGCGGAACCGGTTGGGGTTTTTCCAGTCGAAATCCGTGTGTTCCGTCAGGGCACGGGCAATGCCGGGCGCGTCCTGCGGGGCCGCACGGCTGACCTGCAGCGCAAACCATTTGTCCATGACGAGCCTGTCTTGATGCCATTGGCGATAGAACGCTTCCAGTGCAGCATTGGCGCGGCCCGCATCGATCAAGGTGCCAAGCGCGCCGAGCTGTTCCGTCATGTTGTCGGCTGTTTCGAATTGCGCTTGGGCGGTCGCGCCTGCGTCGAGCGTCGACATATAGGCCAGAGCGGTCTGTCGCAGGGCGCGGCAGCCCGCATCCTTGGCATCCGGCGTATAGGGCCCGGGACGAGACATCTGGGCATAGAGCACGGGCCAAAGCTCGGACATGTGCTGTGCGACCTGTTTCTTCAGTGTTTTGGTGGCCTGCCAGATCACCGTCGGGTCCGGGGTCAGGCCGCTGTCATGCAAGGTCTGGGCCATGTCATCCTGGCCGGGCAGAGCCAGCGCCAAGGCGCGAAAGGCCGGGTCCAGCGTTGCGTCTGCGGCGACCCGGGACAGAGCCTGCAGATAGTCCGCGCCCGGCTGGGCATCCTCGGTGATCATGCGCACGAGCACGTCCTTGGCCAAGGCGCGCCCGGCCTCCCACCGGTTGAACGGGTCCGTGTCATGGCCCAGCAGGAAGGTGCGTTCCTCCGCTGAGCTGTCGCGATCCAGGATCACGGGCGCTGAGAAGCCCCGCAGGAGCGATGGCACCGGCCAGGCATCCAACCCGTCAAATCGAAAGCTCTGGCGGTCTTGTGTCATCTCCAGCACGCGGGTCGGGACTGCCTCGCTGCCATCGGGGGCCAGCAGCCCCACGGCGATCGGGATCACTTGGGCATCCTTTTCCGGCTGGCCCGGTGTGGGCGGGGTGCGTTGGGTGAATGTGAGGGTGTAAGTGCCGTCCTCGAATTCTTCTTCAACGCTCAGGCGCGGCGTGCCGGCTTGGGTATACCAGCGCTTGAACTGAGACAGATCGCGCCCGGTGGCGTCTTCGAACACCTTGAGCCAATCCTCGATGGTGCAGGCTTGCCCATCATGGCGCTGAAAGTAGAGATCGAGCGCCTTGTCATAGGCCGCATCCCCCACCAGCGTCTTGAGCATGCCGATAACCTCGGCTCCCTTTTCATAGACTGTGGCTGTGTAGAAGTTATTGATCTCAATGAAGGAAGACGGGCGCACGGGATGTGCCAGCGGCCCGTTGTCTTCGCGGAATTGCCGCGCGCGCAGCATCAGAACATCGTCGATCCGCTTCACCGCATGGGAGCGCATGTCGCCGGAGAATTGCTGATCGCGGAACACGGTCAGCCCTTCCTTCAAACACAATTGAAACCAGTCGCGGCAGGTGATCCTGTTGCCTGTCCAGTTGTGGAAATACTCATGGGCGACAATGCCCTCGATCAATTCGTAATCCCGGTCGGTGGCCGTCTCAGGGCTGGCCAGAACGTATTTGGAGTTGAAGATGTTCAACCCCTTGTTTTCCATCGCACCCATGTTGAAATCGTCCACGGCGACGATGTTGAAAAGGTCGAGGTCATACTCGCGCCCATACACCTCCTCATCCCAGCGCATGGAGCGTTTCAGCGCATCCATTGCATAGGCACAGCGGTCTTCGTCGCCCGGGCGCACGTATATGTTCAGCGCCACTTCGCGGCCTGACATGGTTGTGAAACGATCTGAAAAGGCTTCGAGCTCTCCGGCCACAAGGGCAAACAGATAGGCCGGTTTGGGCCATGGATCGTGCCATTCAGCCCAGCCATCGCCGCTGGCCACGGGATTGCCGTTGGACAGCAAGACAGGCGCATTCCCTTCAATCCGAACGGTGAAGGGCGCCATCACATCGGGGCGGTCAGGGTAGTAGGTGATTTTGCGGAAACCTTCGGCCTCGCATTGGGTGCAATACATGCCGTTCGACATGTAAAGCCCTTCCAGCGCCGTGTTTGCTTCCGGGCAAATCTCAACCTCTGTCTCCAGCCGGAAGGGCGCGGACTGTTCCGGCAAGGTGATGCCTTCGGCGGTGCTTTGCGCAGCGCAGGGCGTGCCGTCAATCTCTGCGCGGATCAGTGTCAGCCCCTCACCGTGCAGAAACACCGGGCCCGGCTGAGCCTGCGGGTTCGGCGACATGGTGATTACCGTGGTCACGCGGGTTGCCTTGGGATCGAGCACAACGGTCATGTGCACGTGTTCGATCACGTAGGGGTAGGGGGTGTAATCGCGAAGATAGAAGGTTTGGGGGGCGGAGTCGCGCATGATTTGAGGGGCCTATGACTGCAATTGTGTCAGAGCCTAGAGGCCACAGAGATGTCTGCAAGGGGGCGCGGTGCCTTCCTTGCCGGAAACGGGCGCTATTCCTCCTTCGTCAGCGGGCAGTGAGGCAGGCGTAGCGCGACGGGGAGGTCGTCTTGTATCCGTCAGCGGGGCTGAGCCAAACGCTGGCGCGCCCATCTTGGAACAGCCGCACCTTCATGGTGGCTCCTGCCATGTTTGACTGCACATCGGTCAAGTCCATGCTGAGGATGCGCCGGCTGCCCTCGGGCGCAACCACACCTGTGCCATAGCTGGACGCCGTGACCTGATCGCCATCGATCTCGAAACCGATCTCTTTCGGATACCAACTGCCCGCAACTTTCGCGTTGGAAAATCCATCCGTGGCAAGCCGGGTGCGCTCGCAAATATAGCCTTCGCGCGCAGAGGCGGTGGTGCTGGCAATTGCACACAGCGCCGCAAGTGTGATCGTCTGTCGTATCATCGGGGCCTCGTCAAATTAAACGCTGTAATAGAGCTTCAGGAGAGCCGAGATTTGAAATCTGAGTCAAGCGTCGCCCGCCTTTGCTGGCCCCAAATCTTCTGAGGAATTGAGTTAATTGGTTTGCTGTCACGCTCCCGGACAAGCTGACTTTTGCCACCTCCCAGTGTTCTGGCGCGACTTGATTGTTTCTGGGTGCAGGTGCGTTTCAGTGGGACGCGCGGGTGTCTATTTCGGCTGCGGGCTGGCTGCTGATTGGCGCGCTGGGTGGTGTGGCCGCGATCCGAAAACGCAAGCATGGCTGATCACGCTTTGACGAATGCTGTGCGGCTCCTAACTGGAGCCGCATGAGTGTCCTCCTCTGGTTCAAAAAAGATCTCAGGCTGGCCGATCACGCGGCTCTGGCCCGCGCCGCAACGATTGGCCCGGTGCTGCCGCTCTATATTCTTGAGCCGGAGCTTTGGGCCGAGCCAGACATGTCTGGGCGCCAGTTCCATTTTTTAAAAGACTGCTTGCGCGATTTGCATCGGGCACTGGACGGGCGTCTGGTGATCCGCGTCGGTGCTGCGCCGCGCATCTTGCAAGACCTGTCTGCCCACTTCGGGGCGACCCACCTGATCTCCCATGAAGAAACCGGAAATGCCTGGACCTATGCGCGCGACCGGGCCGTGGCTGCATGGGCGCGCTCTGAAGGCGTTACCTGGGAGGAACTTCCGCAATCCGGCATCGTGCGGCGGCTCGACACACGGGATCGTTGGGCGGCGCGGCGCAATGCCTATTTGCGCGCGGGCACGGTTGAGACGCCGCAGGATGTGACATGGCTTTCCGCCCCGAGCGATGATGTTCCCGATTTGCTGCCAGAGGCGTGTGCCCAAAGGCAACGGGGCGGTCGGCAGGAAGCCCTGTCCCTGCTCGGCGGGTTTCTCACAGAGCGCGGGCAGAGCTACCGCAAGGCCATGTCCTCCCCGCTGGAGGGAGAGTGGGCCTGCTCGCGCCTTTCACCGCATTTGGCGTTCGGCACGCTTTCGGGGCGCGAGGCCTCCACCGCCTGCGCGGGACGCCAGCGCGAGGTGCGGGGCACACGAACCGGATGGGGCGGTTCGCTCAAGTCCTTTCAGGCCCGGCTCGCATGGCGCGATCACTTCATGCAAAAGCTCGAAGATGAGCCCGCGCTGGAATATCGCAGCTTGCATTCTGCTTATCAGGGCCTGCGGGGCGATGACCCGGCCCGCCGTGCAGCCTGGGAGGCTGGCGAAACCGGATTGCCTTTCGTGGATGCCTGCATGCGGTTTCTGAATGCGACGGGCTGGCTCAATTTCCGCATGCGTTCGATGGTGATGGCTGTGGCCTCCTATCACCTGTGGTTGGATTGGCGCGCCACGGGCCTGCATCTCTCGCGTCAATTCACCGATTACGAGCCGGGCATTCACTGGAGCCAGGTTCAGATGCAATCGGGCACAACCGGCATGAACACGGTGCGCATCTACAATCCGATCAAGCAGGGCAAGGATCAGGATCCTCAAGGTATTTTCACGCGCCGCTGGGTGCCGGAACTGGCCGATGTTCCGCTCGAATATTTACAAGAGCCCTGGCGCTGGGAGCATGCGACCCGCTTGCGCTACCCTCCGCCCATCGTCGATGTGAGTGAGGCAGCCCGTACGGCGCGCGAGCGGATTTGGGCCGTGCGCAAGGGGGGGGCTTTTCGCGAAGAGGCTGCGCGCGTGGTCAAGAAACATGCGTCGCGCAAGGATCCCCAAGGGCATTTCGTGAATGATCGCGCGCCGCGCCAGCGCACAACCAAAGTGCCAGACCCCCGCCAGATGGGGTTTGAGTTTTAATGGCGCGCCAGCGAAAGAAATCCGACCTGCCGAGCAAGACCTGTGCCACCTGTGGCCGCCCTTTCACGTGGCGCAAGAAATGGGAAAAGGTCTGGGACGACGTGCGCTACTGTTCTGAGCGGTGTCGGCGCGAGCGCAAGCCTGCAAAGACGGGCTGATAGGGCTCAGCCCGCGCTCTTGCGAGGCGTTTGAGAGGCGCACAAGCACAGAAAATCAGCCCCTGCGTTAAGAATTCGGCATGCAATTGTGCACCATGCGTTGAATGCCGGGCGCCGTCGCCCTAGTTTGCCCGACGAACCAGAATATCAGGGGCCGCCTACCAGCCCCTGCGCCGTGACAACAGGGACATCTCCAGATGACGGATCGGATTGAAAAGCAGGGCTTGCAGGTCGCGCAGGAACTTGCGGAATTTATTGAAAACGAAGCGCTGCCGGGGACAGGCGTCGAGGCGGATGCCGTCTGGGCCGGGCTACAGGCTTTGGTGCAGGTGTTTGGACCCCGCACGGCCGAACTTGTGGAAAAGCGCGAAGAACTGCAGGGGCAACTCGATGCGTGGCACAAGCAGCACAAAGGCCAGCCGGTCGATGCCGCGGCCTATGACGCCTTCCTGACGGAGATCGGCTACCTTGAGCAAGAGCCTCCTCAGGGCATTCAGGTCGCGCCCAGCAATATCGACAGCGAGATCGCAAGCCTGTGCGGGCCGCAACTGGTCGTGCCATCAACAAATCTGCACATGGTGATGAAGGCGGCCAATGCGCGCTGGGGCTCGCTCTATGACGCGCTCTATGCCTCCGATGTTTTGGGCAGCCCGGCACCGCGCGGTGACTATGATGCGGCGCGCGGCGCGCAGGTTGTTGCCTGGGCCAAAGCACATCTCGACAAGGTTGTGCCTCTGACCAAGGGATCGTGGGCGGATGTCGTCACCATGGCGCCCTCGGGTGGCAAGCTGATGATGATCGCGGGCAAGGGCACAACAGAACTGGCCGACCCAAACCAGTTTGCGGGCTTTAACCGCGATGAGAAGGGCAATGTCTCTGACGTCTTCCTGCGGGCCAACAACCTGCACATCGTGCTCTATATCGATCGGACCCATCCGATTGGCAAAACGGACACCGCGGGGATCGCTGACATCTACCTTGAGGCGGCAGTGTCGACGATCGTGGATCTGGAAGACTCGGTCGCCTGTGTGGACGCGGCAGACAAGGTTGTGGCCTATCGCAACTGGCTCGGCTTGATGAAAGGGGATCTGACAGAGGCACTGCCGGGCGGCGACACCCTCGAGCTCAACCCTGATGTGGGCTGCGAAGGCCCCAAAGGCCAGCCGATCCTGCTCAAGGGGCGGTCTTTGATGCTGGTGCGCAATGTGGGCCTGCTGATGACCACCCCGGCGATCCTCGATGCGGAGGGCAACGAGGTGTCAGAGCATCTGGTTGACGCAATGGTCACGGTGCTCTGTGCGATCCATGATCTCAAGCGCCCGGACATGCCGAAGAACTCGCCCAAAGGCTCCATCTACATCGTGAAGCCGAAGATGCATGGCCCGGACGAGGTGGCGATGTGCGACCGCATGTTTGCTGCCGTGGAGCAGGCATTGGGCTTGCCGCTCGGAACGGTCAAGATGGGCATTATGGACGAAGAACGCCGTATGTCGGCCAATCTCGCGGCAGCGATCGGCAAGGCGCCGCGCCGCGTTTGCTTCATCAACACCGGCTTTCTGGATCGCACGGGTGATGAAATTCACAGTTGCATGGAAGCCGGGCCGATGCTGCGCAAAGCGGATATGCAGCAATCAAGCTGGCTGCAGGCCTATGAAAGCCGCAACGTGGATGCCGGCCTGATGTGCGGCTTGAAAGGACGGGCGCAAATCGGCAAGGGGATGTGGACGAAGCCAGATCGCATGGCCGATATGATGGCCGCCAAAATGGGACATCTGGAAGCCGGGGGCACAACGGCTTGGGTGCCAAGCCCTCGGGCAGCCGTACTGCACGCCTGCCACTACCATGAAAGGTCGGTCTTCCAGACGCTTTGGGATATCGCCGAGCAAAGCCAAGGCAAATTCCGTACGCCCCGGGCAACGCTTCTTGAGGTGCCTGTGGAAACAGCAAACCTTTCGGACGATGCGGTGATCGCGGAATTGGAGAACAACTGCCAGGGCATTCTGGGCTATGTGGTCCGCTGGGTTGACCAGGGCGTGGGCTGCTCAAAAGTGCCCGACATCAACGATGTTGGTCTTATGGAAGACCGCGCCACGCTGCGGATCTCTGCGCAGGGTCTGGCAAATTGGTTGCATCATGGGGTGGTGTCTGAGGCGCAGATCACAAGCGCGATGCAGAAAATGGCCGAAGTGGTCGACCGTCAGAATATGGGGGATCCCTCCTACAGGCCCATGGCGCCAAGCTTTGACGGGATTGCTTACAAATGTGCTCTGGACCTCGTCCTCAAAGGGCGGGTGCAACCCTCAGGGTATACAGAGCCACTGCTTCATGCTGCGCGCGCTGCCGTAAAAGCTCAGGCCTGATCTGACGGAGCAGGGGCCCCTTTGTGGCCCCAGCAAGATTTCTATTAAGGGGGCGTTGCCCCCGCCCTTCGGGCACCCCCAGAGTATTTTCCAGACAAAGAACGCGTATTTTTGACGGCTCTGCATCTTTGTCTTGGAAATACTCATGCTCGCGCCAATGAAACACCTGCGGTAAGGCAGGGTTGGGGTGCTGCAGCGCTTGTCGCGCGGCCCAACGCTTGCCCTCATGAAAGCTTGCTTTAATGCGGGCAAGGGGCGGGAGCGTTCCGTTGTCTGCTTGACCATCGTCGGGGCTCTGCTACACCCGCGCCAGTCTTCCCGGAGTGCCACCCATGCATCTGTTCGCCGATATCCACCGCCTCGTGCTCGACACCTTGACCCATTGGACCAATGAGGGCGCATTGCCTGCGGGCCTGTCCTTTGCCAATGTCACTGTGGAGCCGCCGCGTGATCCTGCCCATGGCGATATGGCAACCAATGCCGCGATGGTTCTGGCAAAGCCCGCCGGATTGCGTCCGCGTGAGATTGCAGAGTTTGTTGCGGCAAAACTGGAGGAAGATCCTAGGATTGCGTCCGCAGATATCGCTGGCCCGGGCTTTTTGAATTTACGCCTGGCCGACAGTGTGTGGCAGACGGTTGTCGCTTCCGCTTTGCAGAGTTCAGATCGGTTTGGCCGCTCCGATATGGGGGCGGGTGCAAAGATCAATGTCGAGTATGTTTCCGCGAACCCAACCGGGCCTTTGCATGTGGGCCATACGCGCGGTGCTGTGTTTGGGGATGCTTTGGCAAGCCTGCTTGCCTTCGCCGGATATGCCGTCACCCGCGAATACTACATCAATGATGGTGGTGCGCAGGTAGATGTTTTGGCGCGCTCTGTTTATCTGCGCTATCTTGAGGCGCATGGTCAGACCGTTGCGTTTGAGGACGGCACATATCCGGGCGATTACCTCGTGCCCGTTGGCCACGCATTGCGAGAGAAAGTGGGTGACGCCTATGTCGGGCAGCCCGAAGATGTCTGGCTGGCGGAAATTCGTGCCTTTGCAACCGATGCGATGATGGACTTGATCCGTTCTGATCTTGCCCAGCTTGGCGTCAAAATGGATGTCTTCTTTTCCGAGAAATCCCTCTATGGCACGGGCCGGATTGAGGCTGCGCTGGACGATCTTAAAGCCAAAGGCCTGATCTATGAGGGCGTGCTGGAGCCGCCCAAAGGCAAAAAGCCCGAAGACTGGGAGCCACGCGAACAGACCCTGTTCAAGTCAACGGCCCATGGCGATGACGTGGATCGTCCAGTGATGAAATCCGATGGTGCCTGGACATATTTTGCCCCTGACATCGCCTATCACTTTGACAAGGTTCAGCGCGGTTTCGACGGTCTGATCGATGTGTTTGGCGCCGATCATGGCGGCTATGTAAAGCGTATGAAGGCAGCGGTTTCCGCCCTGTCCGATGGCGCTGTCCCGCTCGATATCAAGCTGACCCAGCTCGTCAAGCTGACCAAGGCCGGTGAGCCGGTGAAAATGTCAAAACGGGCGGGCACCTTTGTGACCCTGCGCGATGTGGTGGATGAGGTTGGTGCAGATGTGACCCGCTTTGTCATGCTGACCCGGCGCAACGACGCCCCGCTCGATTTTGATTTCGACGAGGTGACGGAGCAGTCCAAGGACAACCCGGTGTTCTATGTGCAATATGCCCATGCCCGGATGTGTTCCGTGCTGCGCAAGGCAGAGGCAGCCGGGTGGGATGTCCGTGACGCGGCGCTGGCCGGATATGATCTGTCGGGCAACACAGACACGGTGGAGCTTGCTCTGGCCCGCAAAATCGCGGAATGGCCCCGCCTCGTGGAGATTGCGGCCCGTACCCATGAGCCGCACCGCATTGCGTTTTTCCTCTACGAG
This sequence comes from Oceanicola sp., assembly GCA_022447275.1. GTDB lineage: Bacteria > Pseudomonadota > Alphaproteobacteria > Rhodobacterales > Rhodobacteraceae > JAKVBK01. Next base: position 53,502 of record JAKVBK010000013.1, on the reverse strand, counting down.
ATCGCCGGGCTCTTCCACACGCTCTACAATCGGGGCAACGAAAAGCCTGAGCTGCGCTTTATTCAGGAAGGCAACCCGGATGCAAGCTTGCCAAAGATTGCACTGGCCCGTGCCTGCGGCGTTGTTATTTCCACAGGACTTGGTATTCTGGGTGTAACCCCGGCACAAGAAATGCGCTAAAGCGCGACTGGAAGGGAAACTCCTTTCTGCAGGCCGGGTCAGAGGCAGGGTCTGATCACGTGCGCAAGATGTGTGACAGGCTGTATTCAGGCTCGGGATACGCGTGCTGTCATGTGATCCCGGGTGTCACAGGCACAGGATCGGGTAAAACCCATGATAAATGCGGGCCCCGGGCAGTTCTCCCCGGACACGGAAGATGCAAACGCAGATGCGGATGCTTGGCACAGTTCACATTCTGAAATGGTTGGCGATCGCATGTCTGGCCGAGCGGCACGCTTGGCCGGCGTGGTGCATTGGTGCGGGGCGCTGGCGTCGGTTGGGCTTCTGATCGGATTTGCGGTCTGGGGCGTCAAGCTTAGCTTGCGCGATGTGACGCAAGTGCCCGTTGTGCTGGCGCTAGAAAAACCAATGCGGGTTGCCCCCAGCAATCCGGGCGGAGCTGACATTGCCCATAAGGGGCTGTCGGTCAACGAAGTGCAGGAGGCCCGCGGCACGCCCGAAGCGCCCATGGAAGTGCGGGTTCTCGACGAGCCCACGCAACTGCATTCCGAGGATATGACGGTTGCGGCTGAAGTGGCGCCGCTTACCGAGGAGGAGCGCGCCGCGCAAACCTTGGCGCTGGTCGAGCGTTTGGTCAGCGGGGCCTCTCGCCTGTCGGACCCCTTGCCCGAGATCGAAACCGTATCGCGCAATCCTGTCGAAGAGGAACTGGCCGTCTTGCCAGCCCCCGCCGTGGCGACACCGGCCGTAGAGGGGTTGGGGCGGTCGCTTTATCCCATGGCCCGTCCCGCCAGCTTTGGGGCGTCTGCTCCGCGCGCCACGGTCGTGCAGGCCTCCCTGTCGCAGCAAGCCCCGCCAGCACCGGGCGACCGGCTTGTGCAATTGGGGGCGTTTGACAGCCCTGAAATGGCGCAAAAGGCATGGGATGGTATGATAAGCGGGCCCTTTGCCCCTCTGATGGATGGCAAGCGCAAGGTCATCATGGAAGCCCAATCCGGCGGACGGATGTTCTATCGTCTGAGGGCCGCCGGCTTTGTCGATCTCAGCGACGCGCGGCGCTTTTGTGCAGAACTGCTGGCGGGCAAGGCGGACTGTATCCCCGTTGTGGCGCGTTAAAAGGCGGGAAGGGCGATGACCATGCACAGACCGCTTATTCTGGGCTGCAAGGGGCTGCACCTTGAGGCCGCTGAGGCAGCCTTTTTTCAACAGGTGCAGCCTTTTGGGTTTATCCTGTTTGCCCGCAACGTAGAGACACCTGCGCAATTGTCGGCCCTTTGCGCGGATTTGCGCGCCGCCGTAGGCCGCAATGTGCCGATCTTTACCGACCAGGAGGGCGGGCGTGTGCAGCGGCTGCGTGCGCCCCATTGGCGGGAATGGGCGCCGCCGCTGGACAGTCTGGCGGACTTGCCCCTCGAGGCCGCATGCCGCGCCATGTGGCTGCGGATGCGCATCATTGCGGCAGAACTGACGGCCGTAGGGATCGATGGCAACTGCGCGCCGCTGGCCGATATCGCGGAGGCGCAGACCCACGCTGTCTTGCGCAATCGCTGCTATGGAACATCCCCGGAGCGGGTGTCGGCGATTGCACGCGCCTGTGCTGATGGGCTTTTGCACGGGGGCGTGCTGCCCGTTCTCAAGCATATCCCTGGCCACGGTCAGGCCGTGGTGGACAGTCATCTGGAAACACCCACCCTGCGCGCTCCTCTCGACAGATTACGGCAGACGGATTTCCTGCCGTTCCAGGCGCTGGCGGATTTGCCGCTGGGCATGACGGGGCATTTGGTGCTGCCTGAGGTGGACCCGCAGCTGCCGGTGACCGTTTCACCGCACTGCATTGCCCTTATCCGAGAAGAAATTGGGTTTAACGGGTTGCTGATCACGGACGATCTCTCGATGGAGGCACTGGGCGGCACACCGGCTGAGCGGGCCACGCGCGCCCGTGCCGCGGGATGTGATGTGGTGCTGCACTGCAATGGCAACCTCGAGGAGATGCGGGCCGTGGCCGCAGCAGCCGGGGAGTTCAGCCCGCAAGAGGCAGCACGCGCCACCGAGGCCCTGCAGGCAAGACAACCTGCTCAGCCCGTTGACATCCACGCGCTTGCCGCTGAATTTGAAGCCCTGCACAGCGAGAGGCGGCAGGATGGCACAGAGCACGCAAGATCCGCCCCGCTCTGACGGGGAGCAGCCCTTGGGCGATGGCCTTGCCGCGCCTGCCCAACAGGTGCTCGAACTTTCCGTCGCCGAACGGGTGGCCGGAGAAGCCCTGATCATCGATGTGGACGGGTTCGAAGGGCCGCTCGATCTTTTGCTAACCTTGGGGCGCACCCAGAAGGTGGACCTGCGCCACATCTCGATCCTGGCTTTGGCAGAGCAGTATCTGGAATTCGTCGAGCGGGCCAAGGCGCTGCGGATCGAATTGGCAGCCGACTACCTTGTGATGGCGGCATGGCTGGCCTTTCTGAAATCGCGCCTCCTGTTGCCGCCAGAGCCCGGTGAGGAAGGCCCCACCGGTGAGGAAATGGCCGCCCATCTTGCCTTCCAGCTGGAACGGCTGGCGGCCATGCGCGAGGCGGCGGCAAAGCTGATGGCACGGGACAGGCTTGGCCGGGATTTCTTTGCTCGCGGGGTGCCAGAGCAGGTCGAGCGGGTGCGCGAGGTGCGTTATACGGCGGGGCTTCTTGACCTGATGCAAGCCTATGCCCGGATCCGAACCAAAGATGAATTCCGCCCCTATGTGATGGATCGGGAAAACCTGGTGACAATGGAAGAAGCGTTGGATGCCCTGCGCAACCGGATCGGGCTGGCCGGAGATTGGACCGACCTGATGTCGTGGCTGCCACAGGGATGGGTCAGCCATCCAGAGCGGCGTCGCTCGGCCACGGCATCCACCTTCGCAGCCTCGCTTGAGCTCGCCAAGGCTGGCAAGCTGCAATTGCGCCAGGATGAAACCTTTGCGCCCATCAAGGTGCGGCGCGCCCAGCCCAAGGGAGATGGCGATGTCTGAAGCGGAACATGACAGCGCGGAGGCTCAGGCCGAGGCCCCCGCAGGCCCTGCGCGCGACAGCCTCTTTGAGTCGCCCCCGCTGGCCGAGCAGGAGCGCATGGTCGAGGCCATCCTGTTTGCCTCCGCCGAGCCGGTCTCTGTGGCAGAGATGAATGCCCGCATGCCCCACGGCGCAGATGCCGCTGAGGCCATCGTGCTGCTGCGCAAGCGCTATGAGGGCAGGGGGGTGAATGTTGTGCGGATCGGCGATGGCTACGCCATGCGCACGGCCCCGGACCTGAGCTTTCTTTTGCGCAAGGAAGTGGTTGAAACGCGCAAGCTGAGCCGTGCTGCGATCGAGACATTGGCGATCATCGCCTACCACCAGCCTGTCACCCGGGCCGAGATCGAAGAAATTCGCGGCGTGTCTGTTTCCCGGGGAACGGTGGATCAGTTGCTTGAAATGGAATGGATCCGACTGGGGCGTCGGCGCATGACACCGGGCCGCCCGGTTACATTCGTGGTCACCCCGGGCTTCTTGGACCATTTCGGCCTCGAAAGTGCCCGCGATCTGCCGGGCCTGAAAGAATTGCGGGCAGCAGGGCTGCTGGATGCCCGGCCACTGCCCGATGCTCCGCAGGACGAAGACGACGGGCAGGAAGAAATGTTTACGAGTTCAGACGATGAGGGGGAGCAACCCGCCGCAGAGACGGCACAGGTACAGGACCCGGATTGATGATTATGAACCAACTCATGCGCATGGTGACCCGAATGATGCGGGTCAATGGCCGTCAACAGGGCATGGGGCCCACGTCTGGCCAGCCGCGCAGCCCAGAGGAAAAGGCCCAGATGCGCCGCCAGCGCCAACAGGCGCGCAACTTGCGCCAAACCACCCGTGTCCTTCGGAAATTTGGCCGTTTCTAGGGGCCAAGTATCCGCTGAAGTGGCTGCTGCGCGCAGGGATGTCGTGCGGCCCATAGTTCTGAGCGGCGCGCGCAAACTCGCGTCTTCTACTGCGAAATAAGCTTGTATTTTCAGTCGCTTGACGGTGGTTCGGCGCTTACGGGGTCTTGAAATGTTTGGACAGTTTCAGGCCTTGCCCCTGATAGTTTGAGGCAATGTCCGTGCCATACAGGACATCTGGCCGTTCAGACATGCGTTCATAAATCAGCCGGCCCACGATCTGCCCATGCTCGAGCAGGAAGGGGCTTTCGTGGCAGCGCACTTCCAGCACACCGCGCGCGGGTGTGCCATGGCCGAAACCGGGATCAAAGAAGCCCGCGTAATGCACGCGGAATTCGCCGACCATTGCCAGATAGGGGGCCATTTCGGCGGCATAATCTGGTGGAATGTGAACGGCTTCGCGGCTGACGAGAATGTAGAAAGCACCGGGATCAAGGATCATGCGCCCATCGCGCGCCGGAACCGCTTCCCAGAACTCGGTTGGGTCATGCTGGCCAATGCGGTCAAGATCAATGACGCCGGCATGGGGCTTTGCGCGCCATCCCGCAGGCTGCCCGTGCGCTGGCTCAAGATCCACGGAAAAGGCCAGCCCCCCCGCGATCGTGGCAGTGCCATCGACCAGCGCGCTTGCGCGATCGAGGTCTTGCAGTTCTGCATCGGACAAAACCGATTGCCCGTCGCGAAACCGGATCTGGTTCAGACGCATGCCCGTGCGTGCCAGAACCGAGAAGGAGCGTGGGCAGATCTCTGCATAAAGCGGGCCGGTATAGCCCGGCGCGATCCTGTCAAACTCCACACCCTCATTGGTGATCACGCGCGTCAGCAGATCCAGACGCCCGGTCGAGCTTTTGGCATTGGCGATGGCAGAAATATGGGGCGGCAGAGAGAGATGCTCGAGCAGTGGAACCACATAGACGCAGCCCTTTTCCAGCACTGCGCCCCCATCAAGCGCGATCTCATGCATCCCGAACTCTTCGATGCGGGCAGCCACGCTGCGCCCTGTGCCGGCCAGAAACGAGGCCCGCACGCGGTAGGCAACAGGGCCGAGCCGCAGATCAAGGCTGGCAGGCTGAACCTGTCCCTCAGCCAAAGGCTGATCGAAGCCGATCGCAGACATATCAATGAGATGCTGAATTTGCTGCCGCGCAAGGAGACCGGTCATGATCCCCCCTTGGGGCTGACAAAACGTCGGTTGGTCGGGCTAGCAGGACTCGAACCTGCGACCTTCCGTCCCCCAGACGGACGCGCTACCAGGCTGCGCCATAGCCCGACGTTGAGGCCTTCTAGCATGAAGTCAGGCAGGCGCAAGCGCATAAGTGAGAAGAAAGTCACCTGCGGGTCAAACGGTTGTTCAGCACTCTGCATCACGGGGCAGCCAAGCCTCAGGCCACTTCGTCCATCCGGTCTCGCAAGGCGACCAGCTGTTCGTAATAGGGGCGCAGCTTGATGGCGGCGACCTGTCCGGGGGCGAGGCTGCTCAGGGCTGTCTGCAGGTCGGTGTCGGATTCGGGCAGGCGTGCAGCCGCGGGCGCGGTGGTTTCTGCCCCAGTGTCCGAGGCGGGCGCGTCGGCTTGTTCTGAGGCCGCCATCTGTGCTGGCGCGGGGGGCGCCTCTGGGGCCTCGGCCGCCTCTGTTTCGGCTGGCGCATCTGCGGGTGTGCCGGCCCGCGACGCCGATGAGGATTTGCGCGCACCCAGCGTGGCGCCGAGCCGCGAGCGGAAGGACGGCAGTTGGGCCGTTGACCCGCTGCCGGCTGTGCCATGCGCGCCGTCAGGCATGTCGAGCCCTGCGTCAAACAGCGAGGGCGTGGAGGGCTCTGGCTCTGCAGCGGGTGCCTTCGAGGCGGCGGCCTGCGGGGCCGGCTCAGCTTCATGGCTGTCCTCGAGCGGCTCAGGCGTGGCTTCGACGCTTGGACGGGGCTTCAGGCGCACTTGCGGCAGATCCATGCGCGTTTGTGCGGTGTCGCTAGGCTCGGCCTCGCTCTCTGCGCTGTGCGCAGCGTCTGGCTGGTCCGGCGTGGCGGCTTCGCCATCTTGCACTGGTGCCGGTACAACAGGCGCAGCAGCTCCGTCTGTTTGGCTGTCCGCGGCGGCGTCATCCTCCAGCGGAGGTGATATCGCCTGAACCGCTTGAACCCCTTGTTCACGCAGTACTTTCTGAGCGCCTTTGATGGTAAGCCCGTCTTCATGCAGCAGTTGTTTCAACCCGCCCAGCAACAGCATATCGGCGGGCCGGTAATAGCGCCGCCCGCCTGCGCGTTTTACGGGTTTTATCTGCGGGAATTTGCTTTCCCAGAACCGTAATACGTGCGGTTGCACCCCCAGCCAGTCTGCCACTTCGGAAATTGTACGGAACGCTTCCGGTGCCTTATCCATTCAGGGTGCCTTGTCCAATCAGGGTGTTGTTGCGTGTCAACCTGCTCTGCAGGCACAGACCTGCTGCGCCGCCGTCACTTGCCGGAGCGATTCCCGGCCGCAACCCTGTCTTTCATCAGATGAGAGGGGCGGAAGGTGAGGACGCGACGGGGGTGAATGGGCACCTCTTCGCCTGTCTTGGGGTTGCGCCCGACGCGGGCGGCTTTGTCACGCACCGAAAACGTGCCAAAGGACGAAATCTTGACCTGCTCGCCGCGCACCAGCGCGTCGGACATATGCGCCAAGACGCTTTCGACCATTTGCGAAGATTCATTTCTGCTAAGACCAACTTCGCGGAACACCGCTTCGCTCAGGTCCATACGTGTTAGCGTTTTCTCGCTCATCGAGAGCCCTCCCGTTCCTTGCAGGCAGGTTAGGGACCGATGCCCATATGAGTCAATGACTAGAAACCGAAGCTATGTAAGGAATTGCCTTTTTTTGCAGCGCTTTGCAGCCCGTTCTACCAGCGCAGCACTACAGAACCCCAGGCAAGGCCGCCGCCGATGGCCTCCATGACCAAGACTTGGCCCTTCTGGATCTGACCGCGTGCGTGGCCCACAGACAGTGCCAGGGGAATCGAGGCAGCCGAGGTGTTGCCGTGATCCTGTACTGTCACGATGACGCGCTCCATCGGCACAGACATGCGGCTGGCAGTGCCTTTGATGATGCGCAGATTGGCCTGATGCGGCACGATCCAATCCACGTCATCGCCCGTCATGCCAACTTTTTCGAGGCTTTTGTGGGCGGTTGCTGCCAGTTTCTCAACAGCATGGCGGAACACTTCTTTGCCCTGCATGCGCAGATGGCCCGTGGTTTGGGTCGAGATGCCGCCATCCACGTAGAGGATGTCGCGAAAACGTCCGTCCGAGTTGAGATCGGTTGCCAATACGCCCCTGTCAGTTCTCTCGCCGGTGCCGTCCTCGGCTTCCAACAGCAGCGCGCCCGCGCCATCGCCGAACAGCACGCAGGTGGTTCTGTCGGTCATGTCGAGAATGCGCGAGAATGTTTCGGCCCCGATCACCAGCACCCGCTTTGCCTGGCCTGAAACGATCAAAGCATTCGCATTAGACAGCGCAAAGACAAAGCCCGCGCAAACGGCCTGTATGTCAAAGGCGAAACCGCCGGTGCCCAGTTTGGCTTGCACCATTGTGGCCGCTGAAGGGAAGGTGAGATCCGCCGTGGACGTTGCCAATACGATCGCATCCACATCCGAAGCGTCCATGCCGGCCATGTCCAGCGCCGCGCGCCCCGCTTTCGCGGCCATGTCAGACGTGGTTTCGCCTTCGGCTGCGAAATGCCGGCGTTCGATCCCGGACCGGGTGCGGATCCATTCATCGCTGGTGTCCACGATCGAAACGAATTCCTCGTTCTCGACAACCCGCTCAGGCAGATAGTGCCCGACCCCTCGAACCACCGCGCGTGTAACCGTCATGTACGTGCCACTGTCTGAGCCCCGCCTGGCTCGTCCGTATCATCGGCCGCAGCGGGGGTGACCGAGCCATCGGCATCCATGCGCCGTGTCAGAGTCGATGTGAAATCAGCCTGCGTCAGAAGGAAGGCCAGCTTGATGGCCGCCGCAACGCCCGTGGCATCGGCAGCGCCATGTGATTTGACCACGGTCCCGTTCAGGCCGAGGAAAACACCACCGTTGACCCGGCGCGGGTCAATGCGCTGGCGCAGACGGCTGAGCGATGTCAGCGCCAGCAGGGCCGCCAGACGCGACAGGATCGAGTGATTGAACGCCTCGCGCAGGAAATCACCGATCAAAGAAGCGGTGCCTTCGGCGGTTTTCAGGGCCACGTTGCCCGTGAAGCCATCGGTCACGATCACGTCGATCTTGCCGCCCGGGATGTCGCCACCTTCAACAAACCCGGCGAATGTGAAACGCGCCGCGTCAGCGCGGGCTGCGATCAACTCTGAGGCATCATGCAGCGCAGAGCGCCCTTTGTGTTCTTCTGTGCCCACATTCAGCAGGCCCACAACAGGCCGCTCGATTCCCAGACCACGCTGGGCGTAGGCAGCCCCCATGATCGCATATTGCAGAAGGTCCTTCGCATCGGCGCGGATATCGGCGCCGACATCCAGCATCACCGCAAACTCATGGGAAGACCGGGTCGGCCAGAGGCAGGCAATTGCAGGGCGGGACACGCCCTTCAGCTTGCGCAGGCGCAACATCGACAGGGCCATCAGCGCGCCCGTATTTCCCAGCGATACAGCAACGGCTGCCTCTTTCGCCCGTACTGAGTCGATCGCGGACCACATCGACGTCCCTTTGCCGTGGCGCATCACGTGGCTGGGACGTTCATCCATGGTCACCACGCCGCCCGCCTCGCGGATCACGACGCGGTCGCGCAGGCCCTTTTTGGCAACGATGGGTTTCAGCTGTTGTGCAGGCCCGTGCAGGATAAAGGCAAGGTCAGGGTTTTCGCGCGCGGCAAGGGCCAGCCCGGCCACGACAACGGCGGGACCGCGATCGCCGCCCATCGCGTCAATCGAGATGGCGGTTTTGCCCTCAATCGCGGCCAAGTCTTCCGCGGGTGCGGTTGCCTGTGTCGTGTTCATAGCCATGTCCCCATTCGCGCGGAGGCAGGGCTGCGCGTCAAGGGGCTATTGCAAAGAGGCCCAAACACGAAAAGACGGGCGCGCCCGATCAGGGCGCACCCGTGTGCATAGGATAGTACCCGGGCCCATAAGGCCCCGCCGACGAGTGTCTCGGTGCGGGGGTTCATGGTGCGGGCAGACGCTCCAATCAGGCTGCGTCGTCGTCGAGGTCGACTTCGTCAACCGCTGCGATCACTTCGCGATCTGCGTAGTAGCCGCAGGCGCCGCAGACGTGGTGCGGGCGCTTGAGTTCGCCGCAGTTCGGGCATTCTGCCGGATTGTCTGCAACGAGAGCGTCATGTGCGCGACGCATGTTACGGCGCGACTTGGTGACCTTATTCTGGGGGACAGCCATGTCTCAACCTCGGGTCTGGCGGAGGCTGTTGCCTCCGGGCGTTTCATCGGAGACGCCGCTGGGGGCGTCCAGTGTTTCGGTTTGCCTGTTTCGCCGTGAATCGCACGGCCGAATGGGTAAGGCGTTCGCGCCGTTTACGCCGGGTCTGCGCCCGGTGCAACCACTGCTGTGCGGCGGAGCGCGAAAAATAGCGTTTTAATGTCTTGATGCAAGCGCAGAATGCAGCATTGCCGGTGTCTGGGGGGCTTTGATGCGACAAAACTGACCAGGCGGGGCGACTCACCCACCGTAAGGAGGGCATCAAAGAGCCTGCCGCCGCCTGTTTAGGCCCCTTAGCGCCCCTTTGAGCCATTCAAAGTACCGAGCGGCTTTTATTGTGAGGATTCGCCGCCCGGTTCATCCAGCTTGGCTTTGAGCGCCGACAGGCCCGCAAATGGCTTGGTATCTTCGTCCCGCAAAGGCTCTGCGCCCGGAGGTGTGGCCGTCAGGCTGCCAAGCTCAGCGCCCTGTGAGCGCGGATAGTCTGGAACGTTCAGTGCAAGCGCCTCTGTCATGACCGTCTCAAGATCGAGCGTCTCGGGCAGTGCCTCAACACTGTCGTCCTCTGGCATTTCAGCTTCGGCCTCTGACGGCATCACGAAATCTTTTTGGTAGGCCCGGCTGACTGTCACATCCACGCGTGTGGTGACAGGCGCACCCGTCACGATACAGGGCTGCACCAGCGTTGCCCCCAGCTTGGCCTTCAATGCCCAGTCTTTGCCGGCCAGCGGTGTCAGAGTGCCGTGAAACCGCAATTTTCGCAGGCCATCGAGGCCCAACTCGCGGGCCAGTTGCCCGCGGGCTGTGTCATCGGGGCGCAAATCAAAGCTGCGCGGCGCATTGCGCGGCAAGCTCGAAAGACGCAGGGAATCGGCGTTTGCCTTGGGGCCGGACGGGCTGCTTTGGGGCGGTGTGCCATGATCTGCGGGAGGCATGTGCCGGCTTCCTTTCTTGAACATGTGCATCTGCGTGGTGTAGGGGGATTTAGGCGATGGAGCGCGCTGGAGACAAGAGGGCAGCATGGCGACAGCAGGCAAGAGCACCGGAATATGGGCTGGATCAACGCGGATACGGTCTTTGGGCGCGGCATTGCTGTTGGGCGCAAGCCTCGCCGCCTGCAGCCCACTTGAGACCCGACACGGCTATGTGCCTACGGATGAACAACTGGCCGACGTGATCGTTGGCGTGGACACCCGCGAAACGGTGGCGGAGGTGATCGGCTCGCCGACCTCGTCGGGCGTTCTGAACGAGAGCGGCTTTTACTACATCGCTCAGACCAAACGCACCGTTGGCGCACGCGCCCCGACGGTCAGCTCCCGCGAGATCGTGGCGATTTCATTCGATGATTCCGGCGTGGTCAGCAACGTAGAGCGCTATGGGCTTGAGGATGGCAACGTGGTTGCCCTCAGTCGCCGGGTGACCGACAGCAATGTGGACGGCCTCAGCCTGATCCGCCAGCTGTTCGGCAACATTGGCCGGATTGCTCTTCCGGTTGAATAATCAAAGAAATGCCCGCAGCTGCATATCTGCGCTGCGGGCCTCTTTTGTCGTATGATCCGTGCAGCTTTGCGCGCCCTCGCTGCTGGGTTCAGTCGCTTGGTTCAAAGTCCAGCGCCACGCCGTTGATGCAGTAGCGCAGCCCGGTGGGCGCGGGCCCGTCGGGAAACACGTGGCCAAGATGGGCATCGCATTGCGCACAATGCACCTCGGTGCGTGTCATGAACCAAGACCGATCAACGCGTTCCCCTACGATATCGGATTTCACGCTGTCCACCGGTTGCCAGAAACTGGGCCAACCCGTGCCGCTGTCGAACTTATGAGCCTGATCAAATACATCGGCACCGCAGCATACACATTTGAAAACACCGGGTTCTTTGGGGAAATTGTCATGGGTGAAGGCGCGTTCTGTGCCGTGCTTGCGGGTCACCTTATAGGCAAGATCGCTAAGCTGGGCGCGCCACTCTGCGTCGGATTTCGTGACTTTTTCCATGGCTGGCATCTTCCTCCTGTCCTGTCGTTCCGTGCGGGCGCATGGCATGATAGGCTGGCCCAAGAAACGATCTTCGGATCATATTTAAGCGTGGGGCACGGCGTGCCAAGCCCCTTTCACGGACAGGAGAGCCGATGACAGCGCCGCGTGAGGCAACAAGCCGGTACCACGCCAGAGAGGCCGCATCCCCTGCGGATCTCGAGGCGGTTCTGGCGCTGCGCGCACTGTGCTTTCGAGGTGCGGTAGGTCATGACGACTCGGATGCTTTTGATGCTCTTTGTACCCATATCATGATTGAAGATCGGCAGCGGGCAGCTGCGGGCCAGAGTGCGCTGGTCTGCTGTTTCCGAATTCTGCCCCTGTCGGACGGGCACGACATCGCGCGCAGCTACGCCGCGCAATTTTACGATCTGTCTGCTCTGTCAGCCTTCGGTGGTCCGATGATTGAGCTTGGCCGCTTTTGCATCCATCCCGATGCGCAGGATCCTGATATCCTGCGGGTTGCCTGGGCAGACCTCACCCGCCGGGTTGATCGGGACGGGGTCGAGATGCTGTTTGGGTGCTCGTCCTTCAACGGAACTGAGGCCACAGCCCATGCTGACGCCTTCGCGCTGCTTTCGGCCCGTCACATCGCGCCGCAACGCTGGCGGCCCCGGATCAAAGCCCCGAACACGTTGTGCCTTGGCAGTGGGCACAGGCCGGATCGGCGCAGGGCGATGGCCGCGATGCCGCCCTTGTTGCGCACCTATCTCAAGATGGGGGGCTGGGTTAGCGATCATGCGGTGGTCGACCGGGACCTCGACACGCTGCACGTCTTTACCGGGCTCGAGATCGCCGCGATCCCCGCTGCCCGCAAACGGCTCCTGCGCGCAGCTGTGGGGTAGGGCCGGGCTCATTCCGCAGATTTTCACGCGGTGCCACTGCCGCAAGCCCCGCATCGCACTGTGCGCGCCCGCCGCAAGTGGCTTGACCCGGGCGCCTGCGCGCCATAGCTGGCGGGCATGGCGCGTGCACCCCTTCTCCAGCTTTCCGACATCTCGCTGACCTTCGGCGGTGATCCTGTTTTCGATAACCTGTCGCTCGTCGTGCATGAGCAAGACCGGGTCGCGCTGGTGGGGCGCAACGGATCTGGCAAATCCACGTTGATGAAAGTGATTGCCGGGCTGGTCGAGCCGGACCGCGGCGCGCGCGTGCTGCCAGCGGGCGTCTCCACTGGCTACATGGAGCAGGACCCTGACCTCAGCGGATATGCAACCTTGGGCGACTACGCGGTCAGCGCGCTCGAGGCCTCGGAGGCCTACCGCGTGGAGATGGCGGCGGAAGGGCTGAAATTTGATCCCGCCCGTGACACGGCCACTGCCTCGGGGGGAGAGCGGCGACGCGCCGCTCTTGCCAAGCTGATGGCCGAAGCGCCCGAACTGATGCTGCTCGATGAGCCAACCAACCACCTCGATATCGAAGCAATTGCCTGGCTCGAAGAGCAATTGCGCACCACACGGGCCGGCTATGTGCTGATCTCCCACGATCGCGCCTTCCTGTCGGCTCTGACGCGGGCAACCTTGTGGATTGATCGTGGCGAGGTGCGCCGCGCAGAGCAGGGTTTTGACGGCTTTGAAGCCTGGCGTGACAAGCTGTGGGCCGAGGAAGACGAGGCCCGGCACAAGCTTGACCGCAAAATCAAAGCAGAGGCGCGTTGGGCTGTGGAGGGCATCTCAGCCCGGCGCAAACGCAATCAGGGCCGGGTGCGCGCCTTGCAGAAACTGCGCAGCGATCGTGCCGCACAGGTGCGCCGCCAAGGCACGGCCGCGTTGGAACTGGAGGCCGCCACGCCCTCGGGCAAGCTGGTCATCGATGCGCGGGGGCTGGCCAAACGCTTTGACGACAAGACGATCGTAAAGGACTTTTCCCTGCGTGTGCAGCGGGGGGAACGCATTGCCTTTGTCGGGCCCAATGGTGTGGGCAAGACAACAGTGTTGAAGATGCTGCTGGGCCAAGAAGCCCCTGACAGCGGGGATCTCCGCCTTGGCACCAATCTCGACATTGCGGTGTTTGATCAGACACGCGCCCAGCTGGACCCCAACGCCACGCTTTGGGAAAGTCTGACCGGTGATCCCGCAATGCGCATCTCGGGCAAGGCAGATCAGGTGCTTGTCCGGGGGCAGCCCCGCAATGTTGTGAGCTACCTCAAGGATTTCCTGTTCAGTGACGCGCAGGCCCGCGCGCCGGTGCGCTCGCTGTCGGGCGGCGAGAAGGCGCGGCTGCTGCTGGCCCGCATCATGGCGCAAAGCGCCAATCTTCTGGTGCTGGACGAACCGACGAATGACCTCGACATCGAAACGCTTGATCTGCTGCAGGAAATTCTTGCTGATTTCGACGGCACGGTGCTGCTGGTCAGCCACGACCGGGATTTCCTCGACCGGGTCGCCACCACGACCGTGGCCATGGAAGGGGATGGGCGCGCTGTCATATATGCGGGCGGTTGGAGCGACTACAGGGCGCAGCGCGGGGCCGCTCAAACCGAAGCGAAAGCGGCCAAGCCGGCCACCCCATCCGGAAAATCGGCCCCCGCCAAAGCGGCCTCTGGCACCTCTGCTGCACCCGCGCAGGACCCAGCGCCCGCCACCGCAAAGCCCCAGAGCAAAGGCCTGAGTTTTACGGAGAAGCACCGGCTCGACGCTTTGCCCGATGAGATGGCCCGGCTTGAAGCCGAGATCGCCAAGCTTGAAGACCTGCTCGCGGATCCCGAGCTCTTCTCATCTGCCCCCGTCAAGTTCCGCAAGGCAACAGAGGCTCTGGCCCAAAGAGCCGAGGCGCTGGCCCGGGCGGAAGATGAGTGGCTGAGCTTGGAAGAAAAAGCAGAGGCCGCTTCCGGCTAATTGGCGCGCTTGTGCCGTTTTTTTGCCCCTTTGAGAAAGTAGCGACGACCGAGCGATCGCAGGCGACAGCTTTTGATTCTCGGTTTAGGCCTGACTTCGAGGGGGTACTATGCTTAACGTTTTGACGCGTGCGATTGTCACGCTGTCCCTGTGCGCTGCCAGTCTGACGGTGCAGGCTGCAACAGTCACCACGAACGAAGTGGCGCTAGATGCCATCTTTTCCCAAGCCTCCTTTGACCCCAATGCCCCAAATTCAATCGCACCGATTGATATTCGTTTTCTGCCCACACTGCGTTTAGACGGGCCGCGGTTTACCACCGTCGATTCCTCAAGCGTGATCGTCGACGGCAACGATTTGGGCACCGAGGTCGCGTATTTACTTCAGCAACCTTTTGTTCAGTTTTCGGCTACGGACCGCATCTACATGTTGTTCGTTGACTCGATCACAGCATGCGATGGTGGGGGAAATAACCCGAGCATCGTGGGATGCGCCCTAATCAATGGCAATCGCATCCTTGTGCAGTCTGATTTCGCCAGCGGGACATATGGGGCCGAACTGCTGGGCCACGAGATCGCCCATAATCTTGGCATAGGTCCACACAGTTCTGGTGGCTTGATGAATGCAACGCTCAACGGCGAAACGGACTTGACTGCCGCGCAGGTGCGCACGATCGCGCAATCACCGCTCATCCAAAACCCGCAAAGCCCATCACCGTTTTTGCAGATACAGCCGGTCGACGTGTATGACGGCTCGACCGCTGTGGTGCCGCTGCCCCCCGCTGGGCTGGCCCTTGTTGGTGCTTTGGGCGCGTTTGCCTTGCGGCGTCGCCGAACATCGAAAAGCTAGGCGTGCCCGCGCCCGGGCGCGGGCTCTGGCGCTGGAATATCCCGGCTCAGGGCATCCGCAGGGCGCCGTCGATACGGATCACGGTGCCATTGAGATAGTCGCAGGACACGATAAAGCGGGCGAGGGCGGCAAACTCTGCCGGATCGCCCAAGCGCTGGGGAAAGGTCACGTCTGCGGCCAGACCGTCCATGATTTCCTGGCCGAGGCTTTCGAGCATGGGTGTACGAAAAATGCCCGGTGCAATCGCCATGACCCGGATGCCCTGCCGCGCAAGATCGCGGGCCATAGGCAGCGACAGACCTGCGATACCGGCTTTTGAGGCGGCGTAAGCGGCCTGTCCTTTCTGGCCCTCGAAAGCGGCAATCGAGGCGGTGTTCACGATCACGCCGCGCATGCCGCCCGCATCGGGGGCCTGCTCTGCCATGCGCGCAGCGGCCAAGCGCGCCACGTTAAAGCTGCCGACAAGGTTGATGTCGATGGTCCGCTGGAACGTATCCAAGGCGTGCGGTCCATCGCGGCCAACCACCTTTTCCCCAGTTGCGATGCCTGCGCAATTCACCACCGCAGTCAGCCCGCCCATGTCTGCAATGGCAGCATCCAGTGCCGCGGCCACGGCTGTTTCGTCGCGCACGTCCACATGCTGCACCCCGGCGCCTGCGGGCGCATCGCCCTGCAGGTCAAACGCGGTAACCTGTGCGCCCTCGGCAACAAATCCCTCGACTGTTGCCCGGCCCAAGCCGGAGCAGCCTCCGGTTACAACAACTTTCGCCTCTGACAAGATCATGGTGTCACCTCTCCCTTGCGGCCCGCTGTCAGCAGATCGTCCACGGTGTCGCCCGACATGCCGCGCGCCAACATCGAAAAATCACCTGCCTGAAGCATGGCTTTGGCCGCGTCGTCGATCGCCTTATGGGTGACCCGGGCGAGGGCCGATCCCAGCGAGACGCGCGCCGCTCCCATCTTGGCAAATTGCGCCAGCGTAAGCTTGCTGAAACGCCCAGCGGCCAGGGCGTTGAACGGTTTGTCAGACGCCTTGATCAGCGCTGCCAAATCGGCACTTGAGGCGGGCATAGGGGCATAGACGCCATCGGCTCCGGCCTCTGCGAAGGCCTTGATCCGGCGCAGGGCTTCGTCTTGGCCGTAGCCCCCGGCCAACAGCCCATCGGCGCGTGCAACAAGAAAGAAGTCCCGCGGCAGCGCCCGCGCGGCGGCGGCGGCGGCGCGAATGCGTTCGACTGCATGATCAAAGGCATAGGCTGTGCTGTCTGGCAGGGCCGTATCCTCAATGCAGATGCCTGCCAGACCGATCTCTGCGGACAGGCGCACGGTGTCCGCGCAGGTCTCCGGGTCTGGTCCGAAGCCGTTTTCGAAATCCCCCTGAACGGGCAGGGGCGTGGCGGCGACGATGGTTTCGGCATGGGCCAGATGTTGGTCCCGGGTCAGGTCGCCCATGTCGCGCCGCCCGATCGTGAAGGCAAAAGCCGCCGAGGAGGTGGCCAATGCCTGTGCGCCGCGGGCCGCCAACATCTGGGCGCTGCCCACATCCCACGCATTTGCCAGGATGAACGGATTGCCCGGAACATGAAGCGCCCGAAATGCGGGCCCGGGATCGTGAACGGGATGGTCAGTCGGCATGGACAGTCTGCCTTGTCAGGGTTTGGGCATGTTCCAGCAGGGTGCGCAAGGCATCCATCAGCCTGTCATCATCGACGGTGAGGGCCACGCGCAAATGTCCGGCGGCGGCCGCGCCGAAGCTTTCGCCGGGCATGACAGCGATGTGATGGGCCTCCAGCAGGCTGTGAGCAAAGGCCTCGCCCGACAGACCCGTGGCCTGCACATCCAGCATCATGTACATCGCCCCGCCCGAGGGCACATGGCCGACAAGCGTCTGCTGGGACAGCAGATCAAGCGCCAGTTGCCTGCGGCGCCGGAAAGGCGCGCCGACCTTGTCCTCAAAGGCAGTGCCCTGTTCGAGGGCAAAGACAGCCGCATCCTGAATGAAACCGGGCACCCCGTAGGTGGTGTGGGTTGCAAGCGTGATCAGATGGTCAATCGCGTCTTCCGGGCCGATGATCCAGCCGCAGCGAGAGCCGGTCATGGCGTGACTTTTCGACATGGAGCCGACGACAAATGTGCGCTCTGCCATCCCCGGACGCGCGCGCGGGCTGATATGGGCACCGGCCCAGACCTGGCTGTCATAGACCTCGTCCGAGATCAGCCAGCAGTCTTCGGCCTGTACGGCTGCGCAGATCATGTCGATGGTTGCGGCGTCATAGACCGCCCCGGTGGGGTTGTTGGGGGTGTTGATCATCAGCGAGGCACAGCCGGGCAACACCTCAGCCAGCCCCTGCGCCGTGGGGGCGAACCCATCGCGGGCGCGGGTGACCAGCGGGCGGGGCACACCGCCAGCGGCGCGAATCGTGCCGGGATAGGTGGCATAATAGGGATCGATATAGGCGGCTGGCTGGCCAGCATCGATCGCGGCGAGATGGGCGGCAAAGAGGGCGGCCTGCCCACCCGGTGTCACCAGCACATTCTCTGGCCCGGTGGGCACGCCTGTGCGGTCTTCTGTTCGTTCTGCCACTTTGCGGCGCAGATCATCGGTGCCGGGCACAGCGGCATAGCCCGTATGCCCGCCCTGTGCCGCCTCGGCCATGGCCGTGAGGATCGTTGGGTCCGTCCGGATATCGTGCTCGCCGATGGTGAGTTCGATCACCGGGACGCCGGCCGCGACCATCTCGCGGGATTTCATGAACAAGCCCCAGCCGTCATCGCCGCCGGGCACCAGATTGGAAAGACGTGTCGAAAGTTTCATGGCCGGGAAGTGGCCACGACAGCGCTGCCGTGTCAATCAAAACGGGGCCGGACCTGTCCCCTAATTGCCCGCTTGCCGGCGCAGCGTGACGCCAAGGGTTGGCAGCCCGCCCGTTTGACGTTACCCAAAGCCCATGATGACGCTGATTGCCATTCGGAACTGTATTCCCTGCTGACATTTGTCCGCGGGGTGCAACGTCGTTTTCTCAAGACCACTTGACGGCAAGCTTCCCGCGGGCGACCCACGCCGCACATGCCCGTGCATAAAGCCAGATCTCAAGAGGCCGCCATGACCACGATCCGCCTTTGGAACTCCCGCTCGCGCCAGCTCGAACAGCTGGTTCCGATCGATCCTGACAACGTGCGCATGTATGTCTGTGGGCCCACGGTTTATGACAGGGCGCATATCGGCAATGCCCGCCCTGCGGTGGTGTTTGACACGCTGTATCGTCTGCTGCGCCATGTTTATGGCCCCGAGCATGTGACCTATGTGCGCAATTTCACCGACGTGGATGACAAGATCAATGCGCGCGCCGCCAGCACGGGGCGCCCGATCGCCGAGATCACTGCCGAAACCACCCAGTGGTATCTTGATGACATGGCCGCCCTCGGCGTGTTGGAGCCCGATCATATGCCGCGCGCCACCGCCTATATCGGGCAGATGATCGCCATGATCGAGGATCTGATCGCCCGTGGCCACGCCTACGCCGCCGATGGCCATGCCTTGTTTGCGGTGAGCTCCTATCAGGAATACGGAGCGCTTTCGGGCCGCAGCGTGGATGACATGATCGCGGGCGCGCGCGTTGAGGTGGCCCCCTATAAGCGCGATCCGATGGATTTTGTGCTCTGGAAACCCTCAGATGCCGATACACCGGGCTGGGACAGCCCGTGGGGGCGCGGTCGTCCGGGCTGGCATATCGAATGCTCGGCCATGGCCCATGACCTGCTGGGCGCCAGCTTTGACATCCATGGGGGCGGCAATGACCTGATGTTCCCCCACCATGAAAACGAGATCGCGCAGAGCCGTTGCTGCGGGCATGACTTCGCCAAGATCTGGCTGCACAATGAGATGCTCCAGGTCGAGGGCAAGAAGATGTCCAAGTCGCTGGGCAATTTCTTCACGGTGCAGGATGTCCTCGAGCAGGGGGTGCCCGGCGAGGTGGCCCGCATGGTCTATCTGATGACCCATTTCGGCAAGCCCATGGACTGGACCGCCGCAAAAGCCGCAGAGGCCGAGAAAACGCTGCGCAAGTGGTACGCGCAGGTGGAGGACACCGTCGCAGGCGAAGTGCCCGGCACGGTGATTGCGGCGCTGAGCGACAATATCAACACCCCGGGCGCTTTGGCCGAATTGCACAAGCTGAGCAGCGCGGGCGATGTCGCAGGTCTGCGCGCGGGCCTTGGCATTCTCGGGTTGATCGGCAGCGCGATCCCGGATTGGGCACAAACGGTGGCTGTCGACCTGTCGGCCCATGCCGCAGCTCTGGGGGATTTGCGCGCAGCGGCCATGGAAACCAAGGATTTCAGCGCGGTCGATGCCATGAAGTCCGGGTTGATTGCAGCCGGGGTTGAGGTGCGCATGTCGAAGGCCGGGATCGAGCTTGTGCCCGGCCCCGGATTCGATGCCGCCAAGCTGGAGGCGCTGTGATGACTTCTGTGATGACGGCGGAAAAGCCCGAACGGCTCTACCTGTTCGACACCACCCTGCGCGATGGACAGCAGACCCAGGGCGTTCAGTTCAGCCTCGATGAAAAGCGTGAGATCGCCACCATGCTCGACGGTCTGGGCATTGATTACGTGGAGGGCGGCTGGCCCGGCGCCAATCCGATCGACAGCGCCTTCCTGCAGGAACGCCCCTGCGCCCAAGCCACCTTCACCGCCTTCGGCATGACGAAACGGGCCGGGCGCTCGGCCGCCAATGACGAGGTGCTTGCCGGTGTTGTAAATGCGGGCACGCCGGCGGTCTGCCTTGTGGGCAAAAGCCATGATTTTCATGTCACCAAGGCGCTGGGCATCTCCTTGCAGGAAAATGTCTCCAACATCGCTGACAGTATCGCCCATCTCGTGGCGCAGGGCCGCGAGGCCCTGTTCGACGCAGAGCATTTCTTTGACGGCTACAAGGCCAATCCCGGCTATGCGCTGGAATGTCTGAAGGCCGCGCACGCGGCCGGTGCCCGCTGGATTGTTCTGTGTGACACCAATGGTGGCACCCTGCCGGAAGAGGTGTTCGACATCACCTCTCAGGTGATCGCCGCAGGTATACCGGGCAGTCATCTGGGCATTCACACCCATGATGACACGGGCAATGCCGTGGCCAATGCGCTGGCCGCCGTGCGCGCTGGTGCGCGCCAGATTCAGGGCACACTGAACGGGCTGGGCGAGCGATGTGGCAATGCCAATCTCGTGACGCTTTTGCCAACGCTGCTGCTCAAAGAACCCTACCGGTCCAGTCTGCAGACCGGGGTGACGGCCGAGGCGTTGCAGGGGCTGACCCGTGTGAGCCGCAAACTGGATGATATCCTCAACCGGGTGCCTATGAAGGCCGCGCCCTATGTGGGGGCATCTGCCTTCGCCCATAAGGCGGGTCTGCATGCCTCTGCTATTTTGAAAGATCCGAGCACCTATGAGCACATTCCGCCCAGTTCGGTGGGCAATGCGCGCGTCATTCCGATGTCTAACCAAGCGGGCACGTCTAACTTGCTGCGCAGACTGTCCGAGGCCGGCATTGCCTTGGAAAAGGGCGATCCGGCCCTTCCGCGCATCCTCGAGCGGATCAAACAGCGCGAGGCGGCGGGCTACGCCTATGATACGGCGCAGGCCAGTTTTGAACTGATTGCCCTCGATGAGATGGGGCGGCTGCCAGATTTCTTCGAGGTCAAGCGCTACCGGGTGACGGTGGAGCGCCGGAAGAACAAATACAACGAGATGGTCAGCCTGTCTGAGGCGGTTGTGGTCGTGAAGGTGGGCGGTGAGAAAAAGCTGTCGGTTTCCGAGAGCATGGATGAAAGCGGCTCAGATCGGGGGCCCGTTAACGCGCTGGCGCGGGCCCTGGCAAAGGATCTGGGCCCCTATCAATCCGTGATCGACGATATGCGTCTCGTGGATTTCAAAGTGCGCATCACCGGTTCGGGCACGGACGCGGTTACCCGTGTGATCATCGACAGTGCTGACAGCCACGGACGGCGCTGGGCCACGGTGGGGGTTTCGCCCAATATCGTGGATGCCAGTTTCGAGGCGCTGATCGAGGCGATCACCTGGAAGCTGGTTCAGGATGGTGCTGGCGCAGGGCAGGGCGCATGAGCCGAAATGCTGCCTGCTTTGCGACTGTTCCGGGGACGCCCCAATGAGCGATGCGCCCGGCCCCGATCCCTTGCAGGCCTGCGCCGATCTGCTGGCGCGCGGTGATCCCGACAGGCTGGCCGCCGCCATGGCCCGGCCCGTGGCAGAGCGTCGGCTCATGTTGCCGCTCTATGCTTTCAACCTTGAAGTGGCGCGTGCGCCCTGGGTGACGCAAGAGGCCATGATCGCCGAGATGCGCCTGCAATGGTGGCGCGATGTGCTGGAAGAAATCGCACAGGGCAAAGAGGCCCGCGCCCATGAGGTGGCCGCGCCGCTGGCAGGGGTTGTCACGCCGCAAGCCGTGCCTGTGCTCGATCGGCTGGTGGAGGCGCGGCGCTGGGAAATCTACCGAGACCCATTCGAGGACAAGGACGCTTTCGACGCCTATCTGGTTGCCACTGCCGGCGGTCTGCCGGCCGCCCTCTGCACGATGACCGGGGCCGATGTTGCGCGGTCTGCGATATCGGACTGGGCCTGGTCGACGGGTCTGGCGCGGCTGTTCATGGCGATCCCGGGGCTCGAAGCGGGGGGGCGCCGCCCGTTGCTGGATGGGCGTCCTGCTGCTGTGCAGGCATTGGCACGCGAAGGGCTAGGACGCTTGTCAGGCGCGCAGGGCTTGCCTGCCATCGCGCGGGCGGACGGGTGGTTGACCCGGCCGGTGTTGAAGATGGCCGCGCAAGACCCCGCTCGTGTGGCCAACGGGGCGCTGGGCATCAGCCCGATCCAGCGCAATTGGCGCTTGATGCGGCTCTCTTGGGGGATGCTCTAATACGGCGGACGGCGGGGGCTGTTGCCCGCTACCGTGCCGGGCCGGTCAGGCCGTTTTGGGCTGCATCATCAGCCAAACCAAGGCGCCACCTGCCAACATCAGGAAGGGGGCCATGGCAAGGTTTACAGCTGTCCAGCCCTGCACCACATCGCCACCGGCGCAATTCATCAGCCCCCCCGAGGCCAGAGACGCCACGGTGACACAGCCAAAGACCAGCGCATCGTTCATGCCCTGAACCACGCCGCGTTCATGGGGCGCATGTGCGCCGGCGAGCATCGTGGTGGCGCCGATAAAGCCGAAATTCCACCCCAGCCCGAGCAGGATCAAAGCGCCGAAGAACGAAAAAAGCCCCATGGGCTCAGAGCCCGTGCCGCTGCCGGACAAAAGCCCCGCCCCAACGCCCGTCAGCGCTACGGCACCCGCCGCCGCTAGGATCAGAAGGCCGGTTGCCACGATTTTGCGCACCCCGAACCGGGCGATCAGGTGGCCGGTAAAGAAGGACGGCGCAAACATTGCCAGCACATGGGCTGTCACCACGTCATTGGCCGCGTTCGTTCCAAAGCCGCAGCCAACAACGGCCAGCGGCGTTGACGTCATGACGAGGTTCATCAGCGCGTAGGACACCATGGCGCAGATCACCGCCACGAGGATCGCCGGATCGCTGAGCAGTTCCCGCCGCGTGCGCGCGGGCGGCAGATTTGCGGCTGTCCCGGTCTTTTTCGTGCCGGGCGGTAAGTCCAGCCAGTAGAAAATGCCCATGCCTGCAAGGTTCAGCGCAATGATTGCGAGATAGGTGCCAAGGAAGGGGATGAGATAGGCCTCGGCCACCAGTTTGTTCAATTGGGGGCCTATGATGGCGGACAGCAAGCCACCCGCCATGACATAGGAAATCGCTTTTGGGCGGAAGGCTTCAGAGGCGGTGTCGGCTGCGGCAAACCGGTAAAAGCCCTGCGCGGACATATAGATGCCGGTTAGATAAGAGCCCATCAAAAGCAGGGTAAAGCTGCCAAACCACAGGCCCGCTGCGGCCAGCGCTGCCCCTGCTGCACCGCCCAGCGTGCCAATCACGAATCCTGCCTTGCGGCCATTGCGCTGCATGAAGGGCGAGAGCCACGGCGCCGTGGTCATCGAGCCAAACACGATCAGGGCAATCGGCAGCGTGGCAAAGCACACATGCCATGCCAACATCCCGCCTGCGAGCCCGCCAACCACAAACAGCATCGGCATCTGGGCACCGAGAATGGCCTGTGCCGCCACAAGCACCATCACATTGCGCTTTGCCCGTGCGTCGGACACGAGGGCGTCTGGCTCCAGAGTTGCCGTCATGGCGGGTTCCTGTTCCTGGGATATGCCCTGTGGCAGTACCTTTGCCCCCGCGGCAAGGCAAGAGCGACCGGCGATGTGGGATCGTCACTTTTTGGCACAGAGCCCCTGCGCGGATGTCCCATGGGGTGCATGCGGACGAAGCCCGTGCCACAGTGTGCCCATGAGTACCCAGACCGATTCCGTAGGGCGCATTATCCACAGCAACGCGTGCGTGGCCGAAGGGGCCGCGTGGCTGGCTGCGGCTGAACCCCGCTTCGCCCAAGCCCTTGAAGCCACAGGCCCTTTGCCCCTGCGTCTGCGCAAGGACGGCTTTGAGGCGCTGTTTGGGGCGATTGTCTCTCAACAGGTGTCGGTAGCGGCGGCGGATGCCATTTGGGGGCGCCTGAAAGATGCGCGCCTGACTGGTCCGCGCAAAGTCACTTGGGCCAGCGAGGAGGCGCTGCGGGAATGTGGACTGTCCCGCCAGAAAGTGCGCTATGCCAAGGCGCTGGCTGCGGCAAATATCAATTTCGCAGGGCTAAGGGATGCGCCCCTCGAAGAGGTGGTCAGCACGCTCACCGATGTGCCGGGCATCGGGATCTGGACGGCAGAGATTTACGCGATGTTCAGCCTCGGGCGGGCCGATGTCTTTGCGCCCGGTGATCTGGCTTTGCAGGAGGCCACGCGCCTGCTGTGGGACTTGGACGCGCGTCCGAAGGAACGTGCCTTGCGCGAGATGGCGCAGGCATGGTCCCCGTGGCGCGCGGTTGCAGCGCGGCTGTTGTGGGCCTATTTCCGGGTGGCCAAGGATCGGGAGGGCACAAGATGACCAGAGAACTCAAAACCGGGCGCCGTGCGCCGAAATCGGGCAAGGCAACATCGGCGGTTGTGTTCCTGCACGGTTATGGTGCCGACGGTGCCGATCTGCTGTCGCTCGCGGATCCGCTGGCCCCGCATATGCCCGACACGGTGTTTTACGCTCCGGATGCGCCTGAGCCCTGCGCGGCAAGCCCGATGGGCCGGCAATGGTTCCCGATCCCATGGATTGACGGCTCGTCTGAGGAGGCCGCGCGCGCCGGCATGTTAGAAGCCGCCGATGATCTGAATGCATTTCTTGACAAGGTGTTAGAGGACGAAGCTCTTGCGCCGCGCGATCTGATCCTTGTTGGGTTTTCGCAAGGCACAATGATGAGCTTGCAGGTGGCCCCGCGCCGGGATGAGGCGGTGGCTGGCGTTGTCGGCTTCTCCGGGCGTTTGCTTGCGCCTGAGGCGCTGGCAACAGAGGCCAAGGTGAAGATGCCGGTGCTGCTGCTGCATGGCGATGCCGATGAGGTGGTGCCCTATGGTGATTTGCAGCTTGCTGCACAGGCGCTTGCAGATGCCGGTTTTGATACTTTCACCCATACGATGGAAGGCACAGGGCACGGCATCTCACCGGATGGGTTGCAGCAAGCCTTCGCGTTTATGTCTCATCTGTTGAAGGAGCGGGGCTGAGCGCCGCGCTCGGGGCGGCGATCGTATCCGCCGCCACACCATCCAATTTTGATGCGGCCACACTGCGCCCCCTCCAACAGACGGGGCAGAGGGGGCTATGGTCTTTGCGGCGCTGGTTTTCCCGGCGGCGCCCGCCCCCCTTGCACAGTTGATAAGCAGATCAGGAGCAATACCATATACAGGGGTTGTGCGGTTTCGCATCCTATATATAGTCCAAGTCACGGGCGGATTGACCCGCTCGGACAACCGAACGCTGTGGCGAGCGGAGCAGGAGCAGTCGGCATATGGAAGGTGAGTTCAGAACCAATTTCGTGCGGGATCCTCAGGCGTTGAGGCAAAACCCGGCCTTGGTGTTAAATGCGGATTACAGACCACTATCCTACTACCCCTTATCCCTGTGGCCTTGGCAGGAGGCTGTGAAGGCGGCCTGGTTGGACAGGGTGACGATCCTTGCCGAGTATGACGAGGTTGTGCGCAGCCCCTCGACAGAGATCCGAATACCTTCGGTGGTTGTGCTGAAAGACTATGTCAAACCCAGAAAGCGCGTGGCCTTCACGCGCTTTAATTTATTTCTGAGGGACGAATTCCGCTGCCAGTATTGCGGCGCCAAGGGTGATCTGACCTTTGATCACGTCGTACCCCGCGCCAGAGGCGGCATCACATCGTGGGAAAATGTCGTGGCGGCCTGTTCGAAATGCAACCTGAAGAAGGGCTCCAAGAGCTTGCGGGAATCGGGGCTGTCGTTGCGCAAAGCACCGCGGGTGCCGATGGCCGAAGAGTTGCGGAATATGGGGCGCAAATTCCCGCCCAACCACCTGCATGAAAGCTGGATGGATTTCCTCTACTGGGATGCAGAACTGGACGCGTGATCCGCGCCCGATGTGGCCATAGCTATCAGGAGGAGGGTGCGCGCTCGGCGTGTTTCGCGGCTGTCCACAGCGCGTCCATTTCCTCGAGTGTGCTGTCTGTCAACGCCTTGCCTGATGCTTTCGTCTCGTCTTCTACATAATTGAAACGGCGCGTGAATTTTCCGTTTGCGCGACGCAGTGCTGTCTCTGCATCCAGGCCCAGATGACGGCCAAGATTGACCACAACGAAGAGCAGATCGCCGAACTCGTCTTCGAGCCGATCCATGTCGCCGCCCTGTTCTGCTGCGAGTTCCTCGGCCTCTTCCTGGATTTTGTCGAGCACCTGCGTGATCTCGGGCCAGTCAAAGCCAACACGGGCCGCGCGTTTCTGCAGCTTTTGGGCGCGCATCAGGGCCGGCAGGCCGAGGGCCACCCCATCCAGAACCCGTGTTTCGCCCTTTGCGGCGCGCTCCCGCTCTTTTTGCACTTCCCAGTCGATGGTTTGCTGCTCGGCAGATTTGTCGCGGTTTTCTGTGCCGAACACATGGGGGTGGCGGTCCACCATCTTGTCTGAGATCGCATTGGCGACAGCGTCAAAATCAAAGCGCTGCTCTTCTGTTGCGATCTGCGAGAAATAGATCACCTGCAACAGCAGATCCCCCAGTTCGGCCTGCACTTCGTCCCAGGCGCGCCGGGCGATGGCGTCTGCCACCTCGTAGGCCTCTTCGATCGTGTAGGGCGCAATGCTGTCCCAGGTTTGCTCGATGTCCCAGGGGCAGCCCGTTTGCGGGTCGCGCAGGCGGCGCATGATTTCCAGCAGCCGTGGAAGGCCGCCCTTTGGATCGTTCACAAGTGCAGCGCTTTGTTCAGAGGTCATTGCCTGTCCCCTCACAGTTGGGTTTCATGGGCGCAACCAAATCCAGCGGAGAGACCCAGCATGCCCGTCGTGAACCGTATTGCCGATTTTGCCCCCGACATGGAAGGGTGGCGACGCCATCTGCATGCCCATCCCGAGCTTTCCTTCGATTGCGAGCAGACGGCGCGCTTTGTTGTCGAGCAACTCAAATCCTTTGGCGTTGACGAAATTCACGAGGGCATTGCCAAAACGGGTGTGGTGGCAGTGATCCGGGGGCAGGGCGAGAGTGCGCGCCGGGTTGGGCTGCGCGCGGACATGGATGCGCTGCCCATCGAGGAGGAAACCGGCGCCCCCCATGCCTCAACGGTGCCCGGCAAGATGCATGCCTGCGGCCATGATGGCCATACAACCATGCTGCTGGGGGCCGCCCGGTATCTGGCGGAAACTCGCAACTTTGCCGGCGAGGTCGTGTTGCTGTTCCAGCCCGCTGAGGAACAGGGTGGCGGCGGCGAAGTCATGGTGCAGGAAGGCGTGATGGACCGTTTTGGCGTCAGCGAGGTCTATGCCCTGCACAATGCCCCAATGGAAACGGAGGGCCATATCCTGACAGCGCCCGGCCCGGTGATGGCCGGTGTTGGCGAATTTGAGGTAACCGTCCATGCGGCCGGTGGGCATGCGGCCTACCCGCATCAAGCCCAAGATCCGCTGCCCCCTGCGCTGGCAATGATTCAGGCGGTCGACAGCGTCACCGCCCGCAACCATGATCCCGCCAAGGCGCTTGTGTTGGGCGTGACCCAGATGTCGACCGCCTCCAACGCCAACAATGTGATTGGCACATGGGTGCGGTTCTCGGGCACGATCCGCTACTATGAGAAGGACGTGGCAGATCTGGCCATTTCGCGCCTGCGTGAGATCGTATCGGGGACGGCGGCAGCCTTTGGGGTGACGGCAGATATCTCCTTTGAGATGGGCTACCCCCCCACGATCAACCACGCCGAGCAGGCTCAGTTTGCCGTCGACGTTGCCCGCGAAGTCGTCGGGGACGGGGCTGTTGTCGCGGATGCGCCGCCCGTGATGGGCGCCGAGGATTTTTCCTACATGCTGGAAGCCCGTCCCGGTGCCTATCTGATGCTCGGGCAGGGCGACACAGCCATGTGTCACCAGGCGGCCTATGACTTTAATGACGCGATTTCCCCGGTCGGAGCGTCCTTCTTTGCCCGCCTCGTCGAGCGGGCCCAGCCGGTGGGTGGCTGAGCCATGGCCCTCGAAGATGCCGCCAAAGAGGTCGATAGGGCGATCTCGCAAACGCCGCGCAAGGGCAGAGCGTTCGAGAATACCTTTTCCGGGGTGACGTCGTTTCTGCGCCGTCACTACACCAAGGATCTTGCCGGATATGATCTGGCCATCACCGGGGTGCCGTTTGATCAGGCGGTGACCAACCGCCCGGGTACCCGCCTGGGGCCGCGCGCGGTCCGCGAAGCATCCGCTTTGCAGACCTATGACCCGCCTTGGGGCTGGAAAGGCTATGATCCGATGGAGGCGCTTGCGATTGCTGATTATGGCGATCTTGCCTTCGATTATGCCGATGTGGCTGCATTTCCGGCCACCTTGCAGGCCCATATCGCGGGTATTCTGGACACTGGGGCCGGGTGCATTGCGATCGGCGGCGATCACTCTGTGTCCCTTCCGATCCTGCGCGCTCATGCGGCTCGGCATGGCCCGTTGGCGCTTGTTCAGTTTGATGCCCATTCCGACACCTGGCCCGATGACAACCCTGATCGGATTGACCACGGAACCATGTTCTACAAGGCGGTGCAGGAAGGCGTGATCGACGCGGCGCGCTCGGTTCAGATCGGCATTCGCACGGTCAATGAGGATCCGCTGGGCATTCTGACCCTTTCCGCGCGCGAGGTTCATGAAAGCAACCCGGCCGCGATTGCCGAAACAATCCGGGCGCATGTGGGCGCAGGGCCGGCCTATGTCTCGTTTGACATTGATGCGCTGGACCCGGCCTTTGCGCCGGGCACGGGCACGCCTGTCTGGGGCGGGCTGCACGCATGGCAGGCGGCGGCTATTTTGCAGGATCTCGACGGGTTGCCGATGGTGGGGGGCGATCTTGTCGAAGTGTCACCGCCATTTGATACCACGGGCGCCACAGCAATTGCCGGCGCCCATGTGGTGATGGAGTTGATCTGCCTTTGGGGGAGAGCGAACCGATGAGTGCTTTCAATCAACCGATCGGGGGCAATGATCTGGCGCGCTTTGCAGGGCCGGGCACTTTCATGCGCTTGCCGCAGGTGGAAACGGCTGCGGGCCTTGATGTGGCTGTGATGGGGGTGCCGATGGATATTGGCACTTCCTGGCGCTCCGGCACCCGTTTCGGGCCCAAACAGA
The DNA here is from genome assembly GCA_022447275.1 of Oceanicola sp. Lineage (GTDB taxonomy): Bacteria > Pseudomonadota > Alphaproteobacteria > Rhodobacterales > Rhodobacteraceae > JAKVBK01. The sequence continues at coordinate 24,435 of JAKVBK010000013.1, read as the reverse complement.
TTCGCGCTGAAAGCGCGATGATCCGCCCCTACAATATTCAGACCGGGGCTGCTCCTTTTGAAAAGTTGCAGGTTGCTGATATCGGCGATGTGGCGATCAATACCTTCGATCTGGCCGACACGATTTCGATTATCGAGCGCTGGACCGATGCGGTCCTCTCCCATGGGGCAATTCCCCTCACGCTTGGGGGTGATCACACGCTGACACTGCCGATCCTGCGGGCTGTGGCCAAACATCATGGCCCTGTCGCCCTTGTGCATGTGGATGCCCACGCAGATGTGAATGATGTGATGTTCGGCGTACGCGAATGCCACGGCACGGTATTTCGCCGCGCCTATGAGGAAAACCTGATCCTGCCCGACAAGGTCTGGCAGATCGGGCTGCGGGGCACAGGCTATGGACCGGATGATTTCAACACACCGCGGGACTGGGGTTTCAACCTGATCACCGCGCCGGAAATCTGGCACCGTTCCCTTGCGCCTCTGGCGGATACCATCAAGCAAGCCATTGGCACAACTAAGGTTTATCTCAGCTATGACATCGACAGCCTCGATCCGGCCTATGCGCCGGGTACCGGCACGCCCGAGATCGGCGGGCTGACACCGCCCCAGGCGATGGAGTTGATTCGCGGTCTCGATGGGTTGGAGATCGTGGGGGCAGACATGGTTGAAGTGTCGCCGCCCTATGATCCTTCCGGGAACACGGCTTTGGTGGCCGCCAACCTCGCCTATGAGATCCTGAGCATCCTGCCAAAGCCCAAGCGCAGCTGAAAATCAGCCCTGTTTGTGCAAAAGCCGTAACGGCAGGCCTTTCCTTTGGCCGCAGAACGGATAGGTGACGTGGGTCAAACGAGAAAGGCCCGCCATGCAGATCCTATCCGTAACCATTGCTGCCCTTGCCCTTCTGGCGATCGCAGGGGGGCTCTATGTCCGTCTTGCGCCCTCTGATCCCGACGTCTGGCATATCGATCCCCGCGAAGGTGCCTCCGGTCCGGGCAGCGCCTTGGCCGGGCAGGACGGCGCCCTGACTTACGCGGAAAGCGCGCAGGCCTTGCTGGAGCGCGTTGATGCCATCGCCATGGCCACAGCCCGCACGAAACGCCTTGCCGGCAGCCCATCAGAGGGCAGGATCACCTATGTGACCCGCTCTGCACTGTTCGGCTTTCCCGACTACACCACCGTGGCGGCACAGCCGCTGTCCGACGATCGCGCGGAATTGGTGATTTTTGCGCGCCTGCGCTTTGGTCAGTCGGATCTGGGCGTGAACCGGGCACGTGTGGCCAAATGGGTTTCGCGCCTCGGCACACCCCTCAGGCTTGCAGAGCATCTTGACCCGGAGGCCCACTCGCGCAAAGACGTGGCATGATCCCTGAAACACGCCTGCACGATCTTACCTCTCGCTTCCAGTTTCTGGAGGCACGCATGTCGGAAGGCGCCGCGGCTGATGAAATCGCGGCGCTCGCCAAAGAATATTCCGACCTGAAGCCCGTCATTGCGGCGATTGACGCCTACCGCCAGTGCCAATCCGATTTCGAGGAAGCCCAGCTGATGCTGGACGATCCCGAGATGAAGGAATTGGCGGAAGAGGAGTTGCCCGCACTCAAGGCGCGCTTGCCAGAGCTGGAACAGGCTTTGCGCGTGGCGCTCCTACCGAAAGACGCGGCGGATGCGCGACCGGCGCTGCTGGAAATCCGGCCGGGCACAGGCGGCGATGAAGCCAGCCTTTTTGCGGCGGATCTCCTGCGTATGTACCACCGCTTTGCCGAAGCGCGCGGATGGAAGGCGGAAATGCTGGATGAACAGCTGACGGAACTGGGCGGCATCAAGGAAGCCACTCTGCGCATTGCAGGCGAAGGGGCCTTTGCTGCGTTGAAATACGAATCCGGCGTTCACCGGGTACAGCGTGTGCCCGTCACAGAAAGCGGTGGGCGCATACACACCTCTGCTGCCACTGTGGCCGTCCTGCCAGAGGCCGAGGACGTGGATATCGACATCCCGGCCTCCGATATTCGGATCGACACGATGCGGGCCAGCGGGGCCGGCGGTCAGCATGTGAACACCACCGATTCGGCGGTTCGGATCACCCACCTGCCCACGGGGCTTGTCGTGACCAGCTCAGAGAAATCGCAGCACCAGAACCGGGCCATCGCCATGCAGGTTCTGCGCACACGCCTGTTTGACCTCGAGCGCCAGCGCGCCGCGCAGGAGCGGGCTGCCGATCGCAAGGCGCAGGTCGGCTCGGGCGACCGCTCAGAACGAATCCGGACCTACAACTTTCCTCAGGGACGCATGACCGATCACAGGATCAACCTCACGCTCTACCGACTTGATGCCATCCTGACCGGGGATCTGGAGGAAATCGTTGCGGCCCTCGCCGCCGATGACCAGGCCCGAAAACTGGCGGAGATGGAGGCATGAGTGGCACGCCCGAGGGCGGTCCTTCCCAAGGGGGCGCATTTGGGCGCGATCCCCGGCCCGAGGCAAAGGCAGACGCCGTGCCGCCCCTGCGCGACATTCCCATGCAACCCATCATTAAGCCCGGCCTGACCGGCAATGCGGCGGTCTCTGTGGCTGTGTCCTGGTTGGCGGGGGCACATGTTCCGGCGCCCGCGCGGGATGCACGGGTGCTTTTGGCACAGGCCTTGGGCATCTCCAGCGGGCAGCTGGCGGCCTATATCCTCGATCCGCTCAATGCGGATGCGGCCCGCGCCTATGACGGGCTGATCAAGCGCCGCATGCAGCGCGAACCCGTCTCGCATATCCTCGGCCAGCGCCATTTTATGAACCGCACGTTTCGCGTGTCTTCAGCGGTGCTGGATCCGCGCCCGGAAACCGAGGTGCTGGTCCGGCTGGCCAAGGCCGAGCCCTATCGCAGGGTGCTTGATCTGGGCCTTGGGTCCGGGGCGATCCTGCTGACCTTGCTGGCTGATGCCCGTGGCGTGGCGACAGGTGTGGGTGTCGATACCAGCGAGGCGGTTTGTGAAGTGGCCCACTATAACGCGCAGAGCTGCGGTGTGCTGGAGGCGGTCGATATCTTCATTTCGAATTGGTTCGAATGGGTTGAAGGCCGGTTTGATCTCATCGTGAGCAATCCGCCCTACATTGCGGCTGCAGAAATGCCGGAGCTTGCACCGGAGGTGCGGGATTGGGAGCCGCGCGGCGCGTTGACCGATGAGGGTGACGGGCTGGGGGCTTACCGCGCCATTGCCCGGGACCTTGCCACATATCTGGAGCCGGCTGGCCGGTTCCTTTGTGAGATCGGACCGACCCAGGCAGATGCCGTTTGCGGGATCCTGGAAGGGGCGGGGTTGAGCGGGCTGGAAGTCCATGCCGATCTCGATGGTCGAGATCGCGTAGTTTTAGCGCGCATGCCCGCCTGAAAGGGCAGATATGTCCCGTTCATAGACGGTTATGCAGGAAATAGCGCGTTTACGGCTTGTCAGTTCGGTCGATCCGTGTTTATTGCTAATACACGGGACGACGGAAATATCCGCCTCGTTATTTCGCACACTTAGCACTGGATGTCTTACGCCGCCCATGAAGGGTGGAATTGAGGGAAAAGATAAGCACCCAGTATCCGCAACAAGGCGGGACCTACATACCAATGAGATCCAGCAAGTCACGTTCGCGGTCGAAATCGAACCGCTCCCGGTCGATGGGAAATATCGTCAATCGTGTTTTCGACAGCTCCGGCCCCGAAGGCAAGGTGCGCGGTACGCCGCAACAGATCATCGACAAGTATTCCCAGCTGGCGCGTGACGCCTCGCTGGCAAATGACCGTGTTGCCGCAGAAAACTTCCAGCAACATGCCGAGCACTACACCCGGATGCTGGGTGAGGCGCAACGCGAGATGGAAGCAAAGCGCGAGCAACAAGAAGCTCAGCAACAGGCCCAGCGTGAGCGCCAGCAGGCGCAGCACCGCGAACGTCAGGCGGCGGCTGCGGATGCCCCTGCGCAGCCCGACGTGCCGATGCCCGGCCTCGAAGAGCAGCCCGATGTGGGCCCCGTTGTCGAACCGACACCGAGCGCCGAAACCGGCCTGGTCGAGACGCCGGAAAACAAACCGGCCCCCAAGCAGCGCAGACCGCGCAGCCGGAAACCACGCGCGCCCGAAGCCGTCACAGAGGGCGTCATCGAAGCCCCTGCGGAGGCAGCGCCCGCGGCCGAGCCGGCCAGCCCGGCGCAGGACAGCGGCGACACCTCGACAGCAGCCGAATAAACTGCGGGCTGCCGCAAGGGGCCTCCACAACCAGTTCTACGCAAGCGCCGGGGGTATCTCCCGGCGCTTTCGCTTTGTGCGAAATGTAAGAGGGCTTTCAGGCTTTGCGGCGGGCTTCCACGGCCCGCGCGAGGGCTGCAAAGCCTTCGATCTCAACGCGTTCGGCGCGCTCTGTTGGGGCAAGCCCCGCCTCGCGCAGAGCATCCTCGACATCTGGAACCAGCCCTTTGAGGCTGGCACGCAGCATTTTCCTGCGTTGATTGAACGCCTTGGCGACCACCTGTTCGAGGATATCCGGATTGGCCGGGAACAGGGGCTCTGGCCTTGGGATCAAGTGGACAACGGCCGAGTGGACCTTGGGTGGCGGGGTAAAGGCCTCCGGGGCCAATGTCATGGCGATCCTGGCCTTGGTTTTCCACCCGGCAAGGATCGCCAGCCTGCCATAGGCCTTGTCGCCCGGTCCGGCCACGATCCGTTCGGCCACTTCGCGTTGGAACATCAGCGTCAAACCAGCCCAAAACGGAGGCCATTGGGCGGGTGTCAGCCACCGTATCAGAAGTTCGGTGCCCACATTATAGGGCAGGTTTGCGGCCACATGGATGGGGCCCTGCAGATGGCCCAGCGGATCCACCTCCAGAGCGTCGCCACTGATCACCTCGAGGCGGCCGGGATAGGCTTGCTGGATTTCTTGCAGGGCGGGCAGGCATCTGGCGTCTTTTTCAATGGCCAAAACCTTGCGCGCGCCTTCGGCCAGAAGGCCCCGTGTCAGACCGCCCGGGCCCGGGCCCACTTCCAGAACGTCCGCCCCGGACAGATCACCGGGCACCCGGGCAATCTTGGCGGTCAGGTTCAGATCCAGTAGAAAATTCTGGCCAAGCGCCTTTCTGGCGGACAGGCCGTGGGTCGCGATGACTTCACGCAGGGGGGGCAGGCCATCAATCGTCATCCTGCATCTCCTTTGCGCGATTTGCGGCCATGTCCTGGGCCAAAAGCAGCGCTTCGATCAGGCTTTGAGGGTTGGCGCGGCCCTGGCCCGCGATGTCGAAGGCGGTGCCATGGTCGGGCGAGGTGCGCACGAAGGGCAGGCCGAGGGTGACATTGACGCCCCTGTCGAAATCGAGCGTCTTGATCGGGATCAGTGCCTGATCGTGATACATGCAGATCGCGGCGTCATAGTTGGCGCGGGCGGCGGCATGAAACATCGTGTCTGCCGACAGGGGGCCCATGATATCAAAGCCATGGGCGCGCATCTCATCGAGGGCCGGGGCGATCAGCGCGATTTCTTCTTGTCCCATGGCGCCGCCTTCGCCCGCATGCGGATTGAGGCCGGCCACGGCCAGCCGGGGCTGGGGCGTTGCGAAATCCCGTTGAAGTGCATCGTGGGTGATGCGCAGTGTCTCTTGCAGCAGCGCCCGCGTCAGATGGGCAGGAACATCGGCGAGGGCGATGTGGATCGTTGCAGGCACCACGCGCAATTCTGGGCTGGCCAGCATCATCACCACCCGCTTAACCCCGCCAAGGGCTGCGAGGTATTCCGTGTGCCCGGGATAGGCGAAATCCGCCCCGTCCTTGAGGGCCTTCTTGTGAATGGGGCAGGTCACCAGACCCGATGCGGCGCCGTCTTGCACCAGTTGCACCGCGCGCGCGATCGCGGAGACAACGCTGCCAGCATCGGCCGGATCCGGCGCTCCGGGGCGCGTTGCGCCAGGAAACCTATGGTGCAGGACGGGCAGCGCCTCGCGACATATGGAGACGGCTGCCTGTGGCGTATCCACATGCTGCCATGGGGTGCCCTCAGGCAAATGGCGGGCATCGCCGATATAGGCAAACGGAGCTTTGTCGCGCAGCTGATCCCAGGCCTTGGCCGCGATCTCGGGGCCAACACCGGCGGGCTCGCCACATGTCAGGGCAAGGGCGGCGGGCTGCTGGGAAGGTGAGGGCACGCAGGTGCTCCGATCAGGGCTCGCGGATGATGGCATCCGCTTTCAGCTCTGCGAGCAGACCGTTTGCGTAGGTGCCAATGCGCTGGTTCACGAGCGCCGAGCGCACTGTGTCCCGGTCAACACCTTCGGCAAAGTTGGCGGTGCGGCCGCACATCATCAAAATGACCAATGCTGGCCCGCGGGTCAGGCGGGTGGAGATTTCACCATCGTCAAGCTGGTCCAGCTCGGCTTTTACCGCTGCCGGGATCTCAGCCGGGGGCAGGGTGTAGAATTGCAGGGTCTCTTCTGGCTCGCCCTTGGCCACGCCGTAAAGATCATCGCAGGTGTCGAGCCGGGACAGCGTCTTGGCCAGCTTGCCCGTGTCGGTCTCGTTCACCAGATATTCCGCGTATTCGATGGCCAGGGTGCCGGTTGCGCCACCGGCTGCGTTGGAAATCGCCCGATCCACTTCGGCATCCGTCACCTGCGCACTCGGGCCAAAGCGGCCCCGCACAACGCCGCGCCAAGCAAGGCCCGCGCGGATGAAATCCTGGAAGGTTTCCGGCTGAACGCCCTGTTGGCCCACAAGCGTGAGGAATTGTTCGGTGCTCAGATTGGCGCGGCCGGCAAATTCTGCCATGCCCTCAACCATCTGTTCGTCGGTCACCTCAATCCCGGCTTGATCCGCAGCAAAGAGGCGCAACCGGTCATCAATCAGCTGGTCTACCGCCTGCTGGGCGACATCGCCCTGCGTGCGAAACAGGACAAGCAGGCGCCTGCGCTGATCCACCTCGAACTGGGTGATGACGCGGTCATTCACGTAGAGCACAGGCGAGAAGCTGGATTGAGCCTCTGCTCCGGGGACGGTGCCAGCAAGGGCCAGCAGTGTAAGCCCCAGAAAGGCTCCAACGGATTGACATGCGGTGCGCAGGCTCATGCTCTTAACCCCAATTTTTTCTGTTTGGCAGGTCATGCCTGTCTCTATCTACTGTCCGATTGCCGCTTGGTTCAACCATTGCAGGCCCCAAGCCCCGAATTCGATCTGGTGCCACCAAAGCCAGTCAGCCTGAGCTCGAGGCCAAAATCGGTTGTTGGTTGCACACTAGTCGAGCTCGTGAAGCGGCGCGAGAGGGAAACATCCACCTCAAGGCACTCGTTTTTGTAGCCCAGCCCCAATCGTGCGGAGGCAGCCCGATCGGCTTCAAAATCAAAGCGATAATCCAGCGACGCGGCCCATTGCGCGTTGATTTGATACTCCGCATCCAGTGACAGCTCGGACACATCGGCCAGTCGGCTTTCCTCGGGGTTTGCCTTCAGCCAAAGATATGTCCCCGACAGTGCGATGTCTGTGGACTGCCAAGCGAAACGCACTTCGTTCTGATTAAAGCGCAGATCATCGTCGAACAGGGCCCGGTTTGATATTTCGAGCCTGTTTGGGAGCGTCACACGTGCATCTGCAAGCCAGTTCGAACGGCTGGTGTCCAAGGCGGGGGACCCAGAAAACTGTTGCAAATTCTCACTGCGCCAAATCCGAGCAAGCGACATGTCCCAGCCCCAGTCCGCGCCGTCGCGATAGGCAAGCTTCACGCCAATATTTGCGCGTTGACCGGCCTCGAAAGCATCACCGGCGGGAAATCGGTTCAAGGACAGCACATTGCCGGGATCGAACTCCAACAACCGGCTTTCGTCTCGTGGCAGTCCGGAGGTTCTGTCATCCGCCCATACCAGCTGAAAGACCGGTTCCAAGACCATGCGCCCGCCCCCTGCCGTGGGGCGCACAAGGGGCCACCGCAAATCCACCGCAGCGGCGCCCCAGAGATAACTGGTGGTATCGGCATAAATGGCATCCTCCGACACCACCGTGTGCGACCACGCCATGGCTGTTTGGGTGCCGAGCAGCATGCCAGGCCCAATCACCCAATCGCGCCGCCAGTCCAGAGACGCGGACAGGCGGGAGATATCCCTGCCATCGGAGATTGTATCTGCATCAGGCCCATCTGTAGGTTGCTCGGATCGGCGCAGGTGGCCGTGGAAATCCAGGCGCGCCGTCGCGATGCCCCCAAGGCCTGCTGGCGAGAAACGGCGCGCGATGGCGGCATCGGCGATGATGGCGGGCTGGGTTTCGTTCACTTCTCTGTCGCGCAGGGTTTGGTACACGGTCAGGGCGGCAAAGCGGAACCCGTCGCGATTGAAGCGTGAGATCTCTATGGCGCTGTCCAGGCGGTCTTTGCCGGAGGTGCCGTAGTCCAGAAGGTATCCATCATCAGAAACGGTTTCGAGGTCGAAGGCCAGTTTGTAGCCGCGCGGCAACGAAAAAGACCCTTCGGCAAACAGATACCCCCGCAAGCTATCCGGGCGAATGTCGTCAGAGGTGATGGCCCCATTCACTTCGATCCGTCCGGTGCGGTACGCTTGCCGGTAGCGCAGCTCAAGTGTGCGGGTTTCACTGGTCGACAAATAGGGTGTTACTGTAAGGTCAGCGTGATCGCCTAGGCGGATAAAGTAGGGGATTTTGATCCCAAAGCCCAAGGCATCGGTTGACCGGAACTCGGGCGGCAGAAAGCCGGTGGCACGCTGCAGGGACGGGTCTGGTAGGCGCAGACGTGGCAACCAGAACACTGGTAGGCCAGCGACTTCCAGCCGGGCGTTGCGGAAATAGATCTGCTGAGCGACTTCGTCCTGGATCACCTGTGATGCGCGGATCTGCCAAAGCGGCACCGGACGTGCAGCACACACCCTGCACGCAGAGGCCACCGTGTCTTCAAGGCGGGTATATCGGCCTTCGACCCGCTCGATCCGGCTGGCTGCGATCTGCAGTTGGTCCTCAAATACGACCCGCGCAGAGGTAAGGATACCCGCGCGCAAATCTTCAGAGAGCGCGGCAGCATCTGCATAGACGACTGAGGTGCCGTCGGCGTTGCTCAGGGTCAGGGGCCCTTCAATCTCAAGCGTGCCAGCGGCGCTGTCATAGGCGATGCGCGTGGCCCGCAATCTTACGGGGCCATGGAATACGTCCACTGTTCCGGATGCCTCCAGTACTGTGCCCCGCACTTCCACCCTGTCGGCCACCAGCGTGATGGTTTTGCTCTCGCCAGCTGGCGCGGAGGGGCGTGCCGATTGTGCCCGGGCTTCAGCGAGGGGCATGCCGGGCAAAGCCCCCAACACCGCGGCAAAGAACAGGCCCCCCGCCACAAGGAGGGGATGCCTCATTCTGGCCCACGACACTGCGCGGTTACACACACTCCGCATCACCCATCCTCCAAGTGCAACAAGAGCCCAATCGATAAAAGGATTGCTGCAAGCGGAGGTGCCCAGGCCGCCACCAGCACGGGGATCTGTCCGGTCTCGCCAAGGATTTGCGCAAAGTTCCGGATGAAATAGCCGCCAAGGCCAAGGCCCACGGCGATCAGGGCCATCTGCCCGGTACGGCCAAAGCGAGTGTGCCGCATCGTGAAGCCCGCTCCGATCAGAACCATCCCAGCAAGGAAAAACGGGGTCGCCAACTCCATCTGAAGCCAAACCCTGTGCAGCCGTGCGGAAAAGCCCGCGCGATCTAAATCGCGGATAAAGCCAGGCAATTCCCAGATAGGAATGGCCGAAGGGGTGCCGAAACTGTCTCGGATCTGGTCGCGTGTCAGATTTGAAGGGATGCGGAGCACGGCTTCCTCATAGGAGGCCGCCTCCGGGTTGATTTCGTTCAGGGGCCAAATCTTGGCACCTTCCAACACCCATTCCCCCGGGGCCAGCGAGGCGCTGTCCGCCTCAATCCGGCGTACTGGCATGCCATCATTGCCAAAATCAAGGAAGGTCACGTCATACAAAACCGTGCCGTCAAGATTGGCACGGCCCGCCCGGATCACAGACTGCCCCTCGGCAGTGCCTTGCCGGAGCCAGAGGCCCTCGTCGGAGACGGACAAAACACTGCTGATATCCCCGCCGCTTCTGTAGCTGTCCGCGAGCACTTCGTAGCGCACTTGAGTTGCCGCAACGATTGGATTGAGAACGGCTATGCCCAATAAGCCGATGAGCATCGCTGTCAGCACAGGTGCGATCAAAGCACGCAATGCCGATCGGCCTGATGCGCGTGTTACCACCATCTCCGAGGAACGCGCGAGCCCGAGGAATAAGGCCACGGTGGTCAAAACGATCAGCAATGGCATGATCCGGTAAACAATCTGGGGCGTTGCCAACAACGACAGCCGAAGGGCACCCGCGAAGCCGATATCCGCTCCGCGAAACCTGCGCAGTTGGTCCACGATATCGAGCAACACCATCAAAGCAAAAAACACTGCGAAGATGGCTAGAAAAGTGAGCGCAAACTTGCGGGCAAAGTACAGGTGCAGGGTCATGTTGTGGCCCCGCTGCTCGGTGTGTCTGCCGCTTTGCGCCGGGGCCAGCGCAACAGTTGAGGGTGCTCTGATACCCACAACAAAATAACCGAAATGCTGACGCCCAACAGGATGGGGGAATAGACCAGCCAAAGCTGACCAGTTTTCGCTGCGGCACTGGCTGCGGCGCCCTCCACCATCTGGACCAAGATCAGCAAGATGATTGCAAACACCACCTGGCGCCAGATCCCGAAGCGCGAAAAGCCCCCAACCATGAGGGCGGCGAATCCGATCAGGGCTGTCACGAGCGGGCGCAGGGTTTGCGCAATCCTATCATGGCCTTCGAGGCGCAATTGCTGCGCAGAGCGGCGCGTGAGTTGCTGCGTTGTCTCGCTGGCGACAAGCAGGGGGATTGTCGACAATTCGCGCATGTCCTGACCGACCCGCGTCCCGCCAACAATCAAATCCCCAATGTCATAGGCAAAGTCGTCAAAACTGGTCGTAAACAGGCGGTTGGTTTCCCGGTTGAGCGTCTCCGCTGTGCCATCAAACATAACGAGCTTGGCTGTGCCGTTCTCACGGACAAGAAACGCGCGGCTGGCCAGATAGGTAACGTCCTGATCCGGTGAGCGCGCATCTGAGAGGAAAACGCCGAGCAGTTCGCCCTCGGGGGTGATCTCTCGCACGTAGAAGGTGATCCCGGGCGAGGGGTGCACAAAGCGCCCCTCGGTAAGTATGCGCGATGAGACATCGGCTGCCACCTCAGCTTCGCGTGTGGCCAGTTCGCTGCGCGCGAGCGGCACCAGCACATGCACAAGGGCGGCCATCATCAAGCTTACGGCCAGGCCGAACCAGACAAATGGGCGGGCCAATTGCCAGACCGACACCCCCGTCGCTTGCGCAACGACAAGCTCAGATTCGTTGCTCAAACGATTGGTCAGCGCCACCGCAGCCGCGAAAGCGGCAATCGGCAACACAATGCGGATAACGTTTGGCAAGGAGAGAGCCGTGAACTCAAGGAAAACAAGCGCTGATTGGCCATCACCAATAAGCCTGTCAAACAGGAGGACGGCCCTGTTTACCCAGTAAACAGAGACAAAGACCAGCGCGAAGAATCCGAACAGTACCAGGCACTGGGCGAGTACATATCGGTCGAGCCTAGGCACGTTTAACTCATCCCCCACAGACGATACCCAAGGGATTAGACCAATCGCCGCCCGGGGAAAACTGTTAACTGACGCCAAGCCCTGTTCAGCGCCCACTTGGCAGGCTACCTATGGGCGAAACAGACATTCCAGGAGGTCTTTTATGGCTCAGCTTCCCCAGTTCACTGCATCCCCCATCGATCTCGACTCGATCGCTGATTTCGACGGGCGGGTGACCGTTTTTCTGTCAGAGACGGGAAGGCTGAGCCAGCTTGCGCGGCGGGTGAACAGGTTGATGCGGGGCGCGCTGGAGCGCTTTGGCGAGAGCGACCGGTTTGCCAAGATGTCTGCCGGCGACGCGGTTGAGATGCCGTTTCCCACGGGGATGGCGGCGCAGGCGGTTCAGGTGATCCGCCTCGAACGCAAGCCGAGCCAGGAGCAAGCGCGCAAGGCTGGGGCCGCGATTGGCAAGGCTCTGGGCGGCTCCGATACATTGGTGTTGCTGGGCAATCAGCAACTGGCGGCGGACATTGCGTTGGGCTGCGCTCTGCGCGCCTACCGCTACACCGAGATGAAAAGCGAAGAAGCCCCCGCGCAAGGCGGCGTCACGTTCATGGCGAGCAAGCCAGAAGAACTGGAAGCTGATCTTGCTGCGGTCAGCGCGGTGGCTGAGGGCGTGTGCTATACCCGTGATCTCGTCAACAAACCGTCCAATATCCTCACAACCACGACCTTCGCCGAAAGCCTCAGCGACATGTCGGATCTGGGCTTGACGGTTGAGGTGCTTGAAGAAGACCAGTTGGAAGAGTTGGGCATGCATATGCTGCTGGGGGTGGGCGTTGGCTCCGAGAGCCCCTCCAAGGTCGTTGTCATGCAGTGGACAGGGGCGCCAGACGCAAAAGCCGCGCCACTTGCCCTGATCGGCAAGGGCGTGGTCTTTGATACGGGGGGTATCTCGCTCAAGCCCGCAGGCGGCATGGAAGACATGACCATGGACATGGGCGGCGCGGGCACCGTTGCCGGCGTGATGCGGACGCTGGCCCTGCGTAAGGCGCGCGCCAATGTGGTGGCCGTTGTGGGGCTGGTAGAAAACATGCCCGATGGCAAGGCCCAACGGCCTGGCGACGTGGTAACTTCCCTCAAGGGCGACACGGTTGAGGTGATCAACACCGACGCAGAAGGCCGCCTCGTTCTGGGCGACATCATGTGGTACGCGCAGGAGCGTTTCAGCCCCGCTGGCATGATCGATCTGGCCACACTGACCGGCGCGATCATCGTGGCACTTGGCCATGAGCACGCGGGTGTTTTCTCCAATGATGACAGTTTCGCGGGCAGCTTTTTGAAAGCGGCTGCGGCTGAGGGGGAAGGCGCGTGGCGCATGCCCCTTGGCAAGGGCTACGCAAAGTTGCTGAAATCGTCGGTGGCAGATGTCAAGAACATTGGGGGCCGCTGGGGGGGATCGGTGACGGCTGCCGAATTCCTCCACCGTTTCGTGCCTGAGGGTCTGCCTTGGATCCATCTCGATATCGCCGGCGTCGCAAAGCCTGCAGGCGCGACCGTGCTGGCACCGAAAGGGGCCACGGGCTGGGGTGTCATGGCGTTGGATCGGATGATCCGCGAGATGTTCGACGAAGGGTAACAACCTATGGGCCGCGCCATGTTCTATCACATGACCCGCAAGCCGGTGCAGGCCACTGCACCGCCTTTGCTGGAGCGGGCGCGGCGCGAAGGCTGGCGGGTGATCGTACGGGCCGGTACGCCGCAGCGGGCAGAATGGTTTGATGAGGCCCTGTGGCTCTATGGGGATGGCAGCTTTCTGCCCCATGGCGTTGCGGGCGGGCCCCATGACGCAGACCAACCCATCCTTCTGACATCAGACCCTGCGCCCGTGACCCGGTCGCAGGCGCAAGCCTTGATGGTGATCGATGGCGCCCCGGTCGATCCTGCCGAGACCCGCGATCTGGAACGGGTGTTCATCCTGTTTGACGGCGGCGAGCCCGCGGCGGTGCAGCAGGCGCGTGGACAATGGACTGCAATGAAAAACGCAGGCGTGCATGCTCAGTACTGGTCCGAGGAAAGTGGTCGCTGGGAGATGAAGAGCGAAACGGGCGCGCCGGAGGCCGACGACGGATGATGATGCAGTCTGTACCGACTAGCGGCGCAAAGTCATCTTATCCGCGCCGATGGTCACTTCGTCCCACCGGCTGAGGTACTCCATTCCCAGCAGCGACATGTCCATCTGGGCCCCGTTCACGACGGCGGGCAGGTCATGTTCGGTGATCCCCCCCAGTGCAACGCTGTCCAAGATCACGCGCGCTGTTTGCACCGTGCCGTTCGCGGTTGAGGCCCATCCCGAAAAGACAAGATCGTCTGCCCGCAAGCCCGCGCGGGCCGCATCACGGGGGCCCAGAACCATATTGGTTGCGCCCGTATCCACGACAAAACTAATGGGACTGCCATTGACATCGAGCGTTAGATAGAAATGGCCGTCGCGTGCCTTTGGCACTTCAACGATGCTGCCTTCGGCAAACACTGCTTGGCGCGGCAGCAACGTCTGGCTTACGTCCTCCCAGAGGGCGTAGCCTGCGATCACGCCGATAAATACGCAGAGCCAGATGAGAGACGCCTGTACGACCTTGCCAAACGGCACTTTGCCCGAAGCCGAAAAGAAGCCGTAGCCGATGATCGCAATCATCAGGATCACAAGATAGATCACAGACGCAACTTGATCTGGAGAGAGGCTAATAGGTGGCATAGTGGCGCCATACTCCCGGAACTTGGTAAACGAGCCGTTACTTCGATGCCTATTATGTAGGCACGAAATGTGGCGGCACTAGGGACAGATCAGGCAAAAGCTCCGGCATCGCGCAATCCGTCGAGCACAAATTGCACCGACAGCGCGGCCAGCAACATGCCCAGCAGACGCGTAATCACCGTAATGCCAGTGCGCCCTAAGGCGCGCTCGATCAGCGGCGCTGCCAGAAAAAGCAGGAAAACAAGCGCGATAACCGCAAACATCACGCCATAGACGCCGAGGTGTGTGGCCGTGTCGCTGGCCTCGGCAGACCCTGTCAGCAGAATGATCGATGCAATCGAGCCCGGGCCTGCAATCAGCGGGATTGCAAGCGGGAAGACAGAGGGGTCGTCTTCGCTGGTGCTGGCCTCTGCGCCTTCTGCCTGATTCTCACGCCGCTTGGTCCGCCGCTCGAACAGCATCTCGAGAGCCGTCAGAAAGAGCAGAATGCCCCCTGCGATGCGGAAGGCGCCCATCGAAATCCCGATCGTGCCCAGAAGGCTTTCGCCTGCAACCCCGAAGGCCGTTAGCAAGGCCGCAGCGATCAGACATGCCCGGATGGCATAGGCCCGACGTTGCGCCGCGCTTTCCCCGGCCGTCAAGGCGACGAACAGAGGGGCCAACCCAACAGGGTCAATCACGACGAAGAGCGTCACGAAGGCGGAGATCAGAAAAGTAACGTCCATGGCGCAGCAGTGACCCGAACTGCCCCCCAATTCAAGCCCTGTGAAACCGCAGCGGCAAACCAACGCAAGCTTTGCACGCGCCCGACGTGCGCTGCCTTCAACGGCCAGCCCCTTTGAGTGGGCGACAGCTAGCTGGCCTGCGCAGTATCAAGTGCTTCTTCTGCCTGCATCCACAGGGCTTCGGCACGATCAAGCGCATCCATAACTTCGGCGTACTTTGCCTGCCAGACATCTCGCTTGGCGGTCATGTGATCCTCATAGACTTCGGGATCACCAAGCCGGCGCGCCAATTCGTCCCGCATCTCTTCCAGCTTTGTCACCCGCGCCTCGGCTTTGCGCGCCTGGCTGCGCAATTCGAGGATCCGCGCCTGGCTGACCTTCTTTGGCTTTGCCTTGGTGGGCTTCTTTTCATCGCCAGCCCCATCCTGGCCCAGCAAGAACTTGCGGTAAGCCTCCAGATCGTCCTCGTAGGGGGCAACCCGCCCATCCTTGACCAGCCACAGCCTGTCCGCCACGAGGCTCAGCAGGTGCATGTCATGGCTGACGAGGATCACCGCGCCCGTGTAGGTGTTGAGCGCTTCGATCAGGGCTTCCCGGCTTTCGATGTCGAGATGGTTTGTCGGCTCATCGAGGATCAGCAGATGGGGCGCATCAATCGTGGCCAGAAGCAACGACAATCGGGCTTTTTGGCCCCCAGACAGGCGGGCCACCTCGGTTTCGGCCTGCGCGGCCATGAGGCCAAAGCCCGCTAGGCGCGCGCGCAGGCGCGCCGGTGTTTCTTCGGGGCGCAGGCGCGCAACATGCTGCAGCGGGGTTTCATCTACATGCAACTCGTCCACCTGGTGCTGGGCGAAAAAGCCGATGCGCAGCTTGCCAGAACGCGTGAGACGCCCCCCCATCGCAGGCAGCCTGTCCGACAGCAGCTTGGCCAGTGTCGATTTGCCTTCCCCGTTGCGCCCAAGCAGGGCAATCCTGTCATCCTGATCGATCCGCAGGTTGAGCTTGCCCAACACAACGCGCGCGTCATAGCCGACCGAAGCGCTTTCCGTCGCGATGATCGGCGGGCTCAACTCTTCTGCCTGGGGAAAGGTGAAAACGGTGCGCGCCGCATCTTCGGGCGCCGTGATCCGTTCCATCTTTTCCATGGCTTTCAGCCGGGATTGCGCCTGCCGCGCCTTGGACGCTTTGTAGCGGAACCGGTCCACGAAAGACTGCATATGCGCCAGGGCGGCCTCTTGCTTGCGGGCTGCGGCTGCCTGTACCGCGCGCCGCTCTGCGCGAGCCTTGGCAAAGCTGTCATAGCCGCCGGTATAAAGCGTCAGTTTGCGGTCTTCGAGATGCAGAATATGCCCGACAGCCCGGTTCAGCAGACCGCGATCATGGCTAATAATGATCACACTGTGGGGATAGCGGGCGAGGTAGCTTTCCAGCCAGAGCGCCCCCTCAAGATCCAGATAGTTTGTCGGTTCGTCCAAAAGCAGCAAATCCGGGGCCGCAAAGAGAACACCGGCAAGCGCGATGCGCATGCGCCAGCCGCCAGAAAAATCCGAGCAGGGCCGCGCCTGATCTGCCGTGTCAAAGCCAAGCCCCTGCAGAATCGCGCTGGCCCGCCCTTCGGCCGACCAGGCATCGATGTCCGCAAGACGGGTCTGGATGTCGGCAATGCGCGCGGGGTCAGAGGCCGTTTCCGCCTCAACCAGCAAGGCCGCCCGCTCCGTATCCGCCGCCAGCACCGTATCCCGTACGGACACGGATGAGGACGGCACTTCCTGTGCGACCCCGCCGATCCGGGCGCGCGCGGGCAGATCAATCGTCCCGCCATCCAAGGTCAGCTCATTGCGGATCAGACGGAACAGAGTGGTCTTGCCCGCCCCGTTGCGCCCCACAAGGCCCACCTTGTGCCCGCCAGGAATGGTGGCAGAGGCGCCATCGAACAAAGCGCGGCCATCAATACTGTAAGAGAGATCCTGAATACGCAGCATGGCCGGGATGTGGCTGAGCCGGGCAGGGGTGTCAATCCGCAGCTTGTGCTTCACAACGGGTTTTCATTCCCGCAGACCCGTGTTACCCGCCCGCGCAAGTGAAACATCAACCGTGAGGCACCCATGGCCATCCAGCGCACCTTCTCCATCATTAAGCCCGATGCAACCGCCCGTAACCTGACTGGCAAGATCAATGCCAAGTTCGAAGAGGCCGGCCTGCGCATTGTTGCGCAAAAGCGTATCCACCTGACGAAAGCACAGGCTGGCGTGTTCTACGCCGTCCACGCGGAACGCCCCTTCTATGACGAACTGTGTGAATTCATGGCCTCCGGCCCGATCGTTGCACAGGTCCTCGAAGGCGAAGACGCCATCGCAACCAACCGTGCCGTCATGGGCGCAACCAACCCTGCCGATGCCGCCCCCGGCACCGTGCGCGCCGAGTTCGCCCAGTCGGTTGGCGAAAACTCCGTTCACGGCTCCGACGCGCCGGAAACCGCCGCGGTAGAGATTGCCTATTTCTTCTCCGGCCTTGAACTGGTCGGCTGATCGCATCACCCTGCGCGCCCTTCGCGCGCAGGCCATTCAAGAAAAGGGGCCACCACTATCGGTGGCCCCTTTTTTGTTTGCCCGTCCCTTGAGGGCGCGCATCGCGCCAAGCGCTGTCTGCCCGTCTTTGTCTGGAAAATACTCAAAGCCTTGGCCGAAGGCCAAACAGAGAAGTCGTGCCCCGTTTGCATAGCAAAAAGGGGCGCCTTCAGATCAGACCGACAGTTTGCGGATCTTCAGTTTTGTCAGCCTGTTGCGCTCGCGCGCAGCGACTTCGAAGCGGAAACCGTGGAAGGCAAAGACCTGTCCTTCGGTCGGGATCATCTGGGCCTCGTGAATGACAAGTCCGGCCACCGTGTTGGCCTCTTCATCGGGCAGCGCCCAATCCATGGCACGGTTCACATCGCGGATCGTCATGCCGCCATCCACCAGGTAATCGCCGGTCTCGGTGCGCCGCATCGGACGATCTGCGTCCTCGTCGAACTCGTCGGTGATTTCCCCAACGATTTCTTCGAGGATGTCTTCCAGGGTGATCAATCCGCGCAGGGCGCCGTATTCGTCGACCACCAGCGCAAAGTGCGTGTGGCGGCGCAAGAACTCGCGCATCTGATCGTCCAGCGTCGTGGTCTCGGGCACGAAATAGGGCTCCATGGCGACATCCGTCACCTCGAAAGCCGCCAGCGCCTTCGGGGAGGCCTCCGCCCCACGGGTCAGCTTGTCCATGGCGCGCAGCAGGTCCTTGGCGTGGATCACCCCGATGATGTTTTCGGGGTCGTCTTTGAAGACAGGCAGACGGGTATAGGCACTGTTGAGGGCCTGATCGAGAATGGCATTGGCATCAGCATCGGCATCGATCAGCTCGATCCCGGAGCGGTGGAGCATGATCTCCTCAACGGTGCGCTCGCCCAGATCCAGCGCGCCCAAAAGGCGGTCCCGGTCTTCCTTTTCCACTATTCCTTCAGAGTGGCCCAAAGCCAGCGCCCCGACGATTTCCTCGCGGACCGAGAGCATGTTCTCGCCAGCCTCAATCCGCACACCGAAGGGGCGCAGAACAGCCCGTACAATGAGCCGGACAACGGCCACAAACGGGGCGAGCACAGTGATCACAAGGCTGACCACAGGGGCCGCGCGGGCGGAGGTTGTCTCGGGCGCGGTGATGGCAAAGGTTTTCGGCAACACTTCTGCGAAGATCAGCACGAGCAAGGTCATCACAAGAGTGGCGAGGGCCACGCCACTGTCACCAAAGGCCTTGGTTGCGGCGGCTGTCGCCAGCGAGGTGCCGAGGATGTTTGCAAGGTTGTTGCCGAGCAGAATGCCCCCGATCAACCGCTCATTATCTTCCTTGAGCGACAGCGCCGTGGCAGCACCGCGCTCTTTCTTGTCGGCCATGGTGCGCAGTTTGCCGCGTGAGGCAGCCGTCAGCGCCGTCTCAGAGCCTGAGAAAAACCCCGAGCACACAAGCAAACAGAGGATCACGCCGATCGTGATCCAGAAGGTAACATCCAGCGTGGTGGCGGTTGTCGCAGTATCCATCATAGGGCGGTTATGGGCATCCGGGCGTCCCGGTTCAAGCATCCTTGCGGAGACGGCACCCTGCGCGGGTCAATCAATCCTGTCCCTGTGCCTTTCCTGCAAGGGGATGATGATCGAGCACCAGTTGCTGGAGCCGCTCTTCCAGAACATGGGTGTAAATCTCGGTGGTGGCGATGTCCGCATGGCCCAGCATTGTCTGGATCACGCGCAGATCGGCCCCCCCGGCCAGCAGATGGGTCGCGAAGGCATGGCGCAATGTGTGGGGCGAAACATTCTCGGCGGGGATGCCAGCAGCCCCGGCTAACTCCTTGATCAACAGATAAAAGCGCGTGCGTGTCATGTGCCCGGACTTGCCGCGCGAAGGAAACAGGAAGGGCGAGCGTGCGGCAGCGGGCAGCGCTTCCTCACGTGTGTCACGGCTGTGCAGCCAAGCCTGCATTGCCGCCCGTGCGGGCTCTGACAGGGGCACGACACGCTCGCGCCCGCCTTTGCCCCGCACAAGCAGCAGCCTTGGATCGCCCCGGGCCGCTGACACCGGCAGCGAGACAAGTTCTGTCACCCGCAAACCCGTGGCGTAGAGCACTTCCATCAGGCAGGTGTTGCGCAGCCGGTCTGCCGGGTTCCGCCCGTGGGTGCGCGCGGCGGCGAGCAGGGCTTCCACATCCTCAAGGCTCAGTGTCTTTGGCAGGCGCTTGCCCTTGGCCGGGCCTTGAATCTGTTGCACCGGATTATCCGCGCGCCAGCCTTCTTCGAAGGCAAAGCGATAAAGCTGCTTGAGGGCGGAAAGCCGGCGTGCCCGCGTGGCCGGGCGCATGCCTTCAGCTTCCTGCGACACGAGGTAGGCCTCTAAATCCGAACGTTGCGCTGTCTGAAAGGACAGTCCCTTGGCGGCCAGCCATCCGCTCGCATTGCGCAGATCGCGCCCATAGGCCAGCAGCGTGTTGCGGGCGGCATCCAACTCTGCTGATTGTGCATCGAGGAATGTTGCGATCCAGCGCAGATCGGGCGCCTGCGCCGGGCTGTCCGGAGCGCGAGCCCGGCTCATGCGGGGTCCGCCAAAAGGGCATATTGCAAGGCCGCCTGCCGGGCGGTGCCCTCAAGGCCGATGCGACGCAACAGGGAAAGTCCCAGTGTTACATCGCCTTGGTCCGCGGTTTCTCCGGTCGGCAATATGGCAAGCGCATCGAGCAGGATCAGGCCAAGCGCGCCCTCGCCAAGCCGTGCCTGCCAAGCCTCTGGCAGCGGCGCGGGCGGCGCAGCGAAGGCGGCCGCAATCGCCTGCAACTCCGGGCCCAGCCCGTCGGTGTCGCCCGGTGCCTGGCCCGTGGCGATGCGGGCCAGCGCCGTCAATTCCGGGTCAGACAGGGGGCCCATTTCCAAAAGGTCGCGGGCGGCTGTTTCATAGTCTGCGCTTAGCAGGGCGAGGCGCAGTGCCGCCTCACGGGAGGATCCGTCCAGATCGGCGCGCAGCAATTTATCTGCGACCGCTTGTGCAAAAACATGGGACAGATTGGCCGCAGACATCTCCGCGATGGCTTCGGGAAGCGCATCGGCAATTGCCTCGGTATCCGCGGCTTCCAATGCGGCTTGAAGCGCTGTTACGGCTGCAACGCGGTCCCACGGTTCGCCAGAGGCTGCGGGCTGCCGTTCTCCATAAATCTCCAGCAGGCGCGGGCCGGAGAGAACGCCCGCCTGTGCCAGCCGCTCAGCCGCCGCGATCCGGGCTTTCCAACCGACAGTCCCCCGCAGATCCGAATGGGCAAAGGCGAGCGGCAGGGTATTGGTGGCAATTGGCTCGCCGATGGCTTCGTAGATACGCATTTCCAGCGGGGAGGGCAGTCGTGGCCGGGGCAGGGCCTCTGCCCCGTCGAAGGCTTCAAGATCGAGAAAGCGTTCCAGCAGCGCTGATTGCGCTTCGGGGATTTCGCCCAAGGCCTTGCCTGTGCGCAAGGTAATGGTGGCAGCGCGCCAATCGCCCGTGCGCGCAAGGCAGAACACCCGCACGGCATAGGAGGGCGCAATGCCCGGCGTGGTGCGCAGCCGGTCGCAGGCGGCATCTTCACGCCCTGTCAGCAAGGCGATATCGAATGCGCGGCGAAACAGGCCGGGCTCTGCCGGATCCGCCACCGCAATCAGCCGACGGGCGGCATCGAGGTCCCCACGATCGAGCGCGGCGTCGACACGCGTAAGAAACAGGCTGCCGGGCAGGCTGTCGGGGCTATTGGCCGGAGCATCCAGATCGGCAAGCAACACCAATCGAAACGCATCCTGTACGGCGGGCAGCGTTGTCTTGGGAAAGGTTTTCACGCGGCCGATCACTTCGTCGCGGGTGGCAGTGCTCCAAAGCGTGCGGGGCAGGCCGCTGCGCGCTGATGTCAGAACGCCTAAGCCATCAATGCTGGCGCCGTCCAACGGCGCGACGGTGATTTCTTCGGGCAGGGCGCCGCCTCCGGTGACGGGCAGTTCGCCTGAGGTCGGGTCTTCGATGCTTTTCGTCAGCCAGTCGATGGCGGAAAGGGGTGTTTCCTGCGCGCGCATCGGCGTCGCCCCCACAGCGAGACACAGCGCCGTGACGCTGAGGCAGGTGAGAAGGCGGGGCTGGCGTCGCACAGGATTAATCCAGCTCCAGCTGGATGGGCTGCGACAATTGTTCAACCTCCGGTGACAAATCACCGAGATAGGCGAAGCCCGCCAGCCCGATAAATCCTATGATCAGCAAAAAGGCCAAGAATTTAAGTAATCTCAGCATGACATATCCTTCTCGGCCTCGTTTGTAGCACCCGATCAGCCGGTGTTGCGGCCTTGGATGCTGCTTTGCCGCCTGCATCATTCGCGGTCTTTGTGACATTCTATATGGTAATTGGATGAAGTTCACGCCATTGGTTGAGTGAATTTTTGTTGCAAGCAAGAAGGCGCTTCCCCGTGTCCTATGTGTTAGGCAAGACCGTTGTCCTTGTGGGCATGATGGGCGCAGGCAAAACGGCGATCGGCACCGCGCTCGCCAAGCGCATCGGCGCTCCGTTCCTTGACAGCGATCAGGAGATCGAGCGCGCTGCCAATATGACAATTGCAGAAATCTTTGCCCGAGATGGCGAGCCATTCTTTCGCATCAAGGAAGCTCAGATCATCTCGCGCTTGCTGGAAACCCGCCGCTGCATCCTCTCTACCGGTGGGGGAGCCTATCTTGCCGAGGAAACGCGCACACGCATCACCTCTGCCGGGGTGGCTGTCTGGCTGAACGCGGATCTTGAGCTGTTGTGGCAGCGGGTGCGCCACAAGGATACGCGCCCCCTGCTGCGGACGGCGGATCCCAAGGGCACACTGACCGGCATCTTTGAAAAGCGGGCGCCCTACTATGCAAAGGCGGATATCATCGTTGACGCCAAGGCCAGCTACGCGATTGAAGACATGGTCGAGCAGGTGGTGCAGGCCCTCTTGCGGCGGCCAGACGTTTTGAAGGAGCGATCAGCATGACACAGGCGGCATCGGTACATGTTCCCCTTGGGGACAGAGCCTATGATGTGCTGATCGGGCCCGGTCTTCTGGGCGATGCGGGCCGCGTGATCGCACCGCTGCTGCAGCGCCCGCGGGTGGCTGTGATTACCGATGAAACCGTGGCCAATCTGCATCTCGACACTCTGCGAAACGGGCTGGCTGAAGCGGGCATCGAGATGGTGTCCCTGTCACTGCCAGTCGGGGAGGCGACGAAAGGCTGGCCGCAGTTTACCCGCACGGTTGATTGGCTGTTGGAGCAGAAGATCGAGCGTCGGGATGTGGTCGTTGCGTTTGGTGGCGGCGTCATCGGGGATCTGGCCGGGTTTGCAGCCTCGGTCCTGCGCCGGGGTGTGCGGTTCGTTCAAATCCCCACCTCTTTGCTGGCGCAGGTGGACAGCTCTGTTGGCGGCAAGACAGGGATCAACTCGGTACACGGGAAAAACCTCATTGGCGCATTCCACCAGCCAAGCCTTGTGATTGCAGATACGGGCGTGCTGGGCACCCTGACACAACGCGATTTTCTTGCGGGCTATGGGGAAGTCGTCAAATACGGCCTGCTCGGCTCCGCAGACTTCTTTGAATGGCTCGAGGTAAATGGCCCCGCACTGGCCGCAGGCGACATGGCGGCAAGGGTCGAGGCGGTGCGCCGCTCGGTGCAGATGAAGGCGGATATTGTCGTGCGCGACGAGACCGAACAGGGCGACCGCGCGCTGCTCAATCTCGGTCACACCTTTGGCCACGCGCTCGAAGCTGCGACAGGCTATTCGGACAAGCTGCTGCATGGCGAAGGGGTTTCAATCGGATGTGCCCTCGCCTTTGAATTGTCTGCCCGACTGGGGCTGTGCGCTCAGGAAGCACCAAGCCGGGTGCGCGCGCATCTGACCGAGATGGGCATGCAGCGCAACCTGACGGAAATTCCGGGTGGTCTGCCCAGTGCCGCCGCCCTGTTGGACCTGATGGGGCAGGACAAAAAGGTGGTGGATGGGCAGTTGCGTTTTATCCTCGCGCGCGACATTGGAGACAGCTTTGTCACATCAGACGTGTCGCGAGAAACGGTATTGGCGTTCCTCGAGGAACGGCTCGCCAGCTAGCGCAAGGGTCCAATTGGACCGTAAGCTGATCACTTCCAAGCACAAATCGGGCCCCAAGGTTCCGCCCTTTGCGGCCGGATAGCCTGCCCCCAACAGGGTTGCGGGCAGGCTGATGGATCAAGCGGACACGCGCCGACGCACCATTGCCAAGCCTGCAAGCCCGGCAAACATAAAGGGCAAGCTGGCAGGAATGGGAACAGGGGCGACTGTGAGCGTATAGGTGCCGAATTGATCGTCGTACGCGTTATTCACATCCGTTGCGCCTTCCTGCCATCCGACAACGCCTAAAATTTCGCTTGTTGGGGCGGACAGGTATCCATCGTCATTGCTCAGAAAAAAGTTATTTCCGTCGTCTGGCATTTCAGCATTGAACAAAGCTTCCGATGTAAAAGCGGCCATGTTGTTCGGCCCAACCGCGACGTAATAGGTGCCTGCGGCAAGCGTGCCTTTGATTTGACTGTCCCAACTTGGGTATTCAAATGCATCGTCATTGGCTGCGATACCCTGTCCCGACGCATTAAAGAGGATCAGGTTTGTGTCGATGTAGTCTGGGTGATCTTTGTCGATAAGGGACGTTGCTGTAATTTTCAGCTTCTCTGGCTGAGCCAGCGTGAACGTATACAGATCCGCCCGGAAAGGGTCGGCTTGCTCGATCCAGCCATTTACGACTGTTGGCCCAACCGACGGGTCAACCA
>JAKVBK010000012.1 GCA_022447275.1 Oceanicola sp. | reverse complement strand
TTCCACTTTTCCAGCATCCAGGCCGCTTCCGTGTTGGGCTCGCCGAGCAGCACGGCCTCTGCATCACCGCCTTGGGTGTTCAGATACCATGCCCAAGCCAGCGGGGAGCCGGTGGAATCGGTGTCGGGGGACTTGTGACCGAAAACGAGCGTCGTCATTGCAATTGCCTCTCAGGGTATTTTTCGCGCGCCTTATAGGCCCAAGTTCTGGGCCGCGAAAGGGGCGTTTGTGCGCGGGTGCACAGGAACAGGGCTACACGGGTTCCGGGGGCTGACTATCGGGCATCAGCCGGTGCCTTGTTAAGATGCTGGAGAGAAAAATCTTCTTCGGATGCGTTTGAAGATGAGGCCGAGCCGGTAGCTCGTGAACACGAAGCTGCATTTGACAAAGTCTATGATATCCCCGCCTCGCAAGGGCGGCATCTCCATAGGGCTGTCCGGGAAAAGGTGATCGCGCTCGTGTCCGGCAATCCACTTCAGGATGCGCATCTCAAGGCCTGTCAATCCTTGCCGCGCGCCCCCTTTGGCCACGCCGCCCTGGAAAGATGAATTTGCCTTTTCCGGCAAGGTGACGCTGTCCAGAGGGCTATCGAGGAATGTGCCCAAACGCTTGGCGGTTTCGGCCACGTCTGCTGTCAAATCTTCGAACGTGACAAAGGCCGTGCTGTCATCACCGTCCTGCTCGGCCTGATGCCAGGATCTGGCGGCTATGTGCCAATAGATGGCGTGGGCCACAGGGTGATACTGGGCTGGATTGCCATCCTTGTTTGAGGGATCCATGTGCTTGTAAGAGGCAAGAACCTTTTCCGGGCGCCGCATCAGGTAGATGACCTTGAGGCCTGGATAGACACGTTTCTGTTCATCAAGGTACCGAAACGCTCCGGGCGTTTTCCATCCCCAACGTGTGGCGCCTGCTCGTAGTGCAAGCCGCGCCATCCATTCCTCCTGCAGGCTCGGCCAACTCGGGAGACTGTTTTTGAAGCACGCGCGGATCGCGTCATTCATCGGCTCCACTTCGTCTATGCTGCAGGCAGGTTTGGCGTATTCTGTGTGGAGCAGCCGGGCACGGATTTGCCATCCAAGAAAGTACAACATTTCCTCGAACTGGGACGGCATCAGAGGGCTGTCGAAATCGGCCCCCAAGCCTTGCGCGTGGCGCGCGGTGTAGAGATCGTCGAACACGTACCAATCTGTGGCTTGCGACAGCACATGGCTTAAGAGTGATGAGCCTGAGCGCGGCAGACCCACAACAACAACCGGTGCAGGATCTGACAGACGACTCGCTTGGGCGGTGGGCGCAAACAGGGGGTCTGAACCGCTGTCTGTGTGAAGCATAAATCAAATCCTGCATGTGCAAATTCCACCTGCGCAAAGCATATACTCTCGGCGTATTGCCCAAGCAACACGGCAGAGCACAGATATATAAGCGTTCTGAACGTGGGGTGCTGGAAGTCAGATCTTGAGGAGGCATCATTCGTAGGGGGCCTATTTGGGTGCTCCTCTCGTTTTCGGTCGTACTCAGACCAAACATTAGGGAGTCGGCCGCGTGCTGCGCTGCAGCGCATTTTCCCGCGAAAATTGGGGTTAAGCCGGTTGACGGCAGGGGGGGCTTTGCCTACATCGCGGTCATTAGCACTCACTTCATCCGAGTGATAATGAAGTTCAACGAGAGAACCCAAGGAGTGTCTCTGATGGCTTTCAAACCGCTTCACGACCGTGTTCTGGTCCGTCGCGTCGAATCCGAAGAAAAGACAGCCGGTGGCCTGATCATCCCCGACAGCGCCAAGGAAAAGCCCGCCGAGGGCGTGATCGTCGCAGCCGGTGAAGGCGCGCGCAAGGACAGCGGCGAGCTGATCCCGATGGCCGTTGCAGAAGGCGACAAGGTCCTGTTCGGCAAGTGGTCCGGCACCGAAGTCACGGTCGACGGCGAAGAGCTGCTGATCATGAAGGAAAGCGACGTTCTGGGCATCATTTCCTGATCCCGTCTGCTTTTTCCTGACCAAACCTAAGAATTCCAAGGAGTAGCAAAATGGCTGCTAAAGACGTCAAGTTCGATACCGACGCCCGCAATCGCATGCTGAACGGTGTCAACGTTCTGGCCGATGCCGTGAAAGTGACCCTGGGCCCCAAAGGCCGTAACGTGGTCATCGAAAAGTCCTTCGGCGCACCGCGCATCACCAAGGACGGCGTGTCCGTTGCCAAAGAGATCGAGCTGGAAGACAAGTTCGAGAACATGGGCGCCCAGATGGTGAAGGAAGTGGCTTCCCGCACCAATGACGAGGCCGGCGACGGCACCACCACCGCCACGGTTCTGGCGCAGGCCATCGTGCGCGAAGGCCTCAAGTCGGTTGCTGCCGGCATGAACCCGATGGACATCAAGCGCGGCGTCGACATGGCCGTTGCGAAGGTCATCGAGTCGATCAAGGCGTCCGCACGCGAAGTGAAGGACTCCGACGAGGTTGCACAGGTTGGCACCATCTCCGCCAACGGTGAAGCCGAAATCGGCCGCCAGATTTCTGACGCGATGCAGAAGGTTGGCAACGAGGGCGTGATCACTGTCGAAGAGAACAAAGGCCTGGAGACCGAGACTGAGGTCGTCGAAGGCATGCAGTTCGACCGCGGCTACCTGAGCCCCTATTTCGTCACCAACCCTGACAAGATGATTGCAGAGCTGGAAGACTGCATCGTGCTGCTGCACGAGAAGAAGCTGTCCTCCCTGCAGCCGATGGTTCCGCTGCTCGAGCAGGTCATCCAGTCCCAGAAGCCTCTGCTGATCATCGCGGAAGACGTGGAAGGCGAAGCGCTGGCAACGCTGGTTGTGAACAAGCTGCGTGGCGGTCTGAAGATCGCAGCCGTCAAGGCACCGGGCTTCGGCGACCGCCGCAAGGCCATGCTGCAGGACATCGCGATCCTGACCGGCGGTCAGGTGATCTCCGAAGATCTCGGCATGAAGCTCGAGAACGTGACCATGGAAATGCTCGGCTCTGCCAAGAAAATCCAGATCACCAAGGACGAGACCACCATCGTTGATGGTTCCGGCGAGAAGGCCGAGATCGAAGCCCGCGTGGCCCAGATCCGCAACCAGATCGAGGAAACCACTTCCGATTACGACCGTGAGAAGCTGCAAGAGCGCGTGGCCAAGCTGGCCGGCGGTGTTGCCGTGATCCGCGTCGGTGGCATGACCGAAGTGGAAGTGAAAGAGCGCAAGGACCGTGTTGACGATGCGCTGAACGCAACCCGCGCAGCTGTGCAGGAAGGCGTTGTCGTCGGCGGTGGTGTTGCTCTGGTTCAGGGCGGCAAGGCGCTCGAAGGTCTGACCGGTGCAAACTCCGATCAGGACGCGGGTATCGCCATCGTGCGCCGCGCCATCGAAGCGCCGATGCGCCAGATCGCCGAGAATGCCGGTGTTGACGGTGCCGTTGTGGCAGGCAAGGTCCGCGAGAGCGGCGACGACACCTTCGGCTTCAACGCCCAGACGGAAGAGTATGGCGACATGTTCTCCTTCGGCGTGATCGACCCCGCCAAGGTTGTCCGGACGGCTCTGGAAGATGCGGCATCGGTTGCTTCGCTGCTCATCACCACCGAAGCCATGGTCGCCGACAAGCCCGCCAAGGAAGGCGCGGCACCGGCCGGCGGCATGCCCGACATGGGCGGCATGGGCGGCATGATGTAAGATCGCAATTCCCTCGGGAATTCGATTGCAATCTGTCTAAGCAAAGGGGGCTACGGCCCCCTTTGTCACGTCTGCCGCATGGCCCTTGGGCTGGGTGCCGGTGGCAGGCTTGGGTCGATCCGTGGATCAGCGCTGCAAACTGCGCAGCCGCCCAAGGCAGATCAGCAAAACAACACAGACAACCGACAGCGATGACAGTGGCACCGCAAAGCCACCGCTCACTTCGGAGAGCAGGCCAAACGATAAAGGTCCGAGCATGCCCCCGATTTCAGCCGTGGTGAAAAACAGCCCCCCAGCAAGCCCAAGCCGTTCCGGCGGTACATGCGGCGTTTCCATCAGCAGCAAGACGGCGACTGTCATCATGGACCCGCGGGCAATCCCCTGAAGCACCAGCCCTGTCAGCAGGAATCCGGGCGCTGTCGCATGCAGCAGGAGGCTGGCACCGAGCGCCGCCAGAAAGAGCACGCCAAGAATGCGCAACCGCCGCTGCGGGGTGGCCAGACGGGGGATGATCAGCACGCCGAGAATGCCCACCGATGATGGGATCGCCGCCCAGAAGCCGGCCTCTACCGGGCTGAACCCGCGCCCTTGCAGGATTTCGGGCAGCCAGTTGTTGAGAGCGTGATTGATGAAGAAGATGCCAATGCTCATCACCAGGATCAGGCGCACGTCCGGCAGGTGCAGAATGCCGGCAAAGGCAGCCAGATCGAACTTCTTTCCCTCGCCAGGCTTTGCGAGCAGGCCGCGCCGGGCTGCACGGTGCGAAATCACAAGCCAGATCGCGCCGCAGGTGAGCATGAACGCGCCATAGAGTTGCAAGACACTGCGCCAGGCATTGTCCACCAATGGCATGGCCACACTGTTTGTCAGCGCCATTGCAAGGATACCGCCCAGATAGGGGCCGGTCACATAGATCCCCATCGCAGAGGCGCGCGCCTTGCCCGAGAACAGCCCGGTGATGGTTTTCGGGGCGCCGACGGATATCAAAGGCCCGCCGATGCCAAACAGCGCCACAGCAAGAAACATTTGCACAGGCGTTTCGGCCAGACTGCGGGCGCCCAGAGAGGCGGCCATGATCAGCGCGGCGCAAAACAGCATGCGGCGCGCGCCGAACCGGTCCAACAGGATGCCGCCCGGAATGGCCGAAGCCACATAGAGCAGGGGCCAAGCGCCCAGAATGGCCCCCATCACACCATTTCCCACGCCCAGTTCCCGGGCAATCGGGCCCACCAGCGGGGCCATTGAGGCAACACAGATGCCAAAGGCGAAATAGATCAGCCAAACCCCCAGCAAGACCAGCCAGCGGGTGCTGGTGTCGGCCTCGGCCGGCGCGCGCGTGTCTGTTGCCTCTGCCCCCATGATCGGCGTCTGCCTGCAGCCCCTAATAGCTGCGTGGCAGCCCCAGAACATGCTGTCCAAGATAGCCCAGGATCATGTTCTTGGAGATCGGTGCCGTCTGGTACAGGCGGGCTTCGCGCCATTTGCGCTCGATGCCGTATTCGCGGGCAAAGGCAAACCCGCCATATACCTGCATGCACATTTCGGCCGCCTGCCAGGAGGCGTCCGCTGCCAGCATCTTTGCCATGTTGGCCTCCGCGGCGGCGCGATGGCCGGCATCAAACAGGGCGGCGGCTTTCTTGACCATCAATTCCGCCGCCTGCGCATCGGCATAGGCTTTGGCAATGGGGAACTGGATGCCCTGATTGGCGCCGATCGGAGCGCCAAAAACTGTGCGTTCCTTGGCGTATTCCACGGCTTTGCGGATAAAGAATTTGGCATCGCCAATGCATTCATAGGCGATCAAAATCCGCTCTGCGTTCATGCTGTCAACGATATAGCGGAACCCTTTGCCTTCGGTGCCAACCAGCGTATCGCCCGGAATTTCGAGCTGGTCGATGAACACTTCGCAGGTGTTGTGGTTGATCATGGCATCGATCTTGCGCAACTCGAGGCCATTGCCGAGGGCTTCACGCATATCCAGCAAAAAGACCGACATCCCGTCAGAGCGCTTCTCAACCTGTGCGGCGGGTGTTGTGCGGGCCAGCAAAAGCATCAGATCAGATTCGAAGGCGCGGCTCGTCCAAACCTTTTGGCCGTTCACGATATAGGTGCCGCGCTCCGTGCGTTCGGCGCGGGTTTTGAGCTGCGTCGTATCGCTGCCCGTGGTGGGCTCTGTCACGCCGAAGGCTTGCAGACGCAGCGCTCCGCTGGCGATGCCGGGCAGGTAGGCCCGCTTTTGCTCCGGGGAGCCGTATTTGAGCACTGTGCCCATCGTATACATCTGAGCGTGGCAGGCAGCCGCGTTGCATCCGCGTTCGTGGATGGTTTCCAGAACAACGCCCGCGGCACTCAGCGGCAAGCCTGAGCCGCCATATTCCTCCGGGATCAGCGCGCCCAAGAAGCCGGAGTCCGTCAACCGCCGCACAAAATCCGTCGGATAGCGGTCATGCTTGTCCAACTCCAGCCAGTAGTCATTGGGAAACTCTGCGCAGAGGCGTCCAACCCCATCGCGAATCTCGGCCCAGTCGTCAGAAGCCGGGATCGAGATACTGTCCAGATCGACCATATTCATCTTGTCTTCCCTGTTTTCCTTTGCGCGCGCACCCGGTGCAACAACCGCTCCAGATGTCAGCGCGGGCCTGTTTGCCAGAGCCACTCAAGCAGAGGCACCCGCGCTGCATTGGGCTGTTGCCGCCATTTGCGTCGCGTTCCATGCTTCTTGCACGCTGCCTGTAGCGGTACGCCATGGGCGCTGGGCAGGTCAATCGAGGGCACACCGTTTCCAAGATGCGACCCGACAGGCCGCAGCCGGGGTTTGCGCCAACCGGCTCACAGCAATCCGCAGGTTTGTGCGATGGCCAGCCGCCGTTGCATCGCCTTAATGACAGGGGCTTCAACCAATTGTCCGTCGAGCACAGCCAGCCCGTTGGGCGCGGCGTCAAAGGCGGCGATCACCCGTTGGGCATGGGCAATTTCCTCAGCGCTGGGCGTGAACGTCTCATTGATGAGCGCGATGCCCGCTGGATGGATGGCGGCCTTGCCCGTAAAGCCGCTGTCGCGCGCGCGGACTGCGCTGCTGGCAATCACGTCCGTATCGCGGAAGTTCAGCTCTGGGACGTCCATCACATCGATGCCTGCCCGCTTGGCCGCATGCACGATGCGACCGCGCGCATAGCTGAGCGGGCCCTCTGCGTTCGGGGTGCCGAGTTCTGCGCTGAAATCCACTGCCCCGAACATGATCAGCTTGAGGCGGCCGGTCGCCCGGGCAATGTCGGACACGTTCTCCAGACCGTCCAATGTTTCGACAAGCGCGGCAAGCTCAAGGCCACTGCCGGCCTCTGACAAAATCGCGTCTGCCAGCCGCAATTCAGCAGCCTCGCCAACTTTGGGCAGCATGATCATCCCTTCGGCGGGTGCGGCCTTGGCAACGGCGACAAGGTCTTCCAGACCGGCCCGGCTGCTCAGCCCGTTGATGCGCAGGCAGCGCGTGACGCCCGCGGGCCCCGCCGTGCTGAGAAAGGCGATTGCTTGGTCGCGGCTTGCGGCTTTCTGATCGGGAGGGACGGCGTCCTCAAGGTCAAGGCAGATGATGTCTGCGCCGGTCCCGAGGGCTTTCTCAAAAGCGCTCGGGCGATTGGCGGGCGTGAACAGCAGGGATCGCTTCGCGGTGTTCATGGCTGGCCTGCAAGATGATGTGAAGGAATGGCTGTGATCCTGTTGCACGGGCGAGGGCGGCGCGAGCACGCCCCTGTCGCGTTTGGGCCGTTCCTGCAAGCGCTGGGCGGGTTTGGCTGGGCCGTTGCGGCTGTGGGGGTGTTTGGCGTCAGCATGTCTGTGCGCTCCGATCCATTGGGCGATGTGCCTCTAGACGTAGTCGGATTTTCGAAAATTCTATCTCTCAGGCCCGACATCGCCTTTGCGGCAGTCTGCAAATACGCCGGGGCCCGAACACCGGCGTCTCATGACCGCTTTTCAGGGCAGGAGGGGGCGGAAGGATCACGGACGGGCCTGGGGCGATGAAGGCCCCCAATCCTTGCCGGGTGACTTGCCCGCGTGAGCTTTGGCTTTGCCCTTTGATACCGCGCAGGCTAAAGGCAGCCATGCTTCACGGTCTGCCCCCCATTCTTCCCGCCGATCCCCAGCGCCTGTGGCAGGGGCTGGATGGTTACACTGTGCGCCCGGGTCTGGTTGATCTGCACGGGGACGGCTTTGAGCGCCATCTTGCGCCCCGTCGCGGTGTCATGAAGGATTTGGGGGATGGGCTGGCCGCACTGGATGCGGAATTGGCCGCCAACGGGATCACCACGGCCGTCTTAGCCCAGTTCTGGTCTTGGGAAGGGGGTATTCGCAGCCCCGATTTCGCCCGCCGCTTGCTGCTGGCGTTGGATGCGGCGCGTGCGGATCTAGCCACGGATATGCGGGTGCAGCTGCGCGTCGAGATCAGCCTCGTCTCAGATTTTGATGAGATTGCATCGCTTGTGGCGCAACACGCCATCCCCATGGTGGTGTTCAATGATCATTTGCCGCGCGCGGCTCTGAACGCCGGAAAGCGCCCGCCGCGCCTGACTGGTCAGGCGTTGAAATCCGGTCGGTCCCCAGAGGCGCATCTGGCACTTCTGCATCGGCTGAACGCGGTGGATCATACAGCAGAGCTGGCCCGCTTTGCCGCCAGCTTGGCAAGCGATGGCGTGGTTTTGGGCAGCCATGATGACAGCTCGGCGCAGACGCGTGCCCAGTACCGTGCACTTGGCGCGCATGTCAGCGAATTCCCGGAAACTGAAGACGCGGTGCAGGCGGCACGGGCCGGGGGCGACGTGATTGTTCTGGGCGCGCCAAACGTCGTGCGCGGCGGCAGCCACGACAAGGGTATCTCGGCACAGGCGCAGATCGCTGCCGGGCGCTGCGATGTGCTGGTGTCGGATTATCACTACCCCGCGCTGCGCCAGGCTGCGCTGCACGTGCAGGCGACAGACACGGACGCCTGGCATCTGGTGTCCAGAAATCCGGCACGCGTGCTCGGGCTGACAGACCGGGGCACGCTGCAGGCGGGTCAGCGCAGTGACCTCGTCGTTCTGGATCGCGCGGGGCGGCCTGCCGGCACAATGGTGGCGGGCCAATGGTCCTATCTGTCAGGGCCGCTGATCTCGCGTTTGGCGCAGCAAACAGCCCCCTAATTTCTCGGAAAAATGGGCGCTGCTTGTAGCACCCTCGGCGCTGCACGCTTGAAACACGCAACCCCTGCCGCCTAGTATGAAGAAAGATCACGAAAGCGTGATCGTTCTCGCCCCCATTTTGTTAGGGCGTCTCACAGCATTTTTATTCGCATAGAAACAGGAGAAATCAATGGGATACGATTTTTTCGCGTCGGGCGTGATGATCACCTCGAACGGCCCGATCAGCTTTCCAAATGTCAACCAGTCCAATCGCATTTGGGGGGATGAATGGGATTTGGACACCATGACCAAGCTGATGCTGAAGATGCGCGGCCTGCCAACGGGCACCTCCATCACCGGCGGCCTTACGATCGGCCTGCTGCGCGGCTATGCCATGTCTACTTTCAAGCGACTGATGGGACAGACGCTGCAGATGATGGCCATAAACAACAGTCACGGCACCATCAGCATCTACACCCGGGATGCAAACCTGATCATGCCCGATCGCGTCGGTTTTCGAAGATTTCGCTTTCGCGGCGATGTTGAGCCCGAGTTCCGACGCATGTTGCGGTATATGGACGAGGTGGAGTTGAACTACATGGGCCCGCTGATGGACATGTTAAACACTTTGTCCAGATGGAACCCGGGCGCGCATTCAGGCAATTATCTGCTGTCCTTTGATTTCCGCTGGTCCTGACGCGCGACCCGTCTGCTTTTGGAAATTTGACCTCGCATCAGCCCCTTTGCGCTGGCGGGGGGGCGCGCTTTGACGCTAAGTGGCCGGGATGTCTTTTGATCCTATCCCGGAGAGGGCCCCGTGCGCCTGTTTCTTCTGACCGCGCTGACAATGTTGGCTTTTGCCGCCAACTCCCTTTTGACCCGGGCTGGTGTTGCGTCTGGGACAGACCCTGTCAGCTTTGCCGTCATCCGCGTTTTGGCGGGCGCAGGGGTACTGGCGGTGCTGGCTCTGGCCACGCGTGGCAGCCTTCCGCTGCGCCGCAAGGGGGGGCGGGCATGGCAGTATCTTCTGCTGTCGGTGCTCGGGCTTGTTGTGTATCTGGGCGGGTTTTCAATGGCTTATTTGACGCTTGATGCAGGCGTTGGCGCGTTGATCCTGTTTGCCACCGTGCAGGCCGGGCTGTTTGGAGCCGCTGTTGCAACAGGCCAGCCAATTGGCTGGATGCGGTGGCTTGGCATGGGGATTGCCCTGACGGCCCTGGCGTGGCTGCTCTGGCCGGGGCCGGATGCGCGCATTGATCTGTTTGGCGCGGGCCTGATGGTTTGCGCAGGGCTTGGGTGGGCGCTTTACACGTGGCAGGGCAGGGGATCGGCTTGGGCACTGGGCGATACGGCGGCGAATTTCCTATGGGCCAGTCTGGCGCTGCTGTTGGTCTGGTTGCCATTGGGTGGTGCTGTCACCGCACAGGGGCTGTTGTGGGGCGTCGTTTCCGGGGCGCTGGCCTCTGGGCTGGGCTATGCGCTCTGGTTCCATGTTTTGCCGCAGATTCAAACGACCACCGCGGCGCTTGTGCAGTTGACTGTTCCGGTCATTGCCATTCTGGGCGGCGCGCTGTTGCTGGGTGAGGCGCTCAGCCTGCAAGTGGGGCTGGCCTGCCTGGGCGTGATCGGTGGCATCGCGCTGGGCTTGCGCCCGGCTCAGCCCAAAAGGGGCTCCAACGGATCATAGGTCAGATCGCTTTCCTGCCAGGCAACCTCCGCAAGGCAGGAGGGTTTGACAGTGAGATCGGCGATTTCGTCGCGGTTGACCCAGATCCGGCTTTTGACGACCCCCTCCGGATCGCGCCACTCCGGATCGATGCTGCGATCGGCGACGGTGCAGCGAAAGAAAATCTCCACTTGGTGAAAGCCGCGCGCCTGATCGTGGAATTCATTGACAAGGCAGACGGCCCCAACCTCGGCGCGCAGCCCCGTTTCTTCGTAGATCTCGCGGGCCAGATTGTCAGGCAGCGCACTGTGGGCCTCGGCGCCGCCGCCGGGAGCACACCACAAAGCCGCACGATGGTCTGCCCAGGCATTCACGAGAAGCAGCCTGTTGTCGTGCATGACAAGCCCGCGGACGGCGACGCGGATCGCGCCGCTGCGCGGCAGCATGTCAGGGCGCCTTTCCCGGGGCGTCGCCCAGTCGGTAAACGCCTTCTGGCAGGTTCAGGGCCGCTGCCATGTCGCGCAACTGCGCCATGGACAGCGTGATCTTGTTCACCCTGTCCGTATGGGGGTCCAGTTGCTCTACGGTGACGCATTCCTCAAAGGCATGCACGGTGACATCGCCTTGAAGATGGTTGGCGCCCTCATCGATGAGTGTCACGACGGTGGCGTCAAATTCGTGTTCGATCGTAAACATGCCCCACATCTAACGCCTTGCGGCGCCTATGTCAGGCGCTTTCGTTCTCAGCCGCCTGCGGGGCGGGCTTGGGCTGGGCTGCCTGTGGCTGCTTGGCCTGAGCCGATGCTGCGCGTCGCTCGCGGCGCTTGTGCATGGCGTAGAGCGTGGGTGCCAGTATGGTGATGTAGAGCAGGCTTGCGAGGGTGCGGATCACCGGCAGGCCCACGATGCGGGCCAGCCAACGATAGCGAGGGATCGAAGACCACAGTTCGATGAAGGCGGGAACTCCCGACAGCAGTTGCCCGTTCTTGAGCACATGAAACCGCCGTGCGGCGCTGTCTTTGTCCAGCCCGACCCGTGCGAGGTCGGTCTCATGCAGATCGGAAAAGACGATGGGCAAAGCGCGGCCTTCGGCATGACGGCGATACACCGCCACCTCCGACGAGCAGATGGGACAACTTCCGTTGTATACGACTTCGATCTCTTTATGCATGAGTGTCAGGTAGATCGGTGTGCAGGACGGCAAGGGGGAAACATGCAAAACTGCGCAAAAAATGTGCTTGTGGCCCTTGGCTGTGTGCTTGGGCTTGCGGCCTGTAGCGCCCCGCCGAGCGATAATGCCGACTTTTCAGCACGTTCTGCTGAAGAAAGCGCAGTGCTTTTTACAGGCGTGGTGGCCCGCGTCGAACCGGTGGCCGAGCAATATTGCCGGGACACGACACAGCGCCTGAACTGTGATTTTGAGATCCTGGTGTTGGACGATGCATCGGCGCCCGCCAATGCCTTCCAGACACTCAACCGCGCTGGGCGTCCGCAGATCGTGTTTACGCTTGCTCTGATCGCTGACGCGCGCAACGGGGATGAGCTTGCTTTTGTGCTGGGCCATGAAGCGGCGCACCATATCGCCGGGCACCTCCCCCAAACGCGCAGCAATGCCAGGGCTGGCGGGCTTATTCTTGGCGGATTGATCGGACTAAGCGGTGGAGATCCCGCCTCCGTGGAATTGGCCCTGCAATTGGGCGCAGAACTGGGCGCGCGTGCCTATTCGAAAGATTTTGAATTGCAGGCAGACCGTCTGGGCACGATTATCGCAGCCCGCGCTGGGTATGACCCTGTGCGCGGGGCTGCGTTCTTCTCGCGCATTCCTGATCCCGGCGACCGGTTTCTTGGGACGCACCCGCCCAACGCCGAACGCCAGCAGGTCGTCCGGGAGACCGCCGCGGGCCTGTGAGGGCCGGCGGCCTGAGATTGGGCGCATTTGCGCGGACTGTTCAGCCCGGAACCACACGCCCCCAAAGGTCATACTCACTGCTGTCGATCACCTCGACGCGCACGATGTCGCCCGGGGCCAGCGTGCTGGGGGGCTCTTCGATGAAGAGGTTTCCGTCGATCTCGGGGGCGTCAGCCTTGGTGCGGCAGATGGCCCCTTCTTCGTCGACCTCATCCACGATCACGTCCTGAAGGCTGCCTACCTTGGTGGCCAGTCGTGCCTCAGAGATGGCTTGGGCGGTTTCCATGAAACGCTCCCAGCGGTCTTGTTTGATTTCATCGGGTACGTGATCGGGCAGATCATTGGCGCGTGCGCCTTCGACATTTTCGTATTTGAAGCACCCCACACGATCGAGCTGCGCCTCCTGCATCCAATCGAGCAGGGTTTGGAACTCTGCCTCGGTTTCGCCGGGATAGCCGACGATGAAGGTCGAGCGCAGGGTGATGTCGGGGCAGATATCACGCCATTCCGCGATGCGATCGAGGGTGCGTTCGGCGGCGGCAGGGCGCGCCATGCGGCGCAGGGTGTCGGGATGGGCGTGTTGGAAAGGAATATCGAGATATGGCAAGACGAGCCCCTGTTCCATAAGGGGAATGACGTCACGCACATGGGGGTATGGGTAGACATAGTGTAAGCGTACCCAAGCGCCCAAACCGCCCAAATCACGGGCAAGGTCGGTCAAATGCGCCCGATGGCCTCTGTCTTCTGCGTGTTTGATATCCACGCCATAGGCCGAAGTATCCTGACTGATGATCAACAGTTCCTTAACGCCGGCCTCAACGAGGCGTGTGGCCTCCCGAACAACCGCATGGGCCGGGCGAGAGACCAGCCGTCCGCGCATGTCCGGGATAATGCAAAACTTGCACTTGTGATTGCAGCCTTCTGAAATCTTTACATAACTATAATGACGTGGGGTCAGGCTAATGGAGGGCTGCGGAACCAGATCGATATACGGGTCCGGGCTGGGGGGCACAGCCGTATGCACAGCATCCATCACCTGCTCATATTGGTGGGGTCCGGTGACGGCGAGCACGCTCGGATGGGCGCCAGTGATGTAATCAGGCTCTGCTCCGAGACAGCCCGTGACGATGACCTTGCCGTTCGCTGTCAGCGCTTCACCAATCGCTTCAAGGCTTTCTGCCTTCGCACTGTCAAGAAAGCCACATGTATTGACGATGACTGCATCCGCGCCGGCATAATCCGGGCTCACGCCATAGCCCTCAGCGCGCAGCCGCGTGAGGATGCGTTCGCTATCCACAAGCGCCTTGGGGCAGCCAAGCGACACCATGCCGATGGTGGGCTGGCCACTGCGTCGACTGTCGACAAGTGTGGGAGACGCAAGATCGGGGCGGAGGTTTGGGGGGTTCTGGGCCATTGGGCGCGTATAGCCGGGGTCGATGCCGTTGAAAAGCTGTCACAGCACTCCGCGCGCCAAAGACGAAATAACCCCAGTATCGAGGAGATACCGGGGTTATACCGCATTTATACTGTGTGAAGCGTCAGCGGCGCCTGTCGCGGCGGCTCGACATCGGCTGGAACGCCACGCCGACATGGGCCTCGCAGTAAGGCTTGCCCGGCTGCACGGGCAGACCGCAGAACCAGAAATCATCCGTTGCGGGATCGCCGATGGGCCATTTGCAGGTCCGCTCTGTCAATTCCATCAGCGTCAGCTTGCGCGCCTTCTTTTCGACCTCGCGCACAGAGGCCAGCGCTTCCGGGCTGATCTCATTGGCGGAGGGCTGCGGCGGCAGTGGCTGGCCGGCGGGCACGATCCTACGGGCCGCAGGCGACATCAGCGAATTGACGGCAGGCTGTGCCGCAGGCGCGGGCTTGGGCGCAGCGGCGGGCTTTGGCTGTGCCGCTGCCGGCTTTGGCTCTGCGGCCTTTGCCTTGGCGGGTT
The DNA here is from genome assembly GCA_022447275.1 of Oceanicola sp. Lineage (GTDB taxonomy): Bacteria > Pseudomonadota > Alphaproteobacteria > Rhodobacterales > Rhodobacteraceae > JAKVBK01. The sequence goes on along the minus strand of JAKVBK010000012.1, from coordinate 67,681 downwards.
CAGCCTTAGCGGCTTTTTCCTTGCTGGCGGCTTTGCTGCCTCCGGTTGCGCGGTTTGACAGGCCAAGGCGGTGCACCTTGCCGATCACGGCATTGCGCGTCACCCCGCCCAATTCCTTGGCGATCTGGCTGGCGCTCTGGCCTTCCCCCCACATCTTCTTGAGGAGTTCAACACGCTCATCGGTCCAGGACATCGTATTCTCCACAAAAGCCGACGGCAGGGGCGATCCCCTGCCGTCTGGGCTGTTTTCCTTGATGACATAGTGTATGGCGCAGCGCAGGCAGTTACAAGGCGGCGTAGCCGTCATGGGCGGCTTGAACGTGATAAATCGAAACGAAATAGAGGCACGGCAGCAATGACACCCATGGGCGAGCGCCGATTCGGCAAAGTGAACTGGCTGGGTCTGCAGACCTTGGCGCTGCGGGAAACCCAGCGTTTCATGGCCGTCTGGACGCAGACCGTACTTGCGCCACTGGTCACGAGCGCGTTGTTTCTTGGTGTTTTCACCTTGGCCATCGGCCCCGCGCGCGGGCAAGTCATGGGGGTGCCCTTCATCGAGTTTCTGGCCCCGGGCATTCTGACCATGACTGTGATCCAGAATGCGTTTGCCAACACGTCCTCGTCGATCGTTATTTCCAAGGTACAGGGCAACATCGTTGACACGTTGATGCCGCCCCTTTCCGCATCGGAATTGGTGGCGGGCTATCTTGCGGGCGGTGTCCTGCGGGGGGCGCTGGTGGCCTTCACGATTACACTCGGCCTTGTGCTGGTGCTGGGCCACAGTGTGGCGCATCCGCTTTGGGCGGCCATCTTCGTTGTGCTGGGCGCGATCCTGCTGGGCGGAATGGGCGTTATCGCCGGCATCCTGGCGCAGAAATTTGACCAGATGGCCGCGATCACGAATTTCGTCATCACGCCGTTGGCGTTCCTGTCTGGCACGTTCTATTCGATCGAGCGCTTGCCTGAAGGGTTGCAATCGATCATCTACCTCAACCCGGTTTTTTACCTGATTGACGGCGTGCGCTATGGCTTTATCGGCACATCAGATAGTGACCCAATGCTGGGGCTGATGGTGTGCCTCTTGTCCTGTGCTGCGGTGACAGGATTGTGCTGGCGCTGGTTTAGCACGGGCTACCGCCTCAAAGCGTAAGCCTTGGATGCGCTTCGCGCGGCTCAAGCGCCCACATCTGGGCCCATGCAGTACATCTCCTCGCTCGCGTCTTCGGCAGCATAGGGCGTGGCCTCTTCGCTGCCATCCTCGAAAACGGCGCGCAACTGTCCGTTTTGCAGAAAGAATTGCCAGCATTGCGGGCCGCTGTCGGTGTTGTATTCAAAGCAGATATAGGGGCCGCTGGGGGCCCATGTGCCTTCCTGACATCTGCCGTCCAGGAAAGACCAGATCACCCGTCTGTTGGGGAGGTATTTCTCAATGCCGTAGGGGCTGCCGCCGCTGAAATAGGTCAGGGTGCGGCCCGTTGTGAACTGCTCGAACGCGTCTGCCGACAGCGGCTCTGTGGCCTGGGCAGGCAGGGCCGAGAGCAGGCCGGACAGCATGAGGGGCAGGGTGATTGTGCGCGTCATATCCGTCATCATGCCATAGGATTTAGGGTGTCAGAAGGTGTTTCGACACCCCCAAGAGTGCCGATCGCAAAACGGTGAGGTCTTTTCACAGGGCGCGGACTGGCTTAGGTGGACAAGAACCGCAGTGGCTGGACACAACATGGCATTCTTCTCAAAACTCAAGGACAGGCTGTTCAAGTCCTCCAACAAACTGGACCAAGGCCTGGACGCAATCATTGATGACGGCGACGGCAGCAGCGACGCGGCGGATAATGCGCCCGCAGCGCCTGAGGCCCCCGCAGCGGTGCCAGAAGCGCCCGAGCCATCGCCGTCACCGGTAGTGGATGAGGCACCCGCCGCCGCCACAGCAGATGACGCGCCAGAGCCGCCGGCAGACGTGGCCGCGACGCCTGAGCGTCCGCTTGCCGACCTGGACACATCGCCCGGCCAATTGGTGCCAGAAGACGATACAGAGCCATCCTCTGCGCGGCCGGGTCTGCTGGGACGGATCATGGGGCGGAGCGGGCCTGAGGCCCCCCGGCGCGTTCTCGATGACGACATGTTGGAAGAAATCGAGGAATTGTTGATCACCTCTGACATGGGGGTGGATACGGCCGCGCGCGTCACCGCCAACCTCGCAGAGGGCCGTTATGGCCGCCGTGTGTCTGCGGCTGAGATCAAGCTGGCCCTGCGCGATGAAATTGCACGGGTGATGGCGCCGGTGGCGCGCCCGCTGCCGCTCTATCCGCAAAAACCGCAAGTGGTGCTTGTGGTGGGGGTAAACGGCTCTGGCAAAACCACCACGATCGGAAAGCTTGCGTCCCAGTTTCGGGCAGCAGGCAAGAAGGTGGTGATTGCCGCCGGCGACACCTTCCGCGCGGCGGCTGTGGAGCAGCTGCAGGTTTGGGGGGAGCGGGCCGGTGTGCCCGTGCTGACGGCGCCCGAGGGCAGTGATCCCGCCAGCCTTGCTTTCGATGCGCTCAGCCAGGCTCAGGCCGAGGGCGCTGATCTCCTGATGATTGATACCGCCGGGCGGTTGCAAAACCGGGCCGACTTGATGGAAGAGCTCGCCAAGATTGTCCGGGTCATCCGCAAGAAAGACCCGGACGCCCCCCACAACACCCTGTTGGTTCTCGATGCCACAACGGGACAGAACGCAGTCATGCAGACGCAAGAATTTCAAAAGCTTGCAGATGTCTCCGGCCTCGTCATGACAAAGCTCGACGGCACTGCAAAAGGGGGCGTGCTCGTGGCCTTGGCGGACAAGTTTGGCCTGCCCATCCATGCCATTGGCGTGGGCGAGCAGATCGACGATCTGGCCCCCTTCGATCCCGAAGACTTTGCCAATGCGCTGACCGGCACCGAGGCGTGAGCGCAGCCTATGCGCCCCGCGCCTGACCGCCGCCGCCCAGTTGCGCAAGCGGGCCCATGTCCGCTTGGCGCGGTGCGCAAAGGAAGCGCGGCGCGGCATCGCCCTGTGATCTTGCGCGCTGTGCAGCAAGCGGTGCGCTGAGATGGGCGATTGGATCCTTGCGATCGAAGGAACCGCTGAAGGCCATCGCCTTGCCCTTGCGCTTGCTCTTTTGGCGGCGTTTCTGCATGCGGTTTTCGGCGCGCTGCAAAAGGGGCGACATGATCCATGGCTGACGCGGGGCGCGATAGATGCCAGCTATGGCATGATGGCGCTGCCCTTCGTGCTGTTCGTCGTGCCCTGGCCAGAGCCCCACATGTGGCCGATCTTCCTTGGTGTTTTCGTCATTCATACGGTCTACAAACTGCTGCAGGCGATGGCCTATACCCGCGGCGCCTACACGGTTGTCTATCCGGTCGTTCGTGGCACCAGCCCGCTTTTCGCTGTGATCGGCGCAGGGCTTTTGTTCGGCGAGACATTCACGCCAATTCAGTGGTTGGGTGTTGCAATCCTTTTGTGCGGGATTTTCGGGCTTGCAGTGTACAACATCGTCTTTCTGCAGGTGGACAGGGATACCCTCCTGCCCGCGTTGGGGTTGGCGGTGGCCACGGGCCTGTTCGTTGCCCTCTACACCACGTTTGACGCCTTCGGCATCCGTGCCACCGCGGATCCTTTCACCTTCCTTGCGTGGTTCTTTCTGATCGATGCGTTCGCCATGCCAGCCCTGGCGGTGCGGCGCTGGCGGGGCCTTGCCCAGACGCCCCCTGTTGCGGGCCTTGCCCTGCGCGGCGTGATAGGGGCAGTGGTGGCGCTTTTTTCCTTCGGCTCAATCATGATGGCGACCCGTCTGGACACGGTGGGTGAGGCCGCAGTGTTGCGGGAAACCTCGACCCTGTTCGCGGCTGTGATCGGCTGGGTCTTTCTGAAAGAGACCGTCGGGCCCCGCCGTTTGGCATTGATGGCACTGATTGCGTTGGGGGCGGTGGTGGTCGAGGCAGGAGGCTGATAGACAGCGTGTCATGACAGATAAGCGTGATGTGAATCCCTGGATCAAACAGATCCTAGAACTGGGCCCGCCCTTGTTGTTCTTCGTGGTCTACCTGCAGATCAAGGACAATACCTACACCTTCGCCGGTACCGAATATGACGGCTTTATCGTGGCTGCGGCCGGCTTTGTGCCGGTCATCCTGATTGCCATGGCCATCTTGTGGCGCCTGACCGGAAAGCTGTCAAAAATTCAAGTGCTTACGGCCTTCATGGTGGTTTTCTTCGGGGGGCTGACCGTGTGGTTTAACAACGATGCCTTCTTCAAGATGAAGACGACCATCGTCTATGGGCTGTTTGCGCTTTTGCTGGGCATTGGTCTGCTCAGGGGGCAATCCTGGCTGGCCTATGTCATGGAAGATATGATGCCTATGCGGCAAGAGGGGTGGATGATCCTGACCCGCCGACTGACGTTCGCATTTGCGGGCATGGCGGTGGCCAATGAGATCATCTGGCGCACCATGTCCACTGAGACATGGGTGACGCTGGAAACCTTCGCCTTTCCGATCTTTCTGTTCGCCTTCCTGATGCTGCAAATCACGACTTTGCAGAAGTACCTCATTGACGAGGACGCGGAAGACAGCTCGGACACCTCCGAAGAGAGCTGATCCAAATAGGCGTGGCCGCATCGCGCGTGTGCGCCGCCCGCAGAGCGTACGGGTTCCGAGCGTGTCCCATTAGATGACAGGCCCGAGGGGCGACAGGTGCAACAAGTGGGGCGCCGCTTTCAAGGGCCTCTGTTTAGCGCTTGGGCCGTTTGGGGCTTTCAAAACCACCCTTGCCGCGCGGCCCGGAAGGCTTCTGCTTTGGACCCGATTTGCGCGGCCCCGCGCCTGCACCCTTTGGCGAAAACCGCTTTGAGGTATCGTGCGCATTGGCCTTTGCCGGAGCGCCCGGTTTGGTCCGCGTGGTTTGGCCCGCCTTGCTGGGTTTGCCTGATCCTTTTGCGGGGCGACCTTCGGCCCAGGTCGAGCGGCGGTTCTCGTCTTTCTTGAAGCCGCCGTCTTTTCTGTGGGGCCCGTCTTTTTTGGATGGCCCGTCTTTCTTGTATCCGTCACCCGACGACGGGCCTTTTCCCCTTGGCTTGCGCTCATCGGCCCGTGCCTCAGGCGCCCGGCGGGGCTTGGCGGAATAGTCAGCCGCGCTGTTTCCGGCAGGTTTGCCGGGCTTGTCCCTGTGGGGGGCTGTGCGTGCTGGGCCAGCGGCGCGGGCCGGTTTGGCCCCATCGCCCCGGCTGTCCCCCGCATCTGCGCGGGCAGGCTTGCCGGGCCGCGCGGGTTTGCGGCTGTCATCCCACTTGGGCTTTCCGGGCTTGGCGCGGGCAGGGCGCCTGTCGGCACTGTCTGACGCGCCTGAGGGGCGGCGTTTGTCGGCGTGCCCGCCAGCCGGGGAGGGTTTGCCTTGATATCCACCGCGTGGGCCGGGTGCCGGGCGCGGCTTTTGTCCCTTGTCCCCTCCCCGCGGCGCACGCGCCGGCGGGGGGCCAAGGTCGGGCACGCCGTCGAGCAGGCTGGCCGTGATGCCATCTTCGAGGGTGCCCGCATCGTCGAGCGCGGCAACAAAGCCCTCTACGCTGGCCTCTTTCAGTTCAACGAAGGTCTCTTCATCCCGCACACGGATCGCGCCGATATCAGACTTGTCGAGTTGCCCAACCCGGCACAAAAGCGGCAGCAACCAGCGGGCTTCGGCCCGCTCAGCCCGGCCGACGGACAAACGCGCCCAGCGGCTGGGGCCGAAATCCTTCTCGGCGCGGGCCGCTTTGACGGGCTTGGCGTCGGGGGCGGCCAATTCTTCGGGGGCCGCGTTACGCTGCCGGAACAAGCGCAGATAGGCGGCGGCGACGGCCTCAGGGCTATGGGCATCGAGCAGGCGGGCGGCAAAGGCCGTCTCGTCTTCCTGCAGGGGGGCAGACAGGGTGTCATCGGACAGCAGACGCGCCTCGTCCTGACGCAAAATCTCTTCGGCTGAGGGGGGCTGCGTCCACTCCGCCGATATCTTGGCCCATTTCAGAAGGCGTTCAGCCTTCTTGGTGGCACGGGGCGGCACGATCAGCGCTGAAATGCCCTTGCGCCCGGCACGGCCTGTGCGCCCGGAGCGGTGCAGCAGGCTTTCGGTGTTGCTGGGCAGATCGGCGTGGATGACGAGGCTGAGGTTCGGCAGGTCGATGCCGCGGGCAGCCACATCTGTGGCCACACAGACCCGGGCCCGCCCATCGCGCATGGCTTGCAGCGCATGGGTACGCTCGCCTTGCGTCAATTCACCCGACAGGCTGACGGTTGCAAACCCGCGGTTCGCAAGCCGGGCCAGCAGGTGGTTCACCGCCGCGCGGGTATTGGCGAAGACGATGGCCCCCTCATCGTGGTGAAAGCGCAGCAGGTTGAAGATTGCGTTTTCTGCATCGGCCTCGGCCACGCGCAGCGCCTGATACGTGATGTCGGCGTGCTGATCGCCTTTGCTAATGGTGCTGATCCGCAGCGCGTCATCCTGAAATTGCGCCGCCAGCTTGCTGATCATGGGCGGCACGGTGGCCGAAAACATCAGGGTGCGTCGCTGCTCGGGCGCGGCCTCCAGCATGAACTCGAGATCTTCCCGGAAGCCGAGATCGAGCATCTCGTCGGCTTCGTCCAGCACGATGGCCCGGATGTCTCCCAGATCGAGCACCGAGCGTTCGATGTGATCGCGCAAGCGGCCGGGCGTTCCGACAACGATATGCGCGCCGCGTTCCAAGGCGCGTCGTTCCTGGCGAATGTCCATCCCGCCAACACAGGAAGCGATGCGCGCGCCGGTTTTGGCGTAGAGCCAGCCCAGCTCCTGCTTCACCTGCATGGCCAGTTCGCGTGTGGGCGCCACCACGAGAGCAAGCGGCGTGGCGGCCGGCCCAAAGCCTGTTTCTGCGCCAAGAAGGGTGGGCGCGATGGCCAAGCCAAAGCCCACGGTTTTGCCAGATCCAGTCTGGGCCGAAACCAGCAGATCCCGCCCGTCTGTTTCCGGGGCGCTCACGGCCTCCTGGACGGCGGTCAAAGTGTCATAGCCACGCTCGGCCAGCGCTTCAGACAGGGAAGGGATCATGACGGGGGTTCCACTTGAAGGGTGGTCTGATGACAGACCAAGGGGGCAGCGCAAACGCCGCAGATAGAGCGACCTAACGGGTTCGCTTCCAAATGTATATGCGACATCGCGCTTTGGCGTGTTTTTTCCTTGGGCGGCGCCTAGCCCATCAGGAAGGACAGGCCGAGCGCGGCCAGAGCAGATGCGCTCAACGTGGCCCAGATCGGCCAGCGCAGCCCAAAGACCATGCCCGATGCCAGAAGGATCAGCGTCACGGCTGGCAGGCTGATCGAGGTGAGATCGGGCAAAAGCAGCCGGGCCGGGCCCAGTTCGGCGATTTCGAGCCGGCCGAACAGGACATGCATCGCAAACCAGAGCGACAGGTTCAGCATGACGCCCACAACTGCCGCCGTGATCGCCTGCAAGGCTGCGGCAAGCCTCGGCTGGCTGGACAGCCGCTCGATGTAGGGAGCGCCCGCGAAAATCCAGATGAAGCAGGGCACGAAGGTGACCCAGAGCGTCATCAAGCCACCCAGCACGGCCAGACCCAACCCGCCAACTTGAAAGGCGGCCACAAACCCAACGAATTGGGTCACGAGGATCAGCGGCCCCGGTGTGGTTTCCGCCAGCCCGAGCCCGTCCATCATTTGCGTGGCCGTGAGCCATCCGAAATGCGAAACAACGTCCTGCGCCATGTAGGCCAAAACGGCATAGGCCCCGCCAAAGGTGACGACTGCAAGCTTTGAAAAGAAGATGCCCAACTCTGCCAACAAAGAGCCCGGGGCGATGGCCATTGCCAACAAAACCGGTGCCGCCCAGAGCACAAGGCCGATGCAGATAATGCGGAAGGTTGAGGACAAGGGCGGACGCGGCGGCAGCGCCTCTGCGCTCGGTGCACCGGGGCGTGCCAGCAGTGCGCCGCAAAGGGCAGCGACGGCGATAATTGCCGGGAACGGCACATCAAAGCCATAGATTGCGATGAATGCGGCCCCGGCCAATATCCAATGGGCGGCACCGCCAAGGGCTTTGCGGGCCACACGTATCAGGGCTTCTACGACGATCACAACGGCAACGGCCTGCACGCCGGTAAAGAGCGCGTCCACCAAGGGCACAGAGCCCAGCGTCACGTAGAGCATGCCAAGCGCGAAGATCACGCAGGCCCCGGGCAAGACAAATAGCCCCCCCGCCACAAGCCCGCCCCGCACGCCATGCAGCCGCCACCCGGCATAGGTTGCAAGCTGCATGGCCTCGGGTCCGGGCAGCAACATGCAAAAGCTCAACGCATTGAGGAACTGGCGCTCTGTCAGCCATTGCCGTTCTTGCACGAGGGCACGGTGCATCAGAGCGATTTGCGCGGCAGGCCCTCCGAAAGACATCAGGCCAATGGCTGCAAATACGCGCAAAGCTTCGCGAAAGGAGGCCTGTTGTCCCACAGCACTCATACGGCCGGCCCGATGTTCACCCATGCGGGCGTGTCTGCGGAGGGGATCTGCATCCGTATGGGGCCCTTTCGGCATATTGTAAGGCCATACGCCTGCAAGGCGGCCATCGGTCGGTGCTCTGGTCCATTGCGCGTAGCAATGGCTGGGCAGGGTGTCAAAGAAATCCACCCGTCAGGGGCTGGCTATTCGGGGCAGGGGCGGGCAAGACTGCCGCAAATCAGCCGTTCTGAGGGAGCAGACATGCAGAAGATCGCTATCGGCACAACGGGCCTTTCGGTGACGCCGCTGGGCTTTGGCACTTCGGCCTTGGGTGATATGCCCGATACCTACGGCTATGGCGTGTCCGAGCAAACGGCGCGGGAGACGCTGCAATGCATCTTCGAAGGGCCGGTCAACCTCATCGATACCTCACGCAATTACGGCTTTGGGCGCAGCGAGGCCCGGATCGGCGCCGCGCTGCGCGAACGGGGCGGTCTGCCGGAGGGGTTTGTCCTGTCGACCAAGCTCGACCGGGATATGGAAACGGGCCGGTTTGACGGGGATCGCGCCCGCCGCTCCGTGGAGGAAAGCCTCGAAGCGTTGGGAATAGACCGCTTTCAGATCCTGCATTTGCATGACCCTGAACATGCACGGGATCTCGACGAGGTCCGTGCCCGCGACGGGGCCATCACTGCGCTGATGCGGATGCAGGAGGAAGGGTTGGTCACGGCGACGGGGCTTGCCATGGGCCGCCTCGATATCATGACCGCCCTGTTGGCCGAGTTTCCGTTCGATATCGCCCTGACCCACAATCGCTACACCTTGCTCAACCGCTCGGCGGAAGCCTTGCTGGCGCAGGCTGCGCAGGCGGGGTGCACGGTGTTCAACGCAGCCCCCTATGCCGGTGGCGTGTTGGCCAAGGGCAGCACTGAGATGCCGCGCATCACCTATCAGGCGGCCGATACGGCTGCTTTGGCCCCTGTTGTGGCCGTTGAAAGCCTCTGCGCATCTGCGGGCGTGGCCCCCGGCGCGGTGGCCTTGCAATTTTCCATGCGCGCGCCGCGGATCGCGTCCACGATCATCGGTGTGTCGCGCCCCGAACGGGTGCAGCAGACGCTGGAATGGGCGCAAGCAGAGGTGCCTGATACCTTGTGGGAGGCGCTGAGCGATCTGCCCGCAGAGAAAACGGATCCGGAAGCCAACCGGACCTACAAGCCGGGCTAGGGAGCCCGCCGCGACCGGACCAGCCCGGAACGCGCTCTGGGCTGCGCACATACGTGTTCAGACAATCGGAGCCCCCATGTCGACCTTTACCACGCGCCCAGAGATCCGCGGCACCTTCGGCGTCGTCACTTCGACACACTGGATCGCTTCGGCGGTGGGTATGTCGATCCTTGAGAAGGGCGGCAATGCCTTTGATGCGGCCGTGGCAACGGCCCTCACACTGCAAGTGGTTGAACCCCATCTGAACGGACCTGCCGGGGATATGCCGGCGATTTATCATTCTGCGGAAACGGGCCGCACCGAGGTGATCTGCGGCCAGGGCCCTGCACCCCAAGCCGCCACGCTGGCGCATTATGCCGATGCGGGCCTCACGCTCATTCCGGGCTCTGGCGCGTTGGCAACGGTGGTGCCCGGGGCCTTTGACGGCTGGATGCTGATGCTGCGCGATCATGGCTCTTTGTCCCTGCGCGAGGTGATGCAGCCCGCGATCGACTATGCCCGCGATGGCCATCCCGTCTTGCCGCGGGTGGCCGATACGATTGCTGAGTTGGTCCCCTATTTTCAAGAAGAATGGCCCAGTTCGGCCGCAGTATGGGCACCGGGCGGTGTCGCGCCTGCGCCCCATGCCCTGTTCAAGAACCCAGACCTTGCCGACACCTATGATCGCCTTGCCGACAGCCCCGGCGACAGCCGTGTTGCCCAGATCGATGCCGCGCGGGCGGCATGGCGCGAAGGCTTTGTTGCCGAGGCCATTTTCGACTTCCTGAAGGATGCGCAGGTGCATGATGTCTCGGGCGGGCGTCACAGCGCCGTTCTGGCAAAGAGTGACATGTCCCAGTGGCGCGCCACGTTCGAAGAACCGCTCAGCTATGACTACGCCGGCTGGACCGTTCACAAAACCCAGGCCTGGTCGCAGGGGCCGGTGCTGTTGCAGGCGCTGGCCATCCTGAAGCATTTCGATCTGGAAGCGATGGACCCTTGCGGCGCTGCGTTCATCCACGTGGTGATCGAGGCGATGAAGCTCGCCTATGCGGATCGCGAGGCCTATTACGGCGACCCTGATTTCAGCGAAATCCCGATGGAGGTGCTGCTGAGCGATCGCTACAACGCCGCGCGGGCCAAGCTGATCGGGGATCAGGCCTCCCATGCGCAGCGTCCGGGCCGCGTACCGGGCTTTGAGCATCTTGCCGACGCGTATATCCAGCGCGCCGCGCGGGATTTTGAGGTTGGTCCCGTGGCCGCGCAGGAACCGACCATGTCGCACCTGACAGAGCGGCGGGGCGATACGGTGCATCTCGATGTCATTGACCGTTGGGGCAACATGGTGGCGGCCACGCCGTCAGGAGGGTGGCTGCAGTCAAACCCGGTGATCCCCGGGCTCGGGTTCCCGCTGAATTCGCGCGCCCAGATGTTCTGGCTAGAGCCGGGTCTGCCCAGTTCGCTTGCGCCGGGCCGGCGGCCGCGGACCACCCTTACGCCAAGCCTTGCCGAGAAAGACGGGACGCGTCTGGTCTTCGGCACGCCGGGGGGCGATCAGCAAGACCAGTGGCAATTGATCTGGTTCCTGCGGTTTGTCCATTTTGGCATGGGCTTGCAGGAATGCATGGATGCCCCGCTCTTTCATTCCATGCATTTCCAAAGCTCGTTTTTCCCGCGCGATGCCCATCCCGGCGAGATGATGATCGAACCCGATGTCGGGGCCGAGGTGATCGCAGCATTGACTGCCAAGGGCCACAAGGTGACCGTGGCAGAGCCCTGGACGATTGGCCGTCTGACGGCGGCCATGCGGGAGCCGGATGGCACGCTGCGTGCGGCAGCCACGCCGCGCCTGATGCAGGCCTATGCGGTTGGGCGATAAAGCAGCGCGGCGCCTGGGCGCTTGGCCGCGCCTTGGGCTTGCGCTTGCCCAAAAGCTGAGACTGAATGTGCGGGCACCCATTGTTCCCAGGAAATGATCACAAGGAGGCACCATGCCGATCCGCAACCGATTTGCCGAACTGCATGCAGATATCACCGGGTGGCGGCGCGACCTGCATGCGCATCCAGAACTGCAGTATGATCTGCCCCGCACAACCCAGCTTGTGGCCGAGAAACTCCGGGCCTTTGGGTGCGATGAGGTGGTTGAGGGGATCGGGCGCAGCGGGATTGTTGGGCTCATCCGGGGCAAAAGCACCGCTTCGGGGCGCACGATCGGCCTGCGCGCCGATATGGACGCCCTGCCGATCCTTGAGGCCACGGGGGCAGCCCATGCCTCGACCGTTGAGGGCAAGATGCATGCCTGTGGCCATGATGGACACACCGCAATGCTGCTGGGCGCGGCGCAATATCTGGCGGAGACGCGCAATTTCAACGGGACAGTTGCAGTGGTCTTTCAGCCCGCCGAGGAAGGCGGGGCAGGGGCCGAGGCGATGGTGCAGGACGGGCTGATTGAGCGCTTTGGTATCTCTGAGATCTACGGGCTGCACAATTCGCCCCTGCTTCCCTTTGGCGCGTTCGCCATTCGAAGCGGCGCATTTTATGCGGCGGTGGACAGTTTTCATATCGATGTGCGGGGCAAGGGCGGGCATGCGGCGCGGCCCAACAATACGGTTGATACCACGCTTGCGGCCTCTGCGATCGTGATGGCCCTGCAATCTGTGGTCGCGCGCAATACGGATCCCCAGCAGCCCCTCGTGGTCTCTGTCACCTCGTTTCGCACGGAATCCGATGCGTTCAACGTGATCCCTGAACATGTGCGCCTGCGCGGCACGATCCGTAGTTTCGATATGGATGTGCGGGCCGCCACGGTGGAGCGTATCGAGTCTCTGGTGGCGCTGACCGCGCAAAGCTACGGCGCTACGGCCAGCTTGGGCTTTGACGAAGAGCCCTATCCCGTCATGGCCAACCACGAGACGGAAACGGCCCATTGCGCCCAAGCGGCCCGCGAAGTGGCGGGTGCCTGCAACACTGACGCGCCGCGTACAACAGGCGGGGAGGACTTTGCTTACATGCTGCAGGCCTGTCCGGGGGCCTATATCCAGCTTGGGATTGGCAAGGGGCCGGGGCTGCATCACCCTGAATATGATTTCAACGACGACGTTATCCCGACCGGGTGCTCCTACTGGGTGACACTGGCCGAGCAGAGGTTGCCCGTATGATCGTCACGGCTGGCCCGCACAGCAGCCATTGGGGCTTTTTCGATGCAGCCCTGCCGCCCGTTGCGACGATCGCCAGTGGGGGGGAGATAACGATTGAAACGGTGTCGGGGGCTCCCAGCGTGCTGCCGCCCGAAGGCTTTGAGGTGCCGGCTGCTTTGCGGGCCATCCATGCCGCGGGCCCACCTGAATTGCCCGGCCACATTCTGACGGGGCCAGTTGCCGTTGAGGGCGCGCAGCCGGGCGATGTTCTGCAGGTCGACATTCTCGATGTGCACCTGATGCAGGACTGGGGCTACAACGTGGTCCGCCCCCTTGTCGGGACGTTGCCGCAGGATTTCCAAGAGACGCATCTGACCAATATCCCGCTCGATGCCACGCGCGGCATTGCCCAGATGCCCTGGGGGCTTGAGCTGCCTTTGGCGCCGTTCTTCGGTGTCATGGCCGTGGCCCCGCCGGCGCAATGGGGCCGCATCTCCACGATTGAGCCGCGGGCCCATGGGGGCAATCTCGACAACAAGGAACTGGTGGCCGGCACAACGCTGTTTCTGCCCGTGCATGTGGCGGGTGCGCTGTTTTCCTGCGGCGATGGGCACGGGGCACAGGGCGATGGCGAAGTTTGCGTGACTGCCATTGAAACCGCGCTGCGGGGCCGTTTCCGGCTGACCGTCCGCCGTGATCTCGACATCACCTATCCACAGGCTGAGACGCCAACCCATATCATCACGATGGGCCTGCATGCGGACCTGGATCAATGCGTTGAGATCGCTTTACGTCGGATGATCGATGTGGTGGCGGAGCGTGCGGGTCTGACGCGGCACGCAGCCTATATGCTGTGCTCGCTTGCCGGGGATCTGCGGATTACCCAGACGGTCAACCGCGAGAAGGGCGTGCACATGATGATGGAAAAAGCCCTGCTAGAGGCATCGGGCTGAGGGGTCTCCCGCGCCCCGGTGAGGGCGCGAGAGACACGTCCATTAGGCGAAGGAAACGCCGTTGAGCTCCATCGGCATGGCGCTGACGCGCAGCCCTGTGGTGCTTGCGGCAATCGCGTTGGCCAGTGCCGGGGCAGCGGGGGGCGTGCCCGGCTCGCCCGCACCTGTGGGTGCTTCTGCCGAGGCGACGACATGCACATCGATCTGGCCGATGTCGCCAATCCGCAAGGGCTCATAGTCGGGGAAGTTGTACTGGTCCACTGCTCCGTCTGTCAGCGTGATCTGATCCCGCATGACATGGCCGATGCCGTAGCCGATCCCGCCCTCCATCTGGGCTTTCACGATGTCAGGGTTCACGGCGATGCCACAGTCGACGGCGCAGGTGACTTTCTCGATCCGGACACCTGTCTCCGGCGTACCAGAGATTTCGACCACCTCTGCCACGAACGATCCGAAAGACTTGTGCACCGCAAGGCCTTGCGCACGGCCCTCGGGAGCGTTGCCCCATCCGGCCTTTTCGGTGGCCAGCTTCAAGACCTGTGCCAGACGCTGCTGGTCGGCAGTGCCGTCAGACAGGTAATCCATCCGGAAGGCCATCGGATCACGCCCGGCAGCCTTGGCCGCCATATCCATCATGACTTCCATGACATAGGCCGTATGGGTGTGCCCCACGGCCCGCCACCACAGTGTTTCGGTGGCCTTGGCCGTGTCCGTCAGCCCGAAGGAGGCCGCCGGGATCGCATAGGGTGTATCCGCGGCGCCTTCGACTGAGGAGTGATCGATGCCGTCGCGCACAACCATCGGCTCGAAGGGCGTGCCCTTCATGATCGACTGACCGGCGATGCGGTGATCCCAGCCGACAATCTGGCCCTCGGCATCCAGCCCAACGCGCACCTTGTGACCGAAGGCCGGGCGATAGTAGCCCGAGCGCAGGTCATCCTCGCGTGACCAGACCAGTTTCACGGGGCGCGACCGGTCTGTCATCACAAAGGCAAGGGCCGCCTCTACCTGGTAGTCGGCGGTTGGCGTGGCGCGGCGGCCGAAAGATCCGCCTGCCAGCATGGTGCGAATTTCGATCATCTCCATGGGAAGCTGGAAGATCTGGGCAAAGGCCATATGCGGGCCCGTGGGCATCTGCGCCCCATCATGCAGGATGATCTTGCCCTCGGCTGTTTGCTCGATGGTGCAGTTCAAGGGCTCCATCGGCGCATGGGCCAGCAGCGGGAAATAGAAGGTTTCCTCAACAACCTGCGCAGCCGCCTCGATTGCGCCTTTGGTTGCCGCCATGTCCGTTTTGTTGACGTTATAGACAGGCTCCGCATCAAGGGCGGCGCGGATCTCTGCCTCGATCTGGTCAGAGCTGCGCGTTTCGGCGGCGCTCACATCCCACGTTACGTCGAGCAAATCCCTCGCCTGCATCGCGGCCCAGGTGTTTTCGGCATAGACCACAACGCCTGCCTTGTTTGGCATGATGGCGGCCCGGATATACCCTTTGACCGACTTGGCCTCCGCGTCATCAAAAGCCGTGGCAAGAGCGCCGCGCTGTTCGGGCCGTGCGATCATGGCGATCATCTGGTCGGGCAGGAAAACGTCGATGGCGAACTTGGCCTCACCATTGCCCTTTATGGCGCTGTCAAGGCGGCGCACATCCGGGTTGCCGATCAGGCGGAACTCTGACGGGTCCTTCAGGCGCGGGGCCTCCGGCGCGGTCAGCTGCGCTGCGGCGGCAACGAAATCGCCAAGCGGAGCGGATTGCCCGGCCCCCTTGATCACTCCTTCTTCCAGCGTCAACGCGCTGGCATCTACGCCCCATGCCTGCGCTGCTGCTTGCAAGAGCATCTCGCGCGCAGCCGCACCGGCCGTCCGGTACTGCATGAAAGAGTTCGCCATAGCGGTTGAGCCGCCGGTGCCCTGAAAGCCTCCGAAGAACAGGTTGGAATAGAGTTCGGGGTTGGAGGGGGCGAAGGCATAGGTGACCTGATCCATGCGCAGGCCCAGTTCTTCGGCGATCAGAGTGGTCAGGCCGGTTGCGGGGCCCTGGCCCTTTTCAAAGTGCTTTACGATGGCTGTCACCGTGCCATCGGAACTGATTTTCACGAAGGGGTTGAGGTTGGTTGAGGCGCTGTGTCCAGCGGCCACTGCCCCTTTCGGACCTGTTCCGACCAGAAGGACGGCAGCGCCGGCTGCGGCGCCCTTGAGAAATCCGCGGCGTGTTGTGTCGAGCGTCATATCAAGCCTCCAGGATTTCAGCAGCGCGTTGGATGCCAGCGCGGATGCGCTGATAGGTGGCGCAGCGGCAGGCATTGCCGGCCATGTAGTCGTCGATGTCCTGCGCTGAGGGCTTCGGGTTGTCTGCCAACAAGCCCACGGCGGACATGATCTGTCCCGATTGGCAGTAGCCGCACTGGACAACGTCAAGCTCAACCCATGCCTGCTGCAAGGCGGCGCCAATCCGATCTTCGGAAATTGCTTCGATCGTGGTGATCTCTGCGGTGCCGACATCTTCCAGATAGGTCTGGCATGAACGCACGGGCACGCCATCCATATGGACCGTGCAAGCCCCGCAGGAGGCCACGCCACAGCCGAATTTTGTGCCTGTCAGCTGAAGTTCATCGCGCAGAACCCACAGCAAGGGTGTTCCCGGATCGGCCTCAACCGATCGGTTTTCACCATTAAGTTTTAACTGGATAGCCATTCTCACTCTCCCTACCGGCGGATATCGCCCTGAGTCGGTAAACTGGTGAGTTTACATCTACGGAGGGTAGGTGGCGGTGTAAACTCGAAAGTTTACTTTGGCATTTGACAGCACGTGCCCGGTGGCACACTGTGCATGGCAATATGGTTGGAACCGTCCCCACAGTCCGCGCGAAACGCACCTCTGTAATGGAGGCCGCTGTTGTTGAATTTCAAGAGCACGGCTTTGCTTCCGCGAGCATGGATGCGATTTCAGCCCGGGCTGAGGTGTCCAAGCGGACGCTTTACAAGTACTTTGAAAGCAAGGAAAATCTGTTCAACGCAATTGTTGAAAGCCTCTCAGATCGCATGTCGCACACACTAGATGTGCAGTACGATCCTGCGCTCGAAATCCGCGCGCAATTGGTGGAATTGGCTTGGGCAGAGGGCCGGCTTTTGATGTCCTCCGATGTGATGGCAATGGCCCGCATGATCATCGGGGAGACCGTGCGCAATCCCCATATGGCGGCGAAAGCGCAGGAAGACATCGATAAGAAATCCGTTGTCGTCGCGCTGTTGCGAGCGGCCTCCGCCGACGGTCAACTGGATGTACCTGCACCGCAAGTGGCGGCGGATGAGATGATTGGGTTGTTGAAGGCGCGAGCTTTCTGGCCGGTCATTTTCGGTGCGCCGCTTGTCACTGAAGCCCAGATGGAAGCAATCGTCGAAGACACCGTCGACATGATCATGGCGCGCTACGCAAAGCGCTGATCGGTCAGCCACCTTTATCCAGAGCGCGCCTTCAGCAGCGCCAAGCAAAAAGGGCCAGCGCAACGGCCAGCCCTTGTTTTGGTGTGTTATGGGCCCTTCTTAGCCCGCCGCGGCGCGCTTTTCGAGAAGCTCTGTCAGCCAATTGGGATCCATTTCGGGCACGGAAGACAACAAAAGCTCCGTGTAGGGATCATGGGGCGGCTGGAACATCTCTGATTTCGGGCCCTGTTCGACGACCATCCCTTCCTTCATCACAACCACCTCATCGGCGATGGCCCGCACGGTGGCCAGATCATGGGTGATGAACATGTAGGCGAGGTCAAACTCGGTCTGCAGCTTGTCGAGCAGCTTCAGGATGCCCTCGGCCACAAGCTGATCCAGCGCCGAGGTGACCTCATCGCAAATGATGAATTGCGGCTCAGCTGCCAGCGCCCGGGCGATGCCGATGCGCTGCTTCTGTCCGCCTGAAAGCTCAGAGGGCAGCCGGTCGATATAGTCGTCAGGCTCCAGCTCGATCAGATCAAGCAAATTGCGGATGCGGTCTTCGAGCTGCTTGCCCTGCAGGCCGAGATACATCTGCGCGGGCCGCCCGATCAGTTCGCGCAGGCGCAGCTTGGGGTTCAGCGCCGTATCCGCCATCTGGTAGATCATCTGGGCGTGGCGCAGCTGCTCGCGGCTGCGCTTGCGGTAATCTGCGGGCAGGGCTTCGCCGTTGAACAGCACCTCCCCGCGGCGCGGTGGCAGCAGCCCGGTGATCACCCGGGCGGTTGTGGACTTGCCCGAACCGGATTCTCCCACCACGGCCACTGTGCGCCGCTGGTGGATATCAAAGCTGACATCCTTGAGCACATCGATCGGCCCGTAGCCCGCGGTGACATTGCGCACGGCGACAATCGGGGTGCTGTCACGCACGGGCGGTTGTTCCTCGCGCATGTGGCTGCGCACCGCCCAGAGCGATTTTGTATAATCCTCCTTGGGGGCGGACAGCATGGTGGGCGTGTCAGCCTCTTCGACCTCTTCCCCCTTGAGCAGCACTTTGATTTTATCGGCCATCTGGGCCACAACGGCGAGGTCATGGGTGATGTAGATCGCAGCCGTGTTGAACTGCTCGACGATGTTGCGGATCGCTGCCAGCACCTCGATCTGGGTGGTCACGTCGAGGGCGGTGGTCGGCTCGTCAAAGATGATCAGATCCGGGCGGCAGGCCATTGCCATGGCGGTCATGGCGCGCTGCAACTGCCCGCCAGAGACCTGATGCGGATAGCGAAACCCGATTTCATCCGGGTTGGGCAATTGCATGCGTCGGTAGAGGTCTGTTGCGTCGCCCTCCGCCTCGCTGCGGGCCATTACGCCATGCTGAACCGGGGCCTCTGAGTACTGATCAATCAGCTTGTGGGCCGGGTTGAACGAGGCCGCCGCCGATTGCGCGACATAGGCGATGCGGCGCCCGCGCAGGGAGCGAAGCTCGCTTTCGGAGGAGGCGCGCATGTCGATCCCGTCGAACATGATCTCGCCGCCCGAAATGCGGCAGCCATCGCGGGCAAAGCCCATGGCAGCCAGCCCGATCGTGGATTTACCCGCCCCGCTTTCGCCAATCAGGCCGAGCACTTCGCCCCGGTGCAAGGTCAGGTCGACCCCCTTGACGATCTCGAGCCAGGCTTCATCGGCCCTGCCTTCAATGCGCAGGTCCTTCATGGTCAGGAGAACTTCTTTGCTGTCTGTGCTCATCGGTTCACTCCTTCAATCCGCTGGCGCGGTGCAGCTGCCAGTCAACCACCCAGTTCACGCAGACCGTCAGCAGTGCGATTGCACCGGCGGGCAGCAGGGGGGTGATGTCGCCAAAGGTCATCAAGGTTGCGTTGTCACGCACCATTGAGCCCCAATCCGCCGTGGGGGGCTGGATGCCGAGGCCCAGGAAGCTGAGTGCTGAAATTGTCAGGAACACAAAGCAGAAGCGCAGCCCGAATTCCGCCACCAGCGGCGCCAGGGCATTGGGCAGGATCTCGCGGCTGATCAGGCGCCAGAGGCCTTCGCCCCGCAGTTTTGCGGCCTCAACATAGTCCATCACGACGATGTTCATCGCAACGGCCCGGGCAAGGCGGAAGACGCGGGTGCTGTCGATCAAGGCGATCACGAGGATCATGTTGATGATCGAAGTGCCAACGATGGTCAGCAAGAGCAGCGCAAAGATCAGGGCGGGGATGGCCATCAGCACGTCGACGGCGCGCGACAAAAGCTGGTCAATCCAGCCGCCCACGGTGGCGGCCAGCAAGCCCGCAACCGAGCCTAGGATAAAGGCCAGCGCCGTGGTGATGAAGGCGATGCCCACGGTGTTGCGCGCGGCATAGATCAGGCGCGAAAGCATGTCGCGCCCCAAATTGTCGGTGCCCAGCAGGAATGTGTCATCCCAGGGCTCGTACTCGCGGCCGACGATCTCTGTCTCGGAGAACGGCGCGATGGCGGGCGCGAAGATTGCCACGATGATATAGATCAGGATGATAACCATCCCGAAGCTGGCAGTGAGCGGCGCGGTGCGCAGCTCCTTTGCCAGGGGTTTGGGGCTGATGGCGACGGTGAAGGCGCGAAAGGTCCAGCCAATGGCGATAACGCCGATGACGATCGCAACGAGCCAGGCAAGTCCGGTGAGAAATCCCATGATGCGTCTCCTCTCAGCGGCCGTGCACGAGGCGCGGGTTGGACAGGGTCGCCAGCACGTCGGCTGTCAGGTTCAGCAGGACATAGGCACCGGCGAACACCAGCGCGACCCCCTGCACCACGGGCATGTCACGGGCGGACACGCTGTCCACCATCAACTGGCCGAGGCCCGGATAAACGAACACCACCTCAACGACGACCACGCCGGTGATCAGATAGGCTAGGTTCAGTGCAATCACGTTGATGATCGGGGCCAGCGCATTCGGAAGGGCGTGTTTGACGATGACACGTATCGGGCTCATGCCCTTGAGGCGGGCCATCTCGATATAGGGGCTGGCCAGCAGGTTGATGATCGCGGCCCGCGTCATGCGCATCATGTGGGCCGTGACCACCAAGGTCAGGGTCAGTGCGGGCAAGAAGGCCCGGTATAGGAATTCTGACAGCGTTGGATCGGTCCGGAAGTTGGACATCGACGGGAAAATGCCGCCCGCGCCGGCAAGCCAGAAAATCAGGATGTAGGCGACGAAAAACTCTGGAAACGAGATCGACGTCAGCGCCGCAGCATTGGCGAAGCGGTCGAAGAATGTGTTGCGATAGAGAGCGGCCAGAATGCCCAAGGTCAGCGACAGGGGCACCGCGATCGCAGCCGCATAAAGCGCCAGATACAGCGTATTGCCCAGCCGCTTCCCAATCAGTTCAGAGACGGAGTTTCCGTTGGCCAGGCTGTTGCCCAAATCCCCTCTCAGGATGTCGCCCAGCCAGCTCAGGTAGCGGGTCAAAAGGGGTTGATCGAGGCCAAGCTGCTCGCGCAGGGCCTTCACCGTTTCCGGCGTGGCCGACTGGCCCAGAATTTCTTGTGCAAAGTCGCCCGGCAAAAGCTCGGTCGCCATGAAGATCAGTATCGACACGACAAACAGCGTTACCACACCAAGCGCCAGACGCTTTAGGATCATGCCCCAAACATGCGCCATTGCCCGTTCCCCCGTTGAAGTTGTTTTTATCGGTGCAGCCCGCGCCGAAAGTATCGGGGGGCTGATAGAAAACACCCCCCGGGGCGCGATGGCCTCCGGGGGGTGTCTTGTTGGCTAGATCAAGCGAACCACCAGCGTTCTGCCAGACGCTGACCGTCATTGCGCCAGTTCGACGCGACGGTTTCATCATGGCCAAGCGCATCGCTGTAGGCACCCACATAGGAGGCGAACATCGGGATGATGATCCCGCCCTCGTTGGAGACGATCGCCTGCATTTCGTGGTACTGCTCGCGCCGCAGGCCTTCATCCAGCTCGGAACGCGCAGAGACCAGCAGCTCGTTGAAGCGGGTGTGGCTCCAGTAGGTCTCGTTCCACGGCACGCCCTCGGCGTAGGCGGTTGCGAACATCCAGTCCTCGGTGGGACGGCCGCCCCAGTAGGTGCCGGCGAAGGGCTTCTGCATCCAGACATTGGACCAGTAGCCATCGTTGGGCTCGCGGACGACGTTGAGGTTGATGCCACCGGCAGAGGCGGACTCCGAGAACAGGATACCGGCATCCGTCGCGCCCGAGAAGGCAGCATCGGCCAGGTGGATGTCCACGGCCAGACTGTCCAAGCCAGCCTCTTTCAGGTAGAACTTGGCCTTGTCGGGATCGTAGGATTTCTGCTCCAGATCGCTGTTGAAGAAGCGCTGACCGGGGCCGATCGGGTGGTCATTGCCCAGCGAGCCGTAGCCGTTGAGGATTGTATCCACCATCTGCTGACGATCGATCGCGTACTTCAGGGCCTGGCGCACGTTGTTGTCCGAGAACGGTGCGGCGCGCGTGTCCATCGGCAGGCCATAGTGCTGGGTGCCGGTGATGGACAGAACGTTGATGCCGGGCGCGCGCTTGAGCAGGTGCACGGTGTTCAGGTCTGCGCTGTCGATATAGTCGACCTCGCCCGAGATCAGGGCGTTCTGGCGTGCAGCATTGTCGTAGATCACGATCTGTTCGATCTTGTCGAAATGCGCGCGGTCTTTCTTCCAGTAGCCATCGTGGCGCGAGTAGTCTGCGCGGACGCCGAACTCGAGGTTGTCGATCTTGTACGGGCCACAGCCATCGGTGGTGGTCGGATCGATGGTGCCATCTGCCTGTGCCGGCAGGATCGGCAGGTGATAGTCGGACAGAACGAAGGGGAAGTCCGCGTTGCCGTTGGCAAGCGTGATGACCACGTTCATCCCGTCGGCCTGCATGTCGACAATGTCGGCCACGATCGGCTTCGCGGCAGAGGTCGAATCCTCGCCCCGGTGATGGTTGAGCGACGCGATCACGTCAGCGGCGACCAGCATGTGGCCGGAGTGGAACGACACGCCGTCACGGATCTTGAAGGTCCAGGTCTTGGCGTCGGCGGAGGCTTCCCAACCCTCGGCCAGTTCCGGGATCAGCGATCCGTCAGGCGCGATCTCGGTCATGTAGTTGTTGCGCGTATGCGCCTGGAAGATCATGGTGTCGTTTTCCCATGAACCCGGATCCAGCGAGTCCGTGGTGGAGCCGTGGGCCATGCCTACCCGCAGCGTGCCGCCTTTCTTTGGCATTGCGCGGGCGCGCGTGGCGCCCAGCGGCGCGATCATGGCCGCCGCACCCAGCGCGGTAGCACCCTTCAGAATTCCGCGACGGGAAATCCCGCGCGATCCATAGTCTGCAGACATTTGGCTCTCCCTATTGTCTCCGGGGCCGGTTGATCCAGCTCACCTTGCCGTTATTACTGCCTGCATTTCTGCGGGTTTCAATGCTTTTATTGCTGTAAACGAGATGTTGAAGAGGCCGAAAATGCCTTCTTTCCCGGCCCGAGGCGTAAACCAGGCCGAATATGGCGATAACCCGCTTGTTCGAGGTCACAAGAGAGCGCTCCGGTTGCCCCAACGGAAAGCGCGGCCTGCGCAATCGGATCGAAGGCAGCGCGGTAATGCACGGTGCTTTTCACGCACAGAATCCGCGCATTTTCCGGCTGCAAACCGATATGTCGGAAGTAGGCAAGGTCGAGGCATTGGTTGCGCACGGTGCTGACTACAATCTGCAGATCGGCTGTTGTATCGAGGGGGCGCAGCACGGCTGTTGGCCCGATCTGAGCGACCCCGCCGCCATACATTTCCCCCTCGTAGCGCACAGCCCCGTCGGACAGAGCCTCAACCCGGTAGCGGCCCATCACGGGCGCCTCCCCGGGCAGGCCTGAGCGACCGCCGAGCCCAAGGGTGCAGACTGCCCCGATGCCCGCCGCATGGGCCGCAGCCGCCGCTTCGGGATCATGCATCAGCCCCATCAAGACCCCTTGCGCGCCCTCGGCCATGAGCGCACGCAACAGCCCGACCGTATCCGAGGAGGTGCCCCCGCCCGGATTGTCCTGCACATCGGCAATGACCACGGGCTTGCCCTGTGGCAGGGCCATGGCAGCGCGAATACCTGTAGCGGCATCTGGCAGGCGGCAATCGAAGGCGGCCTCGGCGGCCAGGGCGTTGCGCAGCAGTTGGTCGGCCATGGTCTGTGCCTTTTGCGGATCCTCTGCCTGGGCCAGGATCGAGGGGCCGGTATCGATCATGTCACCCCCGGTGAAACCGACTGCCAACTCCAGTAGGGCGCCATCTGTGCTGGCGTCGCGCGCCTGCGCATAAAGGTCAGACATTGGGGGCGCCCCGGTGAACTGCGCGTGCATCGGGATCAGATACGGAAGCTGATGGAACACTTTGTGCAACTTCTGCCCCGACATGGCCGCCCGCAGCGGGGGCAGGCAGCGTGCGCCAGTCTCTGACATGTCGAGATGGGGGTAGGTGCGAAAGATGGTGATCGCATCCGCCAACGCCACCATTTTGCGGGTGACATTGCAATGCATATCGAGGCTGATCACGACAGGCACATCGGGGCCGACACTTGCGCGCACCCGGGATAGAATTTCGCCTTCCCCATCGGTGTGGGTTTGGGTGATCATGGCCCCGTGCAAATCCAGATAAACCCCGTCGAGGGGCATCAGGGCCCGCAATTGATCGGTAATACGACCGAGGATCGTCTCGAAAGCATGATCGGTGACAGGGCCTGACGGTTCCGCCGAGGCCCACAGGATGGGCTGCAGCTCGATCTCTGCATCGGCCTCACAGGCAGCCACGAACCCAGCGATGGGCAGGTTCATACCGCGGGTGACAGTGATCACGTCTTCCCCAGACAGCAGCCCTGGCCAGCTATCATCCATCTCGAAATCGGACAGGTCCGCTTGCGAGCGGGCAAAGGTGTTGGTTTCGTGCTGGAACCCGGCGATGGCGATCCGTTTCAATTTAAGGCCTTTCAAAATGCAGCGTTGTCACATCCCCGTTGCCCAGAGTCCGGAGTGAGTATTTGTCTACGGGGGTTCTGCGAAACACAAATAGTCATGATGTAAAAGCTTTTGTTGCTCCGAGCGGCTTCTTGGCGCTTGCCTGCGAATGATAACGCTCAATCCCGTGATGATGGCCTTTGGGGCGATTGCAGGGCCCGCTGAACACGCCTTCCATGGGGTTTGCACTGTCCGTCCCTGATGTCAGCAGGCCTATTGAAACGCAGCCGGATCGTCTTTTCTGGGCCATTTTTTTGGCATGCGCACACATGATTTCTGGACCTATTTGGCAAAGGTGAAGTTGAATAAATCTGGCATTCTTTCATCATGCGGTAACAGAGCAGTCGATCACAACGTTGGTAAGCGTGCATCGCGCAGAATGGGTTAGGTCGGAGCGGTTGCTTGGCGCAGACTTTCTTCCTTCTGTGTCAATGCGGAAAGCTGTGGGGCGCGCAGCCGCCCTTTGCACAGCGCGCTTAGATAGACGGGCACATCGCATAGATGCTCGAGAACAAGTGCAAATCAGCTATCGAGAAGAGTGAGCCTGATGGCGAAACGCCCCATTCGTAAAATCGCCTGTGTCGGCGAAGTCATGATTGAACTGATTGCCGATGCAAGTGGCTCTGCACAGCTTGGCGTTGCAGGCGACACGTATAATACGGCTGTCTACCTAAACCGCGCGATGCGGGAGCACGCTGTGGACGTGTCCTATGTCACGGCCCTCGGCACGGACCCCTATTCCGCGCGTATCTGGCGCGCAATGGAGGGGCACGGCCTTGATATGTCTGCCGTAGAACGCCGGAACGGGGCCATGCCGGGGCTCTACGCCATTGATACTGACGCCAGTGGAGAGCGCAGTTTCAGCTACTGGCGCTCTGCGTCTGCGGCGCGCACCCTGTTCACGCCCCCCTGTGATGTCACGCTGGAAAGCCTTGAGCGGTTCGATCTTGTTTTTCTGTCGGGCATTACCTTGGCCATTTTGCCCGCGGGTATGCGTCGGGCATTCTTGATGTGGGCAAAGGGTTTCAAAGCGCGAGGGGGCACCCTTGTCTATGACAGCAACCACCGGCCCCGATTGTGGGAGGATGAGGCCTCTGCCCGGCGGATCGCGGCTGAGATGTGGGCCCTGGCTGATATCGCGTTGCCGTCGGTCGATGATGAAATGCTCCTGTTTGGAGACCGCACGCATGCCGATGTCCTGCTGCGCTTGACGGGGCTTGGCGTCAAGAAAGGCGCCTTGAAATGCGGGGCGGCGGGGCCCGTCAACCTGTCGAACGGGCAACGTCTGTCGGGCCTTTCTGGCCCCGTGCGCGTGGTCGACAGCACTGCCGCCGGGGACAGTTTTAACGCAGGCTATCTGGGGGCCGTGGTGTTGGGGGAACCCGAGGATCGGGCCATTCGTGCAGGCCATGAGCTTGCCGTGAAGGTGATTGCCGCCAAAGGGGCGATCCTGCCTGAAAACTGAGTTGCGACTGGTGTCGAGGTCCGGGCCAAACCCGCGCTTTTCTACCGGATGCGTCGATCTTTACCCGTCCTCGCGCGGGATCGCCTGAGCCGACAGGTTGCCTTCCAAGCCCTCTGACAGCGCCGCCCGCCGGATATTTTGCTGCTGCGGCACCACATAGGCGCGCCGGGCATCGAAGCGGCCCACATAGGGTCCAAAATAGAGGCTGCGCTCGCTTGCCAGGCGCGACAATTCCAGCCCGCTGGTGAACGCATGGCCCAGCCCCGCGATGCGATAGCCGGACGGCACCGGCCCCGGGTTCAGGAACCCTTCCACAGACAATTGCGTGAGCGACATGTTGGATTGCGGGAAGCGCCCGCTGCTGACGCGCCGTGCTGTGAACACACCGTCTGAGAATTGGCCGAGGAAGCTGGCATAGCTGCCAATGGCGGGTTTCAACTGGCCCGTGGGCAGCGTGACAGGCACGCCTTCGATAAACAGCTTTCCGTCGGCATCATGGGCGGCCACACCGGCAAGGAGATCCTCTGCAGCCTCTGTCGGGTCGACACGGCTGAGCACCAGACCGCTGCTCTCCCATAGGCCTTGCGCCTCGACGCGCTGGCCCGGGACCAGCGTGCCAATATAGCCCGCCTCGGGGCGGACCCGCACACCGTTGATCCGCCAGCCGCCGCCGGGTGCGCGCTGCACAGTGCCACGCAGGGGCATGCTGACGCGGACATTGCGTGCGATCAGCCTGTCGGCCTTGCGTGTGGCCAGAATCGTCAATGGGGTGCCGATGCGGATCTGGTCTTCACTGCCGGCACCGAAAGGCGTTGTGATGCGCGTGGAATTGACCAGTTCGACCCGCAGACCGTTCACTTTCAGGCTGCCAAAATCCGTCAAAAGGCCAACGATGCCCGTGCCGCCGATCCCGCCTTCAAAAGGGTCTTGGCTGGCGCGGCCCACCGTGGCCGGGGCCGGCATGCAACCGGTCAGGAGCCCGGCCCCCATAAGGGCCATCAGGTGTCGGCGTCCCAGAGTGCTCACGTCGTCACTTTCCTTCCCGACCCCCGTCGTCTGACGGGCCCCGGTCTTCGCGGTAGAAATACACCCCAAGCCGGTAGCGATGGGTGTTTCCTTCCTTTGTCTTGTCTGCCTCCTGAAGAGGCTGGCTGTCGCGGTTGATTGTCTCCAGCAGCGTTTGGCTGGCCCCGCGGGCGGCCTCTTCGATCTGGTCGACCGAGTCAGCCGTTAGGCGGTTATAAAACACGGCACGCTCCAGAAAGCGAGGTTCCTCTGACGTAAGATTGTCGGCAGCGGCTGCAAGATGGTCGCCCACATTGGCGGCAAAGAAGATTGCGCGCTGATCCGGAGCGCCCGGGCCAGCGACCGCATCCCCGGCAATCTCCAGCATTCCGTCTTCTTCCGATTGCGTCACAAGGTTCTGTCGCAAAAGCTCATCGAGGATGGTGCGGGGGCGGATGTCGCGGTTGATGTCCCGCACCAGTGCCTCAAAGCTGGGGCCGGTCGGGGCCGTGCGCGGCAGCCTGCGCGGCAGGCCGTCGCCATCGAGGTAGTCTTGCCGCGCCGTCCATTGTCCCAGCACCGTTGCAACCGTGGCCGAGCGGCGTCGCGCGGTTTCCCACGTCTCGCTGTCGTCGGCCAGGATGTCATGCACGTCGCGGCGGTGCACGCCTGTGAGCAGCGAGATCCGGCTCTGAGTGGGCTCTGCACCATCGAGGCCAAATTCATCGCGCGCCACTTCCACATAGACCCGCTTCATCATCCGATAGAACACCGGTGCCGACACGCCACGGGTGATGAGCATCCGGGCGAGAGGTCGGACAAGGCCCTGCAAAATGCGCAGGAAGGGATCGGGTTCGTTGGTGGCCATGTCATGGAAATATGGTGTGTGTAAAAAAATTCCACAAGTCCCCTTGACCAATTGAAGTGGTGCGACACATTGCGTTGTGTGAAAAATGCACACGAACTATCTGCACCGCTCGGACATAGCGAGAAACGCCCGGTGGTGCCCCAGAGAAAGGTTGAAGAAATGGATCGTAGAACTCTGCTGAAGCTTGGTTTTGCTGCTGGTGGTGCTGCTCTTGTTGCAGGGTGTGTTCCTGCCACGGGCACAGGCTCCAAGGACATCGTGGAAACCGCCGTTGCCGCGGGCTCCTTCACCACGCTGGTTGCAGCCGTTCAGGCCGCCGGCCTCGTAGAGACGCTGCAAAGCCCCGGCCCGTTCACCGTCTTCGCACCGACCGACGAAGCCTTCGCCAAGCTGCCGGCCGGCACGGTTGAAAGCCTGCTGCTGCCCGAGAACAAGGACACGCTGGTCTCGATCCTGACCTACCACGTTGTGGCAGGCAACTACCCGGCCTCCAGCCTGGTGGGCAAGCGCGGCGCGCTGACATCCGTTCAGGGCCAGAGCCTGCACATCGATGGCCGCAATGGCGTGACCGTCGAGAACGCGACCGTCATCACCCCCGACGTGATGGCATCCAACGGCGTGATCCACGTGATCGACTCCGTGATGCTGCCCAAGTAAGCAACGCTGCTGCACCGAGTGTAGCGACGATCGCCCCGCCAAGCTCTATTGCTTTGGCGGGGCTTTTTTTATTGTGGCTGCCCCACCGTTTATCTGTGCCAGCATGCCCTTGCGCGCTGAAAATTGGCCCGCCATAGTCCCGCAAAATACGGGAAGGGTTCTTATGCAGGATGACGCGCACACCACCACCCATGATGCAGAGGATGATCCACGCAACCGTGACATCCTCATCTACGTCAATGGCGCGCTCAAGCACCGTTCAGAGGCGGTAGTCTCGGTCTATGACAGTGGCTTTATGCTGGGCGACGGCATGTGGGAGGGAATGCGGCTCTACAATGGGCGCTGGGCGTTTTTCGAGGCGCATATGGATCGCCTGTTTGAAAGCTGCAAAGCGGTTGATCTCGATATTGGTATGACGCGCGAAGAGATCGCCGACGCGTTGGCGATGACGGCGCGCGCCAATGACATGCATTCGGACGTGCATTGCCGCTTGATGGTGACCCGTGGCGTCAAGGTGCGGCCCTTTCAGCATCCGTCCCTGTCACGCTCCGGGCCGACGGTTGTGATCATCATGGAGCATTCGAAACCTGCACAGGCCCTTGCCACCAGCGGCATCCGGCTGGCCACCGTTCCGCAGGTCCGGGGGCTGCCCATGTCACAGGATGCGAAATACAACAGCCACTCGAAACTGAACTGCGTGATTGCCTGTCTTCAGGCCGAGCAGGCCGGGGCGGATGAGGGCCTGATGCTGGATCCCCACGGCTTTGTGAACACCACCAACGCCTGCAATTTCTTCATTGTCCGCAAGGGTGAAGTTTGGACCTCAACCGGGGACTACTGCATGAACGGTGTCACGCGCGCCAATGTCATCGCGCTGTGCCGGCAAAATGGCATCCCGGTTTTTGAACGCAATTTCTCTCTGGTCGATGCTTATGGTGCTCAAGAGGCCTTCCTAACAGGCACATTCGGCGCCCAGACACCTGTGGCCAGCATCGATGGCAAGCCGATCGGCGTTGAGGGCGGGCAAGGCCCGGTCCTGCGTCAGATCCGTGCACTCTATGCAGAACTGGTCGCAAGGGACACGGGCGGGCCGCTGTCTGGCTGATTTGGCCTAGCCGGCGCCGGAGCGGCTTTCTCTGTCGGCGCTGGGTGGAAGGCCGTATTGGGCTTTGTAGGCCCGGCTCAGGCTTTCGGTGGCCGGGAAGCCGCAGATCATGGCGATGGTGCCCACACGCTCGGTAGAGTTGCGCAGCAGATTGCGGGCCTGGCCGAGGCGCAGGTCCAGATAATAGGCCTGCGCGGATTTGCCGAACTGGCGCTGGAACAGGCGGCGCAAGTGCCAGTCGGCAATCTCAAGCCGCCGGGCGATCTGCGCGATGGAGATCGGGTTTTCCATATTGGCCTGCATCATCTCGACGGCGCGTACCAGCGTTCTGTCCATGCGGGGCAGGGTGAGATCAGCGCCTGTCCGGGGCAATCCTTCCTCCGCCTCGACGGGCCGGTACAGCAACACCCCGGCCACGCGCTGAGCAAGGCGCGGATCAGCATAGCGCGCAATAAGGGCCAGGGTCATGTCGAGGGTTACGACACATCCCGCCGAAGAGCACCTGTCGCCGTCCAGATCAAACAGTTTGTCAGTGATGGCATCCGGGCCAGCGCCCTCGCGCAGGCTTGCGATTGCCTCGGGGTGGGCCGCGGCAGGCCGTCTGGTCAGCAGGCCGGCTTCTGCAAACAGCAGCGCGCCCGTATCCACGCATCCCATCAGACAGCCCGCACGGGCCCGCCGGCGCAGCCAAGCCAGGAAGGCGCGCGAGCGCATACGCTCTGGGGTGTAGGAGGCCAACAACAGCACAACGTCGCAGGGGGCCTCATCCAAGGGGCCGTCGACGGCCAGCCCATAGCCAGACGAGGCCCGCGGGGCGTTGCCATCCACACTGAGCAACCGCCAGTCAAAGAGCGGCGTCGGGCTTTCGCGGTTGGCCACGCGCAAGGGCTCGGTCACGAGGGACAGGGACAAAAGCGGAAAGCCCTCGCCCAGAACAATAGAGATCCTGATCATGTTCAATACTATCAAATAATTGCTCACTGGGATCAAGAATGGTGCGGGCGCTCTCGCTAGGCTCTGGCAAAGTTCCGAGCGCGACAGGGGAGGCGGCACGGATGACACACCCATTGGACGCGCTGCTGCGGCCCGCATCGGTGGCCTTTATCGGGGGCTCCAACCTGTCTCCCGCCTTGGTGTATCACCGGGAGCTGGGCTTTTCGGGGCGCACCTACGTGGTTCATCCGAAGTATCCGGACATCGCGGGATTTACCTGCATCCCTTCGATTGATGCACTGCCCGAAGCGCCGGATCTGGCTTTCGTTGCAATCCGTGCCGAGGCTGCGGTGCAGGCTGTGGCCGCATTGCGTGCGAAAGGCTGCAAGGCGGTGATCTGCAATGCTGCGGGCTTTGCGGAGACCGGAGCAACGGATCTTCAGGCCGCCTTGGTGGCTGCTGCGGGCGACATGGTGCTGATGGGCCCCAACGCCATTGGCGTGACGAATTTCGTCCAGCCCTTTGGTGCCATGATGGATCGCTTTGGTGTGGCCCATGTGGAGCGGGGCTTTGCCGTGTGTTCCCAGGGCGGGGGATTTCTATGTGATGCGGTCTTTTGTGATCGCAGCCTGCCGATCACCCATCTGGTGGCGGGGGGCAATCAGGCGGTCACGGGTCTTGAGGCCGTTGTCGAGCATCTGCTCGATGATCCGGCCGTCACCGCCGTGGGCCTGTCTTTTGAAACCCTCCATGACATCGCCACTTTGCGTAGGGCTGCTGCCAAGGCCTTGCGGCTGGGCAAGCCCATCGTCGCCATCAAGTTCGGCCAGACGGAGGAAGGCGCGCGGGTTGCGGCCTCTCACACGGCGTCGATGACGGGGGCTGGGGCGGCTTGGGAGGCGCTGTTTGACAGGCTGGGCATTGTCTCCACCCGCTCGCAATCGGAGTTTTTTGAAACCCTCAAGCTGTTCCAGACCACACCTTTGCCCAAGGGGCGGCGCGTGATGGCGTCGGCGGTCTCGGGGGTTCTGGGCGTGATGCTGGCCGATCATCTGGCGCAAGCGGGCTTTGAGATGCCGCAGCCCACCGGGGCACGGGCCAGCCGCCTGCGCGATGTGCTGCCGGGCATTGCCACCCCGTGTAATCCGCAGGATGTCACCATGGCAGCCTGGAATGACAAGGCCCGCCAGGCGGCCATCTATGATGCGTTGCTGGATGAGGGTTATGACATTGCCATCATGATCCAGAACTACCCCCGCGACGGCATGTGGGACGTGGCCGAATATGAAGCCCAGGTTGAAGCCCTGTCGGAAGCCTGTCAGGGGCGTGATATCTGTGCGCTGCAACTGTCGCCAATGGTGGATTGCTTCCCGCAGCAGGCGCGCGATCACACGCTGTCGCTGGGGCTTGCCCCGATGCAGGGGCTGGAAGAATGCATCTCTGCCCTGTCCCATGCGGTCTGGTGGCAGGAGCGGCGCGCGGTGCTGCTTTCGGACAGCCCGGTATTGGAGGCTGCGGTGCCCGCTTTGGGGCCGATCCCCGACACCGAAACCGCGGCCCTGAACGAGGCGGAGGCCAAGCGCCTGTTGGCCGCAGGTGGCGTTGCGGTGCCGCGCCATGTCGTGGCCCCGCCCGAAGACGTTGCCCAAGCTGCCGCCACGCTGACATTCCCGGTGGCGCTCAAGGCGTTGGATGGACGGCTGTTGCACAAAACCGAGGCCGGTGCCGTGCGCATCGGCCTGCGCAGCATACAGGAGGTCTGCGAGGCGCTGGGCCAAATGGAAGCAGACATGGCCCGCACTGTGCCCGACATTCCCCTGACGCAGCTGTTGATCGAGGAGATGGCCCCGGCACCCGTGGCAGAGATCATGGCCTCGGTCAGCCACGATCCTTCCGTCGGACCGGTGATGCTTTTGGCGGGCGGCGGTGTCGAGGCTGAGCTTTGGGATGATAAAACCCTGCTCGCCGCGCC
This sequence comes from Oceanicola sp., assembly GCA_022447275.1. Taxonomy (GTDB): domain Bacteria; phylum Pseudomonadota; class Alphaproteobacteria; order Rhodobacterales; family Rhodobacteraceae; genus JAKVBK01. The sequence continues at coordinate 35,489 of JAKVBK010000012.1, read as the reverse complement.
ATTCACCCGCGCTGAAATCCGGTCCGCGCTGCATCGCCTGAAGACGGCGCAACGCCTGCGTGGCTGGCGCGGCAGGCCGGCAGGCGATGAAGCCGCGCTGCTCGATCTTTTGGAGGCATTGGCCCAAACCGCCCTGGCGCTTGGCTGTGCCGAACTCGAAGTGAACCCGATACTTGTCAGCCCGCACGGGGCCATGGCCGTGGACGCCGTGATCACCGGTGCGGTACATGACGACAGCCCCCGCACCCCCCGAATGGAGATCGCCTGATGGACTTCGCCCTCACCGAAGAGCAGCAAATGTTGTTCGATACGGCCCGTGCCTTCGCGGATAAGGAACTCATGCCCCATGAGGACCTGCTCGAAGAAACGGGCGAATTGCCCCCCGAGCTGGATCTTGAGATCCGCAAGAAAGCCATGGAGATCGGCCTGCATGCCTGCAATTTCCCGACATCGATGGGCGGGGCCGGGCTGGACTGCGTGTCGTTCACCTTGGTGGAAAAGGCGATCGGGCATGTGTCGCTGGCGCTGGCGGAATGTATCCGTCGCCCCAACAACATTCTGGAGGCTTGCGAAGGCCAGCAGATCGAGCGGTTTCGCGATCCGATCCTGCGGGGCGAAATCCGCGAATGTGTTGCCATGACAGAGCCCGATGCGGGCAGTGACCTCAAGGGCATGAAGACATCGGCACGTCGGGAGGGCGGCGATTGGGTGATCAATGGCACCAAGCACTTCATCTCCAACGCGCAGATTTCTTCCTTTGTGATCCTGTTTGCGGCCACCGGTGAAGACGTCACGCCCAAGGGCACGCGCAAGCGTATTTCCTGTTTCCTCGTGGATCTGGACGCGCCCGGAGTGGAGGTCGCGCCGGGCTACAAGCACATGGGCCAACGGGGCTACTACAACAATATCATCCGGTTTGATGACGTCCGCGTCGAAGACTGGCAAATGGTCGGCGGCGAGGGCCAAGGCTTTGAGGTGGTCAATACATGGCTCGGGCCCGGCCGATTGACCGTCGCCGCAACATGTCAGGCCAGGGCCGAGCGTGCCTTCGATGTGGCGCTTGATTTTGCCGCCACACGCGAACAATTCGGCCAGCCGATCGGCAAGTTTCAGGGCATCAGCTTTCCTCTGGCGGACATGGCAACCGAGTTGCGCCTCGGTGATCTGCTGTTGATGAACACGGCTTGGCGGGTCGATCAGGGGCTTCCGACGATGGCGGAGGATTGCGCGATGGCGAAGGTCTATTGCTCAGAGATGCTGGCCCGTGTGGTGGACCAGTCGATCCAGACCTGCGGGGGCATGGGCGTTATGGCCGACCTGCCGCTGGAACGGATCTACCGCGATGCCCGCGTCGAGCGGATCTGGGAGGGGACCTCCGAGATCCAGCGGCATATCATTTCGCGGCAATTGCTGCGTCCGCTGGGGGCCTGATCCATGGAAGTGGTGAAAAGCGAACGGCACGGGCGCGTCCTTGAGATCACGCTGGATCGGCCCAAGGCCAATGCAATCGATGCAGCAACCTCGCGCCTGCTGGGGGCCGCCTTTGAACGCCTTCAGGCCGATGACAGCTTGTCGGTTGGGATCATCACGGGAACGGGCCGTTTCTTTTCGGCGGGCTGGGATCTGAAGGCGGCGGCTGAGGGCGAAGATCCCTATGCCGATCAGGGCATCGGGGGCTTTGCGGGCTTGACGGAATACTGGGGCCTCAAAAAGCCGGTGATTGCCGCGGTGAATGGCATGGCCTTGGGCGGAGGCTTCGAATTGGCCCTGGCGGCAGATATGATCGTGGCCAGCGAAAGCGCGCTCTTTGGGCTGCCCGAGGCGACCATCGGGCTGGTGGCGGATAGCGGCGGTATCTTGCGTCTGCCGCGCCGTCTGCCGCGGGCCATCGCCATGGAAATGATGATGACAGGGCGCCGCGCGGATGCGGCCGAACTTGCACGCTGGGGGCTGATCAATGAGGTCACCCCAGATGACAGCCTGATGGACGCCGCCCGGGCCTTGGCCCAGCGTGTGGCTGCGTCGGCGCCCCTGTCCTTGCAGGCCATAAAGGAGATCGACGCCGCAACCGGAACATTGCCCGAGCAGGAGGCGTTCGATGTCATGCGGTCTGGCACCTTGCCGGCCTATGCCAAGGTTTATGACAGTGAAGACGCCGCTGAAGGCATGGCTTCTTTCGCCGAGAAACGGGCCCCTGAGTGGAAGGGGCGCTGAGATGATGGAAACCGAAACGTTCCTGCATCCTTGGGACGGGGCTGTGCCGCGCCCGCTGTGTCTGGTGGAAAACACCGTCAAGGCAGCATGGGTGGATGAATTTCAGCACCTCAACATGGCCCATTACCTGACAATCTGCGATCAGGCGAACTGGGCTTTCTGGAACTGGGTCAACCATCCCGTTCAAACGATCGAGGCGCGGGGCGGCCATGAATATGTGATCGTGGAAAACCACGTGACCTATTCAGGGGAGTTACGTGAAGGGGATGCGTTCTCGATCACGACGCAGCTCACCGCCGTGGATGCCAAACGCTTTATCCTGTTTCACACTGTGCTGGATGCGGCGGGTGCGGTGTCTGCTACGAATGAAGCCAAGATGCTGGGCTTCAACCTCGAGACCCGCCGCCCGGAAAACTGGCAAACCGTCGTTGCAGAGCGGCTGGCGCAGATCGAGGCCGCGCATAGCCAGGCCTTGGGCCGCCCCGCGCAGGCCGGGCAGGGTGTTGTGCTGAGCAAACGCTGAAGCGGGCGCTGGCGGGCCTTGTCCAGTAATCCCTAGATGTCTTCCAGCTTTGCGCCAAACAAGGCTTCGAGGCTGGGGCGATCCGCTTCATAACTGGGCCGCAACTTGGCCTCGAGCATGCGCCCGCGCCTGACACCGGGGCGGGCTGCGCAGGCCTTTAGCCAGCGCGCGAAGTGCGGCTTGTCATCAAGCGTTTGTTCTTGCCCGACCCAAAGATGCGCCCAGGGCCATGTGGCCATATCGGCGATCGAGAACGCGTCACCCGCTATCCATTCATTGTCGGCCAACTGTGTGTCGAGCACGCCGTAGAGGCGCGCGGTTTCAGAGCGGTAACGATCCTTGGCGTAGGGGATGTCCTGCTTTGCAAACTTCAGAAAATGGTGGGTCTGCCCCGCCATCGGGCCCACACCGCCCATCTGCCACATGAGCCACTGCTCCACGGCGACGCGTGCGCGCTCGGTCTCGCCCAGAAATCGGCCGGTTTTGCGGGCCAGATACAGCAGAATTGCGCCGCTTTCGAAGATCGAGATCGGGGCGCCGTCAGGGCCATCAGGATCCACGATGGCTGGTATCTTGTTGTTCGGGGAAATCTTCAGGAACTCTGGCGCGAATTGCGCGCCTTTGCCAATCGGGATCAGATGGGTGCGGTAGGGCAGGCCCATCTCCTCGAGTGCGATCGAAATCTTGAAGCCGTTTGGCGTTGGCCAATAGTACAGATCGATTGGGGCGGATGACATCGAGCACCTCCTGCGTTTGACCGGCACAGGATGCCGCTTATCTGGCGCGGTGCAAGCCATCGTGCGCCGTGCTGTGGATCAGCTCTGCCGGAACGGCTGCTGGCAAAACGCGGGATCTTGCCCGCCCGCTTCTCGCGCCGGCACCTCCCCTTGACCCTTTCGCATCTGCAGCGTAGTCAACGCGCACCGTGGCGATTTGTGAACCGGATTGCGGGCCATGGGGCAGGGCGAGGCAAAGGATGGCTCGGGTCTGCCAAATCAAAGCCGCTAAAGAGGTCAGTTTGTGGGGCTCCCCACCGCTGGCTGCGGTTGGGGATTTTTTGTGTCTGGAGGCACAACATGGACGACTGGAACCCACGTACGAAACTGGTGCATGCGGGCACCCGCCGGAGCCAATACAACGAGGTCTCTGAAGCGCTGTTCCTCACGCAGGGCTTTGTCTACGACACGGCAGCCCAAGCTGAGGCCCGCTTTATCGAGACCGGCCCGGACGAATTTATCTATGCGCGCTATGGCAACCCAACCGTAGCCATGTTCGAAGATCGGATCGCCGCGCTGGAAGGGGCAGAGGCCGCCTTCGCGACCGCCTCGGGCATGGCGGCCGTGAACGGGGCGCTGATGGCCTTGCTCAAGGCAGGCGATCACGTGGTGTCGTCGCGGGCACTGTTCGGCTCCTGCCTCTACATCCTCGAAGAAATTCTGACGCGCTTTGGCGTAGAAGTTACTTTTGTGGACGGCACGGATTTGGCGGCGTGGGAAGCGGCTCTGCGCCCGGAGACAAAGGCCGTCTTCTTTGAGACCATGTCCAACCCGGTGCTTGAAGTCATCGATATCCGAGCGGTTGCCGAACTGGCCCACGCCGTGGGCGCAACTGTGGTGGTGGACAACGTGTTTGCGACACCCGTCTTTAGCCGGGCACTGGAGCAAGGCGCTGACGTGGTGGTGTATTCCGCCACCAAGCATATCGATGGGCAGGGCCGTGTGCTGGGCGGTGTCGTGTTGGGGACAGAACATTACATTCGCAAAGTGCTTGAGCCTTACATGAAGCACACGGGTGGCTCCATGAGCCCTTTCACGGCCTGGGTGTTGCTCAAGGGGCTTGAGACATTGGACCTGCGGGCCCGCGCGCAAGCGGCGACAGCGGCCCGGCTTGCTGCTGCGCTTGAAGGCCATGAAAAGCTTGTTCGCGTGATTTATCCGGGCTTGGCCTCCCATCCTCAACACGCGGTGGCTGCCGCCCAGATGGAAACCGGGGGCACCATGCTCGCACTGGAGGTTTCAGGGGGGCAGGAGGCGGCATTCCGACTGCTGGACGCGCTGCAAATCTTCACGATTTCCAACAATCTGGGGGATGCAAAATCAATCGTGACACATCCCGCCACGACAACCCACCAACGCCTCAGCGAGGCGCAACGCGCAGCCCTGGGTATCACGGCTGGAACCGTGCGATTGTCGATCGGATTGGAAGACGCAGGCGACCTCGAGCGAGACCTTTCCGTGGCGTTGGAAGCCGTCTGAGCGCAGATTTCTGTCGGAAATGATTGATCCAAGGCGCGTGTTCTTGCGTAATCAGTATGAACGCGCAACGAAGAGCAGTAGCTTTTCCCGCGCCCTTGGATGCCACAGAGGGGGCTGCCATGAACATCCATTTTTCCGAACTGACCCAGGAACCGACCCGCGAAGACGCCGAGGCTGCGCTGCAGCTTTTGCGCACATGGGCGGGCCAAGCCACGCATGTGGAAGTCGCAGAGCTTGAGCCATCGATCGCACGGCTTCTGCCCGAAGGCGCGCAGGATGACTATCCCGATCTGGCCCGTGTCTACCCGGAAGAATTCAAAGTGGATTCAGCATATCGCGACACACTGCCTGATCTGCAGAACGGCCCGGAAAGCCTGATCAAAGGCGCAAAGCAGCAGATTCAGCATGTGGGCATTTCGAATTTCCGCTTGCCGATCCGTTTCCGCACCCGGGCCGGCGCAGATCTGCAACTCGAGACCTCTGTCACCGGGACAGTGTCCCTTGAGGCCGAGAAGAAGGGCATCAACATGTCCCGCATTATGCGCACCTTTTACCGGCATGCGGAGGAGAGCTTTTCCTTCGAGGTGATCGAACGCGCGTTGGACGACTATAAGGCAGATCTCGAGAGCTTTGATGCCCGGATACAGTTGCGCTTTTCCTTCCCGATGAAGCTGGGCAGCTTGCGCTCGGGGCTTGAGGGCTACCAATATTACGATATCGCGCTGGAACTTGTTGAGCGTGACGGGGTGCGCAGCCAGATCGTGCATCTGGATTACGTGTATTCTTCGACTTGCCCATGCTCGCTCGAGCTGTCTGAGCACGCACGACGCGAGCGGGGGCAACTGGCCACGCCGCATTCGCAGCGTTCAGTTGCGCGGATCTCGATCAAGCTGGATCCCAACGCGTCGGTTCTGTGGTTTGAGGATCTGGTGGAGCTGTGCCGCGGCGCGATCCCGACAGAGACGCAAGTCATGGTCAAGCGTGAAGACGAACAGGCCTTTGCAGAGCTGAACGCGGCCAACCCGATCTTTGTTGAAGATGCGGCGCGCCTGTTCAGCGAAGCCTTGCAAAAGGACGTCCGGATCGGTGATTTCCGGGTGATTGCATCACATCAGGAAAGCCTGCACAGCCACGATGCCGTCTCGGTCTTGACGGAAGGCGACACCTTCGCCCAGTCCAGCCTAGACCCAAAGCTGTTCGGCACGCTCTTCCACGTGGGCTAAACCGGGCAGGCGGGCATCCTCTCTGTGGATGCCCGCTGCGCAGCGGTGCTTGACTTGCCCGGCTGACTGACGCACCCCAGACACATGTTTGACTTGCGCCCCGTTGGCTATGTGACCGGCCTGCTTGTTGCCATTCTCGGCCTCGCGATGCTTTTGCCCGCGGGGCTGGACTTCTATGACGGCCACGAAAATTGGACCGCCCTGCTGGAAAGCGCCATTCTGACGCTGCTCTGTGGGGTTTTGTTGGCGGTGGCCTGTGCCAATGGCATGGGGCCGCGGCTCACAATCCGGCAAACCTTTTTGGTCACCACTGGAGTGTGGTTGGCGCTGCCTGTCTTCGGGGCGCTGCCCTTTCTGATCGGGGCCACAGAAGCCCGCCCCGTGGATGCCTTTTTCGAGGCCATGTCGGGGCTCACAACCACCGGCGCCACTGTTTTTACAGGGCTCGATGCTTTGCCCCGTGGCTTGCTGCTTTGGCGGGCAATCCTGCAGTGGCTGGGCGGGATCGGGATCATCGTTGTGGCGATGGTGTTCTTGCCAGAACTGAAGGTGGGCGGCATGCAAATCTTCAAATCTGAAAGTTTTGACACGTTTGGAAAGATCCTCCCCCGTGCCGCCGAGATCGCCAGCAGCATCGTTTGGATTTACCTGGCCCTCACTTTAGCGGGCGTCTTGGGCTATATCGCGGCAGGCATGCAGCCCTTTGATGCAGTTGCCCACGCGCTGACGTCGATTGCCACGGGGGGGATGTCAACGCGGGACGCCTCCTTTGGAGAGTTCAAGGGCGCGGCAGAATATGTCGCGACGCTCATGATGCTGGTGGCCAGCTTGCCCTTCGTGCTCTACGTGCAGGCGCTCGCCGCGCGTCTGTCACCGCTTTTTGGCAATGCGCAGGTGCGCACCTACCTTCAGGTGATCGTCGTCGCCGTTCTGGCACTCACCGTCTATCGGGTCTGGACGCAGGAGCAGAATTTTGAGCCTGTTTTCCGGGAAACGCTGTTCAATGTGACATCGATCATTTCCGGCACGGGATATGCGTCCACGGACTACCAGACATGGGGCGCGTTTGCTGTCATGAGCTTCTTTTTACTGGGGCTGATTGGGGGCTGCGCCGGCTCGACCAGTTGTTCGGTCAAGATTTTCCGGTACCAGATCCTTTTCGCGGCAATCCGAGCTCAAATCCGGCAAATCCACAGTCCACGCGGTGTGTTCACGCCCCGCTATGAGGGGCGGCCGGTAGGCGATGATGTGATCAGCTCTGTGATGTCTTTCTTCGTGCTGTTCCTTGTGACCATGGGCGTGCTGGCGGTCGCGCTCAGTATGACAGGGCTGGATATGATCACAGCCGTCTCCGGGGCTGCCGCTGCTCTGGCAAATATTGGGCCGGGCCTTGGCGAAACGATCGGGCCAGCGGGCACCTATGCTCCGCTCAATGATACGGCCAAGTGGTTGCTGTGTGCGGGCATGTTTATCGGCCGCCTCGAACTGTTGGCGGTGTATGCCATTCTGACGGTCAATTTCTGGCGCGCCTGAGCGGCGCGCGTAGGGTGACATCTGCCCGTAACGGCGCGGTTGTGCTGTGTGAGGGAGGGCGTACGGGTCAGCGCAAGGCAGGTACAGGCTGCTGCGGCTTGATGGTTTGCGCCTGAAGCCGGCGCCTGCCCAGCTGGCCGCGCATCAGATGAAGGCCTGTCAGCGCTGCGAAAACTGCAAACCCTGCCCCATAGAACCACGCCGTTGCCATCCAGAATGAGGCGCCTTGAAACAGCGCCCAGCCGGCAGCCGATACCGCTGCAAAGAAAGATAGAATAACGAAACCGAGGGCCAAGGGCGTGCTCCTTTGAGATGCTTCCAGTGTTGCGCTTCGGCTTTAACGGCGGGTTAATGGGCTGTTTGAGCGAGTTAACACATCAAATTCATTGCCGAAAAATTTAACTTTTGGGGTCTGGCAGTCAGGTATCTTGCTGCCGGACACGTCCAAAAAATTGCAATCTGGCCTGCGGTGTCACAACAAGATTGGGGCTGTGTGTCCTCGCAAAAGAGGCCTGTGCCTGTCCACGCAAAGCGCTACCGTTCCGGTTGGAAAGCCGCGCCATCGGGGCGCGGCGTACGCAGGGCACACACCATGACGGATTTTCACCTATTTGCATCTGGCCCACGGCCTGTCGCCCCATTTTCACACGCGGTGGAATCCGATGGCTGGGTCTTGTTGACGGGGCAGATGCCGACCGATCCGCAAGCGCCTGATGCGCCGTTGCCGGAAGGGATTGTCGCCCAGACGGACAGGGTGATGCAGAACCTCGCCCTGATCCTCGCTGAGATGGGGCTAAGCCTCGCCGATGTTGTGCAATGTCGCGCCTATCTGACCGAGTTTGAGCGGGATTACGCAGCCTTCAACGAGACCTATCAGGCCTATTTTGACCCGGCCCGCCGTCCGGCCCGCACGACCGTGGGGGTTACAGCCCTTGCGGTGGGCGCCTTGGTCGAAGTGGATTGCGTTGCCCGCAGGCCGTGATGGGCCGTCGTTTGCCACTCAAAACGCGTTTGCAGAGGGCTAAGGCTCATGCCCCGGTAAAGGGCGGGCACTCCCGGAAGGCCTGCACGGCCGGGGGCGCATTTTCCAACGAGAAATCGAGCGACGCGCTACCGGACACGGCACGTGCGATCAAATTGAATTGCAACCCGTTGAGAACATTTCCGAACCCCTGATCTGCCACACTGAGCGTTTGCCCATCGTCCGAGAGCACATGCCGATCTGTGCCGATTGTCAGGGGGTAGGGGCCCTCAAAGCCCATCTGGAAGGCGGGTGCTGCAGGCCATTGCCCTGCCGCCAGTGTGATCGACAGCGTATAGAGCGGCTGCGCGGGGTCATATGTCAGTTCGATCGTTGCAGCCTCGGTTTCAGAGGTCAGCACACAAACAGGGCCAAGCGTGACGTCCCATGCCAAGGCAGGCGCGCTGGCAAGGCAGAATATCGCGGCAAGGGCGCGCATCACTTACACCTCCGCATGGACTTCGATCACATTGCCTTCCGGATCCATGAAAAACACCTGATGCCATTCCTTTGCAAAGGCGGTGCCATAGTCCGAGTAAGGAATTCCGTTGTCTTCCAAGATCGCGAGAAAGGCGGGCAGGTCATCGGTCCGAAAGGCAATGTGCCCGCGGTCAACCGGGTTGATCACCTGCCCGTTGTGAAAAGCCACGTTCAGATTGCGCTCTGCCAGATGCATCTGCATCCCGCCATCGGTGGCAAAGCGAATCTTGCCCGAGAAGCCACTGGTATCGGAGGCTTCCGTGCGCGGAAACAGCGCCACTGGCATGTCATCCAGCTGCAAAACCTTGGTGTAGAAATCATGCATTCTGTCCACATCTTCGGATACGAAATTGATGTGATGGAATTCCAGCTTCATCCGCGCTCTCCCTTGCCCGCTGGGGCAAAACCTAGCGTGCATCGGGGGGGCTATCCAGCGTCTGTGCGCAGGGTTTGCAACGATATCGGCACGACAGTGCAAAACTGGATTGGATCGCCGCCAACGGCCTGCTATCAGAGCGCCAGCGGTCCCTTAGCTCAACTGGATAGAGCAGCTGACTTCTAATCAGCAGGTTCGGGGTTCGAGTCCTCGAGGGATCGCCATCACACCAACGGCCTGTGAAATGTGAGCCCGCTAGAGCGACGCTGCCAAAGAAACGGTTAGCAAAGAGCCAATCGAAGAATACAGGATCGCGCGGGCAATGGCCTCGACCCGCACGCCGTAGTTCAGCGCCAACATGAAAGCCACCACACCGCAGGGTGCCGCTGCAACCATCATGGCCGGGTTGCGCACTTCGGGGGGCAGCTGCAAGACGCCGGCGAAGATGATCCAGGCCAGCATTGGATGTACGAAAAGTTTTACTCCCGTCAGCGCCACCGGCAGCATCGGCTGAGCTACGCGCGATTTCTGGCTCAAAATCACGCCCAGAGCAAAGAGCAAGACGGGCGAAGCCGTGGCACTCAGCAAGTTCAGGAAAACGTCCAGCCCTTTGGGCGCAGAAAAGCCCGATAGGCCCGCCGCCAGCCCGAGCGCCAGGGCCACCAAGGGGGGATTGCGTGCGATCTTGCCGAGCATTTGGCCCGGAGATGCGCCTTTGCTTGCCAACACGTCCATCAGGATGAGCGAGCCGCTGAACAGCAACAGGCCATCCATCGAAATGATGGCGACAATCGGCGTCACTGCGGCCTCGCCAAACAGGGTGGTTGAGATCGGCAATATGAACAGGATGTGGTTGGTCAGAGCGATGACCAACCCGAGTAGCGCGGCTTCCATCACGTCTGTTTTAAAGAGGCGCCGGGCAATCAGAAATCCGATGGTGAACATCACCAACTCGGTGAAGAAGTATCCGGCCAGCATGGGCAGGTTGAACTCTTCCAGCGGCGCATTGGCCAGCAACTGAAAGCCAAGTGCAGGCACAGCGACAAACATGACGAACTTGTTCAGCGTCATGGCCATGTTGAAATCAAAGGCGCCGCGCCGGCCGAAGAAGTAACCCACGGCACCGATGCCAAAGACCGGCAGGACGCCATTTAAGAGCGGCTCAAGCATTCAAGGCCTTCCTGCTGCGGGGCACGCGGCAGATGGAGGTGCAACACGTGTCACCATGGCTCGGCGTAGGGGCGGATATCGAGCTCATGTGTCCAGCCATCGCGATGTTGGTGATGCAGGGCCCAATAGGCTTCGGCGATGCTGGCGGGGTTCATCAGGGTATCGGGAGGCAGGCTTTCGGGGTCTTTGCCCGCTTGGCGCAGCCGATCGCGCACGAATTCGGTGTCGACGCCCGCATCAATGACGAGATGGGCGACATGGATGTTTTTCGGCCCCAGCTCGCGCGCCATGGATTGTGCCAGCCCGCGCAGGGCGAACTTGCCTGACGCAAAGGCCGCATAGCCGGAACTGCCTCTAACTGATGCGGTGGCGCCCGTGAAAAAGATCGAACCTTTTTGCCGTTCAACCATGTATTTTGCGGCTTCACGCCCGGACAAAAAGGCGCCGTAGGCACACATCTCCCACACTTTGCGAAAGACCCGCTCGGTGGTGTCGAGAATGGGGAAGCGCACATTGCCGCCAACGTTGAAGACGCAAATGTCAATCGGGCCGATCTGGTTCTCTACAAGGGCGAAGTTCTTGATGGCCGTGTCTTCCTTGCGCGCATCCCAGGTGAAGCCCTGGGCGCTGCCACCGGCGGCTTCGATCTCTTCGATCAGGGGCGCGAGCTTTTCGCCACGGCGCCGCCCCATCACCACATGAAAGCCGCCCTTGGCAAAGCGTTTCGCGATGGCTGCACCGATATAGTCTCCGGCGCCGATGATCAGGCAGATGGGCTTGGATGTCATGGCCACACCCTTCCCTAGACGTCTTCTGCTGCTTTGAAGGCGGGCCGCGCCTCCAGCCGATCCGCGTAGGATGACAGATTGGGCAGGGGGCTGAAATCTGCCCCAAGGCGCCGCGCCATGATGACGGCATGGCCTGTGATCGTGTCGGCAATCGTGAAGCCGCCTGACAGGAAGTCACGCCCCTCCATGTGCTGCTCGGCAGCGCTGAGCGTGCGGTTGAGCAGCTTCAGCGCCCGCATGGCGATCTCTTCGTTGCGGCGATCTGGTGGCAGGAGGATGGTTTCAACAACGTAGTTGTTAATCGGCGGCATGATCATGCCCTCGGCATAGTGCAGCCATTGCAGGAATTCAGCGAAGTTGGCTTCCTGCGGGCCCGGCGCAAGGGCTGGGGCATATTTCGCTGCCAGATATTGCGCGATTGCCGTGCTTTCGCTGAGGGTCACATCACCATCCACCAGCGTGGGCACGCGGCCATTGGGATTGATGCGGGTGTATTCGGGGCCGCGCATTTCCTTCTGGCCCAGTTGGAATTTTTCCAGCGTGTAGGGCTGGCCGATTTCTTCCAACAGCCAGACGGTGCGCACGGCGCGCGACTGTGGTGCATAGTAGACTTTCATACCCGACCTTTCAGATCTTTGCGGAGCCAGCCCGCGTTATTCTGGTTCTCCCTTCCCGGGGGAAAGTGCCTTCGGACAGTTCTATCAGTAGCAGCAAACGCCAAACCGGCAAGAAATACTGGGCTGAGCAGACGCCTTAAGGGGCAAGCACTCAGCGGCCGCGTCAGACCGCGAAGCGTTGGCCAACGCGGGCTGTATCGTGTTCTAAGCGACCGCAGCGGCGCGGTTGGCCGCACGTGCAACCAGCAAAAAAACCTGCCCCTAGACGTCTGCCGGGTTTTCCACGTCCCGTCCGAGGGCGGCGAGGTCCGAATAGCGGTCTCCAATGCGATGATGAGGACGTCCGCGCGTGGCGGCCCCCAAGGCGACAACCAACTCATCCACATCCGGCGCGTCATAGATCGAAAACTGAACCGTCAGATAATGGGACCGCCGCCCGGTATCGTGTTTGTCCATGAGCGGGATCTGGATCTGGGTGTTGGCCGGCCCGCGCGTGTTGGTGAACCCCAAATAGCTTTTGGCCCCGACAGCTTCGCGGTAGAAATTGCCATATTGCAATGTGTGGATCAGGGCGGAGGCATGCTCCACTTCGCAGCTTGTACCCGCGATGCAGGCCTTCCCATAGGCTTCGATCGCATCGCCTGATCCGGCCAGTGCGATCAGCCGATTGGTCAACATTTCGCCCAGAACCGGCGCCATGCGCTGTATCTCGGGTGACAGGTCTTCGACAAAGCCTTTCCCAGCCCAGGGGTTTTTCACCACCGCGGCCACCCCAATCATGCGCAGCACCGGCTCGGACGCCCGCCCCCCTTCGCTGTGGATGTCTTCATCAAAGGTGACGACTTTGCGTAGCTCTGGGATCATCTCTTTCTCCAGTCAGACGTGATAGCTGTGGTGCCCGTCGCGGGTGTGAACAACGCCTTCGACGTCCGTTCCATGGTAGAACCCGAACGCACCATGACTGTTCTCAAGGGCATAGCGGCGCAGCATGGAGCGTTCGGCGTCATCGCTGACGCGGTCGAGTGGCAGATCGCCAATGTCAAAATACCGCATCCCGGCGGGTGCCTGCCCCTGGACGCTGCCGTGATAGACGATCCGCTGCACGTTGCTGTGAGAGATCTGGTACACTGCATAGGGATGCGCCAACTCGGCACTCAGGCCCTGCCGTGACAGGTCATGGATCATCCCATCGGCGGAGTTGGCCTCGCAGGGTGCGACAGGCACGGTGACGGCGCCGGTTGCGTCTGCGCAGAGCAGGATCTGATCGCCCCTGGCCAGAACGGCACCCACCGTGACGCCGCCTGTGGTGGCGGCCTCTGTCATGGCGCGATCAAGGCCTATGTCGAAATAGGCGCCGCGATAATAGCCAAGTGGCTGCCCCTCTTGCGTATCGAACCCCTCGACTTCACCGATCAAGATCAGATGATCACCGGCATCCACCAACCTGTGGCGCGCACAGCTGAAATGCGCCAAAGCGCCGTCGATCAACGGCATGGTGCGTGCATCTGGGTGCCAGTTCGCGATGTCGAATTTCTCAGGGGATTGTGAGGCAAAGAGGCCCGAGACGTCCTTTTGGGTGTCCGCCAGAATATTGACTGCGAAATGCTCTGCCCGGGCGAAGCTGTCGCAGGACAGGGCGGTTTTGCCGATGCAGACCAGCAGCAGCGGCGGATCAAGCGAGACAGACGTGAAGGAATTCGCCGTGAAGCCGCGCGGTGTGCCATCGGGCTGGCGGGTTGTCACCACCGTGACCCCGGTTGCAAAGCGCCCGAAGGCATCACGCAGGGCGGTGCGGGCGGCCTTGTCTGCCAGGGCGGGCTGCGCAAGGCCTGACAGCATGTCATTGTCGGCGCCCAAGGCAGGCGGTGGCTGCAGGGCACCCTGGCCATGTCGCCCGAACCGCAGGGGGTTGGCTGCAACTGTCCAGGGGGGCACGCTATGATCCGAGTGTTGCAGCGTGGCCAGCATCCCGCGGCGCGCCACATGGGGGTCTGTGGCGATATCTGCCATGGTGTTGAGCGGACCAAACGGCACGTGACCGCCCAAAATGCTGCTGAGTTCTGCTTTGGTATGGCGGCTGGTCCAGTCTCGCACGATCTGGTTGACTTGGGCGGCATTGCTGGCACGGGCTGCACGGGTGGCAAAGCGGGCATCCTCCCCGAGCGACGGCATGCCCATCAACTGCGCAAGGGTGTGCCAGAAGCTGTCATCGACGATGCCGAGGGCGATGTGACCATCTTTTGCCGGATACAGGCCGAAGGGGCTCAGAAACGGATGGCCGTTGCCCTCCGGTCCGGGCGCGTGCCCGGTTATGTCGTGCAGGTAAACCATGCGTTCACAAAGCGATATCATCGCATCGTACATTGCCACGTCGACGAATTGCCCTTTGCCAGTGGCTTCTGCCTCGCGCAGGGCGGCCATGATGCCAAAGGCCATCATCATGCCGGTGAATATATCGCCCACACCGGGCCCGGTCTTGGTGGGGGTGTCCGCGTCTGGGCCCGTGATCGACATCAAGCCGCCCATGGCTTGGGCCACCACGTCATAGGAGGGCCAGTTCGCATAGGGGCTGGTGCCGGAGCGCGGATCGCCAAAACCACGGATCGCGGCATAGACGAGACGGGGGTTTTCTTCGGCCAGCACCTCATAGGAGAGGCCCAGCCGCTCCATGACGCCCGGACGGAAATTCTCGACGATCACATCCGCTGTTGCCGCCAGCTTGCGAAAATCTGCACGCCCGTCCGCGGTTTTCAGATCGAGCTGCACACTTTTCTTGCCGCGATTGAGGCTGACAAAATAGCCCGCCCAATCGTGGTTTGGATCATCGGCGCGGAAAGGGCCGTTGCCGCGGCTTGTATCGCCCGCCATGCTTTCGATCTTGATCACCTCGGCGCCGTGATCGGCCAGGTGCATGGTGCAATAGGGGCCCGACAACATCCGGCTGAGATCCAGCACGCGCAGGCCTTTCAGAATTTCAGTGCTCATGGGGCGCGCTCCCGATCATCGAGAAAACCGCGTAGCAGCATGTTCATGGCCGGCGGGTTTTCGGCCAGTGCCATATGTCTCAGCCCCGGCAGGATGGATGTGCTGGCGCCGGGGATTTCATCGGCGATGGCCTGTGTCATCTCTGGGCCGTTGCCAAAATCCTCGTCACCGGTCACCACCAGAGTAGGGCAGGTGATGGGGGGCGTGGGGGCCGTGATCTCATCAATTCCATCGGCCAAGACTTGGTAGATCGTGTGGTAAATGGCTGGATCGTTGGCCATTACCCAACTGCGCACGCTGTCCATGACGTCTGGGTTGGCTTGGCGGAAATCCTCTGTGAACCAACGCTCCAAGGCCGCTTCCACCGTCGCTTGCGGGCCCTCGCTGCGGGCCTGCGCGACCCGTTTCAGGATCGCCGCCTGCGCCTGTGCTGTGCGTTTATGCGGCGAGTGCAGGATCATCAGCGCAGTGGCCCGCTCTGGCATGTCCTGGGCAAAGCGACGGGCAATCATCCCGCCGAGCGAAAACCCGGCAATGGCGGCGCTCTCGATTGCGCAGTGATCCATCAGTTGCCCCAATTGCTGCGAAAACAGGGACAGGCTGGGGGTCTGTGGCGGTGGGGCGCTTTGCCCGTGTCCGTACAGGTCATAGGTCAGGACGCGGTACGTGTCGGACAGTGCAGGGATCGTCCATTGCCAGCAGGCCCGGTTCAGCCCCAACCCGTGCACCATCACCACCACCGGTGCCCCGTCTGGCCCGTCCAGTGCAAAGCGCGTTCCGTCTGGCGCGCTGGGCATCAACTGGAGCTTTCCAATGGGCGGTACGCCACCACTTCAACTTCCACGCGCGCATCGACCAAAAGATCGCTGACAACGGCGGAGCGTGTGGGCGGCGCCTCGGGAAAATAGTCACCATAGACGGCGTTGAACCCCGGGAAGTCACTGCGCTCGCGCAGCCAGACCATGGCTTTGACCACATCATCGCGCGTGCAACCGGCCTCAGCCAGAGTTGCGGTGATGTCATCAAGCACAGCGCGGGTCTGTTCTTCTATGGTGCCATCCGTCATGGGCACCCCATCGCGCATGGGAATCTGCCCTGTCAGAAACACGAAATCCCCCGCACGAATGGCCCTGGATAGGGACAAAACCCGCCCGCCAATTTCCAGCGGGGGCCCGATTACTTGTTTTCTGTCACCCATGTTTTGGCCTCCCTTCGCACCAGCCTGCCCCTCGGCTCGGGAAAGAGACTCGGATTTTTCGACAGGCTCTGTCGTATTTTGTGAAGGCCGCGTCGAGAAAGCCGCATTGAATGGAAGTCAGACATGTGGGGAGAGACGCGTCATGGTGGAGATCAACAACTATCAGATGCTGATTGACGGAGATTGGGTCGATGCGGCTGACGGGGGTATCTTTGACAGCGTAAACCCGGCCGATGGCGCCGTATGGAGCCGCGTGCCAGAGGCCACGGAAAGCGACATCGACCGTGCCGTCAAAGCGGCGCATACGGCCTTCAGCACGGGCCCGTGGGCCCGGATGACCCCAACAGAGCGCGGCAAATGCCTCAGGAAGCTGGGGGACCTGCTGGCCGAAAATTCCGAAAGCCTGGGCCGGACAGAGTCAATCGACACCGGCAAGATGCTCAAGGAAACCCGCTGGCAGGCCAAGTATATCGCGGAGTTCTTCCACTTTTTTGCAGGCTGCGCGGATAAGGTCAGCGGTGAAACGCTGCCGATCGATAAGCCTGACATGTTCGTTTTCACCAAGCGCGAACCCTTGGGGGTTGTCGCTGCGGTGGTGCCTTGGAACTCGCAACTGTTTCTCGTTGCCGTAAAAATCGGGCCTGCCTTGGCTGCAGGCAACACCGTTGTGCTCAAAGCGTCCGAGCATGCCAGCGCGGCCATGCTGGAATTTGGCAAGCTGGTGGCCGAAGCAGGCATTCCTGCGGGCGTGGTCAACATCGTGACCGGGCACGGTGATCCCTGCGGACGGGCGCTGACCGCGCACCCGCTGGTGGCACGGGTGTCGTTCACGGGCGGGCCTAATGCCGCGCGGCATGTGCTGGAGAATGTGAAGCGCAATTTCGCGGAAGTGTCCTTGGAATTGGGTGGAAAATCCCCGTTCATCGTCTTTGACGACGCCAATATCGAAAGCGCGGTCAATGCGTCGATCGCAGGCATTTTCGGGGCGACAGGTCAAAGCTGCGTTGCGGGATCACGGCTTTATCTGCACGAGGATATCGCCGATGAATTCCTCGAAAAGATGATCGCACAGACCCGCCAGATCGTCATCGGAGACCCTTTGGCGGACGAAACCCAGATGGGTCCGCTCTGCACGGTTGGGCAGCTCGAACACATCCAGCGCGAGGTTGCTTTCGCTCAGGAAGAGGGTGGCAAGGTGCTCGTGGGGGGCAAACAGCCCGAAGGCAAAACCGGCCTCTATTTCGAACCCACGATCATCGACTGCCCACGCCAGGATTTGCGCATTGTCGACACCGAGTTGTTCGGGCCTGTCCTCTGTGTGCAGCGCTTCAAGACCGAAGAAGAGGTTCTGGCGCTGGCCAATGACACGGAACACGGGCTGGCTGCGGGCATTTTCACAACCGATAGCGCGCGATCCTTGCGCATGGCGGGGGCGGTGCGCGCGGGCATTGTTTGGGTCAACACCTACCGCGTGGTTTCCCCCATTGCCGAATTTGGTGGGGTCAAAGGGTCGGGATATGGTCGCGAAAGCGGGTTTCAGGCGATCTACGATTACACCCGTCCCAAAACGATCTGGATGAACACATCGGACGAGCCGATGGCCAACCCGTTTGTCATGCGCTGAGGGAGGACGTCATGAAGTTCCAACTTGCTGTCAACATGGAGCGCATCGACAACAGTCTGGATATGCAGGACGTTGCGCGACACACGCTCGAAATGGTGCAGATCGCTGAGGAAGGTGGCTTCGACATTGTGTGGGCCGCAGAGCACCACGCACTGGAAATGACCATCGCCCCCAACCCGTTCCAACTGCTCACATGGTGGTCAAGCGAAACGAGCCGCATTCGTCTGGGCACCGCCGTTGCCACAGCGGCCTACTGGCACCCGATCAACTTGGCGGGTGAAGCGGCGTTCACAGATCTGGTGACGGGTGGCCGATTGGAATTCGGTATCGGGTCAGGCGCCTATCAGCGCGAGTTTGATCGCATGAAACCGGGCCTCAAACAGTCCGATGGCTGGCGCTACATGCAGGAAATGCTGCCGGCGGTGCGGGCTCTTTGGCAGGGCGATTATGCCCATGATGGGGAATACTGGCAGTTCCCAACCGCCACCTCTGTGCCAAAGCCCTTGCAGCCGGAAGTGCCGGTTTGGGTCGCAGCGCGCTCGCCCATTACCTACGATTACGCCATGCGCGAAAGATGCCACGTGAATTGCTGGCCCCTGACGCGCCCCTTCTCCGAAGCGGAGCTCTACAAGCGCCAGCTCGACGAAGCGATCGCCAAGGCCGACAATGGCTGGACCCCCCGCTTTGCAATGATGCGCCACGCCTGCATCTATGACAATGACACTGACCGCGACAACGCCATCTTTGCCATCCGTCGCCTGTTGTCTCAGTTCGAAAACCTGTTCCGCAATTCCGGCGATGTTGTGGATGGCTTCCCCGCGCCGCTGCCCCTGGATCAGATCGAGGGTCGTGAGCAGTATGATCCGGCCATGCTTGAGGAAAACCTCCTGTTTGGCAGCCCGGACACTGCGATCGCAAAGCTCAAACGCTATGAGGAACTCGGTGTGAACGAGTTCATTTATTACGCCTCCATGGGGCTTGATCATGCCGCCCAGCAGCGCTCCCTGAGGATGTTCTGCAATGAGGTGATGCCGGAATTCAGAGAAGGGTAAGCCATGTCAGACGGCGTAAAGGTCCACCGCGCGGGCCATGTTCTTGAGGTCACGCTGGATCGGGGAAAGGTGAACGCCATCGATGTGCCCACCTCTCAGGCGCTGGCAGCGGCGTTTCAAGAACTGCATGAGGACAAGGATCTGCGCTGCGCAATCCTGACGGGCGGCGGAGACAAGATTTTTTCGGCGGGCTGGGATCTGAAGGCGCTCAACGCCGGTGAAATGCAGCTCGACAATTGGTGGGAGACCGATGACTACGGCGTGGGCGGCTTTACTGGCCTGACCGAAAACTGGGCCCTCAACAAACCGGTGATCGCGGCCGTAAACGGGCTGGCGATTGGTGGAGGCTTTGAAATGGCCATGGCCTGCGATCTGCTGATTGCATCGGAGCATGTGGAGTTTGGCCTGCCCGAAATGCCCCTCGGTATTGTTCCGGATGCGGGCGCGCTGCAACGCCTGCCGCGCCGCATCCCCCACAATATCGCCATGGAGATGTTCTTGCTGGGCCGTCGCATGACCGCATCTGAGGCTGCCCATTATGGGCTGGTCAACAAGGTGGTGCCCAAGGAGCAACTGATGGATGCGGCACGCGAATGGGCGGCGTCCATCGCGTGGTCGGCGCCGCTTGCCATGCAGTCGGTCAAGGAAGTGCAGCGCGAGATCGAAGGCGTGCCTCTGGAGAAGGCCTTCCATAAAATGCGGACGGACCCGATGCCGGTCTATCGCAAGATGCTGAAATCAGATGATGCCGCCGAAGGCGTGGCGGCGTTCGTGGAAAAACGCGAACCCAACTTCAAGGGCGAATGATGTATCCCGATCCAGCTTCGGTGACCCGCATCGCCAGCCTCGGTGGCGGTCCAATCGGCGGGGGATGGGCGGCGCATTTCTTGGCGCGCGGCTATGATGTGACGGCTTATCTGCATGATCCGTCCGAGCAAGAGGCCTTCCACCTGATCGTCCAAACAGGCTGGAAATGCCTGACCGAACTGGGGCTGGCCCCCGGCGCTGCGCTGGAGCGGCTGCGGGTTGTCACGGATTTGGAAGAGGCCCTCGACGGCGCCCAGTTCGTGCAGGAAAGCGCGCCAGAGCGGTTGGAGATCAAGCAGGCGCTCTATCACCGCATGGGGGAGATCGTGCCGCCCGATGTGGTGATCGGTTCCTCGACGTCTGGCTTGATGATGAGTGACATTCAAGCCACCTGCGCCTCACCGGAGCGTTGCGTAATCGGCCATCCCTTCAATCCGCCGTATCTCTTGCCTCTGGTTGAAATCGTCGGCGGCAAGAAAACCGCACCGGAGGCTGTGGCCTGGGCGGGCCGTTTCTATGAATGCGCGGGCAAAGCGCCGCTTCTGATGAAGAAGGAAATACCGGGCTTTGTGGCCACCCGCCTGCAAGAGGCGCTGTGGCGCGAGGCGTTGCACATGGTGGCCAATGGGGAAGCAACCCCAGAAGATATCGACATCGCCCTGAGAAACGGCCCGGCTCCCCGGATGGTGTCGCAGGGGCAATGCATGGCGTTTCACGTGGCCTGTGGGGCTGGCGGGATGGCCACCAATCTCGATCAATTTGGCCCGGCGCTGAAATTACCGTGGACTCGGCTTGAAGCCCCGGAACTGACGCAAGAATTGCGGGATCGCATGGTCGATGGGTGCAATGCGATGGCGGGCGATCAGCATTTCGAGGAGATGGCCGCACAACGCGACCGGGACATCGTTGCCGTGCTCAAGGCCTTGCGTCATTCCCGGGCTGACTGATCCGCGCTCGGCATATTGCTCAGGACAGACAGGAAATCAGACAGCGAGCCGGGCCAGCTTGGCGCCGGCTCATTTTGCGGCCAGGCCTCGCGATATTCGGAGGGACGGCGGCCGAAGAACCTGCCAAAGGAGTAGGCGAAATGCGACAGGGTATTGAAGCCTGAAGCCGTTGCAATTTCACGCACGCTCAAGTCGGTGGAAATCAGCAGCAGACGGGCATTTTGCAAACGGCGCAACAGGCCAAACTGCACCACCGTGCAGCCCACATGCTTTTTAAACTGGCGCTCAAGTTGGCGCTGCGAAACGCCCAGCACCGCTGCAATCTCGGGCACTTTCAGGGGCTCTTCAATGTTCTCTTCGATCAGGGTCATGGCTTCGCGCACAATGGGCAGCATCGTCTCGGTGCTGCGGCCCATCGTGCTGCGTTGGGAGGCGTGGGCATCCCGGATCGGGTGGTGCAGCATCTGATCTGCGATTTCGCCCGAAAAGCCGCTGTCGCTGTTTGTTTCGATCAAGCGCAGCATCAGGTCCACCCCTGCCAGACCGCCCGAACAGGTCATGACCTTGCCATCCATAGTGAACAGGCACTCGCGCACATCGACGCGGTCAAAGCTTTCGCGAAACCCGCTGAGCCAGGACCAATGGATCGTGGCAGGCAGCCCATCCAACAGGCCTGCGCGCGCAACGATATAGCTGCCCAGTTCGACACCGCAGATCGTCTCGCCCGCGCGGGCGCGTTTGCGCAGCCAGGCAAGCAGGGCGGGGTTGGCATAATGCTCCGTTCCCCAGCTGCCCAACACAAACACATATTGCGCCTGCCCAAGGCTGCCGTGATCCGTTGCGACCGTGGTTGTCATGCCGTTGCTGGCGACGATTTCCGGGCCATCAAAAGAGATAATATCCCATGAAAACATAGGGCTTGGCGCGAGGTAATTCGCGATCCGCATGGTCTCAATCATGGTGACCAGAGTGGTCAGATTGAAGCGTGGCACCACAACGAAAACGGCGTGGTGCGGGGCCCGGGTCATCTGCGGGGTGATGTCGACTTGCATGCCGCTGGCTGTCCATCTTTGGGTGCGATTTTTCGCCAGCTTAAACCTATCTGTGGCGGATAATCGATAACTTTCCTCCCCAATCGCGCTTCAATCTAGTCAAATAAGGGGGCCGAAGATGAACTATGACGTTGTGCTGACCTGCGCGGTGACCGGTGCCGGGGATACCACCGGCAAGAGCCCGCATGTTCCGGTCACCCCAAAGGAAATTGCCGATGCCGCGATCGAGGCGGCCAAGGCGGGCGCGTCGGCGGCCCATATTCATGCCCGCGATCCGGAAACGGGGCAGGGCTCACGGGATCCGGCCTTGTTCAAAGAAATCGTTGACCGGGTGCGCGACAGCGGGACGGATGTGGTCATCAATGTCACCGCCGGCATGGGCGGAGACTGGATATCTGACCCGGCCAATCCGGCCATGCCGGGCCCGGGCACCGATATGATCGGCCCAGACGCGCGGCTTGCCCACATCAAAGAGTGCCTGCCGGAGATATGTTCGCTGGATTGCGGGACGCTGAATTTCTCTGACACGGACATGATCTACATCTCAACGCCGCCAACTTTGCGCCGTATGGCTGCATTGGTGCAGGAATGGGGCGTCAAACCGGAGCTTGAGGTGTTTGATCTGGGCCATATCCGCTTTGCCAAGGCCATGGTGGCGGAAGGACTGATCGATGCGCCTCCGATGTTCCAACTCTGTCTTGGGATACCGTGGGGGGCGGATCAGACCGTCGAAACCATGGCGGCCATGAAGGCGCAACTACCCCCAGACGCCAGCTGGGCCAGTTTTGGGATCGGGCGCGGTCAGATGCCGATGGCGGCGGCGGCGGTTGCACTGGGCGGCAATGTCCGCGTGGGCCTTGAGGACAACATCTATCTGGAGCGCGGTGTGCTGGCTACAAATGCCCAGCTTGTCACCCGCGCGCGCGAGATCATCGAGCGGATGGGCGGGCGCGTGCTCACGCCGCAAGAGGCCCGAAACAAGCTAAACCTGAGGGGGGCGGATGGCTGATCCCACCCAAATTGGCAGCTTGCAGATCCGGAACGTTTCCAAATTTTTTGGGTCATTTCAGGCTGTCAATGACATCAGCCTCGATATTCAGAACGGTGAATTCCTGACCCTGCTGGGCCCATCCGGATCCGGCAAGACGACGCTGCTGATGATGGTGGCCGGTTTCTTGGACATCTCGCGGGGCGATATTGCCCTCGATGGCGCCTCCATCGCGACTGTGCCTGCGGAAAAGCGCAATTTCGGGATGGTGTTTCAGGGCTATGCCCTATTCCCGCATATGAGCGTGCGCGACAATGTCGGCTATGCGCTGAGTGTGCGCAAACGCCCGGCGCGTGAAATTCGCGCCCGGGTGGATGAAATGCTGGAGCTGGTGCAGCTTCAGGATTTTGCCGATCGCAAGCCCGGGCAACTTTCCGGTGGCCAGCAACAGCGCGTGGCCCTTGCGCGCGCCCTGTGTTTCGCCCCGCCGGTGCTGCTACTCGATGAGCCGCTCGGCGCGTTGGATAAGAAGCTGCGCGTGGAGGTGCAGGAACAGCTCAAGGATATTCACCGGCGTGTCGGGACAACCTTTATCTACGTCACCCATGATCAGGAAGAAGCGCTCTCGATGTCCGATCGCATCGTGATCATGCGCGATGGCGCGATTGAGCAGGTCGGCACGCCAAAAGAGCTGTATGAGCGCCCGGTCAATCGGTTTACGGCCAGCTTTCTGGGCAAATCGAACTTCATCGAGCATGCGGGCAAGGCCTTCGCGCTGCGTCCGGAGAAAATCGATCTGCATCCGGGCAACAGCCATGCCGATGCACGCTTGCGCGGCACCATCCGCAGCATGACGTATTTCGGCTCGATGCAACGGATCATCGTGGCGGCGGACAACAATACTGAAATCGAGGTCGACATAGACGTGTGGCGCAACCCGTCCAATCTGGCGGAAGGCGCACGCGTGGACTTGCTTTGGGAGGATACGGCGGCAGTAGAACTTCAATCGGGCTAGGCACCCCAATCAGAACGCTCAAAGGCGTCTCATCCGCAAATCGGATCAACAAGGAGGAACAAAATGCACGATAAACAATTCAAGAAGGAAATGCTGACTGAAAGCGCGCATGCCTACAAGGCAGGCCGCATGGACCGGCGCACGTTCTTGGCGCTTTGTGGGGCCTCAGGCGTTGCGATGAATGCAGTGCTGGCAGGCGACGCGGAAGCGGCGGCAGACTATGTTGTGATGTGGAACTGGGGTGGCCAGTCAGAAGAATGCCACGGCTCGGCCATCGGGGATGCGTTCACAGCCAATACTGGCAAGGGGCTGAAATTTGACACATCCGGCCCGCTGGAAGGCAAGATCCGGGAAATGGTCGACAGTGGCAATGTCACGGCGGACGTGGCCGATGCGGATCTGTTCAACGCGGTATCGCTCGGGCCAACCGGCCATCTGGAGCCGATTGATTACTCCGTCGTCTCAAAGGACAAGACCTTGCCGGGCTATGCGCTTGAGCATGGTGTTTCCGTCATCCTTTACGGCTACGCCTTTGTCTATGACACCGAAGCCTATGGCGATAACCCGCCGCAAAACTGGGCGGATTTCTTCGATGTTGAGAAATTCCCGGGCATGCGCTCGCTCTACAAATGGGCCAACGGCTCGCTTGAGGCGGCGCTGATGGCCGACGGGGTGGCCGGCGATGCGCTCTATCCGCTCGACATGGACCGGGCGCTGGCCAAGATCAAATCGATCAAGGATGACAGCCTGTACTGGGGCTCGGGCTCCGAGGCGCATTCCATGGTCGTCAATGGCGAGGTCTCTCTGGGGATGGTGTGGCAGAACCGTGGCCGCAACATCGAAAGAGACACCGACGGCCGCTACAAGCTGGTGAACAACCAGGCCATGGCCATGCCCGGCGCTTATATCGTGCCAAAGGGCAACCCGGCGGGCGCCGCAGTGATGGACTTCATTGCAACTGCCCAGGAAGTGCCGGCGCAGCTCGCCTTGTTGGATTGTCTTGGCATGACGCCTTCGAACCCCGAAGCCTTCAGCCAGATCCCCGATGATCAGCAGCCCTATGCGATCACCTCGGCGATGAACATCGATAACATCGTCTACAACGATCCCGATTGGTGGGGCAAAAATGGCGGTGATGCGGTGAATGCCTTCCTAGAGGCCATCAGCTAACGGCGCCGGATGGCCGCCCGCACCTTCCAGCGTGCGGCCATCCATTCCACAAAGCTGGACATTTCATGCACGCCCTCACCCGTCATATCCACCCCGGATGGCTGATCATCGCACCGCTGTTTTTGCTGGTGGTCACGCTTTATCTTGGGCCGATCCTAAACATTCTTTGGCTCAGCTTCACGGACCCTGAGCCGGGTCTGGGCAATTATGCCAAGCTGGGGCAGGAGGGCGCGCAGCTGCGCATCGTTTGGACCACCGTGCGCATCTGCATCATCACCACGATCTTCAGCGTCGTGCTGGGCTATTCCATCGCCTATGCCATGGTCCATGCCCATCGCCAGCAGAAGTCTTACATGCTCACGCTGTTGCTGGTGTCTTTCTGGATTTCTATTCTGGTGCGCACCTTTGCGTGGCTGATGCTCTTGGGGCGCAAGGGGCTTGTGAATGTCACGCTCGAGGACATCGGCCTGATCGCAGAACCCATTACCTTCATGCGCAATGAGTTGGGCGTGCTGATCGGCATGGTGCACTACATGATCCCCTACGCGGTGCTGCCGCTGCTGGTGTCGATGCAGTCGATTGACCAGCGCGTGATGAATGCCTCGCGCAATCTTGGCGCCAGCGGAACACAGACATTCTGGCGGATTTACCTGCCCCTGACGACACCCGGGTTGGTCGCGGCCACTCTGCTCGTCTTTATCCTCAGCCTTGGCTTTTACGTGACACCGGCGGTGTTGGGCGGCGGCAAAGTGCTGATGGTCGCGGAATACATCTCGGTGCAGTTGCTGGTCACCCTGAAATGGGGCACGGCGGCGATGCTGGCGGCGATCATGCTGATGGGCGTGCTTGCGATGCTGTGGATCATGTCACGCTTCATGAAGCTCTCCACGGTCTTTGGGGGGGCCACACGATGAAGCCCGGCCTGTTCTCCAAGTTCAACACGGCGGGCGCCTGGGTGCTGCTGCTGTTTCTGGTGACCCCGGCGCTGATTGCGATCCCTGTCTCGTTGACGCCCAAGCGCTTCCTCTCCATGCCCAACGGCGAATATTCGCTGCGCCATTTCGAGAAGCTCTTTACCAGCGAAGAATGGCTTTCGAGCTTCTTTCAGAGCGGGGTGATTGCTCTGTCCTGCTCGGCATTGGCCACGCTTCTGGGCACGCTTTGTGCCATTGGCCTTTGGCGGGTGTCCTCCAAATACAGCGAGTTGGTGCGCGCCTTCTTGCTGCTGCCATTGATCATTCCGCAAATCATTTCGGCGATGGCGTTTTACCGGCTGTGGATCCCGCTCGGTTTGCTGGACAGCTATGCAGGCCTGATCCTTGCCCATACGATCCTTGCAGCGCCCCTTGTGCTGATCACGGTCAGCGCTTCGCTTGCAAGTTTTGATCCCAAGCTGGAGCAAGCGTCAAAGAATCTTGGCGCCTCCAACTGGACCACCCTGCGCCGCGTGATCCTGCCGCAAGTCAAACCGGGGATCTTCGCCGGAGCGCTTTTTGCCTTCATTCTCAGCTGGGATGAGATCGTGGTGACGCTCTTTATCTCGAAATACAGCGTCTACACCCTGCCGCGCCGCATGTGGAACGGCATTCGCGAAAACACCGATCCGACGGTGGCGTCTGCCGCTGTTGTCCTGATTGCCATTACCCTGATTGCCTTCGCTGTCTCCGCGATCCTGTCGCGGCGCAATGCGCGGGCGCAGGCAGAATAAGTGAGGCTGCCATGAATATGGAAACCAGTCACGAAACAGAGCTGTTGGTCAGCACGGTCCGCCGCTTTGTAGAGACCGAAATGTACCCCCATGAAGAGGAGGTTGACCGTCTTGGCTATGTGCCCGAGGAGATCGGGCGCCAGATCGAAGCCAAAGCGCATGATCTGGGCCTCTACGCCTGCAACCTGCCCGAAGAAGTGGGGGGCGGGGGGCTGGGCTATGGGCCGATGTCGCTGATCGAGCGGGAATACGGCCGCACCAGCCATGCCTTGCAAAGTTGGGCGGCACGGCCCACCGAGCTGTTGATGGCCTGCGAAGGGGACCAACGCGAACGCTATCTCCTGCCTGCGGTGCGGGGAGAAAAACGCGAACTCTTCGCCCTGACGGAACCGGATGCGGGATCGGATGTGATGGGCATGAAGACCCATGCTCAACGGGATGGGGCTGACTGGATCCTCAACGGCTCCAAGCATTTCATCTCGGGCCCGTGCATGCCGGATTTCGCCATCGTCTTTGCAGCAACGGGCGTCGACGAAACACCGCGGGGGCCGCGCAAACGCGTCACCGCCTTCCTCGTGGATGTGGGGCTGCCCGGGTTTGACTGCCGGGAAGGCACGCATTGTGTCAGCTACCGGGGATACAAAACGTTCGAGCTGCATTTCGACAATGTCCGCCTTGGGCCAGACCAAATCCTGGGCGAGGAGGGGCGCGGGCTGGAACTGTCTGGCCAATGGCTTGGCATGGGACGGATCTGGGTGGGAGCCACCTGTTGCGGCAAGGCAGACCGTATCCTTGAGATGGCCACCGACTGGGCGGCAACCCGCAAGCAGTTTGGCAAGCCGATCGGCACTTTTCAGGCCACCGGGTTCCGGCTGGCGGATGGCGCGATGTCCTTGCGGGCGGCTGATCTGATGGTGCAGGACGCGGTGCAGCGCGCCGAAAAGGGCATGATGAGCGACGCGGATGCCGCAATGGTGAAGGTCTATTGCTCTGAGATGCTGAACAAGATCGCTGATGATGCGGTGCAAATTTTTGGCGGTATGGGCCTGATGGAGGAAATGCCAATCCAGCGTTTTTGGCGCGACAGCCGCCTCGAGCGCATTTGGGACGGCACCAGCGAAATCCAGCGCCACATCATCACCCGATCCATCCTGCGGCCGCTGGGCGCATGACACCGGCGCAGCGCGCTAATCTCGAGCGTCTTTTGAAACCGCGCCATATCGCCTTCATTGGCGGGCGCGACGCGACGATTGCCGTGCGTGAGGCCCGCCGGAGGGGCTTTGAGGGCCAGATGTGGGCGGTCAATCCAAAGCGTGCCGATCTGGATGGCGTAGCCTGCGTGCCCACTCTGGCAGATCTGCCAGAAGCGCCTGATGCTGCCTATCTGGCCATCCCCGCCAGCGGCGTAACCGGAGCCCTGCGGGAACTCGAGCAAATGTCCGCCGGGGGCGTGGTCTGTTTTTCAGCCGGTTTCAAGGAAGCCGGCGATGAGCAGGCAGAGCAGCGATTGATCGAAGCCACGGGCGACATGGCCCTGATCGGGCCCAATTGCTATGGCCTGATCAACTACGTGGACAATGCCGCGCTTTGGTCGTTTGAGCATGGCGGCTGGTCCCCGGGATATGGCGCCGCGATCATAACCCAATCGGGCATGTTTTCCTCTGATATCACCATGAGCGCGCGCGCGCTGCCGATGGCCTATATGGTCTCGGCGGGTAATCAGGCGGTGCTTGGCATCGAAGAGTTTCTCGACGTCTTTGCCGAAGACCCTGCCGTGCGCGCCATCGGGCTGCATATCGAAGGCCTGCGCGACATTGCGGCCTTTGAAGCCGCGGCTTTGAAAGCTCTGGATCGCGGGGTGCCCGTGGTGGCTCTCAAAACCGGCAGTTCCGCCATCGGGGCGGCGCTGACGGTCAGCCATACCGGCTCGTTGTCGGGCTCTAATGAACTGTATCAGGCGCTGTTTGATCGCACCGGGGTGATCAGCGTCACAAGCCCCGCGCAGTTGCTCGAAACCCTGAAATACCTCTGTGTGGCCGGGGCTCCGAAGGGGGCGCGCATCGCGGGGTTCACGTGCTCTGGCGGCGGGGCCACGATGCTTGCGGATCACGCCGAGAAAATCGGCCTCAACTTTCCGGGGTTTGGCCCCGACCATGCGGCCGAACTTGCCAAGCTGCTGCCGGACATCGCCACCGTGTCGAACCCGTTGGATTATACCACGCCGATCTGGGGGCATGCTGACAAAACCTACCCGGTCTTTTCAGCGGCGATCGGGGCCTTGCAGGCGGACCTGACGGTGCTGGTGCAAGACTATCCGGCACCGGGTCTGGATGCTTCGAAGATATACTACGAAAATGATGCGGCGGCTTTTGGCCAGGCTGTAAGAGAGCATGCGATCCCGGCCGCTATTTGCGCCACGCTGCCAGAAAATCTGGATCATGATACGCGCTTGCATCTCGTGGATCAGGGTATCGCGCCGATGCAGGGTATCCATGAGACATTGAATGCCATGGGGCACGCCATCTGGTGGTCGCAGACGCGCAGCCGGATTGCTCAGGACAAGCCCGCTGACGTGCTGCCAAGCTTGGCCGTGCCGCAGCCGATTGTCCTGTCTGAGGATGCCGGAAAGGACTGGCTGGTCCGGAACGGTGTCTGTGTGCCCAAGGGCCGCGTCTGTGCGCCAGCAGAGGCCGCGGATTGCGCGCAACAAATCGGCTATCCCGTCGCCTTGAAAATGATGTCAGCGCGGCTGCCCCACAAAACGGAGGCAGGGGCGGTTGCCCTTGATATCGCCGATGCTGCCGCCCTTGAGGCTGCGATCCATGCCATGCAGGGCGCCGTCAAAGCCTATGACGCGGCCGCATTGAGTGACCGTTTCCTGATCGAGTCCATGTCGCCGCCGCCCTTGGCAGAGTTGATCGTAACCCTGCGCAGCGATCCGCAATTCGGGCCCAGCCTTGTGCTGGGCAGTGGCGGTGTTCTGACCGAGCTTATCGGGGATGTGGTCACGTTGCTGTTGCCCGCGTCGCGCGGCGATATTTTGCGCGCTTTAACCTCCTTGCGGGCAGCACGGCTTTTGCAGGGCTTCCGCGGGCGCGCGCAGGCCGATATGGGGCAGATTGCCGGTGCACTGCACGATCTCAGCGCCGCCTTTGTTGAAGCGCGCTGCACGGTTGCAGAGATCGAGATCAATCCGATGTTTGTCTATGCCGATCGCATCGTGGCGGTCGATGCGCTTGTCCAGACGGCGCGGCCATGAGCAGCGGCAAGATCATTTCCAACCCGGACCTGACAGTGGGGGCTGACAACAAGCAGCGTTGGAACCAGCCGGCGCATCGCCGCCACGGGTTTCACAATGCCCACCGATTGTTTCGCCGCGGCCTCATGGTTCGATCAAGGGAGGTTCTGGTGCTGGGGTCGGCGGAGCAGGACCTGTGCGCCGCAGTGCCCGGGTTGGCGGATTTGATATCCCACCCCGCCTTTTCCGCATTTTGCTGTCTCAAGGGCGATCAGATCATCATGGAGAAAGCGGCAGAAGATTTTTCCACCTTGGCGCCCCATTCCATCCAATCCGTGAGCAAACTGCATATCCATCTTATCATTGGGCGCCTCTTGGCTGAGGGCCGCGTGGCTTTGGAGGGGCGGGTACGGGACTACCTGCCGGATATGGGCAGCGGTTATGCGGATGCGACGGTGCAAGCGCTGCTGGACATGGATGTCGAGAATGACTTCACAGAAGACTACGCAGACCCGCAGGCGGATTGCTATGCAGAGGAAATAGCCCTCGGCTGGCGTCTGCCCCGCGCAGGGGCGGCGGATGTCTCGCTGGCAGAGTTTGCAACCGCGATCACCGGCTTCCGGGTGCGCGCGGGGGCCGGGGACGGGGCAGGGCAGGTCACGTACAAATCTGCCAATACGGACGTGCTTACCTTGATCGCTGCCAAGGTCTCTCCAGTGCCACTGGCCGCACATATGGAGGCGATCGCCGATGCGGCTGGCTATGAGGGGGCGTTGCACATCAGCATGAGCAAAGATGGCCACCCGGCCTTTTCCGGAGGCGGGTGCCTGAGTGCCCGCGATCTTGCGCGGTTTGGGATGTTTTTGGCGCGCGGCGGGCAAGACCTGCACGGCCAGCCTGTGGCCAACCGTGCCTTTCTGGAGGAAACGCGGACGCGGCCCGCACATAGCATGTCGCCCCCGAAGGACTGGCTGAGATATTCCAACCACACCATGACGGATGGCCGGATGCTCGGCCATGCGGGCTATGGCGGCCAGTTTCTGATGGTGGACATGGCGTCTGGCACCAGTTGCGCCTTTTTGAGCGTGCTGGAGAACGAAGCGGGTTATGATGATGCCTATATGGGCCAGCTTTCAGAGGTGCTCCGGGACGTCTGCCTGTCCGTCAGTTGAGAGCGCCGGATCATCGCAGGGTATTGAGGGCGCGCTGCGGCCTGTGTGCCCCGTTTGCGTAATCTGAGATAGTGCTACCGGCCCGCGCACCCTTGCCCAGTGATGGATTCAATGGAACAGGCCGGCACGGAGGCATCGGCACCGGCCCCCACAAACGAAGAGGGCCACCCTGCGGGGGCAGCCCTCTCTCAAATCTCAGGGTGCCACAGATCGAGCGGCATGGACCTACTGCGCAGGCAAATCAGCCCAAGTGCCCGACAGGCTTATGCGGATTTCGCGTAGCCGCCATTGTAAGCATCGCTCTTCCGGCGGACTTGGGCGTGCTCCACGATGCGCTCGCGTGCAATGCCACGGAATTCCTCGATCGAGCCGTAGCCCTTGCGCTGCATGTATTCGCGCATGTCCGATGTCAGCTCGTGGATCAGCTTCACACCAACCCCGCCGCTGCCCTTTTCTTCCATCGCCGCGGTGCAGACCTGCAAGTTGCCTGCGCCATGGGCGATAAAGTTGAAGGCTTCGCGCCAGCCCCGAATGCCCCCGATCCCGGAAATTGCCTTGTCCGGATAGGCCTTCGAGATGTCGTTCACGCGCTGCAGCGCCTGGTGCAGGATGGCCAAGCCACCGAGCCCGCCCGACGTCACCAGCCCGTCTACTTCGACCTCGAATTTCATGGTTTCGGGATCCATCAAGGGCAGGGAGGGGAAGGTATTGCACAGCGAGATAGACGCAGCCCCCGCATCATAGGCAGCCCCCGCAGCTTCGACGAGCGTCGATGTCGACGGCGTCAGCTTCACCCAGATCGGAACGCTTACCGCGCCTTGCACGGCCTTCAAAATCGCCCGGATGATATCTTCATCATTGGCGATGTTGGCGCCCATGTCTTTGCGGTCCATATGCGGGCAGGACATGTTCAGCTCGATCGCGTCACAGCCCGCATCCACACAGGCCCGCGCCAGCTTGGCCCAGTTTGCCATTTCCTCGTCGTTGCCGGCACCGGCCATGATCGAAGCAATGAGCATCCGGTCGGGATAGGTTGTCTTGATCTCTTCGAGATCGGGCAACCACTGCTCCAGAGGCTGATCCGAGATCAGCTCCCAGTTCCACGACGAATGAGACACCGTATCGGGCCGTTTGGAGCGCGACACGTAAGGCTTCACGTCGCTTGTGCGCTGAAAGATCGTCTTGGGCCCGGCCACGTTTTCCACCGGATGCAGGCCGATTGTCTTGGTGACAACACCGCCCCAGCCGGACTCAAACGCCTTCAGGATCTTGCGCTTGCTCTCCGTCGGGGGCGCAGAGGCCAGAACGAAAGGATTGACGAATTCAAGCCCAGTGAAATTGGTCGTAAGTTCGCTCGACATATCATTCTCCTAGCTACTTGGATCAATAGCAGGGAATTTTTACCATCAAGTCAAGAATATTCGCGTTTGGGATGCCGGGCGGCGGGTGCGCAGAAGTCGATTTGGGCAGAGTGTTGAAAACTTAGGCAACGTGCGGTTTGTGACCCGGGCACGCATTGTTGCGGCCCGGGGGTTTTTTGCTTTTGCGGTGCCGTGCAGGATCAGTCGTGCATCAGCGCCTTGATGCCGCCGATGAACGTGCTGTCGTCCTGCGCTTTGCGCCGGTCCAGCATTTCGACGGCGTCTGCACCTGCCCGATAGCGGAGCGTGCCATCCGTTGCATGTGCTGCGTCCCAAATCACACGCGCAACCACTTCGGGTTCAGAGCGTTGCGCCCCCAATTTCCCGAAAACCTGCCCCATTGCGCCAGCCATCGGCGCGTAATCGGTCAGGGTGTCATCCATTGCGAAGTCGAAGGAGCTGCCGCCGAAATTGGTGGCGATCATGCCTGGCTCGACAATGCGCACGCGGATCCCAAGCGGTTCCAGTTCGTAGTGCAGCGCCTCAGAGAGGCCTTCAACCGCGAACTTTGTGCCGTGATACAGCGTGCCAAGTGGGAAGGTCACCTGCCCCCCGATCGAGGAGATATTGATGATCGTCCCGGCGCGGTTTGCACGCATGTGCGGCAACACCGCCTTGGTCACTTCCATGAGGCCGATGACGTTTGTATCGAACTGCCGGCGGATGCGCTCATTTGAAAAGGCCTCAAGCGCCCCATAGGCACCGTAGCCCGCATTGTTGAGCAACACGTCGATCGTGCCGAAGCGGTCAATGGCGGCGGCGACGGCGGTCTCGATTGAGGCCGGATCCGTCACGTCGAGGCGCGCGATCTCGACCCTCTCCAACGCCGCAAGTTCGCCTGCATTTTCGGGCGTGCGCATGGTGGCCACCACATTCCAGCCCTGTGCTTGAAAGTGCTTGGCAGTCACTGCACCGATGCCCGATGAGGCCCCTGTGATAAATATCGTTTTCATACCTTTTTCCCCTCAGGCGTTGAGCGTGAGCATCTCTTCGATGCCAAAGTTGGACATGACCGTGCGTGTCACATCGTGCAGAACGCTGTTGTAGCGCTCGATCTCGGGCCCGACACCGACATGGTCCACAACGGTGCGGAACGGCTTTGCGCCAAACGGGCGCTCCAGCAGGGCAACCACTGCCTCGGCCACGCGCTCGGGGCGCTGCTGCGGGGTGGCGGCCAGCATCTCTGCCAACCCAGCATTGGACTGTGCGGGCACCTCCGCGAAGGCCCCGTACTCGGCTGCGCGCGCGGCATCTTGCGGCGCAATCAATCCGTCAAAGAACGCCGTGGGCATCGCGCCAGGTTCAATGATGCAGGACTCGATGCCAAACCCGGACAGTTCGGACCGGTAGCATTCCACGATCGCCTCCAGCGCCCATTTCGACGCCGAGTACGTGCCATAGAAAGGCGTTGTGATCCGCCCGATCAAGCTGGACGTGTAGAGCACCGTTCCATGCCCCTGGGCCCGCATATGCGGCAGCGCCGCCCGCATGACCCGCTGCACGCCCATGACGTTGACCTCAAAGACCCGCGTCATATCCTCGGGCGCCATCAATTCCTGAATGCCATGGGCGCCGACCCCGGCATTGTTGAACAAAATGTCCAGCCCGCCGAGCTGCGCAATCGCCGCTGCGATGCCGGCCTCGGTGCTGGCCGTATCGGTGACATCCATTTCAATGAGGATCGCGCCTGCCGCTTCCAGCTCTGCGACAGCGGCCGCGTTCTTGCCGGTCTTGCTGCGCACACTGCCTGCCACGCGATAGCCCTGCTGCAAAAGCGCAAGGGCGGTCGGCTTGCCGAAACCGCCGGCGATACCTGTGATCATAATCGTCTTCATGGCGAAACTCCTGTCGCTGTGATGTCCCATACCTAGTCGCCCCAATCAGACAAATCTTTCTCAGAATTCCAGTTTTCTTGCACAATCCTCCAAACCACAAAATTTATGTTATGTTTGTAGAGGTGCTATGCTAGCCCTGTGTCACCCCAAGAGAGGCCCCGCACATGCAACACAGCTTCCTGACCCACGTGTCACGCCAACTCGACCGCGCCGGACTGGCCGAGGGCGGGATGCTGGATGACAAAACCGGCATGCACCTCCTGCGCCACAGCGCGCCCACGCGCATGGATGCCACTGTCTATCGGCCCCTGCTGTGCCTCATCCTGCAGGGCGCAAAGGAGGTGGGCTCAAGCCGCAGAACGCTCACCGTGAACAGCGGCCAATCCCTGATCGTCAGCCACACGGTGCCCGTCACCTCGCGCATCACCCAAGCCACCCCGGCCCGGCCCTATGTCGCGGTGGTCTTCCCGCTAGACCTCGACCTGCTCCGCGCCCTTGCGCCGGGCCTGCCAAGCGCCCTGAACGCGCCCGCGACAGACCCGTTCTCGATCTGCCTGTGCGACACGGATGCCGATCTGGAACAGGCGCTGCTGCGCTATGCCCAGCACTGCGACAGGGCGGAAACCCGCCAAATGCTGGCCCCGATCACCGCGCGCGAAATCCATGCGCGGCTGCTTCTCGGGGCCCATGCGCCGGTGTTGCAAAGGCTGCTGTCCCATGATGGCACCGCGAGCCGCATTCACGTGGCAACGCGCACCATACAGGCCAACCTGTCCGGCCCCATCGTTGTGAAAGACCTCGCCCAACATGTCGGGATGAGCAACTCGGCCTTCTTTGAGCATTTCAAGGCCGTGACAGGCACCTCGCCGATCCAGTACCAAAAAGACCTCCGCCTGATCCAAGCCCGTGAGGATCTGCGCAGCACCTCTGCAAAAGTGTCCGAGATTGCCTTTGCAGTGGGCTATGAAAGCTCGGCGCAGTTTTCGCGGGAATATGCCCGAAAATTTGGCAAATCCCCCAGGCCAGACCGCCGGCAAGACCGCAGTTTGGCCTGCCCCCCCCGCGCCGGAAAAATGG
>JAKVBK010000011.1 GCA_022447275.1 Oceanicola sp. | reverse complement strand
AAGGCGTGGGATTCCGAGGGCAGGAACGGCTTGGTGGGCAGAAGGATCGTTGGGCTGATCCCGTTGGCACCGGCCCAGGAAATGAAATCGTCCATGCCCATCACTGGCCGGCCGGCAAGATCTACGCTTGAGTTCGGATCGAGATAGTTGAAACGCGTCTCGACCGCGTTGCCACCGGGATAACGCAGGGTGGTGGAGCCAAGCTGGTCGATGAGTTCGTCAAAGCGCGCCCACGGCAAATCCCCGATCCGCTCGTAGTCGTAGACATAGTTTGCGCCAAACATGTCTTCTGTCAGGGCCGATTGCGCCTGTTGAGGCGTCCCCAAGACAAGATCCAAACGGGCCATCGGGCTCTACTCTTCCTTGGGCAAACCCGTACCGGCGACCCCACCAAAGGCGGACCGATACGCAGTGCGAACTTTGAAGGGGCTATATACCTAAGTATATATTTTGACCGTTTGATATAAAAAAAATACTGCAAGCGCACAATGATGAGTTAAGCATTGCTGCCATGCGGCATTTGCATGGGCCCTTCTGGCTTTCTGTGGCCTGCAGGTTGCGCTCGTCATGCTGGCGCTCTTGCTGACTTGCAGATATGCAAGGGCA
Source organism: Oceanicola sp. (assembly GCA_022447275.1). Taxonomy (GTDB): domain Bacteria; phylum Pseudomonadota; class Alphaproteobacteria; order Rhodobacterales; family Rhodobacteraceae; genus JAKVBK01. The sequence continues at coordinate 84,355 of JAKVBK010000011.1, read as the reverse complement.
ACCCACATGAGGATTGGATGCCCGGATGCGCCGGGCGATCACGAGCACAAGGGGCAGGAGATGGCATCCAGGCAAGAACTCGCCGCGGCATTGGGGCAAGTTGCCTTGCCTGATGGGGCAACCTTGGCCAGCAAGGACATGCTGCGCGCGGTGTCCCTGTCTGCTGACGGGGTTGCGAGTTTTGTGATCGAAGCGGAAACGGCGGACGCAGCACGCCTGCTCGAGCCTGTGCGGGCCGAGGCGCAGCGCGTGGCCGAAGCATTGCCCGGTGTCACGCGGGTTTCCGCGATGCTCACAGCCCATGGCCCCGCACCGGCGGCTGCCAAGCCAGCGCCCTCTGGGGAAAAGGGCGCGCCGCCCAGCCTCAAGATTGGGCGTCATCCAAAGCCTCAGGCCGATACGCCCAGCAAGCCCTCCGGTGTGGATCGGATCTTGGCCATTGGCTCGGGCAAGGGCGGGGTTGGCAAGTCGACCGTCTCGTCCAACCTGGCTGTTGCTTTGGCGCGGCAGGGGCGGCGGGTCGGGCTGCTGGATGCTGATATCTACGGCCCCTCCCAACCCCGAATGATGGGGGTCAACAAACGGCCCGCTTCACCCGATGGCAAGATTATCGAGCCACTCACGGCCCATGGGGTCACGTTGATGTCGATTGGCTTCATGCTGGACCCCGATCAGGCCGTGGTGTGGCGCGGGCCGATGCTGATGGGCGCCCTACAGCAGATGCTGGGGCAGGTGCGTTGGGGTGAACTTGATGTTCTGATCGTCGATTTGCCTCCCGGCACCGGGGATGTGCAATTGACCTTGTGCCAACGCAGTCAGGTTACTGGGGCAATCGTTGTGTCGACGCCGCAGGATGTGGCGCTGCTGGATGCACGCAAGGCGCTGGATATGTTTGGCAAGCTGAATACGCCTGTCCTCGGGATGATCGAGAATATGTCGACCTATATCTGCCCCGAATGTGGCCATGAGGCGCATCTGTTTGGGCATGGCGGGGTGGCCGAAGAGGCGCATCGGCTGGATCTGCCCTTCCTAGGGGCGCTGCCTCTTGAGCTGGAAACCCGGCTGGCTGGCGATGGGGGCACCCCGATTGCGCTAGGCGATGGCCCGGCCGCGCAGGCCTATGCCACACTTGCCAAGCGGCTTGTGGATGGCGGAATGGCCTGAGCCGCGCCAGCTGTCTCGGCGCGTTTGGCGGTCCGTTCAACTGATGTAGTGCAAGCGATCGAAGGATTGGCGCCAAGCACGGGCCTCTGCGGCCGTGTCTTTGCCTGCCAGCGCATCGGCAACAAGCGCAGCGAGGCGCGGCATGTCTTGGGGCGTCATGCCCCAGCGAACAAGCTCTGGTGTGCCGAAGCGCAGCCCGTTCATATCCCCCGGGACCGCCGGCAAAGGCAGGCCGATGCCGCAGGCCAGAAAGCCCCCTTTGCGCAGACGCTTTGAGGCCGCTTGTCCGCCCCCGAACTGCGCGGCCTCAATCGCAAACTGGTGGGATTGGGTGCTCTGCCCACCGGCGTGAAACACCGGGACGTTGTGCGCTTCCAGCGCCGCTGCCAATGCGGTGGCCGTATCGATCATCTGCCGGGCATAGGCGTGCCCATGGTCGCGCCAGTCGAGCATCGTGATCGCAAGGGCGGCCGACTTAGCAGCATCAAAATTTGCAGTCATGCCCGGAAAGGCAATGTGATCCAGTTGCTCTGCAAGTTCGGCGTCATTTGTGACGATCAAACCACCGGCAGGTCCGCCAAGGCTCTTGTAGGTGCTCATGGTCATGAAATGGGCCCCCGCCTGCAGGGGGTTGGACCAAGCCTTGCCGGCGATGATGCCACATTGATGGGCAGCATCGAACATCACCTTTGCGCCCACGCGATCTGCTATACGTCTGATGCGGGCAACAGGGTGTTCGTGCAGGTTGAGGCTTCCGCCGACCGTGATGAGTTTTGGCTTGTGGGTGTCGACTGCGCGCGCCAGCCCTTCCGTGTCGATCCCGTAGCCATCGGCCAGCACAGGGGCTTCGACAATATTGAGGCCATAGAGCCCTGCGCAGCCGGCAGCGTGGTGGGTGACATGCCCGCCAATGGCGGCAGGGGGCACAAGGATGGTATCGCCGGGCTGGCAGGTGGCCATGAAGCCATAGAGGTTGGCAATCGCGCCGGAGGGTACGCGGATTTCGGCAAACCGGGCCTCAAAGACTTCGGCACATAGCGCGGCCGCAATCACCTCGATCTCTTCGATTGCTTCGAGCCCCATTTCGTACTTGTCGCCCGGATAGCCCAGAGAGGGGCGCGTGCCGATCCCACTGGACAGCATGGCCTCCGCCTTCGGGTTCATCACGTTGGTGGCCGGATTCAGATTGAAACACGCCTGTTCGTGGATGTCTCGGTTCTCGACAACGAGGGCGTCCAGGCGCGCCCGGACCGCATCGGAAGGTGCCCGTTCTGTCTGGGCTGCGATGGCCTGAATGCGCGCCTCGCAGGAAGGCGGCACCCAATCTCTTTTTGTCAGGGTCATGTGCGTGTCCTTTTGCCTGCTCAAAGACTGCGGCAGCCAGTGTCTGAGCGCAAACCCTCTGGGGGGCTGCCGGAGATTTGGGATTTCATGTCACCCGCAGGCCGCAGCAAGGGATTTGAAGGCTTCGAATCAGCTTTTTGCTGCGAAAATCCGCTTTTCTTGCGGATGGATCAGAAAAACAGGGGCCGGGGATCGATTTTTTGAAAGCGATCGGCCTGCAAGAATTGGCACAAGATGTAGTGGTCCGGCTGTGCTTGCGCGCCACCACGTGTGCTTTTCTAGCGTCCAGCAAAGGCCTTACTGGGCTGTGTGTGCGCTCTGAGGTGTAAATTCCCACAAAATTCAGTTGATTGGTGTAAAGTCCCATGTCATACCTATTTGCAAGATGAATTCGGACGGCACTGGGCCCCCAACGCCTAGGCCGAACAACAAAAAAAGCAGGTTTCATACAGGCTCCGGCATTCATCAACAAAGATCCGGCGCGCGTGCGAGCAGACATCCCCCCAGGTGGCACGTGCGATCGGACATTGCCCGAATACGGGTCATGAACGGCGGATCGGGCAGTGGCAGCAGCTCGATCCGCTTTTTCGTTTCAGGCATCTGGGTGGGTAGGCAGGGAGGCCGCTGTGGCGGTCAGGTTCAGAGGCGAGAGCCTTAACAAGGTGGATGCGAAGGGCAGGGTGTCGATCCCGGCCTCGTTTCGCCGTGTGCTCCAGTCTGCTGATCCCTCTTCCGGTGATGGCAAGCCTGCGGGCCTTGTGATCGTTTACGGTCCGGCCAGCCGAAATCATCTTGAATGTTTCACCATCGAAGCGATGGCAGAAGTGGATCGCAAGATCTCTGAGCTGCCGCGCGGATCCAAGCGGCGCCGCATCCTCGAGCGGATTTATTCTGGCCAGGCCGTCGACGTGATCGTCGATGAGGGCGGGCGGATGGTGCTGCCGCCCAAGTGCCGCGAAAAGCTGGGCGCGCTGGACAGCGCCTATTTCATTGCAAGCGGCGATACGTTCCAGATTTGGAATGTTGATACCTTTGAGGCCGAGGAAGCCCCTGGCGTGGACGATCTGATCGATGACCTGCCTGAGGGCATGGACCCGCTCGAACTGCTCGAGCGGGAGTTGGAGTGAGCGGTCCCGTGTCGCAGGGCGGTGCCCCGCATATCCCGGTTCTGATCGGGGCGATTATTGAGGCGGCGGGGCCGATAGAAGGCCACTGGATTGACGGCACTTTTGGCGCAGGTGGCTATTCCCGCGCCCTGCTCGAAGCCGGAGCAGACCGGATGACCGGCGTCGATCGCGATCCCCTTGCTCATGAGATGGCTGCGGGCTGGCTGGCAGGGTTCGAGGGTCGGATCAGCCTGCAGGAGAACACTTTTTCCAACCTTGATGTCTATGGGCCCGCGGATGGGGTTGTCCTCGATCTGGGTGTCTCTTCCATGCAGTTGGACATCGCTGAGCGGGGCTTTTCCTTCATGCGTGACGGCCCGCTGGATATGCGCATGGGGCAGGACGGCCCGACAGCCGCAGACTTGGTAAATGGGATCGAAGAAGCTGCACTGGCTGACATCCTGTTCCACTACGGAGAAGAGCGCGCGGCCCGCAGGATTGCGCGGGCGATTGTCAAAGGGCGTCCGTTTCACCGCACGCTCGAGCTTGCCGATGCGATCTCAGCCTGTCTGCCACGGCCCAAGCCGGGCCAGCCGCACCCTGCAACGCGCAGCTTTCAGGCTTTGCGCATTGCCCTCAACGATGAGATGGGCGAGTTGATCACCGGGCTTGAGGCCGCTGAGCGGGCGCTCGTGCCGGGCGGCAAACTGGCCATCGTGACGTTTCACAGCCTCGAAGATCGCGTGGCCAAGCGCTTTTTGCAGCAGCGGGCGGGCAAGGCTGCCCGAACCAACCGCTATGCCCCAGAAGCCGAGGCCGCTCCGGCGCCCTTCCGGATTGTCACGCGCAAGGCCATTGCCGCTGATGCCGACGAAGTCGCGGCAAACCCGCGGGCGCGTTCGGCCAAGCTGCGGGTGGCAGAGCGCACCGAGGCCGAAGCCGCGCCCGCAGATCGTGCGTTGATGGGCCTGCCGGGCCCAAAGAATTGGTGGAGTTCCTGATGCGTGTCTTGTTTGGCGTCGTAACGGCTTTGTTGGTAATGGGGCTTGGCTATTGGGCCTACATGGAAAACTTCCGAACCCACGACACTTTGCGCGAGATGAACCGGGTCACCGCCGAGATTTCGGTGCTCAACGAAGCCCTGATCATGCTGCGCGCGGAATGGGCCTTCCTGAATCGGCCAGACCGCCTGCGGGATCTGGCTGAAATGAACCACATCCAGCTTGGGCTCGAGCCGCTTTCGGCGACGGCGTTTGGCGGGATTGAGCAGGTTAGCTTTCCACCCCAGCCCGCGCCCCTGCCAGTGCCGGAGGCGCCGATGGAGCTGTTGCCCTCGGCAACGGGGCCGGTTGCAGAAGGCGTTCTGACGGTTGCCGTGCCAAGCCGGGAGGAGATTTCACAATGACATTCTGGCGCCGCGCAACTCCACCCCGTGAGGCCACGCCGCACCCGGTGCCCGTGGAACAACCCGTACCCCATGAGTTGGGCGCGGCCCCCCATGGGCAGGAAGAGATCGGTAAGGATGGAGAGCCCCGTCGCACGCCCTTGCGGCCTTTGGCTCAGATCTTGTGGGCCCGGAATGAGGGGCAAAACCCGGACGGCATCGCGCAGGCCAACCTGACCAAACGCAACGCCGCGATTGCCGATCGCAGCCGCACCCGCGCGCAAGGCCGGTTGTTCATGCTGGGCATCGGGTTCTTTTGCGCCTTCTCCATGATCGGGCTGCGCATGGGGCACCTTGCGGCCTCTGATCCTGTGGCGCCCCGAGCCAGCTTCTCGGGGGCGAATATCGACTCGACCCGCGCCGACATCGTTGACCGGCATGGCCGTCTCTTGGCCACAAACCTGCCAACCCATTCCCTCTATGCCCAGCCCCACCACATGATAGAGCCTGAAAAGGCGGCAGCGGCGCTGGCGGAAATCTTTCCCGACTTGAATGCGGCCAAGCTGAAAGAACAATTCACCGGTGCGCGAAAGTTCGTTTGGATCAAACGCACCTTGTCACCCGAGCAGATGCAGGCGGTGCATGACATTGGTGAGCCGGGCCTGCTGTTTGGCCCGCGCGAAATGCGGCTTTATCCGAACGGAGCGCTTGCGGCGCATATTCTGGGGGGCACCTCTTTCGGCGCAGAAGGTGTGCATTCTGCCGAAGTGATCGGGATTGCCGGGATTGAGAAGGCATTGGATGCGCGGCTGCGCGATCCGGCACAGGCGGGCGATCCCTTGCGCCTGTCTCTTGATCTGACGGTGCAATCCACCTTTGAACAAGTGCTCCATGGCGGCATGGTGCTGATGAATGCCAAGGGCGCGGCCGGCGTTTTGATGGATGCCCATACGGGCGAGATCGTCGCCATGGCCAGCCTGCCTGATTTCGACCCAAATGACCGACCCGCAGCACTGACCAGCGGGGATGCCAGTGACAGCCCCTTGTTCAACAGAGCCGTGCAGGGCCTTTACGAACTGGGCTCTACCTTCAAGCCCTTTGCCGCCGCTCAGGCGCTGGAGCTGGGTCTGGTCAATGCGCAAACTCCGATCGACACGACGTCGCCGCTCGTATGGGGCAAGTTCAAAATCCGCGACTTCCGCAACTATGGCCCCAGCCTGTCGCTGACCGATGTCATCGTGAAAAGCTCCAACACCGGCACGGCGCGTCTTGCGCGCGATATCGGCGGGGTGCGGCAGCGCGCTTTCCTCGATGCGTTGGGCCTGCTCGATCCGGTGCCAATTGAGTTGGTTGAGGCTGGCAGCGCGCGCCCACAATTTGCAGAGCGTTGGTCCGAGATCCATACCTTCACGATTTCCTACGGGCACGGGATTTCATCCTCTCCGCTGCATCTGGCGGCGGCCTATGCGCCCCTCGTCAATGGCGGGCACAAGGTCACGCCGACGCTGGTGCAACGCTCTCGGGCAGCGCCGATCCCGGCGGGCGCGCAGGTCTTGCGCCCCGAGGTGTCGCGCGCCGTCACCGATATGATGGCCCAGGTGGTAGAACGGGGCACGGCGCGGTTTGCACAAGTGGAAGGCTACCCTGTGGCAGGCAAAACGGGCACGGCGGAAAAGCCCCTGTCCCGCGGCGGTGGCTATCACGAGGACAAGGTGATCGCGTCTTTCGCGGCGGGCTTCCCTGCAGATGATGTGCGCTATGTGCTGGTTGTCGCCTTGGATGAACCGGTCGAGACCTCGGGCGAAGAGCCGCGCCGCACCGCCGGCTGGACAGCCGTTCCCGTCGCCGCAGAAATTGTCCGGCGGACGGCGCCTCTGATGGGGCTGCTGCCAGAGATTGATGTTGAAGCCCCGCCCGGTCTAATACGCACCTCGAACTGAATCTGTCCGAGCAGGGACGCAGCCGGAGACCGGGCCATGTCTGAGGGATCGCGCAACAAGACGCTGGCTCAACTGGGCTTTGCCACCCATGACGCGCTTGAGACGCCGGTCTCTGGCATTGCATTGGACAGCCGCCACGTACGCGAGGGCACGCTTTTTGCAGCTCTGCCGGGTACCCGTACCCACGGCGCTGCCTTTGTCGAATATGCGTTGCGGCAGGGGGCCGGCGCGATTTTGACGGATACAGCCGGGGCCGAAACCGCACGGGCGGCCATGGACAGCCACGGCCAGGTGCCGCTGATTGTGGTGGAGGATGCGGCATCCGCGCTGGCGGGGGCCGCCGCGCTTTGGTTTGGGGCGCAGCCCGATGTGATGGTCGGGGTTACGGGCACGAACGGCAAGACCTCCGTTGCGAGCTTTACGCGTCAGATATGGCAGGCCATGGGTCTGGCCGCGATCAATATTGGGACGACCGGGGTCGAGGGGGATTTCTCAGCCCCGTTGCAACATACCACGCCCGATGCGCTGACCTTGCACAAGGCCTTGGCGGACGCCGTTGGTGCGGGCATTACCCATGCCGCGATGGAGGCCTCCTCCCATGGCTTGGATCAAAAACGCCTTGAGGGTGTGCGATTGATGGCTGCCGGGTTTACCAATTTGAGCCAGGATCATCTGGATTATCACCCCGATTTTGAGAGTTATTTTGATGCCAAGGCAGGGCTCTTTGAGCGGGTTTTGCCAGACAGTGCGATGGCTGTGATCTGCACGGACAGCGCTTATGGTGCCGACATGGCCGCCCGGGCAGAGCAGGCTGGCCTGCCGCTGATGCGCGTGGGGCGCAGCCCAGACGATGATCTGCGCATTCAGGCCCTGCGATTTGATGCCGACGGGCAGGATGTGCGCTTCAGCTGGGGCGGTGTCACCCGTCAGGCACGGCTCAATCTGATCGGTGGCTTTCAAGCTGAGAATGTGATGCTCGCAGCCGGGCTTGCGATTGCCTCTGGGTCAGAGCCTGCGCAGGTGTTTGCGGTGCTCGATCAGTTGGAAGGGGTGCGGGGCCGGATGCAATGGGTGGCGCGCCGCAAGAATGGCGCGTCCGTTTACGTGGATTACGCCCATACGCCGGATGCGCTGGCCACGGCATTACAGGCGCTGAGGCCCCATGTGATGGGCCGGCTCATCGTGGTGTTTGGGGCAGGCGGGGATCGGGATACGGGCAAACGCCCCTTGATGGGGGCGGCCGCGTCCGAGCACGCGGACATGGTGTTTGTCACCGACGACAATCCCCGGTCCGAAGATCCCGCTGATATCCGCCGTCAGGTTCTTGAGGGTTGCCCGAACGCCACGGAAGTGGGCGATCGGGCCGAGGCCATCCTGCGCGGCGTTGATGCGCTGGAGGGGGGCGATGTATTGCTTGTGGCGGGCAAGGGACACGAGACAGGACAGATCATGGGCGACCAGGTTTTCCCATTTGATGATGCTGAGCAGGCATCGGTCGCTGTGGCTGCGTTGGACGGTTTGCTGTGAGCGCGCCTTTGTGGACAGCATCCGAGGCGCAGGCTGCCACTGGCGGACAGAGCCGCGGTGACTGGCAGGCCAGCGGTGTCTCGATCGATACCCGGACCCTCGCGCCCGGTGATCTGTTCGTGGCTCTCAAGGATGTGCGCGACGGCCATGATTTTGCAGCCCAGGCGCTGGACAGGGGCGCGGCTGCTGCATTGGTGTCTCACGTGCCTGATGGCGTTGATGAAAAGGATCCCAGGCTTCTTCTGGTGCCAGATGTGTTGACCGCGCTTGAGGATCTTGGGCGCGCGGCGCGCAGGCGCATGGCAGGCAAAGTGATCGGCGTCACGGGTTCGGCCGGCAAGACATCGACCAAAGAAATGCTCCGCACGGCGCTGTCCGGGCAGGCCAAGGTCCATGCCGCTGAGAAAAGCTACAACAATCACTGGGGTGTCCCTCTGACATTGGCGCGTATGCCTGCGGATGCGGATTACGCCGTGATCGAAATCGGCATGAACCATCCCGGTGAGATTGCGCCGCTGGCCCGGCTGGCAGATTTGGATGCGGCCATCGTGACCACGGTTGCGCCGGCCCATTTGGGCGCTTTTGCCGATGGTCTGCCAGGGATCGCCCGGGAGAAGGCCTCGATCCTCGAAGGGTTGCGCCCGGGAGGGATCGCGGTGCTCAACGCGGATGTGGACACAGCACAAATTTTGTTTGACGTGGCCAAGAGCCTGCCTGACCCCGCCCGCATCATCGGGTTTGGCCAGAATGACAGCGCGGCGGATGTGCCGGTTGAGGCGGTTTTGCTCAGTGTGCGGCTGGCCGAATGGCAGACCGTGATCGAGGCCCGCTTGGGCCAGACGCCCCTGCTGTTCAAGCTTTCGAGCCCCGGCCGCCACTTTGCCATGAATGCATTGGCCGTTCTGGCAATCATCGACGCGCTCGGCGGGGATACGGCACGGGCCCTGCTCGATCTGGGCGCTTGGCAACCCGTGGATGGGCGCGGTGTGCGCGAGCGCCGTATTCTCGACGATATCGAAGAAAACTACGGCTTTGACCTGATCGACGATGCCTATAACGCCAATCCTGCATCGGTTTCAGCTGCCTTGGAGATGCTCACCGCGATCACGCCACAATCTGTTGTCGGGCGGGGACGCCGGATCGCAATCCTTGGAGACATGCTGGAGCTTGGCCCCTCCGAGATAGAGCTGCATGCCAGCCTTGCTGAACTGCCCGCGCTGGAACAGATCGATCTGGTGCACTGCGTCGGAAAGCGCATGAAGCACCTTTGGAAGGCGCTGCCGCCGGAGAAACGCGGCATGAAATGCAAGGCGTCCAAGAAGTTGGCGGGCGAAGCTGCAAACCTTGTTGAGGCCGGGGATGTGGTGCTGGTCAAGGGCTCGCTCGGGGTTGGTCTTGCGGTCGTCGTTGACGCGCTGCGCAAATTGGGGCAAGCGGCGCCAAACCCGTCAGACCGAGGGGCCTGACGCGGCCGTAATGATCTATGGCCGGGCAGCTTGTCTGCCTGATACGGGGGGCGATCTGCCCGGAAATCCGGCCTTGCGCCGATCACCATTCCCAGCCCAAGGGCTGGTCATACGCTGAGCGGCCCAGCCGGGCCCGACGAGGAGATGAAACCGTGCTCTATTGGCTTTCTGCACTGTCGGACGGGGGCGATTTCTTCAACCTGTTTCGCTACATCACGTTTCGGGCTGGGGGCGCGTTTTTCACCGCGCTGATCTTCGGTTTCCTCTTCGGACGCCCGCTGATCGATCTGTTGCGCCGCAAGCAGGGCAAAGGCCAGCCAATTCGGGAGGACGGGCCCGAGGGCCATTTCGCCAAAGCCGGGACGCCAACAATGGGCGGCGTGCTGATCCTTGGCGCTCTGACCGTTTCAACGCTGCTCTGGGCACGGCTCGACAATCCCTATGTCTGGATCGTGCTGTTGGTCACGGTCAGCTTCGGCATGATCGGCTTTGCGGATGACTATTCCAAGGTGTCGCGCCATTCGAGCGACGGGGTCTCGGGGCGGGTTCGGCTTGGTCTTGGGTTCATTATTGCCGCGATTGCTTCGATTGCGGCGGTTTGGTGCCATCCTGACGGCCTGTCGGGCTATCTGGCGGTGCCCGTTCTCAAGGACGTGCTGATCGATATGGGCATCCTGTTCGTGCCCTTTGCGATGATCGTGATTGTCGGCTCGGCAAATGCCGTGAACCTGACAGATGGTCTGGACGGGTTGGCGATCATGCCAGTGATGATCGCTGCGGGCACGCTGGGTGTGATTGCCTATGCCGTGGGCCGGACCGACTTCACGGAATATCTTGACGTGCATTACGTGGCGGGTTCCGGAGAGTTGCTGATCTTCACGGCGGGCCTGATCGGCGGCGGGCTGGGGTTCCTGTGGTACAATGCGCCTCCGGCGGCCGTGTTCATGGGGGATACGGGCTCTTTGGCACTGGGCGGTGCGCTTGGTGCGATCGCCGTGGTGACGAAACACGAAATCGTGCTGGCGATTGTTGGCGGGATCTTCGTTGTCGAGGCGCTGTCGGTGATCATCCAGGTGGGGTATTTCAAGGCAACGGGAAAGCGCGTTTTCCTGATGGCGCCTATCCACCACCACTTTGAAAAGCGCGGCTGGGCAGAGCCACAGATCGTGATCCGTTTCTGGATCATCTCCCTGATCCTGGCGTTGATTGGGTTGGCCACGCTGAAAGTTCGCTGATGTCAGAGGGCCTGCCTTCCCTGAAGGGCCGCACCGCCCTTGTGACCGGTGGCAATCGGGGCATCGGTCTGGAGATTGCAGACGGGCTCATCGCGCTGGGAGCCGAAGTGACGATCCTCGCGCGGGACGCCACGCAGGGTGACATGGCCGCTCAGGCGCTTGGGGCACATCTTGCCGTTGGTGATCTGGAAGACCCCGCCTCGCTGACGCCCCTGTTGGAGGGGCCGGGCTTTGACATTCTTGTCAACAACGCCGGCGTGCTGCCTGCGGGCAAATTGTCAGAAGCGCCCGAGGGATATTTCCAGTGCATGGCGGTGATGGCCCATGCGCCGTTTCTGCTGACGCGCGCCTTTGGCCCCGCAATGGTGGCACGGGGCTGGGGCCGGATCGTCAACATCTCTTCTGATTGGGGCAGTTTTGCCCATGGTCTGAACGGGCCAAATGGCTATGGCATCGCGAAAGCCGCGCTCAATGCCATGACTGTGGCCTGGGCGCGCGAACTGGGGGCACCGGTTCGGGTGAATGCCATGTGTCCCGGTTGGGTGCGCACCCGCATGGGCGGAGCGCAGGCGCCAAGAGAGCCGCAGCAGGCGGCAGACACGGCCCTGTGGTTGGCCAGCCTGCCTGAGGACGGGCCCACAGGTGGGTTTTTTCGCGATCGCGCACCGCTGGAGTGGTAAGCCCACCCGCGCCCGCCAATTTCGTTGCCGTACAGCGCACGCTCTTTCTAGGGGCGTTCAGCTTTTCTTGCGAGGGCTAGACGGCTTGCCCGGGCGCGACAGGCGCGGCCCGCCACGCCTTGGGGCAGGCTTTGGGGCCGGTGCAGTGGTGGGGCCGGGCTTGCCTTTGCTGATCGGTTTGAACTCGCGGTCCAAGCCAAGCTGATCGCGCAGGATTTTCGCGCGGACTTCTTCCACCTCGCCAGCTTTCAGATTGCCCAGTTGAAATGGCCCATAGCTGACGCGGATCAGCCGGTTCACGGCAAAGCCCAAATCGCCGAGGGCGCGCCGGATTTCCCGGTTTTTGCCCTCGCGCAGGGCAATGGTGACCCAAGCATTGGCGCCTTGCTGGCGATCGAGCGTGACTTGCATGGGCTGGAAGCGTTCGCCCTCCACGCTCATGCCGCGTCGCATGGGTTCAAGGTCGGCGTCGCTGGGGCTGCCTTTGAGGCGCACGCGATAGCGGCGCAGCCAGCCGGTCGAGGGCAGTTCAAGCTGGCGCTTGATGCCGCCGTCATTGGTGAGCAACAAAAGCCCTTCAGAATTCAAATCAAGCCGCCCGATGCTCATGACGCGGGGCATCTCTTCGGGCAGGTTGTCAAAAACCGTGGGGCGGCCCTTTTCATCGCGGGCCGTTGTCACCAGCCCTGTGGCCTTGTGATACAGCCACAGGCGGGGCTGGTCTGGTGCGTTCAGGGGCTGCCCATCCACGGTGATCTTGTCTGTGCTGCTCACGTTCAGGGCGGGGCTGTCAATCTTTTGCCCGTTCACCTTTACCCGGCCGGCCAGGATCATCTTTTCCGCATCCCGGCGAGAGGCCAGGCCCGCGCGGGCCAGCACCTTGGCAATGCGATCGCCTTTGGGGGCTGTGTCCTTGGGAGGTGTGTTTTGTGTCATGGCATTGGGCCATACTCTGCGACAGCCGCCTTGCCAAGCCGCGCTGAAGCAGCCAAACCGCCCCTATGACGTTTCGCAGCCACATGGAAATCGCCTTGCAAGAGGCGCGCGCCGCCGCCGAAAGGGGCGAGGTGCCGGTGGGCGCGGTGATTGTTGCGCCTGATGGGTCGGTGCTGGCGCAGGCCGGAAACCGGACGCGGGAACGCAGCGATCCTTCGGCCCATGCGGAGATGCTGGCAATCCGGGAAGCCTGCGAAAAGCTGGGGTCTGAGCGTCTCGAGGGGCATGATCTCTACGTCACGCTGGAGCCCTGCGCCATGTGCGCGGGCGCCATTGTCGCCGCCCGCATCCGGCGGCTGTATTTCGGCGCCGATGACCCAAAAAGTGGCGGCACCGTGCATGGCGCGCGCGTGTTTGATCACCCGCAGGCGCATCACAGGCCGGACGTGTATCCCGGCATCAATGAAGACGCGTGCAGCGCCGTGTTGCGCGCCTTTTTTGCCAAGAAGCGGTGAGCGTTCCGCCCGTCGAGCTTTGGAACGCGTCACCAATTCACCTCTGCCAAGCCGCGATCAGAGCGTGATCGCCTCGAGCACCTGCGGCTCGATCACGTTCACGCCGGGCAGCCCGTCGATCATCTCCTGGGCCGATTGCTCCAACAGCGGGAACGTGCGGTAGTGGCAGGGAATGACGGTCTTGAAGTCGAAATACTTCTTCGCTGCAAAAGTGGCGCCGCGCATGTCCATGGTGAAATGCCCGCCTGCGGACAGGATGCCGATATCGGGGCGGTAGTATTCTGCCATCCAGTCCATGTCGGCCATGATGTCCGTGTCACCGGAGAAGTAGATGCAATGCTCGGCGCCTTTGATCATGAAGCCCACTTCGCTGCCCGCATACATCGGACCATGATCGGTTGCCAGCGATGAGGAATGGGAGGCAGGCACCATGGAGACGGCCACATCGCCCGCCATCACGGTTCCGCCCCGGTTAAAGCCCATGGCCGTGATGCCCTCGGTCTTTTCCCAGTGGCTGATCAATTCATAGGGGCCAAGAACGGGCAGGTCGGCTGCCTTGGCCACCTCCAGCACGTCGGCCACATGATCAAAATGCCCGTGGCTTACCAACACATGGGTTGCCCCTGCCACGGCTTCTTGTTTGCGCGCCTCGGGGAACATCGGGTTGCCCGTGAGCCACGGATCGATCAGCAAAACCTGTCCGTCGATCTCAATTCTAAATCCGGAATGGCCAAGCCAGGTGATTTCCATCTTAATCCTCCCATATGTGCTTCACATGAGCGTAGCGGGGGATTGGCTAAATGGAAGGTTTGTTGCGGCAGGTTGACGGGTATTGCGAGCGGACGGATTTTTCTTACTGGGCAGAGCCGATCAATGCAGTCACGAATCTAGCCTTCATCATTGCGGCCCTTGTGATGGCGCGGCGTGTCCAGGGGATGGGGATGCCTTTGGCGCTCGCGCTCTGTGCAATCCTCTTTGCGATTGGCACAGGCTCTTACCTGTTCCACACCCATGCCACGATCTGGGGCATGCTCGCGGATGTGGTGCCCATTGGCCTGTTCATCCTGCTTTATCTATACGTTGTGCACCGAGAGTTCGTGGGCATGGGGCGTTGGGTGGCGCTTGGTGCAACGGCGCTGTTCATCCCCTACGCGGCCATTATTACGCCGCTGCTAAGTGCGCTGCCTTTCCTGTCGATCTCCAATTTCTACTGGAGCGTGCCGCTGCTGCTGTTCATCTATGGGTTCGGGTTGCGCAACCGTCTGCCTGAGACGGCCCGTGGCATGGTTCTGGGCGGCCTGTTGCTCTGTCTTTCGATCACGGTGCGTTCGATCGATGAAATGCTGTGCACGGCGCTTCCGATGGGCACGCATTGGCTGTGGCATTGCTTGAATGGCCTCATGTTGGGCTGGATGATCGAAGTCTATCGACGGGACCGCCTTGCACGGGCCCAGACTCTGGCATAACACCCCGCGCAACGCCCCCTTCAGGAGCCCCTGTAACATGTCCATCGACACTGAGACCGCCCGCCGCGTGGCCAAGCTGGCCCGCATCGCCGTGGAAGAAGATCGCCTTCCTGCTCTGGCTGAGGAATTCAATGCAATTCTCGGCTTTATCGAGCAGCTGCAGGAGGTCGATGTGGAGGGCGTCGAACCGATGGTCTCGGTCACCCCGATGCGGCTGCCCCGCCGGGAGGATGCCGTGACCGATGGCAACCAGCAGGACAAGGTTCTGTCGAATGCGCCCGATGCCCGCGAAGGCTTTTTCGCGGTGCCGAAAGTTGTCGAATAAGGAAGCCCGGCCATGTCTGATCTGAACACGCTCACCATTGCCGATGCCCGTGACGCCCTGCGCAAGGGCGAAACCACCTCTGTTGCCCTGACAGAGGCCTGTCTGGCTGCAATCGAAGGGGCGGGGGCGCTGGGCGCTTTCGTGCACAACACACCCGAGCTTGCCCTGGATCGCGCTGCGCAAGCGGACGCGCGCATCCAGACCGGAGAGGCGCCCGCCATGTGCGGGATCCCGCTCGGCATCAAGGATCTGTTTTGCACCGAAGGTGTGCCCAGCCAAGCGGCCAGCCGCATCCTTGAAGGTTTCAAGCCCGAATACGAATCCACCGTCTCCCAAAAGCTGCGGGATGCGGGCTCTGTCATGCTGGGCAAGCTGAACATGGACGAATTCGCCATGGGCTCGTCCAATGAGACCTCGTTTTACGGCAATGCGGTCAATCCGTGGCGGCGCCAGAACGACAGCGCAGACCTCGCGCCCGGTGGCTCCTCCGGGGGCTCCGCCTCGGCCGTTGCCGCGGATCTGTGTCTTGCTGCAACTGGCACCGATACGGGGGGCTCGATCCGTCAGCCGGCCGCCTTTACCGGTATCGTTGGCCTCAAGCCGACCTATGGCCGCTGCTCGCGCTGGGGCATTGTGGCGTTTGCCTCCTCGCTGGATCAGGCGGGTCCGATGACGAAAACCGTGCGCGACGCGGCGATCATGATGCAGGCAATGGCCGGCCATGATCCAAAAGACAGCACCTCTGCGGATATCCCGGTGCCGGATTTCGAAGCCGCCCTGAGCGGAGATATCCGGGGCAAGGTCATCGGCATTCCAAAAGAATACCGCATGGAGGGTATGCCCGCTGAGATCGAAACCCTCTGGGCGGAGGGCACGGCCATGCTGCGCGATGCCGGCGCCGAAATCCGTGACATCACCTTGCCGCATACGAAATACGCGCTGCCCGCCTATTACGTGATTGCGCCGGCAGAGGCCTCCTCAAACCTCGCCCGCTATGACGGTGTGCGCTTTGGCCATCGTGCGGCCCTCGCCGCAGGGGATGGCATCACCGAAATGTACGAAAAGACCCGGGCCGAGGGCTTTGGCGATGAGGTGCAGCGCCGCGTCATGATCGGCACCTATGTGCTGTCTGCGGGCTTCTACGACGCCTACTACAACCGCGCCCGGCGCGTGCGCGCGCTGATCAAGCAGGATTTCGACACGGTGTTTGAGGCTGGTGTGGATGCCATCCTGACCCCGGCAACGCCATCTGCTGCGTTTGAGCTTGGCCGCGAGGTTTCTGACCCCGTAGAAATGTATCTCAACGATGTGTTCACCGTGACGGTGAACCTCGCGGGTCTGCCCGGGATCGCCGTGCCCACGGGCTTGAACGGCGAAGGTCTGCCGCTTGGTCTGCAGTTGATCGGCAAGCCTTGGGGGGAGGCCGATCTGCTGAACACGGCCTACGCACTGGAAAGTGCGGCTGGCTTCGTGGCCAAACCGACGGCGTGGTGGTAAGCAACCTGTGTGATGATGGGTGCGGGGCATGGTGCGGGGGATATCTTCCCCGGGCTTACCCGCCATGCAATCTGGAGCCGTGACATGAAAACAGCGATTCCCGCCGGGCTTTGTGCGCTTGTGTTGGCTGCCTGCCAACCCCAAGTGCCCGACAGTGGCGCAACGGGCGTTGGGTTTGGCGACTATGGCCGCTATCAGGCAGAGCAAGCGCGCCTCGCCCAGGAACGCGCGGCACGGGAGCGCCAACTCGCCGTCACGACTGTGGCCCCGCCGACTGAGACCGGCGCCCCCACCGCAGCGGAAATCGCGGCTGCCGGCATCGGCGCCCCTGCCAATCCGACAAACCAGAGTGTTGGCGCCCCCTTGAACGCGGCTGGCCTGACGCCGGCTGCCGGTACAACGGGCACGGGGGCCGTGATTGCTGCCAACAATCCCGAGATTTCTGACGAGCAGGATTTCGCGGCCGTGTCCGGGCGCGAAACCATCGAAGGCAATGCCGAGCGTTTGGCACGCCTGCGCGCGCAGCGCGTTGAGATTGCCCCCTCCGCCGTGCCCAAGCGGCCCAGCAGCACGGGCCCCAATATCGTGGCCTATGCCCTCTCAACGACCAACCAGCCCGGGCAATCGCTCTATCGGCGCGGTCTGGCCAGCCAGTCCCGTGCTGTGCGGGCCTGTGCCCGCTTCAGTTCCCCCGATCTGGCCCAGCAAGCGTTCCTTGAAGGTGGCGGCCCGGAGCGGGATAGGCGGGGCCTCGATCCTGATGGAGATGGTTTTGCTTGCGAATGGGATCCAAGGCCCTACCGGCTTGGTGCGTCGCAACCGAACGTGCCTGACCAGGTTGCGCCGGAAGGGTGAGCGCCCTTTGGCAGCCCTCGCCCAATTTTGGGCCGCGCCGGGACGGCGCACGCCCTGACATTATCGTTTTGCATTACACCGCCATGCCTTCGGCGCAGAGTGCGCTGACGCGCTTGTGCCTGGCTGAGGCAGAGGTCTCGGCCCACTATCTGATCGGGCGCTGCGGCACTGTCTGGCAGCTTGTGCAGGAAGACCAGCGCGCCTGGCATGCAGGGGTTGGAGCCTGGGGCGATGTGCGCGATGTGAATTCCCGGTCGATCGGGATCGAGATCGACAATGATGGCTACAGCCCGTTTTCCCATATGGCGATGGTGGCTTTGGAGGGCCTGTTGCCGGGCATCCTGCAGCGCTGGGCCATTCCGCCGGAACGGGTGATCGGGCATCAGGATATGGCACCGGGCCGCAAGATCGACCCGGGCCGCCGTTTTGATTGGCGCAGGCTTGCGCGTGGCGGGCTGAGTATCTGGCCCCAGGTGCCCCCGCCTGTCCCGCCTGCTCAAACGGTTCCACCCTTTCAGCAAAGCGCGCAGGCGTTCGGCTATCGCGGGGCCGAAGAGGATGTGTTGGCCGCGTTCCGCGCGCGGTTTCGGCCCGGGGCCACCGGCCCTGAAAACGCAGAGGATCGCCGCGTGATGGCGGCACTGGCCGCGCGCTACCCGGTTGACCCCGGCGGGGCAGGGGCGTAAGCGCGGGCTTGCGCGGATGGCTGGATGGCCGCCTTCGGCAGGAACCCCTGCCTGGGAGGAAAGTCCGGACTCCACAAGACGACGGTGCCGGGTAACGCCCGGGCGGAGAAGGGCAGGTTTCCTGCGCGAATCCGACGGAGAGCGCCACAGAAAACAGACCGCCCCGCGCCGCTGTGCACGGGGTAAGGGTGAAACGGTGGGGTAAGAGCCCACCGCGTCCCTGGTAACAGGGATGGCAAGGCAAGCCCCACCGGGAGCAATGCCGAATAGGGATCGCGTGGTGCGCTTTGGCGTGCCGGGGCTGTCTTGGCCCCAGCAGGTCCGGGTTGGCAGCTAGAGCGGCTCAGCAATGGGTCGCGCAGAGGAATGGTCATCGAAGGGGCTTTCAGCCCTGGAACAGAATCCGGCTTACAGGCCGTCCGCGCATATCTTTTCCCGTCTGTGACGTGGGAAGTGTCAACAAGGCCAAGAAACTGTGCACTGGGCAGTTGACTCCTCCGGGGGCATCCTTAAAAGGCAGGCTTCCAAGATATGATCCGCGCCGGGCAAAACCCGCCCGCGCACCCGCAGGAGAACGACCATGGCGAAACCGACGACGATCAAGATCCGGCTGAACTCCAGCGCGGGCACTGGCCATTTCTACGTGACCAAGAAAAACGCACGCACCATGACTGAGAAGATGGTTGTGCGGAAGTACGACCCCGTCGCGCGCAAGCACGTGGAGTACAAGGAAGGCAAAATCAAGTAAGCCTTCCGCGTCACACACGCAGCATTGAGGCCGCGCGACAGGTTCTGTCGTGCGGCTTTTTGCTGTTTGGGCCATTTGGGGAGCGAGGAGAAAAGGTTGATGCAAGATCAGTTGACGCTCAGAGCGGCCAAGCTGGCCGATATCGGGCAGGTTGATGATCTGCTTGCACGCAGCTATCCGCGCCTGCTGCGGCCCGACTATCCCCCAAGCATGCTTGTTCTGGCGCTGCCTCTCATCACCAAGGCACAGCCGGGGCTGTTGCGCTCTGGCCGGTATTTTGTGGTGGAGGATGGTGACAGGGTGGTGGCTGCAGGGGGCTGGAGCCCGGACCGTCGAACACCAACGCGGGGCCATGTCAGGCATCTTGCCACGGATCCGGATTACCTGCGTCGCGGCATCGCCCGGAGCCTTCTCAAGACTGTCTTTGCCCATGCGCTCCGCCACGGCCTGCGGGAGATGGAGACGTGGTCAACCCGCACCGCGGTGCCGTTCTACGCGGCACTGGGATTTGAGGATGCGCAGGAAATCTCTGTTCCGCTGGCGCCCGGTATCAGCTTCGCCGCAGTGCGGATGCGCCGCCTGCTGTCAGGGCAGGATGGGCAATAGGGCGCTCCCGCCAGCCCAGGTTGATCTGCGATCCACATGGGCTGTTGGGCCGGGCCGACCGGCCCTTTGAGGGCCAGTCGGCTACGGGGCTTTTTGTGCTTCCAGAGACGTCAGAAGGCCCATTGCCTGATGGGCAATGAAAAAGGCCGGGCAATCTGCCCGGCCTTTCGATTGTTTGCGACACAGCTGTGTGCGCAGACGTTATTCTTGCTGTCCCATGAACATCAGCAGGAACTGGAACATGTTCAGGAAGTTGATGTAGAGGCTCAGCGCGCCATCGATGGCGGCCTTGTCGAGCCATTCCTGATTGCCGTGCACCGCTTGTGCCACGTATTCCGACTTGAGGCGCTGCGTGTCAAACGCCGTCAGGCCTGCAAAGATCAGCACGCCGATGGCGGAGATCGCAAACATCATCGCACCGGACTGCAGGAAGAGGTTGATCACCATGGCAACGAGCAAGCCGATCACACCCATCATCAGGAACGTGCCCATGCCGGACAGATCCTTCTTGGTGGTGTAGCCGTAGAGGCTGAGGCCTGCGAACGCGATCGCGGTCACGAGGAACGTCTGCACGATCGACAAGCTCGTGTAGACGAGGAAGATCGAGCTGAGCGAAATGCCGATCAACGCCGCGAAGGCGAAGAACGCGATTTGTGCGGTCGCTGCGTTGGCGCGGCGCAGGATGGCGCCCCAACCAAAGAGAATGAACGCCAGCGGGGCGAACATCACAACCCACTTGAGGGGCGACAGGTAAATTGCCTGGCCGAGGCCGGTCAAGGTTTCCTGGCCGGTGATCGGGTTTGTGGTCACTGCCAGCCCGGCAATTGCCCATGCCGCCAAAGCGGTGATGAGCATGCCACCGGACATGGTGCCATAAACCTTGGACATGTGGGCCTTGAGGCCCGCGTCGATCTCAGCAGCGCGGGCGCCGGCGATGCCAGATTGCATCGTCTGATAGTCTGCCATGTTTGCCTCCGTTGGTCTCACGAAATGACTATGGTCCGGAAGGAGCCATTCCCCCCGGCTTGGCCTCAATATCGGCGGCAAGCGTGCGTGTTTCAAGGGTTTAGTGCGAGATGCGACAGGTTTGATCAATTCTGTGCCAATGGGTTTGTGCGCGGGTGAACCCAAGGCTGACCTATTGACCTATCCCCAATAAAAAAGCGCGCATCCAAGGACGCGCGCAGTGAGGGATTTCGCAGAGGCGGCCAGTGTGGGCCGGTTAGCCTCTCCAGTAGGCCGGGATGTCCCAGAACGGGCGGGCCACTTCACGGTCAACATCGGCGGCGCTCAGGCCCAGATCGCGCAGGGTGGCGGCATCAAGGCGCGCAAGGGCGCGGCGCTGGCGGGCAAGGGCGCCCATGCGCAGCAAGGATTGGATACCAAAGCGGGGCAGGGCTGGCGTGTTCAGCGTGGTGTGATCAAAAGTGTTGAGCAAAGCCATGGTATCGTTCCTTCATGAATTGTGGCGTTGGTCTGCGTGTTCATCATTTCTGCTGATGTATATGGCGATGATAAATCCATTTGTGAAACGAATGTTTTTGATGTCATTCATCACAGAATTCGATATATGACGTGAGCACGATGCACATAGGAGGCGATCATGGCGCGAAATCTGGATCTGACGGCTTTGCGGTCGTTCGTGACGGTTGCTGACACGGGGGGGGTCACCCGGGCGGCTGGGGCATTGCACCTCACGCAGTCTGCAGTGTCGATGCAGCTCAAGAGACTGGAAGAATCCCTCGATCTCAGATTGTTGGATCGCTCGCGCAAAGGCGCGGCCCTGACCGCGGAAGGGGAACAATTGCTGGGCTACGCGCGGCGGATGCTGGCGCTCAATGATGAAGCCATCAGCCGGCTGACGTCACATGAATATGAGGGCGAGATCACGCTCGGCGTGCCCCATGACATCGTCTATCCCTATATCCCCCAAGTTTTGCAGAGGTTTGCCGCCGCCTATCCAAGAATGCGGGTGAACCTACTGTCCTCCTACACGCGGAAACTGCGGGCGCTGTTTTATCACGGGGATTGTGATCTTATCCTGACCACGGAGCCCTCCGTCGATCCTGATGGCGAAACCTTGATTTCAAAACCGCTGACATGGATCGGGGCCCCCGGCGGAACAGCATGGAAGCAACGTCCCTTGCGGCTGGCCTTTGGACGTCAGTGCATTTTTCGCAGCGCCATTGTCCGCCGTCTCGATGAGATGGACATCCCCTGGGAAATGGCTGTTGAGAGCGACAGTGACCGCACCATTGAGGCCACCGTCAGCGCCGATCTGGCCGTGCATGCGATTCTCGAAGGCTCTGAGCCCCCGTTGACGGAGCCGGTGCTGCATGGCGGCGAACTGCCGCAGCTTGGGACCTACAATATCAATCTGTATGTCTCGGAGGCGGCAAATGGGCCGGCTGAAACAGCGCTGGCCCACCTTGTGCGCGATGTCTATCGTCGCGACACGCCGCCCAATCTGGTCAAGCTTCCGAGCCAGGCATCTTCACGACAACCTTACCCGTCGATTTCCGCGTCCGGATAAGCTCCATCGCATCGCCGCTTTGTTCCAGTGGCAAAGCGTGGCTGACATGAGGCTTGAGTTTCCCCTCCCGGTACCAATCGAGCAGGGTGGCCTGAGAGCCTGTCAGAATCTGCGGCGCGAACTTGAGATAGCCACCCCAGTAGTGGCCGATGACCGAGATATTCTTCACCAGCAAGTGGTTGGCCTTGATCTCGGGCACGCCGCCCCCTGCAAAGCCGATGACAAGCATGCGGGCTTCAGGCTTGCAGGCGCGGAAACAGGCTTTGAACAGATCGCCGCCGACCGCGTCATACACCACATCGACCCCGCCCAGGGCTTTGAGCTGCCCGAGAATATCATCGCTTTCCGCATCGATCAGGTGGTCGGCCCCGGCTTGGCGGGCCACTTCCAGCTTGCTGGCCCCGCGGGCAATAGCAATGACAGTGGCCCCCATGAGTTTGCCGATTTCCACAGCCGTCAGCCCGACGCCCCCAGCAGCCCCGGTCACGACGAGGGTTTCCCCGGGCTGAAGATGGGCTCGGTGCTCTAGGGCAAGATGGGATGTGCCATAGGCCACTTGGAAGGCGGCAGCTTCTGTAAAGGGCATGTCATCGGGCAAAACCGTGCACATCCGGGCATCAAAGACGCCGTACTCGGCCAAGCCACCCTGACCGGCAAAAACTGAGACGCGCGTTCCGACCGCAGGGGCGGACACGCCCGCGCCCAAGGCCGTGACGGTGCCCGCCAGTTCCAAGCCCAGCGTAAACGGAACAGGCGGGGTTTCCTGATATGTGCCCTTGGCCATCAAAAGGTCTGCAAAGTTCAACCCGCAAGCGCCAATCCGGATTTGCACCTGCCCGGCTGCAGGCTCTGGCACCGGGATATCGCATACAGCCGGCGGTTGTCCTGCTTGGGTCATTTGATAGGCCTTCATGGGCGGGGCTCCTCCTGCTGTGTGTCCCGGTATAGCCGTCCCCGCGCGCGGGGCGTTGCTGCCATACTGCCGTAGTCGATTTGCAACTCTTTGGCGAGGCTGCCCCTCCGGAACCCTGAAGGCGGAGCCGCAAAAATCACCGATTATTCGCATTTTGCAAAGATTTTAAGGATATCCTAACAGGCGAATGAACCCTTTTTTGAGCATTCTCGCACGACTTTCGAAGCATGAGATCACATGCAAGCGAAAAATAAGCATGCGGCTCAATAGGTTAGGGTCTATCCTTTTGAATTGGCTCGCCTCAAGCGTGTATGGCCTGTATTTTTGTAGCGTGCAGGGGAAAAACTCGGAGAGTAAAAAATGAGCCATCCAGTTGATGAACATGTGGGCAAACGGGTCCGCCACCGGCGGTGGATGGTCGGCATGACGCAACAGCAGCTCGCCGATCGGGTGGGGATTAAATTCCAGCAGATCCAGAAATATGAAACCGGTATGAACCGCGTCAGCGCATCGCGCCTGTGGGACATCGCCGAGGCGCTCACCGTGCCGGTAAGTTTCTTTTTCGAGGGTCTCGATGAGGACGGGGGGGTGTTGCAGGACGGTGTTCTGCAAGGGGACATCCTCTCCGACAAAGAAGCGCTTGAGCTTGTCCGCTCATATTACGCGATCCCGGAGAACCAGCGTCGGCGCTTGTTCGATCTGGCGCGCGTGCTGAGCGACGACGCGGCCTGAACAAGGCCGCCGCCGTGCCTTGATGGGAAGGACGGCCTAGATTTTATGAAAGGGCGCTTTCGGGCGCCCTTTTCCTTTTGAACAGCTGTCGCGCTCAGATCGCGTCAAGGCATTGCATCCGATCAGGCTGATTGCAGCAGACCATTGATACCCGGGCCTTCCGTGCCCATCACGGGTGGTCTATCACAGGGGCATCTTGCCGTAACGCGGTCCGGGTCGGATCACGTACCCGTCTAAAGGAGCGCCTATGCCTGATTACTCTCGTGCCGGGATCGTAGAAACCGCCCAAGACATGGCTGATGCCGCCGGTGCCGCGATCCTGCCCTGGTTTCGCACGGACATTGCGGCAACGAACAAAGACCAGACCGGTTTTGATCCCGTCACAGAGGCCGACCGCGCGGCAGAGAAGGCCATGCGGGCAGTCCTCAAGGAACAGCGCCCTGAGGACGCAATCCTGGGCGAAGAGTTTGGCGCCACCGAGGGAACCAGCGGGCTCACCTGGGTGTTGGATCCAATCGACGGGACACGGGCCTTCATTTCGGGGGCTGCAAGCTGGGGCGTATTGATCGGCGTGACGGATGCAAACGGCCCAATTCTGGGCGTGATTGACCAGCCCTACACGCGCGAACGCTGGATCTGCGGGCCTGATTTGGCCCGATTTGACGGCCCAATGGGCACACGCCCGCTGGCGACCAGGGGCACAACGCATCTGCAAGACGCCACACTTTTCACCACGTTTCCTGAGGTTGGCACCGTTGAGGAGGGCGCTGCGTTTCACCGTGTGGCGGGGGCCTGCCGCCTGACGCGCTATGGGCTGGATTGCTATGCCTATGGTCTGCTGGCCCTTGGCCAGATCGATCTTGTGATCGAGGCGGGGCTGCATGCCTATGATATCTGCGGACCGGCAGCTGTGGTGGCCGGGGCCGGCGGCATCGTCACGGATTGGCAGGGCGGCCCGGCCCATGAGGGCGGACAAGTCATCGCCGCCGCCACGCCCGCTTTGCACGCCGCCGCGCTGGCCCTTCTGGCTGGGCAAGGGTGACAGCAGCCCCGCGCCGATTGAACGAAAGGCCCCTCTGATGCGTCATATCCTGATCCGCAACGCCGCTTCTATCCTGACCATGGATGATGGCGGACGCGAACTGCAAAATGCCGACCTGCGCCTTCGGGATGGGCAGGTGGTCGAGCTTGGGCACGGTCTGCCGCCCGGCGATGCGGAAATTGTGGAGGCCACGGGGTGCCTTGTCACGCCCGGGCTCGTGAACACACATCACCACATGTACCAAAGCCTGACCCGTGCGGTGCCGGCAGGGCAGGACGCTTTGCTCTTTGGTTGGTTGCAGGCGCTTTACCCGATTTGGGCGCGCATGGGCCCGCAGGATATGGCTGTCGCCACCCATTTGGCTTTGGCGGAATTGGCGCTGTCAGGCTGTTCCATGTCGTCAGATCACCTGTACCTGTTTCCCAATGGCACCCGGCTTGACGATACAATTGCGGCCGCGCAGGACATTGGTCTGCGGTTTCACCCAACCCGCGGGGCCATGTCGATCGGCGAAAGCGACGGGGGATTGCCACCGGACAGCCTCGTTGAGCGAGAGGCGGACATTCTGGAAGACATGATCCGCGTGGTGGATGCCTTCCACGATCCTGCGCCCGGCGCGATGGTGCGGGTTGGCTTGGCGCCTTGTTCGCCTTTTTCCGTCTCGCGAGAATTGATGCGGGATACGGCCGTGCTGGCCCGGGAGAAAGGGGTGCGGCTGCACACCCATCTGGCTGAGAACGACGAGGATGTGGCCTATTCCCAGCAGATGTTTGGCTGTAGCCCGGGCCAATATGCCGAAGATCTGGGTTGGACGGGCGACGACGTCTGGCATGCCCATTGTGTAAAGCTCGAAACAGAGGAAATTGCCCTGTTCGCGCGCACACAAACCGGGGTGGCCCATTGCCCCTGTTCGAACTGTCGTCTTGGTTCCGGTATCGCGCCACTGCGCCAGATGCGGGATGCGAATGTGCCCGTGGGGCTGGGTGTGGATGGATCTGCCTCAAATGACGCGGGCAGCCTTGTCGCCGAGGCGCGCCAAGCGATGCTTATGGCGCGGGTGCGTGGCGGTGCCGACACGATGAGCCCAAGGGAAGCCCTGCGCATTGCCACCCGTGGCGGGGCCGAAGTGCTTGGCCGCAACGATTGCGGGGTGTTGGAGCAGGGCCGGCGCGCAGATGTGGCCATCTGGGACATGCATACGCTCGAAGCGGCCGGAAATTGGGATCCGGGTGCGCTTTTGCTGGCGGGGCCGACGCGGGTGAAGCACCTCTTTGTAGAGGGGCGCAAGATCGTCGTGGATGGGCATTTGGTGACAGCCGATGTCACGGCAATTGCGGCCAAGGCGCGGGACTGCGCCCTGCGACTTGCCAATGGGGACTAACGATCGGCGGCGGGTTGCACAGAACGCTTTGATCAGAAGGACGAAGCGGCCCCAGTTGGGGCGGAATTCGCAAACCGTCCGCGGCACTGTGAGTCCGCTAGGGCTGCGACGGCAGACGGTCTGTTGATATGGCAGAGCGGCGCGGATTTGTTCCGCGAGCGGCCAAAAGAAAGCAGACCCTCAGAACGGCTGCCTGAAGGTCTGCTTCGTATTTTTGCCACTTGGGCTTGTGTCTTTAAACGTCGCTGAACTGTCTCGACATGAAGTCCAGCAATTGTTCGGGATGTTGGTTGAAATACTGGTAGCCATCAAAGCGCATGGCCGTGCCAAAACCGTTTGGGTGATCCGGCCCAATCCAGATGATCTCGTTTTCGCTGGTCGCGGCGTCGATGATCTCCTGAATGTCGTTCTGCCCGGTTTCGGGATTGAACGTGTATTGGTCTTTTTCAACCTGTGCGAACAGGATCGGGACGGAAACGCTTGGCACGGTGTCCAACGCATCTGCAAAGCCAAACCCGTACTTTTCGCGCTGGGTCTGCAAGACGCGATCCACCAGATCGATCCCTGTTTTGGCCCGGATGAACCGATCCGTCATATTGTAGGAAAGGGTTGGCTGGTTCGCCACCAGCGCCTTGATCTGCGGGTTGGCGAACAGTTCGGGCGCGTTCTTCCATGCCAGAAAGGTGGCGTTCGCGCCCATGCATTGGGACATGAACACAATCTCATCATCCCCCCATTGCGGATGCGCGAGCACGTATTCCAGCGATGCGACAACGTCCTGCCATTCGGTCACGCCGGCGCCCACGGGCGTCTCAATCCCCTTTGCAGTGCGCCCCAATCCGCCGTCGCTGTCCCCCTGGCCCCGGTGGTCATACATCACCACATTGTACCCGGCATCGTGGATGTGTTTGACCATGGGCAAAAACTCGGCTGACACACCGTCAAGGCCCTCATCCGAGCCATAGCGCGTTGTGGTCAGCGGGTGGTTGAGGATCACCGTTCTGTCCGAGGGGGCAGAAGCAGGAATTTCCCAGGCGCTGAGGCGCACATTGTCCTGCGTGACGATATCGACATCGCGATAGCTCATCCCGTAGTCGCTCGGGTTTTTGGGATTGCCAAGGCGTTTCGGCGCAACCCTCATTTTTACGATCTGGTTGGCAAGGGCTTTGTCCCGCAACCCCAACGGATTGGTGAACCAGAACGCTGCCGCCAAGATCACAAGCCCGACGCACGCAATCAATGCATAGATCAAAATCTTTCCCATCGTAGGTGACCCCTCTAAATGTGCAGTGCATATTTACATTGTACATATCTGTAATTGCGCGCTTGTGGGGGAGTCAAGAAAATGTTTACGCTGCACACATGAAGTCAGAGACCAAAGACCCGAAGCCCTATCATCATGGCAATCTCAAACAGGCCTTGCTCGACGCGGCCCGGCGACTGCTCGAGACTGAGGGGCATAGCAACCTGTCCTTGCGCAAATGCGCAGAGGCTGTCGGTGTCAGTGCAACCGCGCCGCAAAACCACTTTGCAAACAAGGCTGCGCTGCTGACGGCCTTGGCTACCCAAGGCTATGGTGAACTCCACGCCTACATGGGCAGAGGGGTCAGCGATGCCGCCGACCGGGCGGCGCGCAGACAAGCCGCTCTTTTGGGTTATGTGGCCTTTGCGCAGGACAATCCGGCGCTCTACGAGTTGATGTTTTCACGCGACAGGGTCTCGGCCAGCGATCCTGACTTGCTGCGCAACGTGGGCGCCTGCTTCGTGATTCTCGCGGATATCTCGAAAGAGTTTGGTCGTTTCGAGGGAGAGGGCGCAAAGGTTGACGCAAAGCAACAGATGTTCGTTTGGAGCCTCGTGCATGGCTATGCCCAACTCCTGACGGCCAACCGCTTCAAAAAAGAAGACATGCAGGGGGTGAGCATATTGGATGTCATCCCCGATTTGCACAGCTAGCGGCCGGGCGTTTGGCACCTTTGCGGTGGGCCCCAAGGGCAAGACATCGCCGCGTTGGGGCCACCTTCCCCTCTCAGGCGGCGGCCCCGCGCAGGGGCTTGCCACCCACCCAGACCGCTTCGACCGCGCGATCATCGCCCATCATGATGGTCGGGAAAACGGCTTCCCAGAATGCGTCAGCGCGGGCTGCGCGCTGTGCAATTGCGGGTGTGGAAGCCAAGTTCAGCACGGTCAAATCGGCGTCGCTGCCCGGGGCAAGCGTGCCAATCCGATCGGCCATCCGCATCACTTGGGCCGAGCCGGTGGTGGCCAGCCAGAGCAACTGGCCCGGATGCAGGGCCGTGCCCCGCAGCTGCCCGATCTCATAGGCTGCCGCCATGGTGCGCAGCATGGAAAAGCTGGAGCCGCCGCCGGTATCCGTGGCCAAGCCCACCGCGATGCCATCGGCGCGCCGTGCGGCCATGTCGAACAGGCCAGAGCCGATAAACGTGTTCGATGTGGGGCAATGGACAAGCGCCGAACCGGTTTCCGCCAGACGGGCCCGTTCGCGCGCTGTCAGCCAGATCGCATGGCCAAACAGAGCACCGGGCCCAAGCAGGCCATAGCGTTCATAGGTGTCCAGGTAGTCGCGCGCCCATGGTTCGAGCGTTTGCACCCAGGCGACCTCATCCTCCTGCTCGGAGAGATGGGTTTGCATCAGGCACTCAGGATTGGCCTGCCACAGGGCGCCAAGGGCCTCCAACTGCTCCGGCGTCGAGGTGGGCGTGAAACGGGGTGTGATTGCGTAGGTGGCGCGGCCCTTGCCATGCCATGCGGCGATCAGCGCCGCAGAATTGTCATAGGCGGTCTGGGCCGTATCGCGCAGCCCGTCCGGGGCGTTCCGGTCCATGGCGGTAAGCCCACCGGCGACGGCCATCCCGCGGGTGGCGGCGGCTGTGAAATACGCCTCAACCGAACTGGGGTGGATGGTACAATAGCTGCAAATGCTGGTGGTGCCATGATCCAGCACCAGATCGAGATACCGGCCTGCGATGTCATTGGCATGGGCCGCATCGCCGAAGGCCATCTCGGCGGGAAAGGTGTAGCCATTGAGCCAGTCGATCAGCCGCTTGCCCCAACTGGCGATAATGCCGGTCTGGGGGTAGTGGGCATGAGCGTCCACGAAGCCGGGCAGGATCAGCGCGTCCCCGTAGTCATGCACAGGTGCCATGGGGGCCGTGGCGCGCAGGCTGTCTGCGGGGCCTGTGGCAACGATGCGGCCGTCGCGCAGCAGAACGCCGCCCGTGCGCTCTACATGGGCTGCCTCCGCGATTGGGGCTGTAAAAGGATCGGCCTGGAAAGTCAGCACCTGGCCGAGAAGCAGAGTCTCTTGTGTCATGCCCCTTGCCTGCCACGGGCACAGCGGATCGGAAAGAGCTATTTGCGCCGAGCGTGATGCTTGCGCCGCCGTGGCGCAGGCCTATGGTACCGCGCATCCCCTTCGTGCACGGATCGGGCCCGATGCGTGCGCCGCAGCAATCGACCCTAGCGGAGGTGTCATGTCCGAACCTGACCGCAAGCCCGACAGCGAAGAAGACGGCGGCTACAGCCTGGACCGCAGTTTCGTCGACACCGTCCTACAGGCGGTAGAGCAAGACGATGATGCGCAGCTGGCGCGGCTTCTCGAACCTGTTCACCCTGCCGACATCGCAGACCTCATGGAGCAGGTGGGCGAGAAACAGCGACGCGCTCTGCTGCGGGTCTGGGGCGAAGAAATCGATGGCGAGGTGCTGTCTGAGCTGGATGATTCGCTGCGCGAAGAGGTGTTCGAGGAAATCCCGGACGAAGTGCTGGGCGAAGCCGTGCGGGAGTTGGACAGTGACGATGTTGTCGATCTGGTCGAAGACCTTGAACCGGCGCAACGCGATGTCTTGCTCTCGGCCCTCGATGCCCCGGAGCGGGCTGCGGTGGAGCAGGCTCTGTCCTACCCGGAGTTTTCCGCTGGGCGCTTGATGCAGCGCGAGGTTGTCTATGCGCCTGAGCATTGGAATGTGGGCCGGATCATCGACTATATGCGCTCTGATCAGGCAGAGATGCCCGAGCAATTCTACCACGTTGTGTTGGTCGATCCGCGGATGCGGCCAACGGGCTATGTGACGCTTGGCAAGGTGCTCGCAAGCCCGCGCACGCACCCGCTGCGCAGCTTGTGCGAGGACAGTTTCAGAACCGTCCGGGTGACCGAGGATGAAGGTGAAGTGGCCTATGCCTTCAACCAGTATCACCTGATCTCCATGCCTGTTGTCGATGAGGACGACCGATTGGTGGGCGTGATTACGATCGACGATGCAATGGCCGTGCTCGACCATGAACATGAAGAAGATATCCTGCGTCTGGCGGGCGTCTCCGACGAAAGCTCACTGTCGGACCGCGTGGCGGATACGACGCGGCGACGCCTGCCCTGGCTGGCGGTCAATCTGGGCACCGCGATCCTGGCCTCTCTGGTGATAGCGGAATTTGACGCGGTCATCGCTCAAGTGGTGGCGCTGGCCGTGCTGATGCCAATCGTCGCCTCCATGGGCGGCAATGCGGGCACCCAATCCCTGACAGTGGCCGTGCGCGCCATCGCAACCAAAGACCTTACGGCGGCAAATATCTGGCGGGTTTTGCGGCGCGAAGGGTTGGTGGGCCTGATCAACGGGGTGGTCTTTGCGTTGATCATGGGCGGCATTGCGCTGCTGTGGTTCGGATCAGCCCAGATCGGCGCCGTGATCGCTTTGGCCATGGTCATCAACATGGTCATCGCAGGTCTGGCGGGGATCACAATTCCCTTCGTGTTGGACAGGATCGGCGTTGATCCTGCGCTGGCCTCAGGGGCGTTTGTGACTACGGTCACCGATGTTGTTGGGTTTCTGGCCTTTCTTGGTTTGGCGGCGCTGGTGCTTTTATGACCCCAACCATCGCAGAGCAGAAGGCCACTGCGCGCAAGGCCGCGTTTGGGCGCCGCAAAACGGCCCATCGCCCCGGTGATCACGGCCAAAAGCTGCTGGCTGAGATCGGTGCGGTGCGTGGCCGCGTTATCGCGGGCTACATGCCGATCCGCACAGAGATTGACCCCTTGCCGACAATGGCCGTGCTGGCACAGGAAAGCACGCTTTGTGTGCCGATTGTGCGCGGGGCAGGCCAAGCGCTCGAATTCAGGACTTGGTCGCCCGGCTGTGCGCTGGAGAAAGGCGCGTTCGGCGCTTTGATCCCGACAGATGGCAGTTTGGTACAGCCCGATACGTTGATCGTTCCGTTGGTGGCATTTACCGACGGGTGCTTTCGATTGGGCTATGGCGGCGGCTTCTATGACAGAACATTGCACGGGCTACGCCAGCGCGGGCCAATCCGTGCATTGGGGTTCGCCTATGAGGCACAATTTGCCCCGTCTTTACCATTGGAAGACACCGATCAGCCCCTCGATGTGATCGTGACCGAGGATGCCATTCACCGTCCGTAGCTGCTACTGCTCAGAGTGCTCGAAGACGGTGGACAGGGCTCAATACAGGCGCAGGGTTTTCAAGAAATCTTCCTGAGGCTCGCATGCGCGCACCAGCAACCCATTCGCCGGATAGTCAGGTGTGACTGGGATAAATTCCCGAGCCGAGGCAGACCAGTAGTAGTATTCCCGCACCTCTGGCGACTGCACGATCAGAATGTGGTTCGGATAAAGGTCGACATCTCCGGTCACCATCCTGCGCAGATTGAAATCCAGCGAAATATTGCGCAGGGACGGGACTGTTCTAAGCGGATCATTGTTGCGCGGCCCGCCGGCTAGACAATAGGGCTGACCCTCTGCCAGTTTAACGGTTTGCCAAATGGACGACGGGACCCCGGCGAGCGAATAGAGCGCAACCCCGGTGGCCAGCGTGAGCATAACAAGTGACAGATTGCCCCCCCAGTAATGCATCGGGGCTTGCACCATAAACGCCACCATGCCGGTCACCGCGAAGGTGAGCGCAAAACCATGTACGATGGCGTTGGCAGATCCCAATCCTGCTGCGGACGCCAGCACTACAGATGCCACGATACCGTAGGATAGGATGGCAAAGATCCAAAGCGTGGCAGGCGTGGAGCGCATGCGCCAGCGCGTGAGCCGAAGCAAGCCCAAAGCCAGCACGATCAAAGGCGCTCCCGCAAGCAAGACGACAACCAGTAGGCGGAGCACGCCACCGCGCCGCAACGATGTGAGTGGGTTGATTGCGCGGTATTCCGAGAGTTCTGGCGCCAGTCCGAGAAGCATCACCAACACAAAGGGCAGTAACCAAATGCTCTTTTTTGACATAGACCCCTCGTTTGTCTCACAGCACTGCCCTTGCCTAGAGCGGCTTTTGCCCAGAGGCAAGCGTGCTACCGATGTCGCCGCTCATCTGTGCCCAACTGTGGCTGGACGGCGCCCGATATGAAGGGTAGGGCTGAGGGCATGAAAGTTGTGTTTCTTGGCGATGTCATGGGCCGCGCGGGCCGCGCGGCAATTGCTGAATATCTTCCGCGCATGCGCCGGGACTGGGCGCTGGATTTCGTCTGCGTCAATGGCGAGAACGCCACGAATGGCGCGGGCTTGTCTGCGGCCCATGCCAAAGAGTTGCTGGAGGCTGGCGCCGACTGCATCACTCTGGGCGATCATGCCTTTGACCAGCGGGACATGCTCCAGTTCATTGAAACCGAGCAGCGCATCATCCGGCCCCTGAATTTTGCGAAGGGGCCCGCCGCGCCAGGGCGGGGCGCGCGGGTGTTCCAAACCCAGTCAGGCGCGCGTATTTTGGTGGCCCAGGCGCTGGGCCAGGTCTTCATGAAGCGGGACTTCGATGATCCCTTTGCAGCTGTCGGAAAACTTCTGGACAGCCACCCAAGAGGGGGGCAGGTGCAGGCCGTGCTTCTCGACATGCATTGTGAAGCCACCTCCGAAAAGATGGGCATGGGCCATTTCTGCGATGGACGGGCCTCGATCGTGGTGGGCACACATACCCATGTGCCCACGGGCGATGCCCAGATCCTTCCCAATGGCACGGCGTTTTTGACAGATGCCGGCATGTGCGGGGATTACAACTCGATCATCGGGATGGAGGCAGCCGAGCCCTTGCGCCGCTTCACGACCGGAATGGTCAAGGGCCGCATGCAACCCGCCAAGGGGCCTGCAACTGTGAGCGGGATCTATGCCGAGATCGATCCAAGCACCGGGGCTGCTGTGCGGGTTGAGATGGTGCGACAGGGCGGGCGTCTTGCACCCAGCGGCCCGGCCCCATTGGCCGGCTAAAACAGCACAGCGTGCGCAGCGTTATAAAAGACGCTGCATTCCGTCTCTTGTGGCGCGTATTGGCCTCCCCCTAAACTGGCCTCTGAACGCAAATAGGAACGGCCCATGCTCCCCTTCGAGGTGACCCCACCCGGCGATGCAATCCTCGCCCTGACGGTTGTCGTCGTGATGTTTTACATGTTCCTGCGCGAGACATTCCCGCCCGAAGTCATCGCGATTGGCGGGGCCGCTGCCCTGCTGCTGAGCGGGGTGTTGCCCTATGAGACAGCTCGCGCAGTTCTGGCAAACCCGGCCCCTTGGACGATCGCGGCCATGTTCATCGTGATGGGGGCATTGGTGCGTACGGGCGCGTTAGAGAGCTTTACCCAGCATGCCACGAAACAGGCGGAAACCCGGCCCAAGCTTGCGGTCGGGGGCTTGGTGGGGTTTGTCGTCTTTTCCTCCGCCATTGTCTCAAACACGCCGGTCGTGGTGGTGATGATCCCGGTCTTTGTGCAATTGGCGAAAACCATGGGCTTTTCGCCGTCCAAGTTGTTGATCCCCCTCAGCTACGCGGCAATCCTTGGGGGCACGCTCACGCTCATTGGGACGTCAACAAACTTGCTGGTTGACGGGGTGGCCCGTGCGCAGGGGCTCGCACCTTTCGGGATTTTCGAGGTGACGCCGCTGGCCGTGATCCTGGTGATCTGGGGCATGATCTACCTGCGCTTTATCGCGCCGCGCTTGCTGCCAGACCGGGAAAGCCTCTCCAGTCTGGTCTCGAACCGGGCCAAGATGAAATTTTTCACGGAGGTGGCCCTGCCCGAAGACAGCGCTCTGATTGGGCGTTCCGTGCTGGAGGTGGAGTTGTTTCGCCGTGAAGGCATGCGCGTGATCGATGTGTTGCGCGGCGATGCCTCCCTGCGCCGCGATTTGCGCGCGGTGGAGCTGCAATCGGGGGATCGGGTGGTGCTGCGCACGGAGATGAGCGAATTGCTCGGCCTGCAGGAAAACCCCTCGGTGCGGATGGTGGACAAGCTCAGTTCTGTGGAAACAGCGACCGTTGAAGTGCTGATTTCCCCCGGCGCCCGCATGGTGGGCCGCTCGCTGGGCGATCTGCGCTTGCGCCGTCGCTATGGTGTGTACCCGCTGGCTGTGCATCGCCGCAGTCAGAATATCGGCCGCCAACTGGATGATCTGGTGGTGCGGGTGGGCGACACGCTGCTCCTGGAAGGGGCCCCGCAGGATATCCAGCGCCTGGCCCAGGATATGGGGCTGGTCGATATCACGCAGCCCAGTGCACGCCCCTATCGGCGCGAACGCGCCTGGGTCGCGCTGCTGGCGCTGTTGGGGATCGTCGTGTTGGCAGCCTTTGGCGTGGCCCCGATCCTTGCCCTGTCTGTGCTGGCTGTCGCGATCGTGCTGCTGACCCGATGCATCGATGCCGAAGAGGCGTTTGGCTTTGTCGAAGGGCGCTTGTTGGCACTGATCTTTGCCATGCTGGCCGTTGGCGCAGGGCTCGAAGCGTCTGGCGCGGTTGCCCTGATCGTCGAGGCCGCAGCGCCCTATCTTGGGGGATTGCCGCCCTTCCTGATGATCTGGGCGGTCTACCTATTGACCTCCGTGCTGACAGAGATGGTGTCGAACAACGCGGTTGCTGTCGTCGTGACGCCGATTGCCATCGGGTTGGCTGCGGCGCTGGGATTAGATCCGCGTCCGTTCGTCGTGGCCGTCATGGTGGCGGCATCGGCCAGTTTTGCCACCCCGATCGGGTATCAAACCAACATGCTTGTCTATGGCCCGGGCGGCTATCAGTTCTCTGATTACCTAAGGGTGGGTGTGCCGCTGAACCTGAGCATTGGCGTGCTGGCAGCGCTGGTCATCCCGATGATTTGGCCGCTTTGATCTGCCCGTGTCTGCGGGTCAGGCAACTGAACGCCCCCAAGAGCGGCTGTATCGGCAGTCAAAGCAGGGCCGCAGGCGTCCGCATGGGGCTTGAGAAGCCTGAGCCGCCTTCGTATAACCGCGCGGCACCGCTGAGACTTCACCAGGGAGAACCACATGGCCGGCCATTCAAAATGGGCAAACATCCAGCACCGCAAGGGCCGTCAGGACGCGGCGCGGTCGAAATTGTTTTCCAAGCTCGCCAAGGAAATCACTGTGGCCGCCAAGATGGGCGACCCGGACCCTGACAAAAATCCCCGCCTGCGGCTGGCCGTAAAAGAAGCCAAGTCCCAATCGGTGCCCAAGGATGTGATCGAGCGTGCGATCAAGAAATCCATGGGCGGAGAGGGCGATGATTACGAAGAAATTCGCTACGAAGGCTATGGCCCGGGCGGCGTGGCTGTCATTGTTGAGGCGATGACGGACAATCGCAACCGCACCGCCTCCACCGTGCGGTCCACCTTTGGCAAACATGGCGGCAATCTGGGCGAAACCGGCTCGGTCTCCTTCATGTTCGAGCGCAAGGGCGAGATTGTCTACGCGCTGGCAGCCGGGGATGAGGACACCATCATGATGGCGGCGCTGGAAGCCGGCGCGGAAGACGTCGAGCATTCCGAGGAAAACCACGTCATCTACTGTGCGGATACGGATCTCAACGATGTGTCGAACGCGCTTGAGGCAGATCTGGGCGAGTCGGAAACAGCAAAGCTGATCTGGAAACCCACAACCACCACAGAGCTGGATCTTGAGGGCGTTCAAAAGCTGATGCGATTGATTGACGTGCTCGAAGATGACGATGACATCCAGCGCGTGACCGCCAATTTCGAGGTTTCTGACGAGGTCATGGCGCAGTTGACCGCCTGATCGGATCGGCCCTGCCATCTGTACTCTCGCGCACCCAGAGCGTGCGGGGGACTGTCAGCCTGCAGGGATCGGAGCACCCCTTTGCTGGTGCTGAAACGGTGGGGCCTGCAAAGGCGCGCCGGGTTGCAACTGGCGGCGCGATCAGGTCAGGTGCAGCCATGTCAGCGCAGACCTCCCCAGACAACAGCCCCGCTTCGCCTCCGGCCTCACGTCCGATGGTGGGCATCCTGTGGATGCTTGTAACGGGCCTGTTCTTCGTGGCCGTCACTGCCACGGTGAAGATGATCGACGGGCGCGTTCCAGCCGCTCAGGCGGCCTTTGTGCGCTACCTGTTCGGGCTGGTCTTGCTGTTGCCGATGATTGGCACGTTGATTTCGACGCCGATCTCGGGGGCAGGCTGGCGCCTTTTTGTGATGCGCGGGGTGGTCCACACACTGGGGGTGACGCTTTGGTTTTTTGCCATGAGCCGGATCACCATCGCTGAGTTGACCGCCCTGAACTACATGACGCCCGTTTTCGTCACCCTTGGCGCGGCTCTGTTCTTGGGGGAGCGTCTGGCCGCACGCCGGATCGCGGCAATTGGCGTTGCGGTACTGGGCGCGCTGATCATCCTGCGTCCGGGATTTCGTGAGATCGAGCTGGGCCACCTGGCGATGCTGTGTGGCGCCCTGTTTCTGGGGGCGTCCTACCTGCTGGCCAAGCGGCTCTCGGGGATGGTGCCGCCCTCTGTGGTGGTCGCGTGGCTGTCGATCACGGTGACGATTGGCCTCGCGCCTCTGGCCATTCCTGTCTGGGTCACGCCCAGCATGGTGGATCTGGGCTGGCTTGCTCTGGTCGCGGTGTTTGCCACCGCAGGCCATTACACCATGACGCTTGCCCTCCGTGCAGCGCCCGTGGCCGTTACGCAACCGGTGATCTTCTTGCAGCTGGTGTGGGCCGTGCTGCTGGGGGTGGTATTTTTCGCCGAGCCGATCGACCCCTACGTGGTGCTTGGCGGCACGATCATCGTGTGCGCCATCAGCTTTATCGCCTGGAGGGAAGCCCGCCTGAAAAAGAAGCCGCCGCCGCCTTCTGCGGTGCCGGGCAAGATCTAACGACCAGCCTCAGCCATCGTTGCCGGCGGCGCGGCGCAATTTCGCATCAGAACGGATGGTCGCGCCCGTCCCATGTCTCAAAGACGCCCGTGTGGTCTGGGCCGAGCGCATCGAACCGGGCGATCAGCCCTTCGGCTGCTTCCTGCACATCGATATCGGCCGCAGCACCGCCCATGTCGGTGCGCACCCAGCCCGGGTGATATATCCCCACCGCGATGCCTGAGGGCCGCAAGTCCGTGGCGAGGTTTCGCCCCATATTCAGAACGGCCGCCTTGGAGGCGCGATAGATATAGGAGCCGCCCGGCGCCCGTGTGGCAGAGCCCATCTGGGATCCGATCAGGGCAATGCGGGGGCGTTCTGCGAGATGCAAATTGGGCAAGAAGGTCTGAACGGTCTGGAACACCCCTGTCACATTGGTGGCGAAAGTGTCCGCCCAGAGCTGCGCATCATAGCCCTCGGATAAGGATTGCCCCTTGTCGAGGTAAACCCCTGCATTGCAGACCAAAAGATCAATCGCGCGGCCCTGCATTTGTTCGGCCAGCGCCTTCAGGCTGGCAACGGATGTCACATCCAGAGGCAGCAGGCCCGCATCATCCGGCCCCGAGGCGGTGCCCTGTCGGGAGGTGCCAAGTGCGGGTCCGCGTTCAGACAAAAGGTGCAGCAGGGCAGCGCCAATGCCCCGGTTGGCCCCTGTGACAAGGGCGAGGCTTTGATGCGTCATGCTCAGTGGGCCTTTTTGGTGGGTATGAAAGGCAGCGGTGCCACGGGCACCCCGTCTTCGATCAGTTTTTTCGCCTCTTCAGGCTTTGCTTCACCGTAGATCGCACGGGCCTGCGATGTGCCGTCATGGATCGAACGCGCCTCCTCTGCGAACTTTGTACCGACATATTCGCTGTCCCGCTCGACGGCGGTTTTGAAGGCTTGCAGAGCCTCATGCATCTTCTGCTCGGCATCTGCGCTGTGCGGCTGCGCTGGGGCTGCGGGCTGCGCGGGCGGTGTCTGCGGGGCCGGGGTGGCGGCGGGTGCAGGTTGCGGCTCTGGTGCCTCGACCTGCTTGGTCGGTGCGATGCGCGGCGCCATCAATTCTTTCTGCACCTGCGTCGAGCCGCATTCGACGCAGGCCACGTGCCCGGCCTTCACCAATGTGTCAAACGCATCCGCACTGGCAAACCAGCTGTCAAAGCGGTGACCCGCGTCGCATTTGAGACGGTATTTGATCATGGCGGGAATGTACGCGTCGCGCGGCAGGTTTCAATGGGCAGAGGGCTTTTGCCGCGCGTTTTTGATCGCCCGTCAGGCGCGCAGCAGCCACGCGGGATCGAAGCGCGACAGGATTTGCTTGAGTTCTGGCTCATCGAGCTTTTTGACAGCCTTTTTCAGGCTTACCCAATCGCGCTTGCGTTCCTTGCGTTCGGGAAAGTCATTGTCCACGTGATCCACACGCAGGGGAAAAACCGCCACCATGCATGGCAGATCGCGCTTCCCGTTGAGGACCTTGGTGTAGCCGTAGATGCCAACACACACGTCAAACACCTTGCCGCGCACACCGCCTTCTTCCCAGGCTTCCTGCTCGGCGCTTTCAGCCGGGGTCAGGCCCTCGGTGGGCCAGCCCTTGGGTATGATCCAGCGCTTGCGCTGGCGGGATGTGACAAGCAAAACCTCGGGTT
Organism: Oceanicola sp.; assembly: GCA_022447275.1. Lineage (GTDB taxonomy): Bacteria > Pseudomonadota > Alphaproteobacteria > Rhodobacterales > Rhodobacteraceae > JAKVBK01. The sequence continues at coordinate 45,495 of JAKVBK010000011.1, read as the reverse complement.
TGCCACGGCGCACGCGATAGGGAAGGGCCGCAAATTGCGTACGCACCCTTTTCTTGCCGAAATCGCCGAAGCTGACCGGGATCTGTGCTGTTTCAAACGCGCGCATGGCTGCCGTTTTTCTTTCTCTGTCTCGCTTCTTCACGCGTCTACAGCCCTTGAGATAGCTGTGGTCAAGAAGGCCTCAAATGCCGGTATCCAGCGCCTGTGAAGGCGCTGCGATCCGATCGCTTTGTTTTCGTTACACATTGTGACCTTAACATGAGGTTACCGGACGCCAGATGCAAGCCGACTTATCCACGGCCTGTGGAAAACTCCCTCAAATGCCCGTTATTGTGGCGCTTTGGCCCGCTTTTGGCCCGTTTCGTGCTGAAAATCCCTGATCTGCCGGCTTGCTTTCCGCCGGGCGCGGCCAAGTTTATCCGGGGGAGGACTGTCATGACAAAACATGCAACGGGGCTTTCACGGAGACTGGCTTTGCGCCTTGGCGTGGCCGCTGGAACGTTTATTGCGCTGGCTGCTGGCAGCCAAAACATGCGGCCTGCGGGGCTGCCGGACGGGCTGCAATTCCCCTCGATCGATGGGGGTATGATCGCCCTCGATGCGCTGAAGGGGCGTCCGATCCTTGTGGTGAATACGGCCTCCAGATGCGGCTTCACGAACCAGTTGGCGGGACTGCAGATGTTGCACGAAACCTATGGTGAGGCCGGGCTTTTCGTATTGGCCGTTCCCAGCAATGACTTTCGGCAGGAATTGAAAGATGCTGAAAGCGTGAAGGAATTCTGTGACATCAACTATGGGCTGACCCTGCCAATGACGGACATCACCCCTGTGCGTGGGCGCAAGGCGCATCCGCTGTACAAATGGCTCGCGCAGGCGCATGGGGTGCGCCCGCGCTGGAATTTCCACAAGGTGCTCATCGGTGCAGACCGCAGCGCGGTCAAAGACTGGCCCGCAGCGGTGCGTCCCGATGCGCCCAGGCTGCTGCAGGCGATTGAGCAAAGCCTTGCCGCCCCTGTCTAAGACACAGGCACTGGACCCGCCAACCCGATTGCGAAGGCCTGCCTCGGAGCGGCCAATCCTCATCGGGCACGAGATCTACCGGGCTTCCTCCTACGGGCCATACCACCCTTTGCGCGTGCCGCGGGTGTCTACCGTCCTGGATTTGACGCACGCCTTGGGTTGGGTGGCGCCGGGCCAATTTCTGCGCGCGCCTCGGATAAAGCCTGAGGCGCTCCATGTGTGGCACACGCCGGAATATGTGGCTGCCCTCTACCGCGCCGAGCAGGAGGGCGCGGTGAGCGATGCCGTGCGGGCCCGGCACAATATTGGCACCCATGCGAACCCGGTATTCCCCGAAATGTGGCGCCGGCCCGCCACCTCTGCAGGGGGCTCCATGCTGGCGGGCATGCTGCTCGAAGAGGGGGGGATCGTGCATCACCCGGCGGGCGGAACCCACCATGCCATGCCCGATGCCGCTGGCGGTTTTTGCTATCTCAATGACCCGGTGCTTTCGATCCTGTCGCTGCGGGCACATGGGGCACAGCGCATCGCCTATGTGGATATCGATGCCCATCACTGTGACGGTGTCGAGGCCGGATTGGCGCAAGATCGCGAGTGTTTGCTTGTCTCTGTCCATGAGGAAAACCGGTGGCCGCGGACGGGGCCTCTGGGCAAGGTGGGCTCTGCCGTGAACCTGCCGGTGCCACGTGGGCTCAACGACACTGAGTTTGCAATGATCCTCGAGGAACTGATCGTGCCGCTCGTGACGCAGTTCCAACCGGATGCGGTGGTGCTGCAATGCGGAGCCGATGCGGTGCTCGAGGATCCCCTGTCGCGGTTGGCCCTTTCGAACCGGGCTCATTTCTCTGCCGTCGCGGCTCTGCGCCCGCTCAGCCCGCGCTATCTCGTTCTGGGCGGAGGGGGCTACAATCCCTGGACGGTGGGCAGGCTTTGGACCGGGGTTTGGGGCGTGCTCAACAACCATGACATGCCAGATCGGTTGCCCGTGCAGGCGCGTGAGGTCCTGGCCGCGCTGGAGTGGCATGGGGTGCCACGGGCGCGGCGTACTCCGGCGCCGGAGCTGATTGATACCCTGCAAGATGCCCCGCGCGAGGGCCCCATCCGCGAACGCGTCCGCGCAGACGTGGCCCATTTGAGACAGATTACCGGACTACAGGCGGAGGGGCGGGCCACGTGAGAGCCGCCCGCGCGGCTGACGGGTGGCCCCGCCCGATGCCGTTCGACGGCCAGCCGAGCCTAGAAAAAGAGGCCGTGCTGGCCGTGAGCGCTACAGGATTGTGGCCTCGGTGGCTGCGCGCATGTCGTCTTCGGTGACGCCATCGGCCAGTTCGACGATCTTGAGACCACCTTCAACCACATCAAGCACGCCGAGATTGGTGATGATCTGGTTGACCACCCCAGTGCCTGTCAGCGGCAAGGTGCACGCCTTCAACACTTTGCTGTCACCATGCTTGTTGGTGTGATCCATCACGACGATCACGCGGCCAACGCCGGCCACAAGATCCATTGCGCCGCCCATGCCTTTGACGAGCTTTCCGGGGATCATCCAGTTGGCCAGATCCCCGTTTTCCGCGACTTCCATCGCGCCAAGGATCGCCATGGCAATCTTGCCACCCCGGATCATGCCGAAGGATGTCGCGCTGTCGAAATAGGCGGTGTGAGGCAGTTCGGTGATCGTCTGCTTGCCCGCATTGATCAGGTCGGGATCTTCTTCACCCTCATAGGGGAAGGGGCCCATGCCCAGCATGCCGTTTTCCGACTGGAGGGTCACCGTGATGCCTTCTGGAATGTAGTTGGACACCAGCGTCGGAATGCCGATGCCGAGGTTTACATACATGCCGTCTTCAAGTTCCTGTGCGGCACGCGCCGCCATCTGGTTGCGATCCCAGGGCATTCGTCACTCTTCCTTCGTGATTAGTCGTCTTCCCCGCCAACGGGGACTTCGATCGTGACCACCGTTCCGGCGGCGCCGCGGCCAATCATCAACGTGCCGTCCAGCACCTCGATGAGACCATTGAGAATTCTGCCACCCATCGACTGGGTGGAGGGCCACACCTCGCCCTCTGGGATGCCCACGCCGTCATCTCCAACGGTCAGGCGCAAACCGCCCTCGGCCAAGCGCGACATCCGCACCTCGACAAGGCCGCGCTCAAGCCCGACAAAGGCATGCCGGAACGAGTTCGTGAGCACCTCTGTCATGATCAGGCCGAGCCGCGCGGCCGCGTCAACGCCTGTCTCCAGAGTGTCGATATCGATCACCACGCGGACGCCGGCGCGGCCCTCGTGGTAGGAGATGCCATTGGCAACGCGGGCCAGGTATGTGCCCAGTTCGACCTTGTTCTTTGCGGCGTTGTCGCCTGCAAAGGTGATTTCTTCATAGAGCAACTGCAGAGATTCGATTCGCCTGGACAGGGCGGCGAATTCAGCGGGCGCGGAGGTCCGGCGGGTTTGCGCCCGGATCATTCCGATGACCATCGAGAGGTGATCTTTGACCTGCCTCTGGACGGCGCGCAGGCGCATGTCCAGATCATCTGTCTCGGATTTGTCGCCCTCGCGCATCTCTTTCTGGATGCCGATGAAATAGCTGGGATTGCCGTCATCACCGCGCACGGGCGCGATGATCAGACGGTTCACAAAGGGCTCTCCATTGGCGCGATAATTGAGCAGATCGATCGAGATTTCCTGCTCTTCGGCAATCGCATGGCGCAGCCGTGTGACATCCTCTGGATTGGTGTCAGGGCCCTGCAAAAAACGGCAATTGCGGCCAATGATGGCCGAACGCGAGTAGCCGGTCATGCGTTCGAAGGCGTCATTTACATAGACGATCGGGTTGTCGTCGATATGGGGGTTTGTCACCACCATGGAGACGGCAGCACCAGCAAACCCGATGGCTGCTTCAGCATCGGTAAGGACAGAGCCGATGACCGGCCGGTGTTTGCCCTTGGTTTCGTCCACGTTCTACGCGCTCTCTCTCTGACGCACGGTTCTTTGCTCGATCCGTTTTTCGTGTTCGCCCTGGATCAGGCGATGCACATAAATGCCCGGAAGATGGATCAAATCAGGGTCCAGACTGCCCGCTGGAACGATTTCCTCAACCTCCATAACACAAACCTTACCACACATCGCGGCTGGTGGGTTAAAGTTCCGTGCTGATTTGCGGAAAATCGCATTTCCCGTCTCATCTGCCTTCCAGGCCTTCACGATCGCGAGGTCCGCAAAGATGCCGCGCTCAAGGATATAGGTCTTGCCGTCGAACTCCTTGTGCTCCTTGCCCTCGGCGATCTGCGTGCCGACGCCTGTCTGGGTGTAGAAGCCGGGAATGCCAGCGCCGCCTGCGCGCATCCGTTCGGCCAATGTGCCTTGCGGGTTAAACTCCAGCTCCAATTCCCCGGAGAGGTACTGGCGCATGAATTCCGCGTTCTCGCCCACATAGGAGGACAGCATTTTCTTCACTTGGCGCGATTGCAGAAGCACGCCCAACCCGAAGTCATCAACGCCTGCATTGTTGGACGCCACCGTTAGGTTCTGCACGCCGCTGTCACGGATTGCAGCGATCAACAGTTCGGGGATGCCGCACAGGCCAAAGCCGCCGGCAGCAATCAACATGTCATCGCTCAGAAGACCGTCGAGTGCTTCGGATGCGCTACCGTATACTTTTCTCATGGATTCCTCAGGGCTTTCGTCAAATACGGTAGTGCGACTATTTTCGCCAAGCTGTCAATGCGGCTGAGTGAATTGGACAGGCGGCACGCCTTTAGAGAGGCTACAATCAGGAAATTTTGCAGTTTGTCCGACAAAGATGACGGCCAAAATGCGATTTGAGGGAGATACGCCCGTTATTGACCGCGACCTTCTATCAGGGCGCGGGGGCTCCGTGGCAAAGTGTTGTTGCTGTGCACAGGAAAGAGGCCACGCCAGCTACGGCCGGCGTGGAATTGGCTCAAACGCTACTTTTTCTTTTTCGCGGCTGTCTTTTTCTTGGCTGCGGGCCGCTTTTTTCCGCTCTTAGCGGCCTTCGCATCCAGCAACTCGATCGCTTGCGCCATGGTGATCTGATCAGGCTCTACGCCTTCGGGCAACGTTGCGTTGACCTTGCCCCATTTGACATAGGGGCCGTAGCGCCCTTTCATCACGTTCACTTCGCCGCCTGCCTCGGGATGTTCGCCCAAGCTCGCGAGTGGGGTTGCCGGCGCGGGCTTGCCGCGTTTGGGTTTGGAGGCCAGGACCTCAACCGCCCGGTTCATTCCGATCTCCCACACCTCTTCGATGCTGTCGAGGTTGGCATTGGTGCCGCCCTTGAAGCTGATCGTTTCCGCATGTTTGAGGTAAGGCCCGTAGCGTCCGATGTTTGACCAGATCATCACACCATCATCGGGATGCGGGCCAATCTGGCGGGGCAGCGCCAGCAACGCCACACCCTGTGCCAGCGAGATTTCTTCTGGCACCCAGCCTTTCGGCACGGATTGGCGCGGGGGTTTGGGGATATCTTCGGTGACAGGGCCCCGCTGCACATAGGGGCCAAAGCGGCCCTTGAAGACGCGAATTTCGTCGCCCTCGTCCGTGCCCAGCAGTTTGCCATCCGGCGGGATGCCCGCCCCTTCGCCTTCCGCAGACGGTGGGCCGAACGGGCGCGTGTAGCGACATTCGGGGTAATTCGAGCAGCCGATGAAGGCCCCGCCGGACCGGGCGGTCCGGAAAGACAGCCGCCCTGCACCGCAATTGGGGCAGGTGCGGGGGTCGCTCCCGTCTTCGGTGGGCGGGAAGAGATGGGGCTCGAGCACCTCGTTGAGCTTTTCCAGCACCTCGGTGATCCGCAGTTCCGCCGTCTCATCGACAGCGGCTTTGAAATCGCGCCAGAACCGGCTCAGCACGTCTGTCCAGACGGCATCACCGGCTGAGACATTGTCGAGATCCTGCTCAAGATTAGCGGTGAACTCGTAGCCCACATAGCGCCGGAAATAGTTGAACAGAAAAGCCGTCACCAGGCGGCCTTTGTCCTCTGGTATCAGGCGGTTCTTTTCTTTGCGCACATAGTCACGGTCTTGGATCGTGGTGACGATCGAGGCGTAGGTAGAGGGGCGTCCGATGCCCAGCTCTTCCATGCGTTTGACCAAGGTCGCCTCCGTGTAGCGCGGGGGCGGCTGGGTAAAGCTCTGCAGGCCTTGCACCGCACCGTCGCCAGCCGCCACCGATTTACGGCCATCGGCGGCTGCGGGCAAAGCGGCGCCGAGCTTGGCAGCTTCGCCCTGCATGATCTGGGGCAGGCGCCCGCCTTCGTCATCGCCGCTTTGATCGTCGCGGCCTTCCTCATACACTTTGAGGAAGCCCTCGAAGGTGATCACCTGGCCGGTGGCGCGCAGACCGATCTGGCCATCCGCCGATCCGATATCGACGCTTGTGCGTTCAAGGCGTGCAGCCGCCATCTGACACGCAATCGTACGCTTCCAGATCAAATCATAGAGTTTGCGCTGATCAGGATCGGCAATTTTGAGTTGCTCAGGCTTGGCGAACATGTCCGTGGGCCGGATGCATTCGTGCGCTTCCTGCGCGTTCTTGGCCTTATTCTTATAGACCCGTGCCTCTTTGGGCGTGAAGGATGCGCCGTAATATTCGGTGATTGCCTCACGGGCTGCGGCCACAGCTTCCGGTGCCATGTCGATCCCGTCGGTTCGCATGTAAGTAATGTGGCCTGCTTCGTAGAGGCGTTGTGCGGCACTCATTGTCTGCCGGGCGCCCATGCCGAACTTGCGCGATGCTTCCTGCTGCAGGGTGGACGTCATGAAGGGCGGGGCCGGGTTGCGGCTGCTGGGCTTGGCTTCGACAGCCGTGACTGTCAGCGGGCGCGAAGCCACGGCCTGAACGGCGATCTCGGCGGCCTCGGCCGTGGGAATGTCGTAGCGTTCCAGCTTGGCGCCCGCGAGCGTGACAAGCCGGGCCTCAAAGGCCTGGCCACGCGGCGTTTCCAGCTGTGCCTTCACCTGCCAGTATTCCTTCGGGCGGAAGGCCTCGATTTCCATCTCACGCTCGACAATCAGGCGCAGGCAAACAGACTGCACACGACCAGCGGATCTGGCGCCGGGCAACTTGCGCCACAGAACAGGCGACAGGTTGAAGCCGACAAGGTAGTCGAGCGCACGGCGGGCGAGATATGCCTCGACGAGCGGTTGATCGACTTGTCGGGGATTTTCCATCGCCTCCGTTACGGCGGCCTTGGTTATGGCGTTGAATACAACGCGGCTGACCGGCGTGTCCTTCTTGATGGCCCGCCGCTTGCGCAGCGCTTCTTCAAGATGCCAGCTGATCGCCTCCCCTTCGCGATCCGGGTCAGTTGCGAGGATCAGGTTGTTGTCGTCGGCAAGGGCATCCGCGATGGCCTTCACATGCTTTTTGCTGTCTGCACCGATTTCCCACAGCATCTCGAACCCGTCATCGGGCTTCACGGATCCGTCTTTGGGCGGCAGATCACGGACATGTCCGTAGGAAGCCAGAACCGTATAATCGGAGCCGAGATACTTGTTGATCGTCTTGGCTTTTGCCGGGGATTCGACGACGACGACGGGCATGTGTTTCCTTTCACCGCGACACCTGAGCCGGGTTCATGTGGCCCCGGTAGGGCCTTTGTCAATGCAATATAGATTTTGATTTGCGCTTGGCCGCCACACGCGCCAAAGACTGTGGTGGGGCCAACTACATCTATAAATATATGAAAATAAGCGGATTTCTGTTTGGATGAGCCTGTGCTCCCTGTGCTTGGCTGGAAAATTATTCATTGCTGGCGCATCACCAGTCCGCCGGGCCCGCGCTCAATGCGGCCTTCAAGTTCGAGCAAGGTCAGCGCCGACTCAATGGCGGCAGGGGGCTGGCCCAGATCGCGCACCAATTGATCGCGTGCCACGGGCGACATGCCGAGGCGATTCATGATTGTGTCCGTCAAAGGGGCATCGTGCGATTTGGGCTTTTGCGGGGGCGTTGGCGCTTCCAAAGCGCGCAAACCGAGATGATCGGGGATCTCCGGCGGGTCATTTGCCATAGCCGCATCGATTTGGGCGGGGTGGGCTGGGCCGTTTGAGATGGGGGCACGCATTTCAAGGCTGGGAAGGGCCTCGAGGATGTCAGCCGCCCCGCGCACCAGTTGAGCGCCGTCCCGGATCAGCATGTTACATCCGGCAGCGCGCGGGTCCATCGGGTGGCCCGGAACAGCCATGACATCGCGGCCCTGGTCCAAGGCTAGGCGCGCGGTGCCCAGGCTTCCCGAACGCAGGGCCGCCTCAACCACCACGGTGGCAGCGCAGATTCCGGTGATGATGCGATTGCGGCGGGGAAAATCACGGGCCTGTGCCCGGTATCCCGGGGGACGCTCCGAAACCAGAAGGCCGGCTTTCGCGATGTCTTGATGCAGGCGGCTGTGTTCAGATGGGTAGGCCATGTCCACGCCGCCGGCCAAGACCGCCACAGTACCTGTCTGCAGGGCGGCGCTGTGTGCGGCCCCATCAATCCCGCGCGCAAGGCCTGAAACAATCGCGCAGCTTTCGGCACCAAGGTCTTGGGCCATGGCGCGGGCCATGCGCAGCCCCATGGAGGACGCATTGCGGGCCCCGATCAGGGCCACGCAGCGGCTCTGCGCCAAGTCTGGGGTGCCAATCGCCCAAAGCAGAGGAGGTGGATCATGGATCTGGGCGAGAGCCGTGGGATAGTTGGCCGCCCCAAGATAAAGCGCCCGGGCCCCAGCCCGCCTTGCAGCGCGCAATTCGGCATGCACCACGCCTTCTGGGCAGGGCTTGTAGCTGGTGTCGCCCGCCTTGGCCGCAACGCCCGGCAATGCTTCCAGTGCCGCGGTGGCAGCCCCATGTTGGCGCATCAATCTCAGGAAGGTGGCAGGCCCCACACGCCTTGAGCGCAAGAGACGGAGCCACGATAACTTATCTTCTTCCGTGGTGGGTGGTGCGAGGGGGGGTGGGGAAGAGGACAATTCCATGTCACCGCCGCTCCGTCATCTTGCAGACAAGGTTTAGCCCTCAATTGGTTAATAGCGGGTAAACATATTTTGATAATCAACCAAGAGGCGAATTAATTTTTCTTTTTAGCGACCTTCAGAACGTGCGCCTCAAAACAGTCTAACAAGCAGCCTCATGCGCTGCTGGCGCATGAGGCTAATGAATTTTAGTTTTAAATTTCAATGATTTAGATATTATTGGGGCGCGCTTAGTCAGTTTTTGCGCCGCCAATTGTCAAACCGCCAATCATCAGGGTTGGCTGGCCCACGCCGACCGGAACCCATTGCCCGGCCTTTCCGCAGGTGCCGATTCCCGGATCCAGCGCCATGTCGTTGCCTATGGCGCGAATGTGGCGCAAGGCGGTCGCGCCATCGCCGATAAGGGTGGCGCCTTTCACGGGCGCCCCCACTTTGCCATCCTTCACCCGGTAGGCCTCAGTGCAGGAAAACACAAACTTGCCGTTGGTAATGTCGACCTGCCCGCCGCCAAAGCCAACCGCATAGATACCGTCTTTCAGGTCGGCCAAGATCGCTTCGGGTTCTGCATCACCGCTGAGCATATAGGTATTCGTCATGCGCGGCATCGGGGGATGGGCATAGCTCTGTCGCCGCCCATTGCCGGTGGGCGCCACATCCATTAGCCGCGCGTTTTGCCTGTCCTGCATGTACCCCACGAGGATCCCGTCCTCGATCAGAGTGGTGCAGTTCGAGGGCGTGCCTTCATCATCGACCGAGATCGAGCCGCGGCGATCGGGCAGGGTGCCGTCATCGACAACCGTGACGCCGGGCGCGGCGATCCGTTGGCCTACCAACCCTGCAAATGCCGAGGATTTCTTGCGGTTAAAATCGCCTTCGAGCCCGTGACCGATGGCTTCGTGCAGCAGGATGCCCGGCCAGCCCGGGCCCAGCACGACATCCATCACGCCGGCAGGCGCGGCCTCTGCTTCGAGGTTCACCAAGGCAATGCGCAGCGCTTCGCGGATCATGGGCTCCCACGTGGTGCGCGCGATCAGGCCGTGCAATTCGATTCGGCCGCCGCCCCCGGTGCCACCGGATTCGCGCCGCCCGTTCTCTTCGACAATCACAGAGACGTTGAGCCGCGCAATCGGTCGGGTATCGGCCACGCGCCGTCCATCGGGGCGCAGAATTTCAACTTCTTGGCAGCCCGCCGCCAAGGTGGCCGACACTTGAACGACCCTGCTGTCCAGATCCCGGGCAAAGGCATCGATTTCGCGCAAAGTGTCGATCTTTACCGGAAACGGCGCGCCGACGATCGGATCAAAATCGCCATAGAGCTTGCGATTTGTGGCAGGGGGCGGGCCTGCGAGCGTGCCGCCGCCTGCGCCCACCGCCCGCCGTGCGGTGTCAGCGGCGCGCATCATCGCGGCTTCGGAGATTTCCGTGGAATGGGCATAGCCGCTGGTTTCGCCGCGCACGGCCCGCAGCCCGAATCCCTCAGCGGCATCATAAGAGGCATTCTTGAGCCGCCCATCATCAAACACCACGGTTTCAGAGCGCCGCCGCTCCAGAAAAAGCTCGCCATCATCAGCGCCCAGCGTCGCGGCTTGCAAGATTGACAGGGCTGCGGCCTCATCCACCTGAGTCGCAAAAGGGTCAAATCTGTCCTCGGCCATGTGTACTCCTGCATACCTGCGGGGCGGATTGCGCCCGGCAACGCCCGTTGCGTTGCGATTTCACTGGATTTTTTACCGCTCAGCGGCGCATTGCCGCGCGTGAACAGCTTGATCCTCCATAGTGCAATATGATGTTTAGCGCCCAGGGAACAATGCCGCGCGCTGCGATGTGATATCGCCGGGGCGGCCGAATTGGGAACGGGGCGACGAAACGCCCTCGCTACAGGACGGACACATGCAACTGAACCGACGCTTCCGCGGAGCAGCCGCTGCTCTCGCCGCCACGCTCACAGCACCCATGGCGCTGGCCCAGGCCGTGCCAAGCGACCTGCCCGTTATTGGTGTTCCAGTTGATGGTGCGATGGGCTTCCAGCCCGCCGTGACGGAACTGGCCCGTGATCTGCAGTGGCTCGATGGTCTGCTGCTGGTCATCATCACGATCATCAGCCTCTTTGTGACGGCTCTGCTGGCCTATGCCTGCTTCGCCTTCTACGAAAAGCGCAACAAGACGCCTGCCACCTTCACGCACAACTCGCCGCTGGAAATCACGTGGACCCTGGTGCCTATCGGTATCCTCGTGTTCATCGGTGCCTTCTCGCTGCCCGTGCTCTTCAAGCAGCAGGAAATCCCAGAGGCCGACATCGTCGTGAAGGCCACCGGATATCAGTGGTACTGGGGCTATGAGTATCCCGAGCACGACTTTGGCTTCGACAGCCTGATGTTGGCGCGCGAAGAACTGCCGGAATATGGCTATGCCGACGAGCATTACCTGCTGGCAACCGACACTGCGATCGTGGTGCCCGTCAACAAGACGGTGGTTGTGCAGGTGACGGCTGCTGACGTGATCCATTCCTGGACGATCCCTGCCTTCGGCGTGAAGCAGGATGGCGTGCCCGGCCGCGTTGCTGAACTGTGGTTCAACGTCGAGCAGGAAGGCGTCTACTTCGGCCAGTGCTCCGAGCTTTGTGGCATCAACCACGCCTACATGCCGATCACCGTCAAGGCCGTGAGCCAAGACGTGTATGAAGCATGGCTGGATGGCGCGATCGAGGAATATGCCGGCACGCCGCGCACGTTGGATGTCGCTTCGGCGGACTGAGGAATAAGGCCGGCTCCTCCCATGTGAGCGGGGCCGGCACAATGCCCAACGCAGGCCGCGTGCCTGAAGGGCCAAAAGATTGGAGCGCGCCAAGCACGGCGCGCTTTTGAACCGCGTAGCAACCTGACGGCCCTTGTAGGCAGCTCATCACTACGAATGGATCCCGACTGGAGGGGATTGGTAGAATGGCGGACACAGATCTTTACGCTCCCGGCGTCGCACGGGAGCCCGGCCTGAAGGATTACTTCGACCTCCTGAAGCCGCGCGTCATGTCGCTTGTGGTGTTTACCGCGCTTGCCGGGCTTTTGGTGGCTCCGCAAAGCGTGCACCCCATGGTTGGCTTTACGGCGATCCTGTTTGTCGCCATCGGAGCAGGGGCATCTGGTGCTTTGAATATGTGGTGGGATGCCGACATTGATGAGGTGATGCGTCGGACCGCACGCCGCCCCATCCCTGATGGCCGTGTGCCTGCCTCTGATGCGCTTGCGCTGGGCCTTGGCCTGTCCGGTCTGTCGGTGATCATGGTGGGCTTGGCGGCTAATCTGCTGGCCGCCGCGCTGCTGGCCTTCACGATCTTCTTCTACGCTGTTGTCTACTCTATGTGGCTCAAGCGCTGGACGCCTCAGAACATTGTCATTGGGGGCGCAGCCGGGGCTTTCCCTCCGATGATTGGCTGGGCGATCGCCACCGGGGGCGTGTCGATCGAATCGATCTGCATGTTCATGCTGATCTTCCTGTGGACGCCGCCGCATTTCTGGGCGCTCGCTCTGTTCATGAAAGATGACTATTCGAACGCCGGTGTGCCAATGCTGACCGTAACGCACGGGCACAGATCCACCCGCCGTCACATCTTTGTTTACACGCTGGTTCTGGCCGCCTTTGCCATTGGCATGGGCTTCACCTCCATCGGCGGTCCAATCTACTTGAGCGTTGCCGTCGTCATGAATGCGATCTTCTGCAAAGGGGCATTCGATATTCTGCGCCGGGACCGTGCGGCAGCCGACGCCGATGGCTTTGCGGTTGAGAAATCCTTCTTCAAGTTCTCGCTGCTGTATCTCTTCCTGCATTTCGGTGCCCTGCTGGGCGACGCGGCCCTGCGCAGCGCTGGCCTTTGGGGAGGGTTCTGAGATGATCCGTGCCGAGCATGAAATCCACACCCGCCGGAAAAGCCGCAACGTGGGCGTCGGCCTGATTCTGGCCACCTTCGCGCTGATTGTGTTCGGCCTCTCTGCAGTCAAGATCACCAATGTGGGCCCGCAGGAGAGCTTTGATCACGTCGTGCGTCCTGCTCTGGCCGTGGAGGATAGCTGAGCATGAAGCTTTTCAGTGGACTTGACCCAAAGACACGGACCGCCGCACAGGCGGCGACCGTTGTGGTGGTCATGGGCGCGCTGGCTTGGGCTTCGGTGCCGTTTTACGACTGGTTCTGCCGTGTCACCGGATTCGGGGGCACAACGCTCGTGGCAGAAACAGCACCCGAGGACATTCTCGATCAGACCGTCACCGTGCGGTTTGATGCCTCCAAGGCACGGGGCTTCCCGTGGGAGTTCAAAGCCGTCGAGCATGAGATGGAACTGCGCATTGGGGAAACCGGGCTGGCTTTCTATGAAGCCTACAACCCGACCGACCGTCCGGTGGCCGGCTCTGCCAGCTACAACGTGGCCCCCTATGAGGCCGGCGGGTTCTTCGTCAAAATCGCCTGCTTCTGCTTTGAGGAGCAGGTGTTGCAGCCCGGAGAGCGGGTGATGATGCCCGTAACCTTCTTCGTTGACCCCGAAATCGTCACGGACCGCGACGCGAAATACGTCCACTCGATCACGCTGTCGTACACGTTTTATGAGATTGATCTGCCCGAGGAGCAGCAGGCCGCCTTGGACCTGCCTTCGGCATCTGGGGACGATCTGAACTGAACACCGGGGCCGGGGCTTTCCCGGCGCCATCCACGAATAAGGCGGGTGCCAAACTCCGCCACGCAACAAGACCCACGCCGGAAAGGGACACCCGATGGCACATGAAAAAAACCACGACTACCACATCCTGAACCCCTCTTTGTGGCCGCTCATCGGCGCAGCAAGCGGGTTTGTCATGCTGTTTGGCGCCGTCATGTGGATGCATGCGGTGACACCGTTTGTCTTCTTTGCGGGCTTGGCTGGCGTCCTCTACACCATGTTCGGCTGGTGGTCTGAGACAATTGCCGAAAACCAGGCGGGCGATCACACGCCGGTTGTTCTGATCGGTCTGCGCTACGGCTTCATCCTGTTCATCATGTCCGAGGTGATGTTCTTCTCGGCGTGGTTCTGGTCGTTCTTCAAGCATGCGCTCTATCCGATGGATCCCGGCGGCATGTCGCCCGCTGTCGATGGTGTTTGGCCCCCCGCTGGCATCGAGACGTTTGATCCTTGGCACCTGCCGCTGATCAACACGCTGATCCTGCTGTGCTCTGGCTGTGCCGCCACGTGGGCGCACCACGCGCTGGTGCATGAGGACAACCGCAAGGATGTGGCCAACGGTCTGATCATCGCTGTCCTGCTGGGCATGGTGTTCACCGTGTTCCAGGCCTACGAATACAGCCACGCTGCCTTTGGCTTCTCGGGCAACATCTATGGTGCCAACTTCTACATGGCCACGGGCTTCCATGGCTTCCACGTGATCGTGGGCACGATCTTCCTGTTCATCTGCTACCTGCGTGTGCGGGCTGGCCACTTCACAGCCGACAGCCACATCGGCTTTGAGGCTGCTGCTTGGTACTGGCACTTCGTGGACGTGGTCTGGCTGTTCCTGTTTGCAGCTGTCTATGTCTGGGGCGGCTAACTGGGGCTGATCTCAGCGCAGATTCAACAAGGATCGGCAGAAATTTTGAAGGGGCGCGGCATCGGCTGCGCCCCTTTTGTTTGGGGCAATTCTGCGTATCCCCTCGAGCTAAAGGCACCCGCGCGCCGGAGCATGGACACTGCCAGAGTGCCGTTGCCAAGACGGCGTGTGCCGTATGGCGTGTTGCCCGTCCTATCTGCGGGAGACGGGCGCGCGCAGGGTGCTTTAATCCCGGACAGAAACAGGATAGGCAAAGCCCGCTCGCAACATGGGTTGCGGCCAACAGGGATATGCCATGCGCTTCATTGCCCCCATCGCGATCGGACTGCTCGGCACTGTCGTGCTCGTTCTGCTGGGCAATTGGCAAATCGAGCGTTTGGCCTGGAAGGAAGCCTTGTTGGCAGATATCGAGGCGCGGCTTTTGGCCGATCCCGTACCCTTGCCCGCTGTGCCGGATCCGGACAAAGATAACTTCCTTGCCGTCACCGTTGAAGGCCAGCTGGGTCCGCGCGAATTGCAGGTGCTTGTGTCCACGAAGGGGCAGGGCGCCGGCTATCGCCTGATCCGCGCCCTTGAAATGGCTGATGGCCGTCGGGTGCTGGTGGATCTCGGCTATGTGCGGGCCGCGCAAAGGCGGCAGGAGCGTCCGGCAGGTGAGGCTGCGATTGTCGGCAATCTGCGCTGGCCCGACGACAGGAACGGCTCAACGCCTGAAAATGACGTTGCGCGCAATGACTGGTTCGCCCGGGACCTCGATCAGATGGCTGATGAGTTGGAGACCGAGGCCACTTTGGTCGTGGCGCGCACGGTGCGTCCCGACAAGCAAACCCAGCCCCTGCCGACCGGCAGCGCGGGCATTCCCAACGATCACCTCGGCTACGCCATGACGTGGTATGGCCTCGCCCTTGTCTGGGCGGGGATGACACTGTTCTGGATCTGGCGTATGGCGAGCCGCAAGACCAGCTAGGACGGTAGGACATGCGCTATATCTCGACCCGGGGCCAAGCCCCCGAGCTCAGCTTCGAAGAGGCTATGCTGACGGGCCTTGCCCGGGATGGTGGCCTCTATGTGCCGGCCCAGGTCCCGCAGATGTCGGACGCAGAGATCGCGGCGCTCGCGGGCCAGCCCTACGAGGAAATTGCCTTTCGCGTGATGCGCCCCTTCGTGGGCGATGCGTTTGACGATGACACGTTCCGCGAGATCATTGCCAAAGCTTATGCAGGCTTTGGGCATGACGCGCGCGCGCCCCTTGTGCAACTCGGCCCCAACCATCACTTGCTGGAGCTATTTCACGGGCCGACGCTGGCGTTCAAGGATTTCGCCATGCAGTTGATCGGACAGATGTTCCAAGTGGCGTTGGGCCGCTCGGGCCGACGGGTCACGATCGTGGGGGCAACCTCCGGTGACACCGGATCGGCCGCCATCGAGGCGTTCCGCGGCCTGTCCAATGTGGATGTGTTTATCCTGTACCCCCATGGCCGGGTGTCCGATGTGCAGCGTCGCCAGATGACAACCCCGGTTGAAAGCAACGTTCATGCGTTGGCTCTTGAAGGGGATTTTGACGATTGTCAGGCCCGCCTGAAAGACATGTTCAACGATTTCGATTTCCGGGACAGGGTTGGCCTCGCCGGGGTCAACTCGATCAATTGGGCGCGCGTTCTGGCGCAGGTGGTGTACTATTTTTCGGCCGCAACGAGCCTCGGGGCACCGGGCCGTGCAGTGGATTTCACCGTCCCGACGGGCAATTTCGGCGATATCTTTGCGGGCCATGTGGCGCGGGCTATGGGCTTGCCGATCGGGCGGCTTGTGGTGGCCACCAACCGCAATGATATCCTGCACCGCTGCATCCGCACCGGGGCCTATGAAAAGCAGGGCGTCGAGCCGACGATCAGCCCGTCCATGGACATCGAGGTGTCTTCCAATTTTGAACGCGCCCTCTTTGATCTCTATGATCGCGACGGCGCGGCCATCGCTCAGCTGATGGACGAACTCAAGCACAAGGGCGGCTTCACGGTTTCGCAAGGGGTGCTGGGCAAGCTGCAGGAGGCCTATGGCTCCGGCATGGCGGACGAGGCGGCCACCAGCGCCACCATCGCCCGCGCCTATCACAGCACCCATGAATTGCTGTGCCCCCATTCCGCCGTTGGCGTGCATGTGGCCGAGCCCCATATCGGGGCCAACCCAATGGTGACATTGGCCACCGCCCACCCCGCCAAGTTCCCTGCCGCGGTGGAGGCTGCCACCGGCATCCATCCACCGCTGCCAGACCGGATGGCCGATCTGTTTGAGCGGCCTGAGCGGCTGACGCAGGTGGCCAATGACCTCACCGCCCTGGAAACCCTGATCGAGGAAAGGCGCAGCGTTTGACAGTACGTCTCGATACCCTCCCCAACGGCCTGCGTGTCGTCACCGAAGACATGCCCGCGCTGCAATCGGCGGCGATCGGCCTTTGGATTGATGCCGGTGGACGCCATGAGCGCCTCGAGCAGAACGGCATTGCCCATTTCCTTGAACATATGGCGTTCAAGGGCACAGCGCGCCGTTCAGCCCTTCAGATTGCGGAAGAGATCGAGGATGTCGGCGGTTATATCAACGCCTACACCTCGCGTGAAATGACGGCCTACTATGCCCGCGTCCTGCAGCAGGACGTAGCGCTGGCCCTCGACATCCTCGGCGACATTGTACTGAACCCGGCCTTTGCCTCCGATGAAATCGAGGTGGAGCGGGGCGTGATCCTCCAGGAGATCGGGCAATCCCTTGATACGCCCGATGACATTATTTTTGATTGGCTTCAGGAAGCAGCCTATCCCAGCCAGGCTATGGGGCGCACGATCCTCGGCCCGGCGGAGCGGGTCTCTAGCTTCCAACGCGATGACCTGTCGCGCTTTGTGGCTGAGAATTACGGACCGGGCCAGATGATCCTCTCGGCGGCTGGTGCGGTCGATCATGATGAGATCATGCGCCAGGCCGAGGCGCTTTTCGGGCATTTGCAGCCCGTGTCCCAGATTGCGATCGAGCCGGCGCGCTTCGCCGGCGGCGAGCGCCGCGAGATCAAATCGCTCGAGCAGGTGCATATGGCGCTGGCCTTCGAGAGCCCCGGTTACCGGGATGAGGATATCTACACGGCCCAGATCTTTGCTTCGGCCATGGGCGGTGGCATGTCCTCGCGCCTGTTTCAGGAACTGCGCGAAAAGCGTGGCCTGTGTTACACGGTGTTCGCGCAGGCAGGCGCCTATGCCGATACCGGCATGACCACGATCTATGCAGGTACGTCAGAGGCCGATATCCGTTCGTTGGCAGAGGTGACAGCCTCTGAATTGGCGCGTGCGGGCCGCGATATCTCGGAGCAAGAGGTCGCTCGTGCCCGCGCCCAGATGAAGGCGGGGCTGTTGATGGGGCTGGAAAGCCCGTCAAGCCGGGCCGAGCGTCTTGCGCGGCTGGTATCGATCTGGAACCGGGTGCCCGCGCTCGAGGAAACCGTGGCGCGCGTGGATGCGGTCAGCCGCGATGCAGTGGCTGCGTTTGCGCGCAATCTTGCGGGCGGAGAGTTGGCTGTGGCGTTCTACGGTCAGGCGGCGGACGCCCCAAGCCGTGCGGACCTGCAGGAGAGGCTGGTCGCCTGATGTTGTTACGGCGGCGTGGAATCCGGATCGTGACCGAGCGGATGATCCTCCGCCTGCCTGCGCATTCGGATTTTCGCGCCTGGACCAGCCTGCGCCGTGAAAGCGCGGTCTTCCTGCAACCATGGGAGCCGCAATGGTCAAATGATCACCTGTCACGCAGGGCCTTCACCAACCGCGTGCACTGGGCCCAGAGGGCGCATTCTGGCGGCACGGCGCTGCCCCTTTTCCTGATCCGACAATCCGACAACAGCCTCTTGGGGGCCATAACGCTGGACAATATTCGGCGCGGGCCCGCGCAGGTCGGGACGCTGGGCTATTGGATTGGCCAACCGTTTGCGCGGCAGGGCTACATGCGCGAAGCAATCAGCACGCTGACCCACCATGCCTTCACCGAATTAGGCCTCAGCCGGGTCGAGGCGGCCTGCCTGCCGGAAAACCGGGCGTCGCGCGGGGTGCTGGAAAGCTGTGGCTTCAAATATGAGGGCGTGGCGCAGAGCTACCTGCAGATCAACGGAAGGTGGTCGAACCACGTGCTCTATGCCAACCTGCGCCACGATCGGCGCGGCAAGGTGCAGGATATCACGCCAAACTGAGCGCCCCAATGGCTGGTCTATTTGGCACCGCCTGCCATTGGCGGCGGCGCCTGCAGGCCGCCCGCGGCGCTTTCTCGGGGCTTCGGTCAGGATTGCTGCAATCCACAGGGTGACAAGGCTGCGGCGCATCCTATCCTTTGGCCAACCACAGGAGGCTGCGCCCATGTTCAGATCGCATCTCATTCGGGCGCTTGCCCTCGCCTTCGCTTGCGGCTTAGCCTTGCCCGCCACCGCGCAGGAACGCAGACCCTCCCATTGCATCGCCATTGCCGATGCCGCACCGGGCGTGAACTGGTTTGACCACGCCGCCGTGGCTGACCCGCAGGAGGCGCAACCGGCTGCATTCGGGTCACCGCTTGCGGATGCGTGGAGCGTGCGGCTGAACTATGTGGCCCATGCAACCTTTCTGCTGGAAACTGCTCAGGGCCTGACGGCCGCCACAGATTACACCGGATTTCTGGGCACCACCGCGCTTGTGCCGGATGTGGTCACCATGAACCATGCCCATGAAACGCACTGGACTGCCCACCCCGATCCGGCGATCCCCCATGTGCTGCGGGGGTGGGGCGATGCGGCCGGCCCGCCGGCCGAGCACTGGCTCGATCTTGAGCACATGATCATCCGCAATGTGACCACCGATATCCGCTCTCGCTGGGAGGCGGATTCAGTTGAGAAAGACGGCAATTCCATTTTCATCTTCGAGGTTGGCGGGCTGTGCATCGGCCATCTGGGACATTTGCACCACGAGCCGAGCGAGGCCCAGTATGCGGCCATCGGACGGCTCGACGTTGTGATGGCGCCGGTGGATGGCGGCATGACATTGGATACAGCCACCCTGCTGCGGATGATGGCGCGGATGAAGGCGTCGGTCGTGATCCCGATGCATTGGTTTGGTGGGCTGACCCTTCAGGAATTCCTCGATGGGATGTCGGATGGCTTCGATATCTCGCGGCCGGGCACAAGCCATATCGAGCTGAGCTTGCGGGATCTGCCGGCCCGGCCTACGGTCGTTGTTCTCGAGCCGCGCTGGCTGCGCGATCCCGACGACACCTGACACTGCACAAAAGGGATTTAGGACATGCTCAATCCAGCCTCAGAGGCATTTGAGACAGCCCTGCGCGCGGCTTTGCCTGCGGCAGCCTTTCGTCCGCTTGAGCCGCGCTACCTCGAAGAGCCCCGAGGCCGCTACAAGGCCGAAGATGCCTTGCTGGTGGCACCGGGCACTGTCGATGAAGTTGCACGCCTGATCGGTCTGGCAAATGAAATGGGTGTGGGCGTGATCCCCTATGGCGGCGGCACGGGCCTTGTGGGCGGACAAACAATGGAGCACGGACCCAAGCCCGTGCTGCTCAGCATGGAGCGGATGTCGGCCATTCGAGCCACCTACGCCTCAGAGGGCGTGATGGTGGCAGAGGCAGGTGCGATCCTGTCCAATGTGCATGACGCCGCCGAGGATGCAGGCCGTATCTTTCCGCTGACATTGGCCTCTCAGGGGTCTGCGCGCATTGGGGGGCTTTTGGCAACCAATGCCGGTGGCATTGGTGTGCTGCGCTATGGCTCGGCCAGAGATCTCTGCCTCGGTGTGGAAGCGGTGCTGCCTGACGGGTCAATCCACCATGGTCTGCGCCGCATGCGCAAAGACAATATGGGCTATGATCTGCGGCATTTGCTGATCGGCTCCGAAGGCACGCTGGGCGTCATTACGGCGGCCGCGCTGCGGC
This sequence comes from Oceanicola sp., assembly GCA_022447275.1. Lineage (GTDB taxonomy): Bacteria > Pseudomonadota > Alphaproteobacteria > Rhodobacterales > Rhodobacteraceae > JAKVBK01. The sequence goes on along the minus strand of JAKVBK010000011.1, from coordinate 25,001 downwards.
TGTATCCCAAACCGGCCCGTCAGTCGGCTGCGTTCATGGTGGTGCCGGGGCCAGAGGCTGCTCTGGATTTGCTGGCGCTGGCCCAAACCCATCTGGGCGAGGGGCTCAGTGCCTTTGAGCTGATTCACAGGATGGGGCTCGATTTCCTCTCGGAAACCTTGCCGGATGTTCGCCAGCCATTTGCCGAGAAACCGGAATGGATGGTTTTGATTGATCTTGGGGTGGGCAAGGGAGCGGACCCTCAGGCCTTGCTCGAAGGGCTGTTTGCCGATGCGTTTGAGCAAGGGCTGGCCAGCGATGGCCTGATTGCCCAGTCAGAGGCGCAACGGGCTGAGTTCTGGGCCGTGCGCGAAACCATCCCCGAGGCCAACCGGCGCATAGGGGCGGTATCTTCGCATGATATCTCGATGCCGGCGGGTGCCATCCCGGATTTCATACGCCGGGCTCCGGATGCGCTGGCCCGGATCAATGCCTACCGGATCAATTGTTTTGGGCATTTGGGCGATGGCAATCTGCACTATAACGTCTTTCCGCAGCCCGGCCGCCGCAAGGAAGACCATGTCAACGAGCGGGGGGCGGTCAAGCGGACCATCCATGATCTTGTGCATGAATTGGGGGGCTCGGTCAGCGCCGAGCACGGCATTGGGCGGCTCAAGGTGGAGGATCTTGCCCGCTATGGCGATCCGGCCAAGCTGGCGGCGATGCGGGCGATCAAACAGGCGCTTGATCCCCGTGGCATCATGAACCCCGGGGCCGTCGTGCCGCCCGCAACTGCGGTTGCCGCGCAGTAGCCCCTTCGGGCTGTTGCGCGCGCTGTGTCTGACAACGCGCCCGGTTTGGCGGCAGGCCTAGTGGCCCTCATAGGCGCACAGCGCATGGACCTGTTGGCCAAGGGCCTCCAGCTTTTGTCGGCCGCCCAGATCGGGCAGATCGATCACGAAGGCACAGCCAACCACCACGCCGCCCAAACGTTCCACGAGCTTGATCCCGGCCTCTGCTGTGCCGCCTGTGGCCAGCAGATCATCGACGATGAGCACGCGCTCGCCAGCGGATATGGCGTCATCGTGCAACTCGACCACCGCCTCCCCATATTCCAGCGTGTAGGCCTCGGAGATGACCGTTCCGGGCAGTTTGCCCTTCTTGCGGACGGGAACGAACCCAACGGACAGCTGGTGCGCCACTGCACCGCCAAGGATAAAGCCGCGCGCCTCCAGCCCGACCACCTTGTCGATGGCAAGGCCTGCATAGGGGGTCAGCAGTTGGTCAACGGCCATGCGCAGCCCGCGTGGATCTGCGAACAGGGTGGTAACATCGCGGAACATGATCCCCTCATGGGGAAAGTCGGCAATCGTGCGGATGTAATCCTGAACCGAAGCGCCCATCATTCGCCCTCGGACGTCTCAGCGGCGGCCGCAATGCTGGCGCGTGTGTTCTCGATCAGCCCTTGGGTGACCAGATAGATCGGCGCGTTCGCGGGCTGTTGCCGACACTCATTGATCGTCAGGTTTGCCACGGTCTGTCCGCCTGATTGGGCGAGCACCTGTGCGAGGCCATCCTCCTGTTCAAACGAGGCAGCCGTCCAAAAACCCATGATCCACCCGATCAACTGGCCCCGGTCCAGTGGTGTGCCGTTCTGCACGGTTGCCAGCGCTTGTCCGCAGGTCCAGCTGCCGGATCCCAGGATGAAGCCGTCTGCCTGTGCCGATGTCGACACGCCAAGTGACAAAACGAAGGCGGCCGCGCCGCGACGCATAAAAGTCATATCTGGTATTCCCCTCAAATTCTTCAGCTGTTCAAAACCCGGCCGGCGATGGCGTCAAGACGGGCAAGCAATGCAGGATCCCGGGCCGCTGGCGCGGTGATCAGGGCGGTGTCCAAAGCCCTGTCACAGCCATGCGGGCAGGGGCCGCGCGGTTGCGCAAGCGGCAGTGAAGGCAGGGCTTTCACCGTTTCCTTTGCCGCCTTTGCATTGTGCTGCATCACTTCGACCACCTGCGCCACGTCTACGGAGGCGTGCTCTGGGTGCCAGCAGTCGTAATCCGTGACCATCGCGACCGGGCAGTAACACAGCTCTGCTTCGCGTGCGAGCTTGGCTTCGGGCATATTTGTCATGCCGATGACATCACAGTCGAAAGCCCCGCGATAAAGCGTGCTTTCGGCTTTGGTGGAAAACTGCGGGCCCTCCATGGCCAGATAGGTGCCGCCGCGATGCACACGGACACCGGCCGCCTCTATGGCATCGCCCACCTGAGCCGAAAGACGGGGGCAGGTGGGATCGGCCAGAGACACATGCGCCACGCAGCCCGTTCCGAAGAAACTGCTTTCGCGGTGGCGCGTGCGATCGATGAACTGGTCTACCATCACGAAATCCCCCGGCGCCATTTCCTGCCGGAAAGAGCCGCAGGCCGAGAATGCGATCACATCCGTGACGCCAAGCCGCTTGAGCGCATCGATATTGGCGCGATAGGGCACGGATGTGGGGCTGTGGACGTGGCCCCGACCGTGGCGGGGCAGAAACACCATCTCAAGGCCTTGCAGGCGCCCGGTCAAAAGCTGATCGGAGGGGGCACCCCAAGGCGTGTCGACTGTGATCCAACGCGCATCGGTGAGGCCGTCCACCTCGTAGACGCCGCTGCCCCCTATGATCCCAACTTTTGTCATGATGCCTCGATCGGTTTGCGCTGACGCCCAATTCTTGCGCGCCGTATCGGCGATTACTCTACCTGCACAGATAGGGCGGCGAACAGCCTGCATATATGCCGGAAAGATCAGATGTTGCTCATGGGCAGCGGATCGGGTACGCCGCGCATGCAAACGCCCGGTTTTGATCGAAAGAGGTCGCTGGGCATACCCAAGAATACCGTGCCTTCTTATGATCTGGGGCTAGCTGCCTGCGGCATAGAGCGCTTTTGCAGGAGTATCGGATGTCCCGAGTATTGTCGGCCCTTGCCAGCCAATCGCCCTTTGCAATGTTCCGAATGCCGGGTGGCTTGAACACCGGCTCGCTGCGGATAGAAATTCTGGCTGGCCTTACGGTCGCCTTGGCGCTCGTGCCAGAGGCCGTGGCTTTTGCCTTTGTGGCAGGGGTGCACCCGCTCGTTGGCCTGTATGCGGCCTTCATCGTCGGCTTGATCACGGCGGCCATCGGAGGGCGCCCGGGCATGATTTCCGGGGCCACGGGGGCTTTGGCGGTTGTCATGGTGGCGCTGGTCGCTGAACACGGTGTCGAATACCTCTTTGCCACTGTCGTTCTGATGGGGCTGATCCAGATCACGGCGGGCATCTTCAAACTGGGCAAGTTTATCCGACTGGTTCCGACCCCTGTGATGCTGGGCTTTGTGAACGGCTTGGCAATCGTCATTTTCCTGGCTCAGTTGAGCCAGTTTCAGGTGCCGGGCAGTGCGGATCATGCAGGCCACGGCATGGCAAATGGCGAATGGCTGACCGGGATGCCCCTTGCGGTGATGCTGGCGCTGGTCGCGCTGACCATGGCCGTCATTCATTTCTTGCCCATGGTGACCACGGCCATCCCGGCCCCATTGGCCGGAATTCTGGTGACGGCGGCTGTGGTAATTGGGTTTGGCCTCGATGTGCCCCGGGTGGGCGATATGGCCTCAATCGAGGGGGGACTGCCGCAATTCCATATTCCGGTTGTTCCGCTCACGTGGGAAACCTTTGAAATCATCCTGCCCTACGCGCTGATCCTGTCCGCCATCGGGTTGATTGAAAGCTTGCTGACCCTCAACCTTGTGGGCGACATCACCGGCAAGCGTGGCGGCTCCAGCCAGGAATGTGTTGCCCAGGGCGTGGCCAACACGGTGACCGGTTTCTTCGGCGGCATGGGCGGTTGCGCGATGATCGGTCAGTCCATGATCAATGTGAAATCGGGTGGGCGCACACGGCTTTCAGGCCTGTCTGCGGCGTTGTTTTTGTTGTTGTTCATCGTTGTGGCCTCTCCGCTGATCGAACAGATCCCGCTGGCCGCCCTGGTGGGTGTGATGTTCATGGTGGTGATCGGCACCTTCGCATGGAAATCCCTGACCATCTTGACCAAGGTGCCCACCACGGATGCGGTTGTCATCGTGCTTGTGACGGTTGTTACGGTTCTGACGGATCTGGCCACGGCGGTTGTTGTGGGCGTGATCGTATCGGCCTTGGCCTATGCTTGGCAGAACGCCACGCGGATCCGGGCGAAGCGCTATGAAACGCCTGAGGGCGCGCGCGTCTACCAGGTGCACGGCCCTCTGTTTTTCGGCTCGACCGAGGCGTTCTCAGAGCTGTTTGCCCCGGCTGACGATCCGTCCATGGTGGTGATTGATTTCGCGGACAGCCGGGTTGCTGACCAGTCTGCGCTCACCGCGATCGAGTCCGTGGCGGCCCGGTATCAGGCGCTGGGCAAGCAGGTGCAGTTGCGCCACCTCAGCCGCGATTGCCACAAATTGCTGACCAAGGCGGGACAGTTGATTGTCGATAGTGAAGACGATCCCGATTACCAGATTGCTGCCGATTACGGTGTGCGGGTTGGCGTGTTGAGCGCTGGCCACTGACGGCAAGCGCCTTGCCAACGGAACGGCGCAAACGAGCTGAGGCGTCCTTTTGCCCTGCTGCGCACTCATGACTGCAAAAAGGGGCCGTGCGGATAACTTCTGCACGGCCCCTTTTTGATGGTTGGTTTCGCTTTGGCGATCAGTCGTCCGGGCGTGCCAGCGAGAAGACTTCGCGGATCACGCTGTAGTCGCGATAGCCCATGCGGGTCAGCGGTTGGAATTTTGTAACATCGAACATGCCGTCCACAAGGCAGTCATCGCGCATGTGAATGCCCACCACTTCGCCCGTGACCAGCACATTCGCTTCGCCTTCCAACTGGATGATCTGGCGCGCCTCGCATTCAAGTGCGGCCGGGGCGCCCGCCACCCGGGCGCAGTCGATCATCTGGCAGGCTTCCTTTGTCAGCCCGGCCCGTTCAAATTCGTCAATCTCGCGGCCAAACCCCTCGGAGGTGATGTTCATCACATCCCGGGACGCATATTCCACGATGTTCACGCAAAACCGGCCTGTCTCGCGGATATTGCCGACACTGTCTTTGGTGTTGTCCCGGTCAGCCTTGGCCGAGGTAGAGGCAAACATCACCTGGGGCGGCACATAGGCGACCGCGTTGAAAAACGAATAAGGCGCCAGGTTATCGCGCCCATCTGCGCCACGGGTTGAAATCCAGCCGATGGGGCGTGGCGTGACAATGGCATTGAACGGATTGTGTGGCAGGCCGTGGCCATTCTTAGGTTCATAAAACAAGGACGTCTCCCCAACGCTGCTTTTTCTGACTTCATGTCGGACCTAGGCCCATGCTAGGCGGGATGCCAGTCAAAAAGCGGTGCAGTTGGGCTGCGCCAGGGCCAATGGGGGCGAAACACGGGCATGATCACGATTGCGCAGGAGCAACCGGATGATCACTGGGAGGTCGAGAACCTCTACGATCTGTGCTTTGCGCCGGGCCGCGAGGCGCTGTCCTCATACCGTTTGCGAGCGGGCGTGGCGCCCGTCGCCGAATTGTGCCTCACCGCGCGCGATGCCGATGGCATTCTGGCTGGTGCAATCCGTTTCTGGCCCATCCGCATCCGAAACCCAGAGGGCGGCACATGCCCGGCCCTGCTGTTGGGCCCCATTGCCGTGCATCCCACCCATCAGGGCGAAGGCTTGGGCGGCGGATTGATCCATGCCGCCCATGCCCGCATCGACAAGGCCGGGCCGACGCGCATCCTTCTGGTTGGCGACGTGCCCTATTACGGGCGCTTTGGCTATGGGCGCATCAACGGGGTTGAGATGCCGCCGCCCACCAACCCGGACCGGGTTCTGGGACGTGGGGATTGGCAGGCGATCACGGGACAGGTGTGCCCAGCGTCCGATCTGTGATAGGATTGTGATCGGCGCCAGGCCTGCTCAAGGGGGCTGAGGGGGCGGCGGCATTAGTGTTTCGTTAACCATTACGGTGTGCTCTGTGGGATGGGACTGGGAAAGGATGTGTTTATGCGGCTGCTTGTGTTGGAGGATGACACCACGGTTTTGGAGGTGTTGCGCAGAGACCTGAGCGCTTTGGGCTATGTGTTGTCATCGGCGCCAAGCGTGCAGGCGGCACAGGTGGCCCTGCGGGCGGAGACATTTGACGTTGCTGTTTTGTCGGAGCGTTTGCTCTTGGATGCTGATCTCTCTCTGACAGACCATATCCGCGCCTCCGAACCCAACGTGCGTGTGATACTTTACAGCCATCACGATGGTCTGGGGGAGCGCGAGGCTGTCTCTGAGGGCGACGGGCACACCCTTCATTCGCCAAAGTCCGTTGATTGGATTTTGCGCACGCCCATGTCGCCTTTGGAGCTTACCCAGGTGATTGATCACCTGATGGAAGATGTCTCCCTCAAGGAAAACGCGGGCCGTGGCGTGGCTGCTTATGCGGGCGGGTACATGCCCATGGGGCGCACACGGATGAACTGACCCCAGCCCCGGCGCGCGCTATCAGACCGTCAGCCCTTGCGCGGCAAACCAGGCTTTGACGGCGGGGCGCACGGATTGGGCGCCCGATTCGCGGGCCGCGTCGATCGTGGCTGCCAACTCTTTCAGATTTGTTTTCCGCAGCAGGTGTTTGACCGGCCCGATGGACGCAGGGCGCATGGACAGGCTGCGCAGCCCGATCGCGGCAAAGCAGGCCGCTTCCAAGGGGCGCCCGGCGTCTTCGCCACAAAAGCTCAGCGGGGTGTCCGTCTCTGCGCATCGCGCCACGATCTGTTCCAGAAAGGTCAGGAAGCTGACATTGAGCGTGTCGTAGCGCCGACGCACCCGTTCGTTCTCGCGGTCTGCTGCAAAAAAGAACTGTTTGAGATCATTGCCCCCGATCGAGATGAAATCGGCCATTTCGTAGAATTGGCGCGGTGCATAGGCGAGGCTCGGGGTTTCCAGCATTGCGCCAATCCGAAGCTCGCTGGGCAGAACTTCGCCCTGCTGCTCTTGCCGCGCCACCATGTCCAGCAGGTGTTGGCGGGCTTCTTTGAACTCGTCAAACTGAGCAATGAAGGGGAACATCACGCTTAGGGGCCGGCCTTCGGCGGCGCGTAGAAGGGCCTGGAGTTGCATGCGCAGCACGCCCTTGCGATCCAGCCCGACGCGAATGGCCCGCCATCCAAGGGCGGGATTCGGCTCCTCGGTCGGCTTCATGAAGGGCAGCACCTTGTCTGAGCCGATATCGAGGGTTCTGAAGACGACAGGTCGGCCGGCTGCAGCATCCATCACACGCTTGTAGATATCTGCCAATTCCCTGCGGCGGGGCATCTGATTGCGGATCAGGAATTGCAGCTCGGTTCTGAACAGGCCCACGCCTTCTGCACCCGAGGAGGGCAGCGACGGCAAGTCCGCCATGAGGCCCGCATTCATGTGCAAGCCGATGGTCGGCCCTTCGACGGTGGATGCGGGCACGCGCCGGATGGAGGCGTAGCGCTCCTGCGCCTTGGCGGCCATCGCCACCTTGTCTTGAAAGGCCTTGCGCACACTGTCTTCGGGGCGCAGATGCACAATGCCCTGCTCGCCGTCCACGATCACCTCATCCCCGCTTAAAGCATTCGCGGTGATACCCTGTGCATGGATTACAAGCGGGATTGCCAGAGCCCGGGCCACAATCGTTGCATGACTGCCCACCGAACCTTCCTCAAGGATAATGCCCCGCAATACGCGGCCATAGGACAGCAATTCCCCCGGCCCGATATTGCGGGCGATGAGGATGGGATCATCGGGCATTTCGACGCCTGTATCGGCCCCTTGGCCAGTCAACAGGCGCAGCAGGCGGTTTGACAGGTCGTCGAGATCGGACAGTCGCTCGCGCAGATAGGCATCCGTGACCTGCTGCATTCGGGCCCGCGCGGCTGATTGCTCCTTCTCAACGGCGGCTTCCGCCGAAAGACCCCGGGCGATGTCTTGTTCCATGCGGCGCAGCCAGCCCTTTGAGTTGGCAAACATGCGATAGGCTTCGAGCACTTGCATGTGATCACCATCTCCGCCGGAGGCGTCGCTCAGCATTTCGTCCACGGAGATCCGCAGGGCATCAATGGCGGCACGCAGGCGGGCGCTTTCGGCATCGGCATCATCGGCGAACGGGTTGGTGACAACCACGCGTGGTTCATGCAGGAACACATGCCCGAGCGCAGTGCCCTCCTGTGCAACGCCGCCGCGCAGCATGTTTGGCGCCTGGTGGGGGGCCGCAAGGGCCGCGCCTTCACCGACGAAGGCGCCAAGCTCGGCCATTTCTGCCAGCACCATCGCAACCACTTCGAGTGCGTAGATATCATCTTCGGAATAGGCGCGGGCTTCCTTGGACTGGACGACCAGCACGCCCATGCGCTCGCCAAGGCGCTGGATCGGCACGCCGAGGAATGCAGAAAAAATCTCTTCGCCGGTTTCCGGCATGTAGCGAAAGCCGCGCTCGGCTGGGGCATTGGCCGTGTTGACGGGCTTGGTGTGCTTTGCCACCCGGCCCACGAGGCCCTCCCCAAGGCGCATGCGTGTCTGGTGAACGGCTTCCTGATTGAGGCCCTCGGTCGCGCAAAGCTCAAGTGTTTCTTCATCGCGGAACAGGTAGACAGAGCACACATCGGTGCCCATTTCGGCAGCGATCAGCCGAACCACGTTGTTCAGTCGAACCTGCCCTTCGGCCGGCTCGGCCATTGTTTCCTTCAGCCGGCCCAGTATTCGCCGGCTGCCGCTTTCGCTGATGCTTGGCATGATGCCCCGTCCCGCCCGCATGTCATTCTGCCATTCAGTTAGATCACACGGAGCGCAAAAGCGAAATGCATTTCAACCTGCCGTTGCCGCAGCGGCACAATGCTGCTGTGCGCAGCACGCATGCGGCGTTCCTGCGCAGTCCTTGGGCAAAAAAACGAGTGTCTGGCGTGCCTTGGCGGATCAGCCTTCGTTCAGCGTCGTCTTATCAAGGTCAAAGGAGTCGTGCAGCGCCTGAACCGCCAGTTCAAGATACTTGCGGTCGATCAGAACCGAGATTTTGATCTCGGAGGTGGTGATCACCTTGATATTGATGTTCTCGGCCTTGAGCGCATCGAACATCTGTGCCGCAACGCCTGCATGGCTGCGCATGCCGATGCCCACAACCGATACTTTGCAGACCTCCGTATCCGCAACCAGTTCGACATAGTTGATGTCGCCCGCGGTCTTGGCATCCAGCATGGCCTGTTCGGCGCGCGCCACCTGATTGGTGGGGCAGGAGAATGTCATATCCGTCCGACCATCTTCGCTGATGTTCTGGACGATCATGTCGACGTTCACACCCGCATTGGCCAGCGGGCCGAAAATGGCGGCCGCGATCCCGGGGCGGTCAGCCACCGACAGAAGGGTCATCTTGGCTTCATCGCGGCTGAAGGCCACGCCCGACACCACATTGCTTTCCATGATATCATCCTCATCGCAGACCAGCGTTCCGGCGGTCTCGTCATATTCCTCGAAACTTGAGAGCACGCGCAGGCGGACCTTGTAACGCATGGCCAGTTCCACGGAGCGGGTTTGCAGAACCTTGGCGCCGAGCGAAGCCAGTTCCAGCATCTCCTCAAAGGCGATCCTGTCCAGCTTGCGGGCTTTGCTCGAGATCCGCGGATCCGTCGTGTAGACACCGTCCACATCGGTGTAGATGTCACAGCGGATTGCGTCAAAGGCTGCGGCAAAGGCCACCGCCGTTGTGTCAGAGCCGCCGCGGCCCAACGTGGTGATCCGGCCCTCGGGGCTGATGCCCTGAAAACCGGCCACTACCGCCACCTTCATGCCTTCGTCGAACTTGGCGTTCAGGTTGTCCGTGGGGATTTCTTCAATGCGGGCCGAGGCATGGGCCGAGCTTGTTTTCACAGGCACTTGCCAGCCGGCCCAGCTGCGGGCGGGAATGTCCATTTCCTGCAGGGTCAGGGCCATCAGGCCCGCCGTCACCTGCTCACCAGACGACACGACAGCGTCATACTCGCGCGCATCAAAAAGGGGCGAGGTTTCCTCAACCCAGCCGACCAGTTCATTGGTCTTGCCAGACATTGCCGACACGATCACGATCACATCGTGACCATTGGCAACTTCGCGTCCCACACGCTTGGCCGCCCGCCGGATCCTGTCCAGCGTGGCTACCGAGGTGCCTCCGAATTTCATCACCAGAAGCGACATCGGCTTCTTTCCCTGAACCTATAATCGAGCGCGTCGTTAAGACGGGTGGCGCGCGGACGCAAGGGGGAGGTGGGGGAACTGGGGCCTGCAGGCGCAAACTGTGGCGTTTGAGAAGCGTTTGAAGCGCTGCTGGGCGGGTTTTCTATCTGTCCGGCCTTAACGGGCCACACGGTAGGGCAGGATATCGCGGGTGTCGGGTGTCACCTCAAGACGGCGTTCGAGCGGTGGAACCGAGCGCTGATGGCAATTGGGCCTGTCACAGATCCGGCAGGAAATGCCAATCGGTTCAAACGCGGTTGCGCGCGACAGGTCGAGGCCATCCGCATAGACAAGCGCGCCAGCATGGGCAATTTCGCATCCCAAAGCGATCGCATAGCGTCGGACGGGTGCCCCCCAGGCCCCGGCGGTTTTCGAGACATCCCGGGCCAGGCTGATATAGCGGACCCCGTCTGGCGTCTCTGCCAGTTGGCGCAGGAACTCGGCTGGTGTTTCAAAGGCCCTGTGCACGTTCCAAAGGGGGCACGCCCCTCCGAAACGGGCAAACTGCAGGCGGGCAGCGGAATGGCGCTTGGTAATGGTGCCCGCCTGATCCACCCGGACAAAGAAAAAGGGCACGCCCTTCGCGCCCGGGCGCTGCAGGGTCGACAAACGGTGGGCAACTTGCTCGATCGAGGCTCCGAACCGCCGCGCCAAGGCTTCGAGGTCATGGCGCAGCTCGGCGGCGGCTTGCAGGAATTGGCGATAGGGCATCAGCGCGGCGCCTGCGAAATAGTTTGCAAGCCCGACCTGAGCGATGGCGCGCGCCTCCGGGGATTGGAAACGCGCCAGATCCAGCGTGGCGTTGAGCAAGTCCGATTGGGTGAGCAGCGCCAACTGGTGCAGCAACTGGAACCGCCGGGTTTCTCGATCTGCACGGGCGCTGAGCGTCAAGGTGCGGGTTTCCGCGTCAAACTGGCGGACCGGGCCGTTCGGGGCATCCACAATCACAATCCCAAGGCTTTCAAGCCGGGCGGTGGCTGCTGCCACGGCGCCTTCCGGATGGCTGAGGCCAACGCGTTCTGCCGCGTGATCGACCGCATCTATGTAGTTGTCGCAGTAGTGGAAGAAGTCGCGCACCTCCTCCCAGGGGCTGACAACAGTTGGGCCACCCTGCTGGCCAAGCGCCTCATCGAGGGAGGCGAGGCGCTCATGGCTTTGACGATAGGCACGGTGCAGCTCAAGAAAGGCGCGGGCGAGGCCCGGTGCGTTCGAGGCGGTCAGGCGCAGGTCAGCCAATTGGGGTGGGTCAGTGAAGACCGGGTCTGCCAGAGCCTCCTGCATATCGCTTACGATTCGCCCTGTTTCACCGGCGGACAGCTCTGTCACATCGAGGCCGAATTCCTGGGCAAGAGCCAGAACAACCCCGGTGGACACCGGGCGGTTGTTGTTTTCCATCTGGTTCAGATAGGGCAGCGAAACCCCAAGTTTTGCAGCAAAGGCTTTCTGGGTCAGCGACAGGCGGGTGCGCACTTCGCGCAGTTTTGCACCGGCATAGAGCTTTTGTACGGCCATCGTGATACCTTGCTGCGTTTGCCGGGCTGGGTTTGCCGGGCAGAGTTTGCTGGACAGGGCAGAGTTTGCGCTTTTGCAACCCTGTTGTAGGGTTTGCAAAGGTGGGAAGGCAAGGCCAAGCCTGGGGCGGCGCGACCCGCTTGCCGGGCCTGCTGTGCTAGCCTTGCATCCGCAGGAAACGTTCGCGCCGCAAGACAGCCGCAACGGCCACCAGCGACAGGGCCGAGGTGATCAGCATCAGCGTCAACAGCGGCAGCGGGCCAGAGCCTTCGGTCAGGATGGTGCCTGCCAACGCCGACAGGGCAGCACCGCCGCCGATCATCATGGCGCCGCCCAGCCCACTGGCCGTGCCGGCAAGATGCGGGCGCACCGAGAGCATGCCAGCATTTGCATTGGGCAGAACCATGCCATTGCCCAAGCCAACGAAGATAAACAGGCCAAAGAAAAGGGCAGGGTGGGCAATTCCGAGCAGAAACAAACCTGTTTGCAGAACAAGCCCGCCAAAGGTGAGGCCAGCGCCGATCAGGATCATCGTGTTGATGCCCATGCGCACCGAATACCGCCCCGACACGTAGTTGCCCGCGGCGTAGCCAAGGGCTGGAAAGCCGAAATATGCCCCCATGAGCGCAGGGGACAGGTCGAAATACTCTGTTGCAACGAAGGGCGCTCCGCCGAGATAGGCGAAAAACGCACCCGAGGCGAAGGCGGCTGCGGCGCAGTAGCCCCAGAACCGCGGTGAGGCCAGCAATTCGGGGTATTCGGCAAACTGAGCCCGGAAGCTGGCGGAACGGTTGCCAGCTGTCTCGCCCAGATCACGCCAGACCAGCCACAGCACGGCGAGGCCGATCAGCAGCAAAAGCCAGAAATTTGCCTGCCAGCCGAACACTTCGTCGAGGGCACCGCCGATCATCGGGCCAATCATGGGCACAAAGGCCATCCCCATGGTAACATAGCCGATCATGGAGGCGGCCTGTTCAGCGGGCACCATATCTCGGACGATGGCCCGGCTCAGCACAAGGCCTGCAACGATCACCGCTTGCACCATGCGGAAGCCCAGAAACCACTCGATCGTCGGCGCCCAAAGCGTTCCGAGCGTGGCGATCAGAAAGATGATGAGGCTGCCCAGCAGAACGGGCCGACGGCCATACCGGTCAGAAATCGGCCCGATCCCCAGCTGCAAAACTGCATTCACGGCCAGATAGACGGGCACAGCCATCGCCACCAGCCACGGCTCCGTCTCGAAATATACGGCCATGGAGGGCAGGGACGGCAGGAAGATGTTCATCGACAGGGCCGACAGGCCGGCAAGAAGAACGAGTGTGATGATGTGGGGCGGTGAGGTCCGCTCCAGAAAGCGGCCCCGGGGCGCAGCGCTGGTGTCAGTCATGGGAGGCGTTTACTCCCGCGCAGCGTTTCTGTCCATCGCTGTGCGCTGCGGGCGGGCTGTGCGTTTGTGAACGGAGGTGCGCAGGCGCTTACGCAATATGGAGATCGTCAGAGATTTCTTCGAGTGTCACATTCATAATGCGTAGGTAGTCATTGTCTCCAAATGAAAAATAATATCACTGTCCCGTTGTTTGCCATAGCTGCGGTTTTGGCTTGCCACTGACTGCTGGATCTCGGGCGGCGGCAGGTCGGTGCCCAGTTTCCACGCCGTGCAGGCACCGCAGCTGCACACGCCTTCCAGCGCAGCATGCACCGCCTCATCCGTATCCAGCGCCGCATCAGTTGGCGGAAGGAGCGGGCGATTGCCCTCGGCAGCCATAGTCATATTTTATCCTCGCATTCGACCAAGCACAGGGCATTCCAAATCCACCTTCCAGCCCCCCTGTTTGTATGGCTGATACAGCGAAACCCTCTACGTCCGGTTTAAGGGTCCCTTAAAATTTGAGCCGGCTTGGTGATCGCTTTTAGAGAGTTTGCAAAATTGCTATTTGCAGATAATTTTTGGCAGAAGATTTGCAAATATGCGTCAAAAAGCTTTTGCATGCGCAGCAATACGGCTATGCCCCTGCCAGCACACTTCATTGCGGCATCCTTGATGCTCGCTTGTCCAGATTGCGCTGAGGGGCGCCGGACATTGCAATAAAGAAAGGCACGATCCACCCATGAAGGATATTCTCGAACAGCTTGAGCAGCGTCGGGCCGATGCGCGGCTCGGGGGCGGACAGCGCCGCATCGATAGCCAGCACAAGAAGGGAAAGCTCACGGCGCGTGAGCGGATCGAATTGTTGCTGGATGACGGCTCCTTCGAGGAATTCGATATGTTCGTGGCGCATCGCTGCACCGAATTCGGTATGCAGGAGCAGCGCCCACCGGGGGATGGGGTTGTCACGGGTTGGGGCACGATCAATGGCCGTCAGGTCTATGTCTTTTCTCAGGATTTCACGGTGCTGGGGGGGTCTGTCTCTGAAACCCATGCGGCCAAGATCTGCAAGATCATGGACATGGCGATGCAGAACGGCGCGCCTGTCATCGGGATTAATGATTCCGGCGGCGCACGGATCCAAGAAGGCGTCGACAGCCTTGCCGGCTACGGTGAGGTGTTCCAGCGCAATATTATGGCCTCCGGCGTGGTGCCGCAGATCAGCGTGATCATGGGCCCCTGTGCGGGTGGCGCGGTCTATTCCCCGGCGATGACGGATTTCATCTTTATGGTGAAAGACAGTTCCTACATGTTCGTCACCGGCCCGGACGTTGTCAAAACGGTGACCAACGAACAGGTGACAGCCGAAGAGCTTGGCGGCGCTTCTACCCATACCCGCAAGAGCTCCGTTGCTGATGGCGCCTTCGAGAATGACGTGGAAGCTCTGGCCGAAGTGCGTCGCCTGGTGGATTTCCTGCCGCTCAACAACAAGGAAAAGCCCCCGGTTCGTCCGTTCTTTGACGCCCCTGACCGGGTTGAGAGCAGCCTCGATACGTTGATCCCCGACAATCCGAACATGCCCTATGACATGAAGGAATTGATCACCAAGATCGCGGATGAAGGTGACTTTTTCGAAATTCAGGCCGAGTTCGCGGCCAACATGATCACCGGCTTTATCCGCCTCGAAGGGCAGACCGTCGGCGTTGTGGCCAACCAGCCTCTCGTGCTGGCGGGCGTGCTGGATATCGACAGTGCGCGCAAGGCCGCGCGCTTTGTGCGGTTCTGTGATTGTTTCGAAATCCCGATCCTGTCGCTGGTCGATGTGCCCGGCTTCCTGCCCGGCACGACGCAGGAATATAACGGGGTCATCAAGCACGGCGCCAAGCTGTTGTTCGCCTATGGTGAAGCCACTGTGCCCAAGGTGACAGTGATCACCCGCAAGGCCTATGGTGGGGCGTATGTGGTGATGTCCTCAAAGCATCTGCGGGGCGATTTCAACTATGCCTGGCCCACGTCCGAAATTGCTGTGATGGGCGCGAAGGGCGCGGTGGAAATCCTCCATCGTGCGGATCTGGGCGATGCTGAAAAGACGGCCGCGCACACAGAGCACTACGAAGACCGCTTCGCCAATCCCTTCGTTGCCGCCGAGCGGGGCTTTATCGACGAGGTGATCCAGCCGCGTTCGACCCGCCGCCGGGTGACGCGGGCTTTTGCCTCGCTGCGCAACAAGCGTGCGCAGATGCCTTGGAAAAAGCACGACAACATCCCGCTCTGAGCAGGCGCAAACACAAGGGGCACGCAAGGGAAACCGCGCGTGCCATTCCGCCCGCGTAGCAAGGCAAAGCCACATGATCATCCGTTCAATGCAGCCTCTTCCTTCAGTCGACCGCGCGCCCGCAATCATGGTGGCGCGGTGGGCGCGTGGGCGCGTGGGCGCGATCGCATGAGCAGGCCCCGCTGGCATATCCTCGACGACGGCGCTGAACTGGTTTTGGCGCGGCATCTGCCTGTGCGCATGGATGTGGCGGCCTCGGTGGTGCTGGCGGATGGCAGCCGCCACCGGGTGGCACGACAGGTCCGGCAGGACATGTGGCGCGCCCTGCAAACCGTGCGTGGCTTTTCGCCGGTTGTGCGCGTGCGCCGCGAACAGGGCCGGCTTATGGTCTGTGCGGGTGGGCGGGTTGCTGCGCCCTTCAACAAAGCGGTGCTTGAGCACCGCATCGCAGACGTTTTGAACAAGCCGGAAGCCCGTGCGCGCTGGATCAACTACGCGAGGGCAGGGGCATGATCCGGCTGGGTGTGTCTTTTGCGATCCTTGCTGCCCTGCCTGCGCAGGCCCAACCGTCATTTGCCTTTCACGACCGCCATCTTGAGCAATTGCCCAGCGGAGACACCGCGCTTGTGCTGCGCTTTCTGAACCCCGATCTCAGCGCGCTGAGCTATGCCGATGTGGCGCCCGGTCTGGATCAGTTGTGTGAAACAGAAGGCAGGGTGCAGTGGGCGGCGTTGCAGCCAACACCGGACGAGCTGGTGCTGGTCGTCATGGACCGTCCCATTCCACGCGGCACGGCAGATCCGGAGGCGACGCAATATATCTCTGCCTACCGGATCGATGCGCAGGAGGGCTGCATATGGCAGTAAATCCTGAATTGTGTGGGCCAAAGGCTGCCAGTGTGAGTCCGTGCGGCGACAGTTTGCCAGCCAATGGACAAGCCCTCTATTCTCAAAAGGGGTTCTCCGCTACCCTTTCGCGCGTGCCGGTCCATGCCGCGCGCATATCGAGAAATGGAGCGGGCCGCAAAGCCCGCCGCCCCGAGAGCAGGAGCTTATTATGTCCAACACATTGCGCATCCTCGTCGCACTTGGTTTCGCCACTGTCGTGGCTGCCTGTGCTGAGCAGGAGGAAGTTATCTACGTCGAAGAGCCCGTGGTTTCAGAGCCGGTCTCTAACAAGTACTGATCGCATCGGGGGGCGGGCGGTTCCGCCGGCCCCTCATTCTGCATTCACCGCAGCCTCTGGTTGGCGCTGCCTGAAAGGGAGTGTCGCACCATGATGAAGCATCGCGGCTTTCCGTCTCGTCTGACCGGGACAGATTTCCAGTTCACCATTCGCCGCCCTGCCAAGGGCACCCCGCCCGCCCTCAAGGCGCGCGAACGCTACCGCGACCGCCGCCCGGCCGATCGCCGCGCCGATGAAGGCTTCATGGCGGCGCTTTGGGCGCAGTTCGGGGAAGACCCTTTCGAGCGCGGCAATCTGGATGCCGGCCGTCTGTGCTGGCTGTTTGGCCGCGAAGTGGTGGCGGCAGAAGACCCGTTTGATCCCGAAAGCTACGAGGCGTTGCTGCAGATCGATCTGCGCAAAGCACGCGCCGCGTTTCCCAATGTCTTTGTCGACGAGCAGCCTGAAGAGGATGCAGATGACGTGGACGGGGACGAAGATGATGCGTGGGATTGGGCATGATCTTGCGCATCGACTCCGATTTTGGGCGAAGCGCCGCGTCCGCAAACCTCCCCAGAATTGGCGGGTATTCTTTGCGCGCGACTCTTGGCAGATTGCCGGTGACGAAGCGCAGTCCCTCCAGCAATATCGATAGCCTCGTCGCTGCCGTTTTCCGTCCCAAACGGCTGGGCCCGGTCGCATTTGCGCCGGGCCTGCTGGTTGCTCAGATCAAATCCATGCTGACAGACCCTGGCCCGGCCACGTGCCGCCAGCCCCTGTCCCCGTTTTCACAGTTTGCACGCCACGATCCGTTCGCACCTGCTGCGAACCAAGACAAAGGACGACCGCCATGTTCAAGAAGATCCTGATCGCCAACCGGGGCGAGATTGCCTGCCGGGTCATCAAAACCGCCCGCAAAATGGGTATCAAGACGGTCGCGGTCTATTCGGATGCCGACCGCAATGCGCTGCATGTCAAAATGGCAGATGAGGCGGTGCATATCGGCCCGCCCCCGGCCAATCAGTCTTACATCGTGATCGACAAGATCCTGCAGGCGATCAAGGACACTGGCGCCGAGGCCGTGCATCCGGGCTATGGCTTCCTGTCGGAGAACCCGAAATTCGCCGAGGCTCTGGAAGCCGCCGGCGTGGCCTTTATCGGCCCGCCCAAGGGGGCGATTGAGGCCATGGGCGACAAGATCACCTCCAAGAAGATTGCCCAGGAGGCGGATGTGTCGACCGTGCCCGGCTACATGGGCCTGATCGAGGACGCCGATGAGGCGGTCAAGATCTCTAACCAGATCGGCTATCCGGTGATGATCAAGGCCTCTGCCGGTGGCGGCGGCAAGGGGATGCGGATCGCGTGGGATGATCAGGAAGCGCGCGAGGGCTTTCAATCGTCCAAGAATGAGGCGGCAAACTCCTTCGGCGACGATCGCATTTTCATTGAGAAGTTCGTGACGCAGCCCCGTCACATCGAAATTCAGGTGCTCTGTGATGGTCACGGCAATGCCATCTACCTCAACGAGCGGGAATGCTCGATCCAGCGCCGCAACCAGAAGGTAGTCGAAGAAGCGCCCAGCCCGTTCCTCGATGAGGCCACCCGCAAGGCCATGGGCGATCAGTCTACAGCGCTGGCCAAGGCAGTTGGCTACACGTCCGCCGGCACGGTGGAATTCATCGTGGATGGGGATCGCAATTTCTATTTCCTTGAGATGAACACCCGCCTGCAGGTGGAACACCCGGTGACTGAACTGATCACCGGCGTCGACCTTGTCGAGCAGATGATCCGGGTTGCCGCGGGCGAGCCGCTCTCCATCTCGCAGGATGATGTGGGGATCCATGGATGGGCCATTGAAAACCGCCTCTATGCTGAGGATCCCTACCGCAACTTCCTGCCCTCGATCGGCCGGTTGACCCGGTATCGCCCGCCCTCGGAAGTGGCTGCCGGGCCGATGCTCTCGGAAGGCACCTGGCAGGGCGAAGCACCAACCGGAGATACGGCCGTGCGCAATGACACGGGCGTTTATGAAGGTGGCGAGATCTCGATGTTCTATGACCCGATGATCGCCAAGCTGTGCACATGGGGCCCAGACCGCGCCTCTGCCATCGAGGCCATGCGCAATGCGCTGGACGGCTTCGAGGTCGAGGGGATTGGTCACAATCTGCCCTTTGTGGCCGCCGTGATGGATCATCCAAAGTTTATCTCTGGCGACATGACCACGGCCTTTATCGCCGAGGAATATCCCGACGGTTTCGAAGGTGTGGAACTGCCCGCAGAAACGCTCCAGCGCGTGGCCGCGGCTGCCGCTGCCATGACACGGGTGGCCGAGATACGCCGCACCCGCATTTCAGGCCGTATGGACAACCATACGCGCGTCGTCGGAGGCCAGAGCGTTGTCACGCTGCAGGGGGCGACTTTCCCCGTCAGCATCGCAGCGGATCCCGAGGGCTCTGACGTGAGTTTCGAGGATGGCACCGTGCTGCGGGTGGAAAGTGATTGGCTGCCCGGCCAGTCTCTGGCGCGGCTCAATGTGGGTGGCAATCCCATGGCGCTAAAGGTGGACAAGATCACCCATGGCTATCGCATCCGGTTCCGGGGAGCGGACATGAAGGTGCATGTGCGCAGCCCGCGTCAGGCAGAGCTTGCTGCGCTGATGCCCGAGAAGCTGCCGCCGGACACCTCCAAGATGCTGCTCTGCCCCATGCCGGGCCTCATCGTGAAGGTGGATGTGGAAGTTGGCGATGAGGTGCAGGAAGGCCAGGCGCTCTGCACGGTGGAAGCCATGAAAATGGAAAACATCCTGCGCGCTGAGAAGAAGGCGATCGTCTCCAAGATCAATGCAGGGGCAGGCGACAGCCTCGCCGTTGACGAAGTCATCATGGAGTTCGAGTGATTGATCGCAGGCGGGCGCATATGGGTGGGGGCTGGGCCGGGCGGCATGTCCGGGCTTGGCGCCTGCGCGCCTGTCTGGGCGCTGGGCGCGCGGGTGCAGGCAGAGCCGAAGTTGCTGTTGCCCGCCGTCAGACAGGCACCAGCGCCATGATGCACAAAGCTCAGCTTCCGCCGCGTGCGTCGTTTATCTCTTGCTGTCGCATGGGCATCTTGTCGATCACGCGAGAGAGTTCGCGCACAGCCCAGGGGCTGGGCTTGCGGAGTTTCACGCCCCCATCCTTGCCGATCAGCACCATCATGAACCCGCGGGGGCGCAGCTTTGTACGCAGCGCGGACTGCGCGTCCGGGTCGGTGTCCGTGATGACGACGACATCCCGGTCGACCAGCGCCTTGGGGCGATCTGCCAGTAACCGCATCTGTTCGACGAAGCGGGGATCGGCGGGCGTGTCAGCGAACACCACAACGGGCCGCTTCTCCCATTTGAAATCCGCGATATCTACCTCAGCGGCGGACAGTGGCAGGGGATCGGCCTGCGCACCTGTATCGCTTTGTGCGACGAGCGGGCTGGCCGTGGCGGTAAGGGCGGCTGTGGCCGCAATCATGATCATCGAGCGTTTCATTCCCTCGAACATAGGCATCCAATCGCCCAAGGCGAAGGCTATGATGCAGGAATTCACGCTCTTTTTTTGTTTCCGGCGGGGAAGCGGGATATTTGCATCCTCCCCCCGCGTGACGTTTTAGCGAAAGGATCCATCCGATGGGTGATGACAAGCTAGAGACATGGCGCGCGCTCGCCGAAAAGGAACTGCGCGGCCGTCCCCTTGAGGATCTGACCTGGGAGACACTGGAAGGGATCAACGTAAAGCCGCTCTACACCGCGGCAGACACGCAGAATCTGCCCCAGATGGACGAATTGCCCGGTGTCGGCCCCTTCACGCGCGGTGTGAAGGCCACGATGTATGCGGGGCGGCCTTGGACGATCCGGCAATATGCCGGATTTTCCACGGCAGAGGCCTCCAATGCGTTCTACCGGAAGGCGCTGGCCGCTGGTCAGCAGGGCGTGTCGGTTGCGTTCGATCTGGCCACCCACCGCGGCTATGACAGCGATCACGAGCGCGTCGTCGGTGATGTGGGCAAAGCCGGTGTGGCGATCGACAGTGTGGAAGACATGAAAATCCTGTTCGACGGGATCCCGCTCGACAAGATTTCTGTCTCCATGACGATGAATGGCGCAGTGATCCCGATCCTCGCCAGCTTCATCGTAACGGGCGAAGAACAGGGCCATGACAAGTCTGTCCTGTCGGGCACGATCCAGAACGACATCCTCAAGGAATTCATGGTCCGCAACACGTATATTTATCCGCCCGAACCTTCGATGCGGATCATTGCGGATATCATCGAATACACCTCGAACGAGATGCCAAAGTTCAACTCGATCTCGATCTCGGGCTACCATATGCAGGAGGCGGGCGCGAACCTTGTGCAGGAGCTTGCCTTCACCTTGGCCGATGGGCGCGAATATGTACGCGCAGCCCTGTCCACGGGCATGGATGTGGACAAATTCGCAGGCCGTCTCTCGTTCTTCTTTGCCATTGGCATGAATTTCTTCATGGAAGCGGCCAAGTTGCGGGCTGCACGCCAGTTGTGGCACCGGGTCATGAGCGAGTTTGCACCCAAGAACCCGCGCTCCATGATGCTGCGCACCCATTGCCAAACCTCGGGCGTCAGCCTTCAGGAGCAAGATCCCTATAACAACGTGATCCGCACGGCTTACGAGGCGATGTCGGCGGCGCTGGGCGGCACACAGTCGCTGCACACCAATGCGCTGGATGAGGCCATCGCGCTGCCCACGGAGTTCTCGGCCCGTATTGCCCGCAATACTCAGCTGATCTTGCAGGAAGAAACCGGTGTGACCAATGTGGTCGATCCTCTCGCGGGCTCCTACTACGTGGAAAGCCTGACATCTGAACTGGCCGAAAAGGCCTGGGCTCTGATGGAAGAGATCGAAGAGATGGGTGGCATGACAAAGGCCGTGGGCTCCGGCATGCCGAAGCTGCGGATCGAGGAATCTGCCGCCCGGCGTCAGGCCATGATCGACCGGGGCGAAGAGGTTGTGGTGGGCGTGAACAAATACCGGCTCGCGCAGGAAGACGAGATCGACATTCTCGACATTGACAACGCGGCTGTCCGGGAGGCGCAGGTGGCGCGTCTCGAGCGCATCCGCGCAACGCGGGATGCGGCGGCCTGCGAGGGCGCGCTTGCGGCGCTCGAGGAGGCCGCCTCCTCCGGCAAAGGAAATCTTTTGGCCCTCGCTGTAGAAGCGGCCCGGGCCCGTGCCAGCGTGGGAGAGATCAGCATGGCCATGGAAAAAGCGTTCGGCCGTCACCGCGCCGAAGTGAAAACGCTCGCGGGCGTCTACGGCGCGGCCTATGAGGGCGATGATGATTTCGCGGCGATCCAGAAATCCGTGGATGCATTCGCTGAGGCCGAAGGGCGCCGGCCGCGGATGCTTGTCGTGAAAATGGGGCAGGATGGGCATGACCGGGGCGCAAAGGTGATTGCCACCGCGTTTGCAGATATCGGCTTTGACGTGGATGTTGGCCCGCTCTTCCAAACGCCGGAGGAAGCGGCGCAGGATGCGATCGACAATGATGTGCACGTGATCGGCGTCTCTTCCCAAGCGGCTGGGCACAAGACACTGGCGCCAAAGCTCGTGGAGGCTCTGAAGGCCCGTGGCGCGGGCGATATCCTCGTGATTTGCGGCGGCGTCATCCCGCAGCAGGATTACCAGTTCCTCTATGATGCCGGCGTCAAGGCGATCTTTGGCCCGGGGACAAACATCCCCTCCGCAGCGCAGGACATCCTGAAGCTGATCCGCGAAGCCCGCCAAGGGTGAGCGCGGGCGGCGCGGTATGTCGATGCCGCGCCGCCATCCACAATCCGCACAGGCCCGCAGAGCGGATTGCGCCTCGCGTGGCCCAAAGCGTCGCGCGCTTTCAGCGTCTTGGAATGTGCCGCAGTTGCGGCAAGCGTAGCCGTTATTCGGATATGGGCGTTCGCATCTCGCTTTGATACCGTGCCTGTAAATCAGCCCACGCTGCGTCAGGGACCAGAAATATCGGAGGCCGCCCGCATGCTTAGTTTCGATCACCTCGCCGTGTCCTGCACCGTGCTCAGCGATGGCACAAGCTGGCTCGAAGACAGGTTGGGCCTCAGCCTGTCAAACGGCGGCGAACATCCCGATTTCGGCACATATAACAAGCTGTTGTCCCTGGGCCCTGAGGAATATCTGGAAGTGATTGCGATCAATCCGGCAGCCCCCGCTCCGGCCCGCCCTCGCTGGTTTGGGCTCGATGATTTCAGCGGCCCGCCCCGTTTGACCAACTGGATCCTGCGCAGCTCTGATTTGGACAGGGATCTGGCAGACGCCCATGCGGACGCGGGCACCCCGATCCCGCTGTCCCGCGGTGATCTGCGCTGGCGCATGGCTGTGCCCGCGCAGGGGGCGCTGCCCTTTGACCAGATGCACCCCGCCTTGATTGGCTGGGATGGGCCGCACCCGGCGCCGCGGCTTCCCGATCAAGGCGTGCGTCTCAAGCATGTCCGGATCACGCACCCCCATGCAGACATGCTGGCCGGATGCCTGCCGTCGCTGGATGATCCGCGTCTCGTGATTGAAGCGGGCCCGATCTCTCTGACGGCACAATTGCAGACGCCGCACGGGGTGGTGACGCTTTGACAGGACGGGTCAGACCGGCACAGGGGCGTGACGCCGCCGCCATCGCTGCGATCATGGCCCCTTTCGCGCGCGAAACAACGATCACCTTCACGTCCCATGAACGCAGCCCCGCAGAAATCAGCGCAGCGCTGGGCCAGCATCCCTGGCTGGTCTGGGAGGCACTGGGCGGCACCGTGACGGGCTATGCCGCGCTAAGCTTGTTTCGCACGGGCCCGGGCTATGCGCGCGTGCGTGAAGTGTCGATCGGCCTGTCCCCGTCTGCGCGCGGCAAGGGGCAGGGGCGTGCCTTGATGGCCGCCCTCGAAGCGGCGGCACGCCGCCAGGGCATCACGGCGCTGCTGGCGGCAATCAGCGGCGAAAATCCGGGCGCTCAGGCGTTTCACGCCGCCTGCGGCTTTGATCCTGTGGGCCTGTTGCCGGGTGTCGGATACAAATTCGGCCGCAGGTTAGATCTTGTTTTGATGCAGAAAGACCTGTCGCCCGCCGAAAGGGGTGGCTAGTCTGGCCGCATGTCAATTTGGTCCCGTATCGCCGATGCCCTCTCTGCGTTAAGACAGGGCGAAAGTCTCTCAACCGTGTTCGAGCGGTTGCGAACGCCCCCGCAACGTTCCGTTGCCTTTGCAATTGCCGTGATCGCACTGGGTGCGAAAATGGCCAAGGCAGATGGCCTTGTCACCCGTGACGAGGTCGCCGCCTTCCGCGAGGTGTTCACAATCCCAACCAGCGAGGAAAAGAGCGCCGCGCGCGTCTTTAACCTTGCGCGGCAGGATGTGGCGGGCTTCGAGGAATATGCAACGCGCATCCGCAAGATGTTCTCCGGGGCCGATCCCGCGCTGACTGACCTGATGGAAGGGCTGTTTCACATCGCGGTGGCCGACGGGCAGTATCATCCCAAGGAGGATGATTTCCTGTGCCGGGTTTCGCGGATTTTCGAACTGCCCGATGCCACCTTCCGCGCTTTGAGGGCCCGCTTCGTGCCCGACGCCGAACAGGATCCCTATGACATCCTCGGCGTGAGCCGGGACATGGACATGTCCGAAATCCGCGCTGCGTGGCGCAAACAGGTCCGCGAAACCCACCCCGATGTCATGATCGCGCGCGGCGTGCCTGAAGAAGCCATCAAGATGGCGGAAAAGCGCATGGTGGCGATCAACAAGGCGTGGGAAGAAATCTCGCGGCACTAGGCAAGGCCCCCACGGGGCAGCGGCGCGCGCGGTCGCAGGTTTGGCCATCGCAGCGCCCCGAGGGGGCGTGTTGGTCGTGCCCCGAGGTTGCACATTGGCTGTGCCCGAAGTGCCAAACTGCCAAAAGGAAAGGGACGCCGCAGCGCCCCTGTGGCAGCCTGTATTTGCTTAGCGCAGTTTACGCCTGCGCCGCGCCAGGTAGCCCAGTCCACCAAGGCCCACTGCCAAAAGCGGCAGGGAGGCGGGAACTGGCACGGGCGCGGGGGCGTCGCGGTACAGAAGCCAAGAAACAGGAGTGGTGCTATAAGTACCGCTGGCTGAGAACAAGTCGCTGGTTGACACGGATACAGTTTCGAAAAAAGTAAAATCCCCAAGGTAAGTGTATATGTATCCAACACTATTTCCGCTTGCTTCTGCGGGCCCATTTAGGAACCAAGCAAGGTTTGAGGTTGTTGTGTAGTTTTCGCCAAGTAGCTTGCCAGCAAAATCTGTCGCTAAACCTGACCCACAATTAGCGAAGCCCGTCGCATTGCTACAGGGGTTCGTGCCAAAAAGCGCGTCTGTAAATGCCCGTGCTTTGTCGGCATCCGCAATCGCCCATCCCTCGCCTGCGCGCGCGCCCGTGCTGATCAA
>JAKVBK010000010.1 GCA_022447275.1 Oceanicola sp. | reverse complement strand
GCGTTGGAAGCCAAAAGCGTCTTGGCGTGGGGGCACCTGCACAGATCACACAGCAATCGGCCCTGGCGATGTTGCGCAGCCCGCCTCGGTGAGAGGTGCCCTACGCTTCCGCGCGCAGGCATTTAACAGTCGGCGGCGATCCGTGCGCCCGCCCATTCCTTAAAGCGGTCCGTTCTTTGGCCCACCCAATGAACCATGCGCCTGCAAAGGCGTTCCTGCAAAGAGGAGCAGACCACAATGACCCTTCAGACGTTCAGCAAAACCGCTCAGATAATACCTGCAAACCAAGTGGTGGAAGGCACATCCGCGCTTGTTGCCTCAGCCCCCCCTGCCACACCAATGTCCGAGGCCAGTGGCAGTTTGGTTTTCGTGATTTTTCTCGTCGTGCTGATTGGATTGATCGTGTTTGCCTTGTTCAAAGCACTGCGCGCGATTGGGCGGTTGCTCATTCCGTCCTGACACAAAAAAAGGCCCGCATGCGGGCCTCTTTATCAGCATTGATGGATGTCTCAGGCGTGCTGTTCCTGCTCCGCCGCCAGGCGCTCGGCGATTTTGCGGGCGCGGGGGCATTGCAAGCGCTCCTTCAGGGGGCTGTCGGGATCAATGTCTTTGGCGCAGACAAGACATTTGTCTGCGTCAGAGATTGCGTTCAGTCCGCCACAGCTGCCCTTGATCGTCTTGCCCATGAGGATGACCCCAAGCGACATGCCGAGCATGACGAGCGTGAGCAATCCAAAGGCGAGGATGAAGGTGGACACGGCTGGGATTCCCTTACTTGGCTTGAAGTTTCTTGAAAGCCGATGACGCTACTGTCGTAAATGCGACGTCTTGTTCCTGAGGATCACGATCAATGAACAACACGCCAAGACCATGCTTTTCCGCAATCGGCAGCCCTCGCTCGGAGCCCAGAACCAAAAGCGCCGTTGCCCAGCCATCAGCCAGCATGGCGTTGTCTGCCAAAACGGTCACGGATGCAGTTGTGTGCGTGATTGGGTTGCCGGTTTCGGCATCGATGATGTGGCTGTAGCGTACACCATCGGCCTCAAAGTAATTGCGGTAGTCCCCCGATGTGGCCATCCCAAGCCCGGAGAGGTCGACGATTTCCTCGATCTTCTGCTCGCCAGCGTCGGGGCGTTCTACGCCGATACGCCATGCTTCGCCCGAGGGATTCTGTCCGGCGGTAACGAGGTCTCCGCCGATCTCGACCATGTAGTCGGTAATCCCGAACGCTTGCAGTGCACCGGCAAGGCGGTCCACGCCGTGGCCCTTTGCGATGGCCGCGAGATAGACGGAGGTGTCGGGATAGGCTTTTGCCATCGTGGCGGGCGCATCGCCCAGCGTCAGCACTTTGTCCATGCCCACAATATCAAGCGCTGCAGCCACGGCCTCGGGCGCGGGCACGGGGCTGTCGGGTGTGCGGGCACCAAATCCCCAAAGCTCGATCAGCGGGCCCAGCGTGACGTCAAACTGGCCTTCGCTTTCGTCATGAATGAACTGTGCTGCTTGCATCACGGTTGCCAGCTCAGCAGATATTTCAACAGGTTGCGTGGTTTCAGACGCGTTGAACTGGGAAATCTCGGAATTCGGATCCCAGTTCGACATCTGGCTGTTCACGTCTGCCAGTGTCTGTTCAAGCGCGGCTTGCACGCTGTCAGCATCAATCTCCGCAGTCTTGTCGATCGCGACGATATTATAGGTGGTGCCCATGGTCTCGCCGCTCAGGCGCAGCGTTACAGGGTCAGATTGGCAGGCTGTCAGAAGCAGCGCTGCGCATATGGGAACGAGTCGAATCATGCGCCGCTTTTAGCGCAAACATTTTCTTCGTGTGCCGAAAAATTGCCGCAGTGCCAAATGCAGGTCGGTGTGGAATAAGCGCCGCGCAAGGAAAACGGTCCCGAGTAAACCTGTCGGCAAGGCATCCGTGCTCACAAGCACGCCCAAGCAGACAGACGGGATCCATCAACGTCGTGGAAGACACTGTGTCGTATACGTTTCGTAAGGGTCTCGACCTGCCCGTAGAGGGTGCGCCGACCCAAGCTATCAGCCCAGCCCCCGCTGTTCGAACAGTTGCGCTGCTGGGTGCAGACTACATCGGATTAAAACCCAGACTTGCCGTTGAGGAAGGTGACACTGTCGCTGCCGGAACGCGCATCTTTGCCCATAAGGACACGCCAGAGGCGGCCATCGTGTCGCCTGTAGCGGGCCGTGTGAAGGCCGTGAATCGCGGTGCGCGGCGCGTGTTGATCTCGGTTGAGATCGAAGTGGCAGATGATCCGCTGGAAAACGCGGTCGATTTCTCCACTGTAGGGGATGCCACATCCGCGGAGGGGATCGCCGCCCGACTTTGTGAAGCGGGGCTTTGGACATCCTTCCGCACCCGTCCCTATTCCCACGTTCCCGCCCCTGATACGCGCCCTGCGGCGATTTTCGTGACAGCCATGGACACGGAGCCATTGAGCCCCGATGCCGCGCTGATCATCGATGAGGCCCAAGAGGCGTTCGTAAAGGGCCTCGAAATCATAAGCCAGCTGACCGAGGGCAAAACCTACCTGTGCCACGCGGACGGCGTTGCCGTGCCCGGGGCAGATCTCGCCGGCGTTGAGGCGCATGGGTTTGCTGGTCCCCATCCGGCGGGCCTTCCGGGCACACATATCCACTTTTTGCAGCCGCCCCGTGGGGATATCCCCGTTTGGACGATCTGGTACCAAGACGTGATTGCGATCGGTCGCCTCTTTGAAACGGGCAAGATCAATCCTGAACGTGTTGTGGCGCTGTCGGGGCCCCTGTGCACATCCCCGCGCCTGATCCGCACAATTGCGGGCGCGTCGCTGACGGACCTGACCGCTGGTGAATATGACCGCTCGGTGCCTGTGCGCCTGATCTCAGGCTCGATCCTGTCGGGCCGGGCAGGGGAAGGGGCCAGTGCCTATCTGGGCCGCTATGCCCGCCAGATCACCGTGATCGAGGAAGACCGTAAGCAAATCCCGATGGGGTGGGTCCGCCCGATGCCA
This sequence comes from Oceanicola sp., assembly GCA_022447275.1. GTDB lineage: Bacteria > Pseudomonadota > Alphaproteobacteria > Rhodobacterales > Rhodobacteraceae > JAKVBK01. The sequence goes on along the minus strand of JAKVBK010000010.1, from coordinate 84,424 downwards.
TCCAAATTTGCGGTTCAGCCGGTTCTGGGCTCTGCCTTCAAGCGCAAGCTTTTCCCGCTGACGTCCAACCTGAACGGCGGCCGCCGCGCCATGGTGCCGCTGGGCACGTTCGAGCAGCTGATGCCGCAGGATTACCTGCCCACACAGCTGCTGCGGGCCCTGCTCGTGATGGATACGGATACAGCCCAGTCTCTGGGGGCGTTGGAGCTGGATGAAGAGGATCTTGGCCTCGTCGGGTTTGCCTGCCCGGCCAAGTACGAATACGGCATGGCGCTGCGCGACTGCCTGACCAAGATCGAGAAGGAGGGTTAAGCCCTTGGGTCTGCGAAGCTTTTTCGATCGGATCGAGCCACATTTTGAAAAAGGTGGCGCATACGAGAAGTATTTTCCGATCTATGAGATGGTAGAGAGCTTTCTCTACACTCCCAAAACCGTAACGACTGCGGCGCCCCACGCCCGGTCGTATATCGATATGAAGCGCATCATGACCTATGTCGTGATCGCGACAATCCCCTGTATCCTGATGGGCGTCTACAATGTTGGCCTTCAGGTCAACATGGCGATCGAAACCTATGGCGCAACCGGGTGGCGCGCCGCGGTCGTGGACACGCTGGGGGTTGGGTTCAACTACAACAACCCGCTGGCAAATATCTTCCACGGGTTTCTGTATTTCCTGCCGATTTACATCACCACGCTGATCGTGGGCGGCATCTGGGAGGTGGTTTTTGCCACGGTGCGCGGTCACGAGGTCAACGAAGGTTTCCTCGTTACCTCGATGCTTTTTGCGCTGATCCTGCCGCCGGACGTGCCTTTATGGCAGGTTGGCCTTGGCATCTCTTTTGGTGTGGTGATCGGCAAGGAAGTGTTTGGCGGAACCGGCAAAAACTTCCTCAACCCCGCTTTGACGGGCCGCGCGTTCCTCTACTTCGCCTACCCGGCCTACATGTCCGGGGATACGATCTGGACGCCCGTGGACGGGTTTTCGGGCGCAACCGCTCTGTCGGTTGCAGCCTCTGATGGCTATCAGGAGCTTGCCGCGAATGGCATGACCTGGGGCGCGTCCTTCTTTGGTACGGTACAGGGATCGATCGGGGAAACCTCAACCCTGGCCTGTCTGCTGGGCTTGTGCTTCCTGCTGGCAACAAAGATTGCCAACTGGCGTCTCGTGGTCGGGTGCCTGGGCGGCATGATCGCCTTCTCCACCCTGCTGAACGTGATCGGCTCAGACACCAATCCGATGTTCGCCATGCCTTGGTACTGGCATCTGGTGGTGGGCGGGTACGCCTTTGGCCTCGTCTTCATGGTGACCGAGCCTGTCTCTGCCTCGCACACCAATACGGGCCGGTTCATCTACGGAGCCTTGATTGGTTTCATGGTTGTCATGATCCGGGTGATCAATCCCGCCTTCCCGGAAGGCATGATGCTGGCGATCCTGTTCGGCAACGTCTTTGCCCCGCTGATCGATTACTTCGTCGTTCAGGCCAACATCAAACGCAGGGCGAAACGCTATGCCTGAACAAAGTGATAACCAGAAGGGCATGATTGCCCGTTTCATGGCCTTGCCGACGGACTCCGTCCCCAAGACGGTGTTTGTGGCGGTTGTGTTGTGCCTTGTGGCATCGATGGTCGTATCGGCAGCCGCCGTCAGCCTGCGCCCCACGCAGCAAGCCAATGCGGTGAAAGACAAGCAGGTCAACATCCTGCAGGTGGCAGGCCGCTATGAGCCGGGTATGGATGTGACGGAAGCCTTCGCCGATTTCGAGCCCAAAGTGCTGGAACTGGCAACGGGCGAGTTCACCGACGCGTTTGACCCCGCCACGTTCGATGATCGGGCCGCCGCTGACGATCCGGACCTGTCGATCGCCCTGACAGAGGATCCCGCATCGATCGGGCGCCAGTCGCGTTTCATGACAGTGTATCTGCTGCGCGATGAGAATGGTGACATTGACCGGGTTATCCTGCCAATCCATGGCTACGGCCTCTGGTCGACGCTCTATGGGTTCATCGCACTCGAAGAAGATGGCAACGATATCTACGGCCTGCAATTTTACAGCCACGGCGAAACGCCCGGCCTTGGGGCCGAGGTCGATAACCCGCGCTGGAAGTCCCAGTGGAATGGCAAGAAAGTCGGCAACGAGGATGGGGTTCAGATCACTGTCGCCCGCGCCGTGCCACCGGCGGGGCCTGAATACCATGTGGATGGTCTGTCCGGCGCCACGCTGACAACCCGCGGCGTCGACAACCTCGTCAAGTTCTGGCTGGACGATACGGGCTATGGCCCCTTCCTCGACAACCTCAAGGCAGGAGAGATCTGATGGCACAAACCCGTAGGGAAATGCTGGTCGATCCGCTGGTCGACAACAACCCGATCACGCTGCAGGTGCTGGGCATCTGCTCGGCCCTTGCCGTGACGTCCTCCATGCAGGTGTCCTTCGTGATGGCCCTCGCCGTGACCTTCGTGACGGCCTTTTCATCGATGTTCATCTCGATGCTGCGCAACCATATCCCGGGCTCGATCCGGATCATCGTGCAGATGGTCATCATTGCGTCTTTGGTGATCGTCGTGGACCAGATCCTGAAGGCCTATGCCTATCAGATTTCCAAGACACTTTCGGTGTTTGTCGGTCTGATCATCACCAACTGCATCGTCATGGGCCGTGCGGAAGCCTTCGCCATGAAAAACCCGCCGATCCCCTCCTTCATCGATGGCATCGGCAATGGGCTTGGCTATGGCCTGATCCTGATGCTGGTGGGCTTTGTGCGCGAATTGTTCGGTGCCGGCAGCCTGTTTGGCATCACCATCCTTGAGACAACCAACAATGGTGGCTGGTATGTGCCCAACGGCATGTTGCTGCTGCCGCCCTCGGCATTCTTCATCATCGGGCTGATCATCTGGGCATTCCGCTCCTGGAAGCCCGCACAGGTGGAAGAGCGCGAGTACAAGATCCAGACGGTCGAGGCGCACTGATGGAAGAGTATATCTCCCTGGCCGTGAAGGCCATTTTCGTTGAAAACCTCGCCTTGGCCTTCTTCCTCGGAATGTGCACATTCATTGCCGTTTCCAAGAAGATCGCAACGGCGATCGGCCTTGGGATTTCGGTGATGATCGTGCAGTCGATCACCGTGCCGGCCAACAACCTGATCCTGACCTATCTTCTGGCGCCCGGTGCGCTTGCATGGGCGGGCTTTCCCGATGTGGATCTGACCTTTCTGGGCCTGATCTCCTATATCGGGGTGATTGCCGCGCTGGTGCAGATCCTCGAGATGGTGCTCGATAAGTATTTCCCGCCGCTCTACAATGCGCTGGGCGTCTTCTTGCCGTTGATCACGGTGAACTGTGCCATCTTGGGTGGCTCGCTGTTCATGGTCGAGCGTGACTTCAACTTTTCCGAAAGCCTCACCTATGGTGTATCTTCCGGATTTGGCTGGGCCCTCGCCATCACTGCGATGGCGGGCGTGCGCGAGAAGCTCAAGTATTCTGACATTCCCGATGGTCTTCAGGGCCTAGGCATCACATTCATCACCGCTGGTCTGATGGCGCTTGCCTTCATGTCGTTCAGCGGCGTGCGCCTGTAAGGGAGGCAAGCTATGGCAACTTTTGCACTTGGTATTCTGCTGTTCACCCTGATCGTCCTCGCGCTTGTGACGGTCATCATGGGCGCGCGCTCGCGGCTCGTGTCCTCGGGGAACGTCAATATCACGATCAATGGGGAAAAGACGATTTCGGTTCCGGCTGGGGGCAAGCTGTTGCAGACCCTCGCCGAGCAGAAGCTGTTCGTGCCCTCCGCATGTGGCGGGGGCGGAACCTGTGCCCAATGCCGGGTAAAGATCCATGCTGGCGGCGGCTCTATCCTGCCCACGGAAGAAAGCCACATCACCAAGCGGGAAGCCTCCTGCGGTGACAGGCTGTCGTGCCAGGTGGCGGTCAAGCAGGATATGGACATCGAGGTGCCCGAGGAGGTGTTCGGCGTAAAGAAGTGGGAATGCACCGTGCGTTCCAACGAGAACGTTGCCACCTTCATCAAGAACCTTGTTCTGGAACTGCCCGAAGGCGAAGACGTGAACTTCCGCGCGGGCGGCTACATCCAGATCGAAGCACCCGCGCACAAGCTCAGCTACAAGGATTTCGAGGTTGAGGACACGTACAAAGAAGATTGGGACAAGTTCAATCTCTGGCAGTATGAGTCCAAGGTCGATGAGCCAATCGAGCGGGCCTATTCGATGGCGAACTACCCTGATGAAAAGGGCCTGATCATGCTGAACGTGCGTGTGGCGTCCCCACCGCCGGGCAGCCAGGGCATTCCGCCGGGCCAGATGTCATCCTACATCTTCAACCTCAAGCCCGGCGACAAGGTCACGATCTCTGGTCCCTTCGGCGAATTCTTTGCCCGCGAGACACAAAAAGAGATGGTGTTCATCGGCGGTGGTGCCGGCATGGCCCCGATGCGGTCGCATATCTTCGACCAGCTCAAGCGTCTGAAGAACCGCGATCGCAAGATTACCTTCTGGTATGGCGCGCGCTCCAAGAAAGAGATGTTCTTTGTTGAAGACTTCGACCAACTGGCCGAGGAGTTTGACAATTTCGAATGGCACGTGGCGCTTTCGGATGCGCTGCCGGAAGATGATTGGGACGGCTACAAGGGCTTTATCCACAACATTCTCTATGAGCATTACCTGAAGGACCATCCGGCCCCCGAGGATTGCGAATTCTACATGTGTGGTCCGCCGATCATGAACCAGTCGGTCATCAACATGTTGGTGGATCTGGGTGTAGACCGCGAAGACATCATGCTGGATGATTTCGGCGGCTGACCCGCAGCAAAGATACAAACAAAAACGGCGCCCCGAAATCGCGGGCGCCGTTTCCATTTTGGGGCAGGCCGTGCCTGCCGTGCTGGCAAAGCGCCGAGCGCGAGGCTAGCCCACGATCAATTGCTTGAGCTGCAGGGCTTCGTGTTCCAACTCGTTCAGCCGGTAATTGACCACATCACCGATGGTCAGCATGCCGCTGAGAGCCCCGTCTTCGGTCACGGGCATGTGGCGAAACTTGCCATCTGTCATGCGCTTGAGCACCGTCACCAGCGCATCATCCATGGCGCAGGTGACCACTTCACGTGTCATGATATCAGACACGTTGCGTGGCAGGGTCTGGCCCGGCGTTTCGGCAAGCTGGCGGACGATATCCCGCTCTGACAGGATGCCTTGCAAGCTGCCATTGGCATCCGTCACCACAAGCGCGCCGATCCGTTTGTCCCGCAGTTGCCTGACCGCGTTCGAGATCGTGTCCTGGGGGCGCACCGCGTAGACATCCCTGCCTTTGCCGGCGATCAGCATCCGAACCGTCGCCGTCTCGCTAGAGAGGTTGGTCTGGAGGCTTTGGCTGGACGTGGCCTGTGGTGATGCGTCTCGCCTGAGCGGCGCCTGGTATGAAGTGGGGACCATGGCAAGCTCCTGTTCGTTGTCGTCTAGAAGGTGTACCTAAAGCCTAGCCAACAAAACGACGCCAAGGAAATGGAATTGTTCTCTGAACCCCTGACACTTACCCCTATGGTTTCCACAATCTTATTCGTGATCGCGGTGTTGGCAGGCATGCGCTACCGCACCGTGTGGAAGGCGGAAGGCCCACGCTGGCAGCTTTGGGTGTTTGGCCTCGTATCAGGGGGCTGTTTGCTGATTGTGGGGTTCATACCTGTGTTGCCCAGCTAGCGGCAACGGGTGCGTGCGGTGCCAAGCGGCGCTTGTGAGGGCGGTGGGGATATTGCCTGCATGGGCGTTTTTTCAGGGGCAGGGCGAGAGATATTTCCCTTGACCACAGGGTAACACAGCCCCAGCGTCGGGCGCAGGAAACGGGCACAAGGTGGGGCCAATGGATACACGTCAGGAAGCGACAGATGTGCTGGTCATCGGCGGGGGCACGGCCGGTTTCGGCGCAGCACTGGCAGCTGCAAGGCAGGGCCTGTCCGTGACAATGCTCGAGGCAACCACGAAGATTGGCGGGGTCATGGGCTTTTGCCCGGGCATGCCTTGGGGGGGCGGCTACCCGATGGACCGGATCATCGGCGGGCTGATCGAGGAGTTGACCGAACGCTTGATGGCGATGGATCCACCGGCGGCGGAGAAACGCCCCTGCACACTTGAGAATTTTGGCCCCGAGATCGTGTATGACCATGATCTGGCCACTCTGACCATGTTCGAGATGTTGGAAGAGGCTGGCGTGCGCCTGCGCTTGGGGGCAACGGCCCTACAGCCCCACATGCAAGGTGACCGGATTGCCCAAGTGGCCTGCAGTGACAGGAACGGCCTGTTCACGATCGTCCCGAAAGCCGTGATTGATTGTTCAGGCGATGGGGATATTTCAGCCAAGGCCGGGGTGCCTTATGAGCTGGGGGATGCCTCCGGCAACATGATGGCAGTGACGATTTCCTTTCACATGATCGGCGTGGATTGGACGCGCGCCTTCGCGGATCCCGACCCATATTTCGAAGCCTATGCGGCGCGCGGCGTTGCCGAAGGGCGCCTACATCCCGATTTGGCCAAGCTCTATCTCATGCGCGGTTTTCACAAAGGCTCGGTGTTTTGCAACTCGGTCCATGTGCGCGGCGTTGATGGCACGGACCCGGTCGCGGTGGGCGCTGCAACCCAGGAAGGGCGGCGACGCTGTGCGCAACTGGCTCAGTTCTTGCGCGCGGATGTGCCGGGCTTTGAGGCGGCACATATGGCGTTGCTGTCACCAACGGTGGGCGTGCGCGAAACCCGTAAGCTGCACGGACAATACCGACTGACAGAAACAGATATCGCGGCTGCTGCCAAATTTGCGGATGGGATCGTAGCCTGTGACAATCCCATCGATGACGTCATGCGGGCCGAGGGCGAGATGACCCATGAGGCGGCCACGGCCCAGGGCCAGTACTACACCATACCGTACCGTTGCCTCGTCCCGGAGCGGATCGAAAACCTGCTCTTTGCAGGGCGCATCCTGTCGGCCGAACCCCTTGCCTTTGCCTCTGTGCGCGGCATGCCGCAATGCATGGCGATGGGACAGGCCACCGGCACCGCAGCGGCGCTTGCCCTGCGCGATGGCGTGCCAGTTCAGGCTGTCCAAGGCCTGGAATTGGTGGCGTCCTTGCGGGCACAGGGCCTGAACCGGATTGGCGGATCTGCAGGGGTCAGTGACGCGGCATAACCTGCGCGTCAGTTTGCCGTTTCTGCAACGATCCAGTCGGCATCCTGGGCCATGGCAACGCTTGGGTCGCAGGCGGGATCACCCGGAAAGTTGCCGGCGTCGTCTGGGATAAGAACCTGCACGAGGGCTCGAATGTCTTGGCTCCGATGTGGGCGGGCGGCGTTGGCTTTTAATACAAGCGCTGGCGGGGCTGTTCGGAAGCCAAGCGCACAGCCTTGTACCAATCCGGACACGCACTGATTTCCACTCGCCAAATCGAGCGTGCCCTTCCCATGTCCCTCGATGCAGACTGCAAAAAGCTGAGCGGTTATTTGAGGCGCAATCCCAACGGCCAACAACTCGGGGGTTTGATGTGCGTGTTCCAATCCGACGGTGAAGGCAAAGCCCGGCCGGGCCGAGTTGGGCGCATCGATGCAGAGTTGGGCGTATCCGTACTCCGCGATCATTTCCTTTACGCGGCGTTCGACGTCAAAATCGTACTGCTCCACTTTGCTGATCTGCATGGGGTGGCTGTCCAGTGCTTTTGGGCTTTGTGCACCCTAAACCTGTCGTGCCGGGCATGCTGAAGCAACGAGTTGTTGCACTCTTGGTAAATCTTGGAGTGCGTTCAGAGGCGCCAAAAGGCCAGACTAGGCGATGTTTGCCCGCGTGGCTGGACGCTTCAGATCAAACATGTCGGGCCCGCGGCGCCGATGTGGTTTGAGCTGGCACTGGGAAGCTAGCCATACCCTTCCAACGCGGCCTCTTGCGCTTGGGGCAGGGCATCTTTGAGCTGCTCAATCGTGACAGGTTTCGTCATGAACCTGTCCATTCCTGCGGCTTTGCAGGCGGCCTTATCTTCGTCTGAGACATGTGCGGTCAGCGCGACGACCAGCGCCGGGGGCAACCCGTTGTTGCGCTCGTGTTTGCGAATTTCCCGCGTGGCATCCAGCCCGTTCATAACTGGCATAGCGACATCCATGAAAATGATCTCAGCGGGCTGCGCAGTATAGGCGTTCACAGCCTCTTGGCCATCCGTGCAGAGCCGCGGCGCAAAGCCCAGTTTCTCAAGCATCTTCTGGGCGATGAACTGGTTTGTCTTGTTGTCCTCCACAACCATTACCGAGCTTTGCCCATGTGCCATTGGCGAATGCGCGCCTGCCAAACTGGCACTGGGGGCGCTGGATATGCAATTGTCAGCGCGGATCGCGGAAACTATTTCTGCGGTCCTTGCTGGCTTCTTGAGCCATGCTTCGTAAGCCCGTTTGTTTGATTGATTATTGGCGATGGCATATTCAAGCGGCGCGTGCAGGATCACGCGTGGCATCCCGCTGGTGGACACAGTGTGCCGTAACAAGGGTTCCAAATCGCAATCTGCATAGGCGCAGTCGAGGATGATGGCCGTATAGCCCACCACAGCTTCTGGAGCCTTTTGCGCCTTGCTGAGGGCATCTTTTGGATTTGCGGCAGTCTCTACCTGGGCCCCCATCGCCTCAAGCTGCTTTTCCAGGATATTTCGGCTCGGCCCGCCGGCCTCAATCACCAAGACATGTTCACTTGCCAAAACATTTTGCGCTGCAAAAGGCTGGACGTTGGAAATTGGCGGCAATTCGATTTCAAAGCTGAAGGTTGCGCCGTGCCCCAACTCTGACCTGATCTCGATCTCGCCGCCCATAAGTTTCACCATGCCGGCGCAGATCGAAAGACCGAGACCGGTACCATCCAATGTTCGGGTATGGGCGTTGTCCACTTGCTCGAAGGGTTGCAAGATCCGCTCTTGGTCAGGGCGATCAATCCCGATGCCAGTGTCCTGAACCGAGAACCTAACCTTGTCGCGGCCATCGGTTGTAACCGATAGAATGACAAAGCCTTCATCCGTGAACTTAACGGCATTGCTGAGCAGATTGAGAAGCACATGGCGCAGCTTTACACTGTCGCCAGTGCGGTTGCCGATCCCCGCATCGAAGTCGATGCAGAGCTCCAGATTTTTGCGCCAGGCGCTGTCGGAAATGACTTTGCAGACATCATAGACGAGGGCTTCAAGGTGGAGAGCCGAATTGGAGAGGTGCTGCTTGTTCGCCTCAAGCTTAGACAGATCCAAAACATCGTTGATGATCGAAAGCAGTTGCTGGGCGGATCGGTCGATGGTTTCGAGGCCGAGCCGCTGCTGCGCGGTCATTTCTGTGTCCGCTATCAGATCGCACATCCCGATGATGCCGTTCATGGGCGTTCTGATTTCATGACTCATATTGGCCAGAAACTTTGATTTTTCGGTATTTGCAGCCTCTGCCCGGTCGCGGGCCTCGCTCAACAAAGTCTCCTGTGTGACTTCGTCAGTGATGTCGGATGCGGCGCCGACCCAGTGAACGGCGCCATCCATTCCGATCCTTGGGATGGACTCATTCAGCACCCAGATTGTTCCACGTTCGGGATGAAGGATCCTGTGCCGGTGACGGAGGGGAGTCATTTTGTGCGCGGAGGTTTGCATCGCATTGAGAAAGCTTTGCCGATCATCCGCCTCAATATGCTCCAGGACCGTCTCACCGGGTATTTCAGTGGCGTTGCAGTGATAGAGAACGTCAAACTTCTTACTGGCATAATCAAACTGCAGGTTTCCATCCGGCAGCAGGCACATTTCAAACAGTCCGGCTGGGGCCGTGTCAGCAAGACGCGTTATCCGTTCATGTGCCTTTTTTAGTTTGTGTGAAGTTCTCGAAACCCTCTGTTCAGCTTCGATCCGCCCCGCTTGGGCACGGCGCAAGACTTCCAGAGCTGAGTAGATTTCTCGCATGGCGCCGGCGTGGTGCGGTGGCTCGATCGGAACATTCTGACCACCTTGCGCCATGCTGATAATGAGCCGCACCACGTCGCGCATTGGCCGCGCCAGTTTTCGCAATGCAATCAGCCCAACCGCAGTCACAAATATCAGAAAAAGAATAATCCCAACGACAGTCGCTGAGGTGAAACCGCTGATCCATTTCAGAGCCGACTCTTTACGGTTGGTTGTCTGGTTGTCGATCTCTGCCTGCATGCTGGTAAGCGCATCAGACATCGCCTGTGCGCTCGATAGGCTCGCGCGTTGGGCGTCAACAGCTTGGGTCCACGCCGAACCAAGCGCTGCGGCCCCGTTTGACAACTCTGATACCAGTGCGGGGTCTGATAGGGTGCTTCGAGAAAGCCCTTGTCCCCCTTGGCTGATCTGGCGCAAATGCGCGGACATCTGCCGCGTCAGTTGCTCGATCTCCGCTTCAGAGACCATCGGCAAAGACCTAACGCCTTCCTCTGTCTTTTGGATGATCTGATTGATCCGAGAAAGGTCGAGCAAAAGCGTGGTCAAGGCCTGTGTGATCCCGCGCTCCTGTTCCAGAGCGTCGATATTGGCGGCGAGTACAACGCTTTCCGCCTCGAAAAAGCCTTGCAGCGTGCGGCTGTAGGCCATTGCGGCGCGCAAGGCTTGTTTCTCAGCCATGTCCCGGTCTGGACCAGGTGGTGTCGCATTCAGGGCGGCCACCATATCAATCACACGGTTCGGGGACGGTATGCAGATTGCACTTTCTGCTTGTTGCGGAGTTCCGCAGCCGTCTGGAAGGCCAATCAGACGAATTGTCATCTGCTCTGGATCGGCGCCATAGGGCACCGGGGGCAAGGCCTGCATTTGGGCGAGAATGACTTTGCTGGCTGCAATGATATCTGCCAGCTCGGTCGTGCGGGATATGCTCGCGCGCTGCGAGTCCTCTAAAGATTTGGAACGCGACTGCGACTCCGCGCGTAGGGCCTGCAGGCGGTTAATCTCCAAGGCCAGCAGGTTTTCAAACCTATTCAACGATGCCCTTGGCTCTCGCAATTGCTCCCGTGCAATGTTGCGTTGCCGTTGATGCTCCATATAGGCGCTTTGAGCGGTCAGGGTGCTGCCTGACAACGTTTGGGACAGGTGGTCTTCCAGATCGGAAGTCCGGATTGTATCTGCAAGGGAGGTAAATGCGCCCTCGATTTGGGCGTGGGCAGCCGGTGTCGGGGCATCGCGCGCCTTTTCCAACGACAAAGTCAGGTCAAAATTTCGAAAACGGATTTCGTCGCCGGCGCTCCAGCTTTCAACTTGTCCCCTGAGACGCTCGACTGAGAGATAGGCCACAAGGGCCACGGCAAAGATGGTCGCTGTCGTCGCTGCGAGGGCCGCATTAATCCAGAAAAGTAGGCCACTGGAAAATACCGAGGGGCGCGCATTGGGGGTCACGTCAGTACCTGAAGTTTAGCGACAGATCATGATCGTGTGGTCGCGATTTTCGGCCCGTGCGCACAGGCAGTGGTAATCGTAAACTTCTTGCGTGTCATAATGATACCATTTCAGCACAACATATTCCCGGTTGTCTGCGGCAGCATCCACAAGCGGCCAGAAGAGTTTCCCGGTAAGGTCGCGGTTTTTGGAATAGTCTGCTTCGACCATTTCGGGTTCCCGATTGTCGCCGACGACAACGGAGCCTGAAAACAGATTGATGCCGAGCGGGGAGGCTGCGAAGGGAAGGTTTGGGTCGAACAGAGCTTCGATCGTCGCGGGCAGCCCTGCCGAATCCAACATCGCGATAACGCGGGTTGCCATAGCGTCGGCTTCTTCGTCTGTTCCGAAATCCGTGCCGGCTTTTGCAGGGCCGCAGAACAGCACAATAATCATTAACAAAGAGAACAAGTCGGGGGCGCGCTTCACCTTTTCATCCTCGAAGTTTCGAACAGCCGGCGAAACCTTATCTCAACAATGGTTAACAAAACCTTCCACGCTCAGAGTTTGCGCGGTGGATCTGTTAACCTTCTGTTTTTACACATCGCCCAGATGTTCGGGGCACGGCCAAATACGCGTGCGCCGCATGCAAGGCCCACCGCATTCGCACAGTCTACAAGAAAGGAAATGATGGTGGGCGACCCTGGAATCGAACCAGGCGTGAGTCGCCTCGAGGGAGTTACAGTCCCCTGCCACACCTTGCGGCCTGTCGCCCAACCCACGACCGTTACAGCGTTGCTGCTCCGGCGTGAGACGTCGAATATAAAGGCAGGCGGGCGGCGTCAACCCGGAAATCTCTGATGCGGAAAACTCTTGTGCTGCGTCCGGGTTCGGGCCAGTGAGGGGACGCTTTTTGCTGTTGTACCGGCGTGAACACGGTAAAAGCGCGGCGCAAGGAGATGCACCATGAAAAAACCCCGCTGGGTGGTCGATAAGGAACGGGCAAAGGCCGCAGAGGCCAGCCAGACGGTGTGGCTCTTCGGGCTGCACGCCGTGCGCGATGCATTGGCCAATCCCGCCCGCGAAAAGCTGCGCCTTGTGCTGACGCGCAATGCGGCTGACAGGTTGGGGCCTGAGGTGCTTGCAGCGGGTGGTCTGGAGCCTGAAATTGCCGATCCCCGCAAGTTTCCCGCCCCTTTGGACCCTGGATCCGTGCATCAAGGCGCGGCGCTGGAGGTTCGCCCGTTGGATTGGGGCAAGCTGGTCGATCTGTGTGCCGCCCCTCCGGGCGAGGCTCCGCGCGTGATCCTGCTTGATCGGGTGACGGACCCCCACAATGTCGGCGCGATCCTTCGGTCTGCCGAGGTGTTTGGCGCACGCGCCGTGATCGCGCCGCGCCGTCATGCGGCCCCGGAAACCGGGGCCTTGGCCAAAACCGCGTCCGGCGCTCTGGAGCGTCAGCCCTACCTGCGTGTGCAAAATCTGGCGGCTGCCATGCAAACACTGCGCGAGATGGGCTATGTGCTGTTCGGTATGGATGGGGAGGCGGATATGTCCCTCGCCGCGGCCTGCGCGGAGCAGACGGAACAGCCTTTGGGGATTGTGCTGGGGGCTGAAGGCCCGGGTTTGCGCGAACGCACCAAGGAAACCTGTGATCGCCTCGTGCGCATTGATGCGGCCCGTGGTTTTGGCTCCCTCAATGTTTCAAACGCAGCGGCGGTGGCCCTTTTCGCTGCGACGCCGCAGAAATAGCAGCTCAATCGTGCTGACAGGTCTTCTAATGGCGATTCAAGCGCTTAGATAGGCGCGAAAGGAGACCGCGCGACATGCACCGGAACACCAAAATCGCGACCTGCTGTTATTGTGGCAGCCGCACGGCGCTGCGTCTTGATGGCGCGCGCCATGAGCTGTGCTGTGCCCAATGTGGCGCTCCGCTGCATGCGCTAAAAAAGCTGCCCGTTGCTGCGACGGCTGATGTCGCCGGGGGCAAGCGAAGTTCTGACAAAAGGTCTTCGCACGGGGATTTCCCCGAGGCGTCAGATCCTCGGCGCAAACCCCGCAAAGAGGCCGCGCCAACCCGCTACAAAGAGAGCAAGCGCAAGAAACGCAAAAAGCGCAAACCGCTCTTTCACAAGGTGTTCGAGGAGGTCGCGGATTTGATCGAGGATGTGTTCGACTGAGCGCCGGCCGGCCGGCCGTTTGCCGGGCCTTGGCATTGTTTCAGCGATCTCGCAGACAATCACGCCTTGGTCAGGCGCGTTTCAGCCCCCTTAGCAAGGCCTGAGGGCGCGGCCATGTTGACGGTATTGACCCCATACCCGTCTCTCTGGCCTGCTGAAAGGATATGCCCATGCCCGCCCCACTGACGCGCCGCTATTTTCTTGGTGCCCTCGCGACAACGGCCGTTGTTGCCCCGCTGAGCGCCCGTTTTGTCCATCCCGCCGCTGCTGCGACAAGCGCGCCTCCGGTCTTCTCTCGCCGGGGGGCCGCAATCAATGGCTATGACCCGGTGGCCTATTTTATCCAACAGGCCCCCGTAAAAGGCGACACGGATCATAGCAGCACTTGGAACGGCGCCACATGGCGCTTTGCCTCTGCAGATAACAAGGCAGCCTTCGATGCAAACCCGGATGCCTATGCCCCGCAATATGGCGGCTATTGCGCCTATGCAGTTGCCAATGGCTACACCGCCAAAACCGACCCCGATGCCTGGTCGATCGTAGATGGCAAGCTGTACCTGAACTATTCGCGCCGTGTACGCACACGCTGGCTGGAGGATGTGCCCGGCAATATTGCCAAAGGCGATGCGAACTGGCCCTCTGTTCTGGGGTAACGCCCCGATCTGCGTGATTGGGGCGCGATGCCGAGACTTCACGAGCCGGTGATCTGCTCTGCGGATTTGGCCTGCGTCCCCTACCTACTTCACAAGGCGTGTCGCCGGAACCGGCATGCCTGGTATATGTCCCTCGTTCCGGAAACTCGCGCCCTGCCATTGTCGGTACGGGCGCGTTTTTTTGTGCACGCGCTGGGATAATGGCGTATGCGGAACACACAGCAGGCAAAGCCAAGCGCAAAGAGCAGGTTTCATGACACCACAAGACAAGCTGCACAGGGAAATCCTGGCAGAGACACAGACCATCGCGTGCGTTGGCGTTTCTCTCAATCCGGTCCGGCCCAGCAATTACGTGGCGCGCTACCTGTCATTGCGCGGCTATCGGGTGATCCCGGTGAATCCGGGCCATGCCGGCAAGACGCTCTATGGCGCGCGGGTTCTGGCCCGTCTGAGCGATATCGATGGTCCCGTCGACATGGTCGATATCTTCCGACGCTCTGAACATGTCTTGCCCATTGTGGCCGAGGCCTTGGAACATCTTGAAGGGCTGCGCACGATTTGGATGCAAATCGGTGTGCGCAATGAGGAGGCGGCAGCGCTGGCCAAAGCGCGGGGCCTGAATGTGGTGCAGGATCGCTGCCCCAAGATCGAGTATCAGCGCCTCTTTGGCGAATTGCGCAAAGGTGGCTTCAACACCGGGATCATCTCTTCGCGTTTGCACTCTGGCGAGCAACGCGCTGCCAACACCGCTGGCTTGGCCTGATACGGAAGGCCTTGCCGTCTGTGTGATACACGGCCCGCTTATGAGGGGCGGTTGGCTTTCTCTGTCAGGCCCGAAGTGCCCTCGCGCCGGGCAAGCTCTGCCTCGACATCCTCAAGGCTCACATCCCGCGCGGCCAGCATGACCAGCAGGTGATAGAGCACGTCGGCGGCCTCGGATGTCAGCTTTTCGCGGTCCCCCTTCGTGGCTTCAATGATCGCCTCGATGGCCTCTTCGCCAAATTTCTCGGCGCATTTCTCGGGCCCCTTGGCAAGCAGCTTTGCCGTCCAGGAGCTTTCCGGATCCGCCCCTTTGCGGGCCGCGATGGTGGCGGCCAGCCGCTCAAGCGCGCCCCCGCTCATGACAAACGCACCGGAATGCCGGCGGCGTCCATATGCGCCTTGGCTTCGCCTATGGTGTATTCCCCAAAGTGGAAAATCGAAGCCGCCAGCACCGCGGATGCCTTGCCTTCGGTGACCCCTTCCACGAGGTGATCAAGAGTGCCAACGCCGCCGCTCGCGATGACGGGCACGTCCACCGCCTCTGAGATCGCGCGGGTGAGCGGCAGGTTGAAGCCCGCGCGGGTGCCATCCCTGTCCATGGAGGTCAGCAGGATTTCGCCCGCGCCTTTTTCCTCAACGGTCTGGGCGAACTCGACCGCATCAATGCCCGTGGGGCGCCGCCCGCCATGGGTGAAAATTTCCCAGCGGCCCGGGGCCACCGTCTTGGCATCGATCGCCACCACAATGCATTGCGCGCCAAAGCGGTGCGCCGCCTCGGCAACCACATCGGGATTGGCCACGGCCGCAGAATTGAAAGACACTTTGTCGGCCCCGGCCAGAAGCAGTTTGCGCACGTCTTCGTGGGTGCGCACCCCGCCGCCGATCGTCAGCGGCATAAAGCAATGCTCGGCTGTGCGGGTGGCCAGATCATACATCGTCCCGCGGTTTTCATGCGTGGCGTTAATGTCCAGAAAGCACAGCTCATCCGCGCCCGCTGCGTCATAGGCTTTGGCGGCTTCCACCGGATCACCGGCGTCGATCAGATCGACAAAGTTGACGCCTTTGACAACGCGCCCGTCTTTGACGTCGAGGCAGGGGATGATGCGGGTCTTGAGCATCTGGCACGCCCTCCGGATATCTCGCTCTTGCGTGTTCACCTGCCACAGGATGGCGGCAAAGGCCAGTCCGGGCAGGTGTGCGGCGCCTGCGGGTCTCAGCCGTCCAGTGCAGCCAAGGCCTCTTTCAGGTCCAGCGCCCCATCATAGAGCGCCCGGCCGGAAATCGCCCCAGAGATCGGCCCGGCTTTGCGCAGGGCAATCAGGTCGTCCAGTTTCGACACACCGCCGCTGGCGATAACAGGGATGGAGACAGCCCCCGCCAGATCGGCTGTGGCGCGCACATTTGGGCCGCCCATGGCGCCATCACGATCGATGTCGGTATAGATGATCGCGGCAACGCCCGCATCTTCGTAGCGGCGCGCCAGATCCAGTGCTTCGACCTCGGTTTCCTCGGCCCAGCCGCGTGTGGCGACCTTGCCGCCGCGCGCATCGATGCCAACGGCAATCTGATCCGGAAACGCATGAGCGGCGTTGCGTACAAGGTCGGGATCTTCCACGGCGGCGGTTCCTAGAATCACGCGGGCCACCCCTTTGGAAATCCAGTTTTCAATGGTGGTCAGATGGCGGATGCCGCCCCCCAACTGCACCGGCACCCGGACCGAGCGCAAAATGGCTTCGACCGCTTCGGCATTCACAGGCTTGCCTGCGAAAGCTCCGTTCAGATCGACAAGGTGCAGCCATTTGCACCCTGCATCTTCGAAGCTTTTAGCCTGTGCTGCGGGATCCAGTCCGAACACGGTGGCGCTGTCCATTTCGCCTTTCAGAAGGCGCACGCAAGCGCCGTCCTTGAGATCGATGGCGGGGTAAAGGATCATGATGTGCGCCCTTCAGACTGATGCAGGAACCTGCGGATAAGAGGCCGCGCAGTCTGCCGCCCCGGGCGTGCTTGTGGCACGGGCAGGGCATGTGGGCAAGCCGCGTGGGAGTTTCACGCGGACAGAAGAGACGCAACGTCTCTGGCGCGGCGCCCCCTACGTCAAGCTTGCCATGACGGCCTGCTCTGTGGCCCGTATAAAGCAGAACGACACTCGGTTCGTCAGGGAGGACGATGATATGAAGAAGATTGCAAGCCTGAGCGCCGTAGCCGCGCTGTTCTTTGCGGGCACAGCGATGGCCGATCCGGTGGTTGGCACGTGGAAAACCCAGCCCGGTGATGATGGCAACTATGCCCATGTCACCATGGCACCCTGCGGCGCCAAGATCTGTGGCACCCTTGGAATGGCCTTCGACGGCTCTGGCAAACAGATCGACAGTCCCAATAACGGCCGCCAAATGGTTTGGGACATGACCGCCAAGGGCGATGGCAGCTATGGCGGCGGCAAGATCTGGGCCCCGGACCGCGACAAAACCTACAAATCCAAGATGAGCCTGTCTGGCAACAGCCTGAAGGTGGAAGGCTGCGTGTTTGGCATCTGCCGCGGCCAGACCTGGACACGCGTAAACTGATAGCTGCGCGGCGGGCAAACGCTGTCCGCCGCGCTTTCCGGTGCGATTGCACTGGCGGGGGCATGATCTGCTCCCTAAGTGTCCTCTGACATCATTTGGAGGATCACGATGACAAATCCCCTGCGCTCGGATTGGGATACCCCGTTCACGCTGCCCCCATTCGCTGCCATTGAAACCGCTCACTTCGCGCCTGCCTTCGAGGCCGCGCTGGAAGAGGCACGCGGCGAGATTTCGGCAATCACTGCGAATCCGGCGCCACCTGATTTCGAAAACACCATCGAAGCATTGGAGAAGGCAGGGCACGGGCTCAACAAGGTGCTTGCCCCGTTCTACCACCTGTCCGGCACAGACAGCACGCCCGAGCGTGAAGCGCTGATGCGCAGCTTTTCCCCGAAACTGGCGGCATACTCCTCCGATGTAATGCTGGATGAGGCGCTGTTTGCGCGGGTGCAGGCCGTCTGGGACGCGCGCGACGGCCTTGGATTGGGCCCCGAGCAGGCCCGCCTGTTGGAGCTGACCCATCGCAACTTTATCCGGGCCGGTGCCGCATTGGCGGGGGACGGCCGGGCGCGACTGCGCGAGATCAACGGTCGACTTGCCGAACTCGGCACCGCGTTCTCGCAAAACCTGCTGGCCGATGAGCGCACGTGGTTCATGCCGCTTTCAGAAGCGGATCTGGAAGGCTTGCCGGGCTTTGTCGTGGATGCGGCGGCCTCGGCCGCAGCCGAACGGGACCAGAGTGGCCATATCGTGACATTGTCCCGCTCGTTGATCGTGCCTTTCCTGCAGTTCAGCCCACGTCGCGATCTGCGCAAAACCGCCTTTGAGGCGTGGGGCGCGCGCGGGGCAAACGGGGGGGAAACAGACAACCGGGCCATGACCGCAGAGATGCTGGCGCTGCGGCATGAACGCGTGCGGCTTCTGGGGTTTGACAGCTTCGCGGACTACAAGCTGGAAACCGAGATGGCGCGGACACCCGGCAATGTGCGCGATCTTCTGATGGCCGTCTGGGAGCCCGCAAAGGCCCGGGCTGACAAGGACGCGGCCATTCTCGAAGAGATGCTGGTTGCCGATGGGCATTCAGCCCCACTGGAGCCCTGGGACTGGCGCTTCTATGCGGAGCGCCGTCGCAAGATCGAGCACGATCTTGATGAGGCAGAGGTGAAGCCGTTTTTCAGCCTTGATGCCATGATTGAAGCCGCCTTTGATTGTGCCAATCGTCTGTTCGGGCTGGAATTCGCGCCTCTGGAGGTGGATGGGCCGCATCCCGATGCGCGGCTTTGGAATGTGACGCGGGATGGGACGCATATTGCTGTGTTCATCGGCGATTACTTTGCCCGCGCGGGCAAGCGCTCTGGCGCCTGGTGTTCGGCCCTGCGATCCCAGCAGCGTCTCGAAGGCGATATCCGGCCCCATGTTGTCAATGTATGCAACTTTGCCAAGCCGCCAGCCGGGCAGGCGGCGCTGTTGTCTTATGATGATGCGCGCACCCTGTTCCACGAGTTTGGGCACGCGCTCCACCAGATGCTGTCAGACGTGACTTATGACAGCCTGTCGGGCACGTCTGTGCCTCGTGATTTCGTAGAACTGCCCAGCCAGCTTTATGAACACTGGCTGGAGGTACCGGAAGTGCTGGAACGCTTTGCCCGCCATGCCGATACGGGTGCCGCAATGCCAAAAGACCTGCTCGAGCGGGTATTGGGCGCAGCCACCTATGATATGGGGTTTCAGACGGTCGAATACGTGGCCTCTGCGCTGGTGGATCTGTCCTTCCATGACGGGCCGCCGCCTGCAGATCCCATGCAGAAGCAGGCCGAAGTGCTCGAAGCGCTGGGCATGCCCCGGGCCATCCGGATGCGTCATGCCACGCCCCATTTCGCCCATGTGTTTTCAGGCGGCTATTACGCATCTGCCTATTACAGCTACATGTGGTCAGAGGTGATGGATGCCGATGCGTTTGAGGCCTTCCAGGAGGCTGGATCGGCGTTTGATGCCGACATGGCCCGCAAGCTGGAGGCCGATATCCTGTCCCGTGGCGGCTCGGAAGAACCGGATGTACTCTATACGCGCTTCCGGGGACGCCTGCCCGATGTCACGGCGCTTCTCAAGGGCAGGGGCCTGCAGGACGCGGCCTGACAGGGTTTGGCTTGGGGGGCGGGCAGCATGGCTGCCTGCCCTTCCGGTTTGGCGGCGGTCCAGTGGCGATTTGGCGTGCGGCTGGCAAAGCCCGTTGGCGGTGCCTGCGTGACAAGCCCTGCTGACGGTTTAGATGGTGCTCTGGCGGCCCTGTGGCCGCGCATCACCGCCCCCTGAAACCGGAGCCCCCATGCCCGATGGACAGCCAAAGCCCACAGCCCCAATGCGCAATGACCTGACGATCTACGATGCCGTCGCGGCGCAATGGTGGTCAGATGAGATACGCTGGGTGCGCACGCTCAAGAACATGGTGCCCGGTCGGCTGGCTTGGTTTGATCGGCAATTCGACTGGCAGGGCAAAGCTGTTCTGGATCTCGGATGTGCCGGGGGCTTCATGGCGGAAGCGCTGGAGGATCGCGGTGCGCGGGTCAGTGGGATCGACCCCGCCGCCGATGCCATCGAAGCGGCGCGGCGCCATGCGCAGAGCGCGGGCCGCCGCATTGAGTATTCCGTCGGGTTTGGCGAAGATCTGCCCTATGCCGAGGAGGCATTTGACGCGGTTGTTTGCGTCGATGTGCTCGAACATGTGCGCGATCTTGATGCTGTTTTGGGCGAGGTGGCGCGCGTGCTCAAGCCCGGTGGTCTGTTTCTGTTTGACACCATCAACCGCAACCCTCTGGCCCGTTTGGCCGTGATCACCATGGCCGAAGATGTGTTGGGCCTGTTGCCCAAGGGCACCCATGATCCCGAAATGTTCATAAAACCGTCGGAGCTGCGCGCCGCTCTGCAAGGGGCAGGGTTCTCTGTTGGGCAGATGACGGGACTGGGACCCCGCGGGATCAGCCGGCGCGGGGATTTCACCTTTGGGCGGGTGCCGGGCACGGCGATCATCTACATGGGAACGGCGCGTCTGCCCGACAGGTGATCGCAGGGTTAGTCGCGGATCTCATTTGGTTTCACGCCCCAGAGCGTGGCTTTGCGAACCCAGCCGCGATGCCCCCCAACCGTGATCCGGCACCAGTCTGGCTGGCATTTTCCCAACCGCCCGACAACGCCCATCTGGGCTTTGGCAACAACCGGTGCGCCCGCCACAGGTCTTGCATAGATTTCGGCCATAGGCACATCGATGAGGATCGTTCGTGTGCCCGAGATCAGGGCATAATGCACCCAGCCCCCGGCCCCTTCGCGATCGCGCACGCGGCGCCAGTGGCCATGTTCTGCGGTGATCTCGAGGGGCATGGATTTGTGTTGGAACACCCAATCGATCCGGTGTGTCAGGGCCGGTCCGCGCCGGGCGTTGGCCTCGCCAACTTTCAGGGAGACAAAGCGCGGGATCGGCAGGTTGGTTACGGGGCCGCGCTCTGCCAGCGCAGGGGCGCTGGGCGCAGAGGCCAAGAGCAGCGCGGCGAGCATCACAAAGCGCGCTGTATATCCGCCGCGCCCAATTGTCCGTTCTATGGTGCGGGCGAAGCCCGTGGTCACTCTTTGAAACCTGCTCATATGTCCTGCCCGTTTTTATATGGGTACCTGCGCGGTGCAGTGGGCCTGTGCGGCGCCGAACCCTGTTGGCATCTTGTCATTCGCGGACAATCTGCCAAAGCTTGACGCATCTGAAAACCCGTAGGGAGAGTGCCCATGCCATCGGAGCGTCTGAGTGTTGTCGTGACGCGACGGTTGCCGGAGGCGGTTGAAACCCGTCTGAAGGAACTGTTCGACGCCGAATTGCGCGAAGATGACAAACCCATGACCCGCACTGAGTTGGGCGCGGCCATGGCGCGGGCGGATGTTCTGGTGCCCACCGTCACCGACAGGATCGATGCTCCGTTGATCGCGCAGGCCGGCGCACAGTTGAAGTTGATCGCCTGCTATGGCGCTGGCTTTGACAATGTGGATGTGGCCACAGCCCGCCAGCATGGCATTCTTGTGTCCAATACGCCGGGCGTTGTGACGGATGACACCGCCGACATGACCATGGCCCTCATCCTTGCAGTGACACGGCGGATCCCTGAGGGACAGGCCACCATGCAGGAGGGGCGCTGGGACGGATGGGCGCCAACAGCCTTTCTGGGTGGGCGGCTGGCAGGCCGCAGGCTGGGCATTCTGGGAATGGGCCGGATCGGGCAAGCCGTGGCGCGGCGCGCGGCTGCCTTCGGCATGCAGGTCCATTACCACAATCGACGTCGGTTGCGGGCTGAAACCGAGGCCGAGTTGCAGGCGACCTATTGGGAAAGCCTCGATCAGATGATTGCCCGGATGGATGTGATCAGCGTGAACTGCCCGCACACGCCCTCGACCTTTCACCTGATGAATGCCCGCCGGTTGAAACTGCTGAAGCCCGATGCGGTTTTGGTGAACACGTCGCGCGGTGAAGTGGTCGATGAAAATGCCCTGACGCGCATGTTGCGGGCTGGCGAAATTGCCGGCGCTGGGCTGGATGTGTTCGAACATGGTCACGAGGTGAACCCACGCTTGCGCGAGCTCAACAACGTGGTGCTGCTGCCCCATATGGGGTCGGCCACGCGAGAAGGACGCACAGAGCAGGGCGAAAAGGTGATCATCAATATCAAGACGTTTCAGGACGGACACCGCCCGCCCGATCTTGTCGTGCCTTCCATGCTGTGATCCAGCGGCGCCCGGACGTGGTCCGGGCACTGCTTTTTCTCGGCCTTTGGCCGGGGTGCTGCGCACCGTTGAGTATTTGGCAGACAAAGACAGGGCTGGCGCAGCGCTTAGCGCGTTGGATCAATCACCATATTGTCGATCAGCAGGACCGGTCCGAACTCTGCGGCCAGCAGGCACACCGCTGGGGCTGACAGAGCATGTTCGGCAGGCAGCTCCTGCAGGCTGTTGGCATCGCGCAGATCGAGGGATTGCAGGCTGGCACGTGGCTCGCGGGCGATCACCGTGCGGGCGGCCTCCATGATGGCGTTGGCGGACGCGCCTTTGGCGGCTGTGGCCTGCGCAGTCTGCAAGGCCTGATAGAGGATCGCGGCAGCGTGTCTGTCATCGGGATCTAGGCGCAGGTTGCGGCTCGACATGGCAAGCCCGTCCGCTTCGCGGACGGTCGGGTGGGCGATGATGTCTATGCCCATTTCCAAGTCCGCCACCATGCGTTTGATCACCAGCACTTGCTGGAAGTCTTTCGCCCCGAACCAGGCCATATCCGGGCGTACCAGATTGAACAGTTTCGTCACAACGGTTGCCACGCCTCGGAAATGTCCGGGCCGCAGCGCGCCCATCAGGATGTTTGCCAGATGGGGCGTTTCAACGAATGTATCCGCGTCTGGTGGATACATTTCTGCTGCGTTCGGCACAAAGACCAGATCGACACCGGCGGCCTCGAGCTTGTCGAGATCATCGGCGAGGGTTTGGGGATAGTGTTCCAGATCGGCCGCGTTGCCGAACTGGGTCGGGTTGACGAAGATCGAGGCCACGACGTGGGCGCAGCGGCCGCGTGCCGCCTCGACAAGGGCCATGTGGCCCGCATGCAGGGCACCCATTGTGGGCACGAACCCGGTCTGGCCTTTCAGGCTGGCGCGGGCGCTGCGCAGCGCAGATTTTGTTTTGACAACTTCCATGGCACGGCCCCTTAGGGCCGATGCGCCAAACTGTCCATGCGACAGGTCGCAATCGTGCGGTTTTGCGTCGGCGCGAGAGGCCGGTAGACAATCGTTTTGAGCAATATCACACCCACAGGAAACTCGGGGAGATCGGTCCAATGAAGACCCATGTCAAAGCACTGGTTGTTGGCGGTGGCGCTGTGGGCACCGGGATTGCCTATCATCTGGGCAAGGCCGGTTGGGATACGATGCTTTTGGAGCGCGACGAGTTGACCTCAGGCTCGACCTGGCATGCGGCTGGATTGTTGCCGCTCTTCAACATGAGCTACGCAACATCCCATATCCACGACTATTCGGTGAAATTCTACAAAGGGCTCGAAGCGGAAACCGGCCTGAACCCCGGCTTCTACGTTGTCGGTAACCTGCGCATGGCCCAAAGCCAGGACCGCATGGATGAATACATGCTCTATGCCTCGACGGCCGAGACCGTGGGCATCCCCTATGAGTTTCTCACCCCGCAGCAGATAAAGGACCGGTGGCCTCTGGTGCGCACCGAGGATCTGAAAGGCGCGATCTATCACCCAACCGACGGCTATATCAATCCGGCCGATGTCACGCAGGCGATGGCCAAGGGCGCGCGCCAGTTTGGCGTCACCATCGAGCGGAAATGGCAGGTGGATGCCTATCACTGGACGGGTGATGCGTGGGAAGTGACGGTCACCAAGATGGTCGAGAAGGGGGGGAACCTGATCCCTTCGGATGCGCAGATGGTGATCACCGCCGAGCATGTGGTGACGGCGACGGGCAATCATGCACAGCGTACGGCGCAGCTTTTGGGCATCAAGATCCCGGCCATCCCGGTGGAGCATCAATACATCGTCACCGAACCCGATCCGGCGCTGGTGGACTGGCGCAAGACCAACCCGGAGCACCCGGTGCTGCGGGATGCGGATGCGAAATGGTATGTGCGCGAGGAACGCGGGGGCTGGATCCTTGGCCCCTATGAGCGCAATGCCCCCGCCCGTTTCGAATATGCGGTTCCGGACAGTTTCCGGGCCGATCTGTTCCCGCTGGATCTGGAGCGGATCGAAGAGGAATACATGTCGATGATCCACCGGATCCCGACCTCTGAGACCGTTGGCCTCAAAGATGATTACAACGGCCCGATCTGCTACACCCCTGATGGCAATCCGCTGGTGGGTCCGGCGCCGGGGCTGCGCAATATGTGGCTGGCGGAGGGCTTCAGCTTCGGCATCACCGCAGCAGGGGGCACAGGCTATTACCTTGCCCAAATGATGACCGAGGGCGAAGCCGAGATCGACATGGCGAGCCTTGACCCCAAGCGCTATGGCAATTGGATGACAACGGAGTATGCCGCGCGCAAGAACGAGGAATGCTACGAGCACGTCTATATTCTGCATCACCCGGATGAAGAGCGCGAAGCCTGTCGCCCCCTGCGCACCGGGCCGGCCTATGATCGCCAAAAGGCGCTCGGTGCCCAGTTTGGATGCGTGAACGGCTTTGAACGTCCCAATTACTATGGCCCGCTCGATGCGCCCGACAGTTTTGACCATGACAGCCGCAGTTTCCGGCGGGGCGCGTGGTGGGCCTATGCCAAGGCCGAAGCCGAAGCCATCCGCACGGGCGTTGGCCTGATCGATGCCTCCGCCTTTACCAAGCACATGGTCCGTGGCCCGGGCGCTGAGGCTTTCCTCGATCACTTCACCTGCAACAAACTGCCCAAAGTGGGCCGCATCAACCTGACCTATGCTCTGACAGAGGCTGGCACCACACGCACCGAATACACGATCGTGCGCAAGGCCGCGCAGAGCTTCTATCTGGTGTCTGCCGGTGCCTGGACGGAGTATGACAGTGACTATCTGCGCAAGTCAGCCGAGGATTTCATGGCCGCAGGCGGGGGCTACGTCGATATCCACGATGTGACGACGCAATGGGGTGTCTTTGCCATTGCCGGGCCGAAGTCCCGCGATGTACTGGCAGAAATCGTGAAGGATGCGGACCCTGCGAGCGTTTTGTCGAACAAGCGTTTTCCGTGGCTGTCGTATCGCCAGATCGAGTTGGGCATGTGCCCGGTTGATGCGATCCGGGTGGCCTATACGGGCGAACTGGGCTGGGAGTTGCACCATCCCATCGAAATGCAGACCTACCTGTGGGATCAATTGATGGCCGCCGGCGCAAAGCATGGCATGAAGCTGGTGGGCGCGCGTGCGCAGAATTGGCTGCGTCTGGAGAAAAGCTACCGCGCGTTCGGCACTGAACTGGGCCGCGATGCCACCCCGCTAGAGGCAGACCTGCCGCGGTTTGTCGACATGTCGAAAGACTTCCGCGGCAAGCAGGCCATGGAAGCGCTCGGTGTGCGTTCGAAATGCGTGACACTGCTGATCGACGGCCCCGATGACGCCGACCCGTGGGGCCGCGAGGCCCTGTTTGACGGCGACACGAAGGTGGGGCGGCTGACTTCGGGCGGCTACTCGGTGCATTTCGGCAAGTCCATCGGGATGGGGTATGTGTCCCCGGAACTTGCAAAGCCCGGCACAAAGCTGAAGGTCCAGATGTTCAACCGCCTGTGGGATTGTGAGATCGTAGAAGACAGCCCCTATGATCCCAAAAATGCGGTGATCCGCGTCGACGGGTAACGCGGCCCGTCTTCCACTGGACAGAGAAAAGGGGCAGGCTGCCATCGCCCAACTTGCCTGCGAGCGAAGGCACGCATTTCTTGAGCAGCGTGAGCATGCCCCCGAGCATGTTTTCACTGGCCGCGATGGCAGGGGAGCGGCCTGAACGCGAGCAGGCAAATGCAGGCGGCGGTAAATGTCGTTCTCATGGGAAGTTTCCTCGGCGTTTGATCCGGCACCAGCAAGATCGAGCCGCTGCTCATGTGCTTATCCCTTTGCAAATCTGCCCGCGTTACATCACGTCGGGCCCACTGGCAGCGGAGCGGGATGCGCGCTAGGTAGGCGCAGCGGATACGGGTTGCGATCAAGAAGGAGAAGAGGATGCGCAAGGGGCTTGCAGCCTTGGGGATCGGGGCAGTTGCCACCGCTGGGCTGCTCTGGGTGATCCTGAACGCTGGGCCAGGCACCCCGCCGGCGGATCAACCCGTTGCACTGATCGGAGATCATGCGCCTGTCTTGTCTCAGGCGGTCGGCCTGCCGGGCCCGGGGGGCACGGGCACTGTAACTGTCGCAGCCGTGCGCGAGTGGACCCAGGCCCGCTATCTGCAGGGGCTGGGGGAGGTCTGTGGTGACAGTTGCGAAGGGGATGCCTGGCTGGTGCGGGTGATTGCGCCATACCCTTTTGATACCCGCAAAACCGTGTTCATCCGCTTGAGCGCATTTGGGGATGGCAATGATTGGCCACCGGTGCCCAGCTGTTTGCGCGCGGTGCTTGTCAACGAAATGTCGACGCTGGGTGCGCCGGACGTACCTGAATGCGCCCAAGCACTCGGCCCCGCACAACGGCGATGGCAGCTGCCCTTCGGCATGGGCCTTTTGTAGCGGATCAGGCGAAGCGCGCCGGGTGCAGCGCGGCCACGACAGGCGCCGGCAACGCCGGGCTGCGGCCCAGTACGTGATCGGCCAGAAGCTGGCCCGCGGCGAGGGCCGTCTGAAAGCCGTATCCACCCTGACCCGCACACCAGTAGAACGCGGGCTCAGCCCGATCAGGCCCGATCACAAGGGCCCTGTCCGGCGCGAAACTGCGCAGCCCGGCCCAGGTGGACAGCAAGCGTGTCACTGGCTCGGTCATATAGTGTGCGTACCGGTCAAGACCTTCGGCGATCACCATGTCGTCGGCCCAGGCATCTTGTGGCGGCACCGGGTCTTCCTCTGAGGGCGAGACAAGCCACGCCCCCGCATCCGGCTTGGCGTACCAGCTTTCGCCCACTCCATCGACAAAGGGCCAGTTTGTCGTGTCATGCCCACCCGGTGCGGGGAGGCGGGCCATTGAGCGCCGGTAGGGTTGAATGCCCAGCGGGGCAAGGCCGGCCATCTCTGCCACGGGGTCTGCCCAGGCGCCGGCAGCGTTGACCAGGATATCGGCCTCATAGGCAGCGCCTGCGCCGGTTTGCACGCGCCAGCCCGTCTGTGTGCGCGCGATGTGCTGCACAGCCTGGCTTGTCAAAAGCGTGGCACCGGCAGCCAGCGCCCGGTGGCGCAGATGCTCCATCAACCCGTGGGTATCAAGATCATAGGCGTCCTCCATCCGGGCCGCGCGCATAACGGTGTTTGGATCGAGGATCGGCAGCATGGCCTGTGCTTCGCTGACAGGTATTTCGCGCGCGCCAAAGCTGGCAGCTTCTGTGGGCAACGCCTCTGCATTCTGAGCATCGGCCAACAGCAGAAATGCGCGCGCCGTGAGCACGCCTGCGGCCTCCAGCCCGGCTCGAGACGCGCTGTTGAGGGCACGGACAACATCATTTCCGTAGTTCTCCAGAAACATCGCCGCCGACCGCCCCGAGGCGTGATAGCCGAATTGGCTTTCCCCCTCGAGCAGGCACACCTCCATGTGGGGGCTGAGATGGGCCGCAGCGGTCAGCCCCGCGATGCCGCCGCCAATGATCAGAGCCGAGGTCATGCTTCTTCCAAACGGTCGGTGGCTGGGGGTGGCGCCGGGAACAACTGGCTGATCTCCCGGTACAGGCCGGGCTCCATGTCGAATGTCAGCGCATCCAGGGAGGCGCCCAACTGCTCGGTCGAGCGTGCCGACAGGATCGGGCCTGTGACGGCAGGGTGGGCTGCGGCCCAAGCCACTGCAAGCGTGGCGGCGCTTGTGCCCATAGCGCTGGCTAGGGCCATGAGCCCGTCAGCGGCGGCGTGCATTTCGGCGGGTGCATACCGCGCCGCATAGCGGCTGTCATCGGTCAGGCGGCCTGTGCCGCCCATGGCGTATTTTCCTGTCAGCAAGCCGCCGCCAAGGGGCGAGTACGCAAACACGGCAATTTCCTGATCCTTAGCCATGGGCAGGATTTCCACTTCGACCTGCCGCTTGACCAGTGAATACATCGGCTGGATTGCGTCGATCCGAGTGCCCAAATCCGCCGCGACAGCCTGTGCTTTCATCACCTGCCAAGCCGCAAAATTCGACACGCCGATATACCGGATTGCCCCTTTGCGCTGCAGATCGGCCAATGTTTCGAAGGTTTCTTCTAGGGGCGTGTCATCATCCCATCGGTGCAAATACAGCATATCCAGCACATCTGTCTGCAACCTGTCGCGGCTGGTCTCCACGGAAGCACGCAGGTTGGCTGCACCGCTACCACCGGTGTAGCCCGCCTTTGTGGCGACGAATATCGCATCCCGTTCCGGCGCGATCAGGCGCCCCAAAATGCGTTCTGAGGCGCCCTCCGTGTAGACATGTGCCGTGTCGAAATGGGCAATCCCCGCCGCCCTGCATGCGGCATACATCCCCTCTGAAGCGTCCAGATCGGCAGTGCCGCCAAACTGCATCGTGCCAAAGGCGCAGCCCGTCACGCCTGCGCCGGAAAGTGTTGTCATATGTGTCATGGGCTATCGGTGCCATGCCCTGTCTTAGGCAGCAAGCAAAAGCAGGGCGACGAGGGGCACTCTGTGCCATGAACTGACCTCAATTCGCCGCAGACTCTCCACGATCCATACAAATTGAAGACAAATGGAAAGGGCATCTTGGATGAAAGAACACCTCTGTTCTGCTGCCGATTGGTGGCGGAACCGTCCTGATCAGGAGCTCCCGATGACATATGCGCGCCTGCGTCCATGCCTTGTTGCCATAGGCCTTGCCACATGTGCAGCCCCCCTGTCGGCAGCGCCGGTGAACTTCAATATGTCCGACTGGGTGGCCGAAGGTGGAAACTGGACGGTGCACGACGCGGGCAATACCGTTCGGCAGACCTCGAACTCCCCGCCCACGGTCTATCACTCCGGGCAAAACGATCTGTTCAGCCGCTACTCAGGCTCGTTTAGAGTCAATACAGACGACGATGATGACTTTATCGGCTTTGTGATAGGATACACCGCCGGGGATATCTATTACCCCAACGAGGGTCTGCAGGCCAATTCTGATATCGATTATCTGCTCATCGACTGGAAGCAAGATAACCAAACAAACGCCACGCTTGGCATGGCCATCTCAAGGGTCACTGGCGATATCTACGAGATCGGCAACAGCGGGCAAATCACCGTGCAGGCTGATGCGTGGAAGCATGACGGCGTGGTTGAGGAGATTAAACGGGCCGACACGTTGGGAAACATGGGGTGGGTCGATTACCAAACCTATGGCTTTACGCTTGAATATCTTCCCAGTGTTGTGCGCCTGCATATCGGGGACATCGCTGCGCTGGAAGTGACACCCGGTGAGGTGGGCCTGACCAGCTTTCAGGCCGGGTCTTTCGGCCTGTACGGCTTTTCCCAAACAGGCCTCGAGGTGTCAAACGTGCGGTATGAAAGCTTGCCGCAGGTCAGTGCTGCGGTGAGCACCGTGCCGCTTCCGGCTGGCCTTCCGTTGGTGATTGCCGGGATGGGGGCCTTGGCCATATTGCGCAGGCGACGCGCGTAAACCAGCACAACAAATACGCTCAGATAAAAAAAGCCCCGCGGTGTCGCGGGGCTTTTCGTGTTTTGGAACCGGATCGCGGTTTACTGCGGGATTTCCGCGGTAATGCCTTCGATGTAGAAGTTCATGCCCAGCAGTGGGCCGTCTTCGATGGTTTCACCTTCGGCCAGGAACTGCTCGCCGGCCTGGTTCGACATCGGACCGGTGAAGGGGTGGTACTCGCCCGCCGTGATTGCGTCGATCATGCCTTGTGCTTCGGCTTGCACATCGGCCGGGATCGCGTCGGTCATTTCACCGATCACGACTTCGCCTTCCGGCATGCCGCCCCAGCTGTCGGTTTGCTCATAGCTGCCATCCATCAGTTGCCCGACGCGCTTGACGTAGTAGGGCGACCAATCGTCGATGATCGAGGCAACGCGCGGACCGGGGGTCCCATCATCATTGTAGGCGAAGGCCGCCATGTCGGAGGCCTGACCAAAGCCGATGGCCTTGCCGCCTTCCTTGGCGATTTCTGCCAAAGGCGCGGTGGAGTCGGTATGTGCCGTGATCACGTCGACGCCCTGATCCAGCATGGCGCGGGCGGCATCGGCTTCCTTGGCGGGGTCAAACCACGTGTAGACCCACGTCACCACCAGCTCCACATCCGGGTTCACCTTGGCGGCGTGGTGATAATAGCTGTTGATGCCCATCACCACTTCCGGGATCGGGAAGGAGGCAATGTAGCCGATCTTGTTGGTTTCCGTCATGCGGCCTGCAATGTGGCCCACCACGGCGCGGCCCTCATAGAAGCGCGAGTTGTATGTGGTGACATTGGGGTGCATGCGCTTGTAGCCGGTGGCGTGCTCAAACTTCACGTCCGGGAACTTGGCAGCCACGTTATTGATCGGGTCCATGTAGCCGAAGGAGGTGGCGAAGACGATGTCGCACCCGGACAGCGCCATCTGCGTCATCACACGCTCGGAGTCGGCCCCTTCCGGCACGTTCTCCTGCCACTGGATTTCAACCTTGTCGCCATAGGCTTCCTTGACGGCCAGAGCGCCCTGGTGGTGCTGGTATGTCCAGCCGCCATCCCCGATCGGGCCAACATAGACAAAGCAGGCCTGCGTGGGATCCTGCGCGGCGGCCGCATTGGCAACGCCAAGGGCCAGCGCGGTGCTGGTCAGAAGGGTTTTGAGTTTCATTGGGTCATCTCCGTTGCTGGAAGGGTTGTGTTGTTGGACCCGCACGCGGATCGTGGGTGATGCTAAGTGGTCGCGTGGAATGCACGACCGAGTGAGGCGGGTGCTGCCGTTTGCCGGCCACGGCGGCCCGAAGAAATCAGCACCAGAACAAGTATGGTGATGACATAGGGCGACATCGACAACAGTTCGACAGGTACTTTGACGCCTGCTGCCTGCAGGTTCAACTGTAGCACGGTCAGACCGCCGAAAAGATAGGCACCGATCAGAACACGGCCGGGTTTCCAACTGGCAAAGACCACAAGTGCCAAGGCCAGCCAGCCCGCCCCCGCCGTCATGCCTTCGGTCCATTGGGGCACGCGTATGAGGCTGAGATAAGCGCCGCCAAGCCCCGCGCAGGCTCCGCCAAAGGCAATTGCGGCCAGGCGGATGCGCACCACCTTGTAGCCCAGCGCATGGGCTGCGTCATGGCTTTCGCCCACGGCCCGCAGAACAAGGCCCGCGCGGGTGCGGTTGAGAAAATACCACACGGCCACGACCATCAGCAGGGACACGTAAACCATGCCATCATGTTGGAACAGCACCGGCCCCAGAAAGGGGATATCGGCCAGTGGCCCGAGATTGACGGCACTGATCTCGATGCCTTTCACCCCGATATAGTTTTGCCCCAGCACGGCCGACAGCCCGAGCCCGAACAGAGTGAGCGCAAGGCCTGTGGCCACCTGATTTGACAGCAGCACCTGTGTCAGCACGCCAAAAAGCAGTGAGAGCACCGCGCCGCCCACCGCAGCCGATACAAAACCGATCACTGCGCTTTCGGTGGCGATCGCCATGGCAAAGCCGCAAACCGCGCCGGTGATCATCATCCCCTCAACCCCGAGGTTCAGCACGCCAGCCTTTTCCACCACCAGTTCTCCGATGCCCGCAAGCAGGATAGGGGTCGAGGCGACCATGAGCGCAGCCAGCAAGGGCAGCCAGTTGAACGTTGAGAGATCCATTATGCCACCCCCGGTCGGCCGATGCGAATGCGGTAATTGGACAGCACATCGACGCCCAACAGGAAGAACAGCAACATACCCTGAAACAGCTGGATGGCTGCCGCGGGCAGGCCCAGCATGAACTGGGCAAGCTCTCCGCCGATATAGGTCAGCGCCATCAGCAACCCGGCCAGCAGAATGCCCACCGGGTGCAAGCGTCCAAGGAACGCCACGATAATGGCCGTAAACCCGTAGCCTGAGTTGAAATCGATGGTGATCTGTCCAGCGGGCCCGGCCACCTCGTAGAGGCCCGCCATGCCAGCCAGCGCGCCCGACACACCCAGGCAGATCAGGATCAACCGGGCCGGCACCACGCCGGCAAACCGGGCCGCCCGCGGGCTAGAGCCGGTCACCCGGATGTGGAACCCGAGCACATGCCGCGTCAGCACGATGTAGGCGAGGATCACGGTGATGAAGGCCGTCACCACGCCCCAGTGCATCCCGGTGCCCGCGATCAGTTCCAGATTGGCCGCGGAGGGGTATTGCTGCAGATTGCGCGAGCCGGGAAAGCCGCCGCCATCGGGATTGCGCAGCAGGCCCAGAGCCATTGCAGCGAGGATTTGCTCGGCCACATAGACCAGCAGCAAGGATACGAGGATCTCATTGGTGTTGAAGGCGGTGCGCAACACGCCCGGGATCATGGCCCATGCAAATCCCCCCAGCAGGCCGGCCAGCACCATCGCCGGAAACACAATCGGCGAGTCCAGCGGATAGAGGGCAAGCGCGACTGCGGCGCCACAAATCGCCCCCATGATATACTGGCCCTCGGCCCCGATATTCCACACCCCGGCCCGAAAGCCCAAGGCGAGGCCAATGGCGATCAGGATCAGTGGGCCCGCCTTCACAAGCAACTGTGGTCGCGAATAGGAGGCAAATTGCGGGTTGAAGAGCGGGTCAAAGAAAATCGTGCGGATGGCTTCGATCGGATCTTTTCCGAGCGCTGCGAACATCAGCCCACCCGCCAGCATTGTCAGAGCCACTGCAAGCAGCGGTGTGCACCAAACCCAAAGCCGGGAGGGCTGCGGTCTGCGTTCGAGACGGATCATGACGGGCCTCCCTGCGGGGCTGTGGCGTGCGCGGGCGCGCCTTGGGCCACTTCCATGCCATGGGCACCGCCCAGCATGAGGCCGATGCGTTCAAGGGTCAGGCCTTCTACGGGCTCTGAGGCGGAAAGCTGTCCCCCGTTCAGGGCAACAAAGCGGTCTGCAATCTCGAGGATTTCGTCGAGATCCTGCGAAATCATCACAACCGCAGCCCCTTGGGCGGCAAGGTCCAGCAGAGCTTGCCGAATGGCCGCCGCCGCCGCCGCATCCACGCCCCATGTGGGCTGGTTGACCACGAGCACGCTTGGCTGTTGCAGGATTTCCCGGCCGACAACAAATTTCTGCAGATTGCCGCCAGACAGGGCCTGCGCCGCCGTGGCGGGGCCCGGTGTGCGCACATCGAAAGCCTTGATCACGTCTTGGGCGAAACTGCGTGCGGCCCCCCAATCGAGCATCCCGGCCTTATCCATGTTCTCGCGCACACGGGCCGTCAGCATGGCGTTCTCGGTCAATGACATGTCGGGCACCGCCGCATGCCCCAGCCGCTCTTCCGGGGCGCAGAGCAGCCCTGCACGGCGGCGCTCTAACGGGCCCTGCTGGCTCAGGTCATCGTCTTGCATCCGCACGGTGCCTGCCGCGGTGGTTATCTCGCCGGAAAGGGCCAGCAACAGTTCGTCCTGCCCGTTGCCCGCCACGCCGCCAATGCCGAGGATCTCCCCTGCATTCACTTGGAAAGACAGGTCCTTCAGGGCGGTGCCGAAATCGGAGGGCGCTGCCATCGACAGCCCGCGCACCTCCAGCATGACCGCACCCTTCATGCCCGTGACCCGTGCCGCAGGCTTGAGGGCCGTGCCCACCATCATTTCAGCCAATTCCGACGCACTTGCCTGCTGGGGATCCGTCTTTGCAACGACCTTCCCGCGGCGCAGGATCGTGGCCCGGTCGCATAGGGTACGGATTTCTTCAAGCTTGTGGCTGATATACAGGATCGATGTGCCCTCGGCGCGCAGCTTGCGCAGCGTCTCAAAGAGGATCTCGACCTCTTGTGGCGTTAGCACAGAGGTGGGTTCATCCATGATAAGAAGCTTTGGATCCTGCAGAAGACAGCGCACGATCTCGACCCTTTGCCGTTCGCCTGCGGACAGATCCCCCACCCGCCGTGCCGGATCCAAAGGCAGACCGTAGGCGCGCGAGACGCTGGTGATGCGCTCTGCCAGCTGCCCCATTGCGGGCGGGTTCTCCATGCCCAAGGCCACGTTTTCTGCCACGTTCAGGGCTTCGAACAGCGAAAAATGCTGAAACACCATGGCCACGCCTGTTTGGCGCGCCGCTGCGGGGGCAGGGGGCGCGAAGGGCGCGCCTGCAAATACCATCTGGCCACTGTCGGGCTTGACCAGCCCGTAGATCATCTTGACGAGCGTCGACTTGCCCGCCCCGTTTTCCCCAAGCAGGGCGTGTATTTCAGCTGTGCCGATATCAAACGAGACGTCTTCATTCGCGATGACGCCGGGATAGGCCTTGGTTAGCGCGTTGATGCGCAGCAAAGGGGCCTCTTGCGAGTTAGGTTGGGTCATACACCTGCCTGCCGTGACTTGCTTGTGGGCAACGTTTCACCTTCCAGTTCCAATTGCACTGCCAAAAGTTGGGACGCAACACCAATGGCGATCTGCGTCGGATGCTTGCCCAATGTGCGCTGGCCGATGGGGCATGTGATGCGCCGGACTGCGCGCTCCGAGTGACCCATTTCGGTCAAACGCTTTGAAAAGCGGGCCCATTTCGTGGCCGAGCCGATCAACCCGCAAAACCCGAAGCCTCGCTGCAGCAAGGCATCGCATAAAGCGAGGTCAATCGGATGGGAGTAGGTCAGAATCAAATGGGCGGC
Organism: Oceanicola sp.; assembly: GCA_022447275.1. Taxonomy (GTDB): domain Bacteria; phylum Pseudomonadota; class Alphaproteobacteria; order Rhodobacterales; family Rhodobacteraceae; genus JAKVBK01. The sequence goes on along the minus strand of JAKVBK010000010.1, from coordinate 49,505 downwards.
ATCTTGTGGAGCGTGGTGGGCCAATCGGGGCAGGTCAGAGGCCCAAAGCCCGGTTACACCCGGTGTTTCGCTGGCGGGAAAACGGTCCGCGGCGGTATCCGCCCAGGTGATCTGCCAGCCCGGAAGCGGCGCCATAACATCGACAATCGCGCGCCCGACATGCCCTGCTCCCCAAATCCACAGGGGCGTGGCCGCAGGCAGCAGCGGCTCGGTCAGCCAGCCTGCCTCCAGTCTGGTGACATGTGCTGCCGATTGACCCGATGCCGTGTTAAGGGGTTTGGGGCAAGGTAGCCCCCCTGCAATCCGTCTGACAAACACCGGCCCTGCAGCGGCGGCATCCTCCGCCTGCGCCAGCCGTTCTGCATCCCAGATTTCCGTTCCCAATACGACCGAGCCGCCACAGCATTGGCCAAGGTCCGGGCCTAGTGGACGCTGATCCACTGCGCCCCTGTCGTTCTGCAAGGCCCGGCGCGCAGTGGCCGCCGCCTCCCATTCCAGCGCGCCGCCGCCAATCGTGCCCTCCTGCCCATCGGGCCAGACCAGCATTGATGTGCCAGCATCGCGCGGGGCAGATCCGCGCACGTCAGCCACGATCACGCGGGCCACGCGCCCATGGCGGGCCACGGCGGTGCGGATCGGCTGCAGATCAAGGCTCATGGCAGCGCTCCCCGCGCCCGCGCAACCGCTGCCAAAATCCGCTCCGGCGTGGCAGGCGCATCCAGCGCGGGATAGCAAGGTCCACAGGCCGCACAGGCATCAGACAGCGCCAAAAGGGCGGAAATCCCCAGCATCAAAGGCGGCTCTCCAACGGCCTTCGAGCGATAGATCGTGTCCGCGGCATTTGGCGTATCGTACAGCGACACATTGAAGATGTCAGGCGTGTCCGAGGCCGCCGGGATCTTGTACGTGGAGGGCGCATGAGTGCGCAAACGCCCGGTCTGATCCCAAACCAGCTCTTCCATGGTCAGCCAACCGGCCCCTTGCACATAGCCCCCTTCAACCTGGCCGATGTCGAGGGCCGGGTTCAGTGACGCCCCCGCATCATGCAAGATATCTGCCCGCAAAATGCGGTTTTCGCCGGTCAGGGTATCAATCGCCACCTCCGTCACAGCAGCCCCGTAGGCGAAATAGTAAAACGGCCTGCCCGTGCCGCGGATGCGATCCCAGACGATATCAGGCGTCTTGTAAAACCCCGTGGCAGACAGGCTGACCCGGCCCATCCAGGCTTCCTTCGCGGCTTGGGCAAAAGGCATCTCCAGCCCGCCAACCCGGACCATCCCATCGGCAAAAACAATGTCGGTGGGGTCAGACTGCGTCCGCTCGGCCAGAAAGACGGCGATCCTGTCCCGGATCGTGTCGCAGGCCGCCCGCACTGCCATGCCATTCAGATCAGAGCCGGACGAGGCCGCCGTGGCGGAGGTATTCGGCACCTTGGCCGTATCCGTGGCCGTGATTTTCACCGCCTCCAGCCCAACGCCAAACCGGCTGGCGGCAACCTGTGCCACCTTCTGGAACAGACCCTGGCCCATCTCCGTGCCGCCATGGTTGAGATGGATCGAGCCATCCTGATACACATGCACCAGCGCACCGGCCTGGTTCAGATGCGTGAGCGTGAAGGAAATGCCGAATTTCACAGGGCTCAGCGCCAACCCCTTCTTGATCACAGCATTTTGCGCGTTGAATGCGGCAACGGCCTGTCGCCGCTCTGCATAGGCACTGCTGCTCTCAAGACGCGCGACCAGATCGTCCAGGATGAAATCCGTCACTTCCATCCCATAGGGCGTGCGCGTTCCATTGTAGATCGCCTTGGCGGAAATACTCTGGGGGGAGGCGGCTGCGCCGCCGGGGGGCAAGGCCCCCTGATCTGAGCGATCCGCTGGTGCGCCGTAGAAATTGCACTTGCGCACGGCTGTTCCATCGCGGCCTACAACATGGGCCACATGATCCAGCACCCGCTCGATCCCAACCATGCCCTGTGGTCCGCCAAACCCGCGAAATGCTGTGGCCGACTGGGTGTTGGTTTTTAACCGGTGCGATGTGATGCGCACATGTTCCAGCCAATACGCATTATCCGCATGCAACATGGCGCGGTCGGCCACGGGCAGGGACAAATCCATCGACCAGCCACAGCGACAAAACTGCTCGAACACCAAAGCGCTGATCTTGCCCTGGGCATCATGGCCCACCTTGTAGGCAATGCGGAAGTCATGCCGCTTGCCCGTGATCGTGAAATCATCATCACGGTCATAGCGCATCTTGGCCGGGCGATCGGTCATCTGGGCCACCACAGCACAAGCGATGGCAAGGGCGTTGCCCTGGCTTTCCTTACCCCCAAAGCCCCCGCCCATGCGGCGCACTTCAACACGCACGCCGTGCATAGGCACGCCAAGCGCATCCGCCACTTTGTGCTGGATCTCGGTCGGATGCTGGGAGGAGGAGTGCACGATCATGTCGCCCCCCTCTTGCGGCAGGGCCAGAGCGGCCTGGCTTTCCAGGTAGAAATGCTCCTGGCCGCCGATTTCGATCTCCCCTTCTGTCACGATCTCTGCCGTGGCCAGTTCCGCATCCGGATCACCGCGCCCGTAGATACGCGGGCCGTCCTCGAACCGACTGTTTGCTGCCAGCGCATCAGAGATGCTCAGGATTGCAGGCAGGGGGCTGATGTCGATCTGCGCCAGCGCAGCGGCCTTTCGCGCTGCCAGGTGGCTGTCTGCCGCGACCAGAAAAATTGGCTGACCGGCATAGTGCACCTCGTCTTCCGCCAACAGGGGTTCGTCATGGGCGGACGGTGAGCAATCCGCAGGGCGGACGAGGTCTGCGGCGGTCAACACAAGCGCTACCCCAGGGGCCGCGCGCACCGCCGCGAGATCCACATGAGTCAGGCGGCCCCGGGCGACGGGTGACAGCCCAAAGGCCAGATGCAGACAGCCTGCGGGTACCGGGATGTCGTCAATGTAGCGGGCCGTGCCAGTGACATGCAGGCGGGCGGCATCGTGGGGCAGAGGCTTTGCAACGCTCATGACTGCACCGCACGGACCGACGTGGTCGCACCCTGACTGTCATGCCAGCAACGCAGCAACATGTTGCGAGCCGCTTGCATCCGATATTCGGCTGAAGCCCGCATATCTGAGAGCGGGGTGAAGTCCTGCTCAAGTGCGGCCATGGCCGCGTTGATCGTCGCCTCGCTCCAAGGCGCTCCACACAGCACATCCTCCGTGTGACGGGCCCGCTTCGGTGTGCCAGCCATCCCGCCGAAGGCAATGCGCGCCTGGGCAACGTCACCCCCGTGCCGTACGATGTTGAAGGCGCCGCAGACGGCGGAGATGTCCTGATCAAACCGCTTGGACAGTTTGAACACAGACAGGGTGTCCACCTGCGCTGGGATTGTCACCGCTTCGACAAATTCCCCGGGCTTGCGATCCTGCTTGCCATACTCGAGGAAAAAATCCTCAAGCGGCAAGCTGCGCGTGCCCTCGGTGCTGCGCAAATGCAAGGTGGCCCCGAGGGCAATCAACGCAGGCGGGCTGTCCCCGATGGGAGAGCCATTGGCAATATTGCCACCGACCGTTGCTGCTTGTCGTACCTGGATAGAGCCATAGCGGCGCAGCATCTCGCCAAATTGTGGGAAATGAGGGGTCAAGGTCTGGCGAAGGGTTTCGATGTCTGTCATCGCGCCGATCCGCCAGCCTTCAGGGCCCTGCGTGATGCCGCGCAAGTCCGTGCAGGCGTGCAGAAAGGCAACCGGGGCAATGTCTTTGAGCCCCTTTGTCACCCACAGGCCCACATCGGTAGCGCCTGCCACCAAAGTTCCGTCGGGATGATCAGCACACCACTGGGCGAGCGCTTCGCTGGATGTGGGCAGGGACCATGCACCGGCGTCTGCGCCTGTCTGCGGGGGGGCTTTGGGCGGCAAGCTTTCCTGCATCCAGGCCGGAACAGGTGCGGCTTGCGCGGCTTGCGCCGCACGCAGGATGGGCGCGTAGCCTGTGCAGCGGCACAGGTTGCCAGCCAACTGGTCCTCGTGATCGGTGCGGCCTGCGGTATGCGCTGCGGCCATGGTCGTCACGAATCCTGGTGTGCAAAAGCCGCACTGGGCGCCGTGGTGGCGGATCATTTCCTGTTGCACCGGATGCAGGCTGCCATCGGGGCCAGTGAGCCCTTCCACCGTGCGCACGGCCTTGCCTTGAAGTTGCGGCATGAACAGGATGCAGGCATTGAGCGCTTTCTGACCCAAGTCGTCGGTCACGATCACAGAACAGGCGCCGCAATCGCCCTCATTGCAGCCTTCCTTGGTACCGGTCAGGTTGCGCGTTTCGCGCAGCCAGTCGAGCAACGTCAATGTCGGGGGGGCATCGGCCACCGTGACAGGTTCGCCATTCAGGCGGAACGTAATCTCCATGCGTTTTAATGCGGCCACGTTACCCTTGGGTTACGGCTTTGCGGGGTGTGGTCGATGTGGCGTAGACCGACCCCTGCCTTTGCACAGGATGAAAGCGGAAGCGCTTTAGGGGTGCAAGGGCTGTCAGGCGGCAAAGCCTCTTGATGCTTAAAAATTAGGCAAACGACGCCACGTCTCGCCTGTGCAGGCGGGGTTTTGAAGGCGGTGCCTGCCTGTCTGGCCCGCGCGCGGCATAGCACAGATGCAGGAGGGCGCGGGCGTTAACCTGTCGGTTGGGTTGATTTCGGGCTTGTCGTGGATCGCTGGGCGCGCCACCCTCTGCCCCATGAGCACATCCCCCCGATTCATTCACCTGCGCCTGCACACGGAATACTCGTTGCTGGAAGGCGCAATGCGGTTGAAGAAACTGCCCCAGCAGATCGCCGATCTGAACATGCCTGCCGTGGCCGTGACCGACACCAACAACATGTTCTGCGGGCTGGAATTTGCTGTCAGTGCTCAGAAGGCTGGCCTGCAGCCGATCATGGGCTGCCAGGTGGATCTGGAATATGTGTCCTCAGGTCTGGGCGAAAAGCCTGTTCCGCCGGCGCCGATCGTCTTGCTGGCCCAGACGGAGGCCGGCTACGAAAACCTGATGAAGCTCAACAGCTTCCTCTACCTGCGCGAAGATGGCAGCCTGCCCCATGTGACCCTGAGCGAGCTGGCCGAGCATTCAGACGATGTGATTTGCCTCACAGGGGGGCCGGGTGGCCCCGTTGGGCAGCTGCTCCACAACCAGCAACGCCCCAAGGCCGAGGCCCTGATGCAGAGCCTTTTCGCGGCTTTCGGCGATCGCCTCTATGTGGAACTGCAGCGCCATCCGGGCGAGGGCGGACCAACCGCCGCACAGAGCCGCGTCGAGCAAGGGCATGTGGAAATGGCATATGCGATGGGGCTGCCGCTGGTTGCCACCAACGACGTCTATTTTCCAAAGCCCGGGATGTATGAGGCCCATGACGCGCTGATCTGCATCGCGGAGAAGGCCTATGTCGATCAGCAGCAACCTCGCCGCCGCCTGACCCCGCAGCATTACCTTAAGTCGCCCGAGGAAATGGCTGCGCTGTTTGCCGATATCCCGGAGGCTTTGGAAAATACGGTCGAGATCGCGCGCCGCTGTGGTTTTGGCACCTATCTGCGCGATCCCATCTTGCCGAAATTTGCCGATGATGAGGTGGCGGAACTGCGTCGGATGGCAAATGAAGGGCTGCAGGCCCGCCTCGCCGTGATCCCCCATGCTGACAGTGTTGAGGCCTATCAGGAACGGTTGGATTTCGAGCTGGGCATCATCGAAGGCATGGGGTTCCCGGGCTATTTCCTGATCGTTGCTGACTTTATCCAATGGGCGAAGGATCACGATATTCCGGTGGGGCCGGGCCGGGGGTCTGGTGCGGGCAGCCTTGTGGCCTATGCCCTGACCATTACCGACCTTGATCCCCTGCGCTATTCGCTGTTGTTCGAGCGGTTTCTCAATCCTGAACGGGTATCGATGCCGGATTTCGACATCGATTTCTGCATGGATCGCCGCGAGGAGGTCATCCACTACGTTCAGGAGAAATACGGCAAGGACAAAGTGGGCCAGATCATCACCTTTGGTGCGCTTCTGTCCAAGGCGGCCGTACGCGATGTTGGGCGGGTGTTGCAAATGCCGTTTGGGCAGGTCGACAGGCTGTCCAAGCTGATCCCGGTGGAAGGTGTGAAACCGGTGTCGATCGAGAAGGCGCTGGCGACAGAGGAAAAGCTGCGCGAGGAGGCCAGAAACGAAGAGGTCGTGGACCGTTTGCTGACCTACGGCCAGCAGGTTGAGGGGCTGTTGCGCAATGCGTCCACCCATGCCGCTGGTGTTGTGATCGGCGACAGGCCCCTCGATGCGCTGGTGCCGCTCTACCGCGATCCGGGCTCGGATATGCCGGCCACGCAGTTCAATATGAAGTGGGTTGAGCAGGCCGGGCTGGTGAAGTTTGACTTCCTCGGATTGAAAACGCTGACCGTGATCCAGAATGCGATGGATCTGATCTTTGCCTCGGGCAGGCCTCTTCACATCGCGGCAGATGGCACCGAACTCTATGTGCCGGCAGAGGGGGCCACAAACCAGATCAACGCCATCCCCCTCGATGACGAAGCCACCTACAAGCTCTATGCCTCTGCCAAGACGGTGGCGGTGTTCCAGGTGGAAAGCTCGGGCATGATGGATGCGTTGCGGCGCATGAAGCCCACCTGCATCGAAGATATCGTGGCGCTTGTGGCCCTGTACCGTCCCGGGCCAATGGAGAACATTCCGAAATATTGCGAGGTCAAGAACGGGCTGAGCGAGCGCGACACGCTGCACCCTTCGATTGATCATATCCTCGACGAAACCCAGGGCATCATCGTCTATCAGGAACAGGTGATGCAGATCGCTCAGGAAATGGCTGGATACAGCCTTGGCGGAGCGGACCTGCTGCGCCGCGCCATGGGTAAGAAAATCCAGGAAGCCATGGATGCGGAGCGCCCGAAATTCCTCAAGGGCGCGGCAGAAAACAACGTGGATGAGAAGAAGGCGCTGGAAGTCTGGCACTTGCTCGACAAGTTCGCCAATTACGGCTTCAACAAGTCTCATGCTGCGGCCTATGCGGTGGTCAGCTACCAGACGGCGTGGCTGAAGGCCAATCACCCGGTGGCCTTCATGGCCGGTGTGATGAACTGCGATATCCACCTCACCGAAAAGCTGGCGATCTATGCCGAAGAGGTGCGGCGCGGCATGGGGCTTGAGATCGTTGCGCCTTGCGTGAATGCCTCGGATGCGCGCTTTACGGTGGCTGACGGCAAGGTGGTCTACGCGCTGGGCGCGCTCAAGAATGTGGGCCCTGAGGCGATGAAGCTGATCGTGCAGGCCCGCCAGGAGGGGGGCGTTTTTGCCACTGTCTATGACATGGCCCGCCGGGTGGATATGAAGCGGATCGGCAAGCGCCCGCTTGAGATGCTGGCCCGCGCCGGTGCGTTTGACAGCCTCGACAGGAACCGCCGCCGGGTGCTTGAAAGCCTCGATGCGCTGGTGAACTACTCCGCTGCGGTGCACGATCAGAAAAACTCGGCGCAGGTCTCGCTGTTTGGGGAGGCGGGCGATGACCTGCCAGAACCCCGTCTGGCCATGGTCGAGGATTGGATGCCCAATGAGCGTCTCGCCGAGGAGCACAAGGCGATCGGCTTCTATTTGTCGGGCCATCCGCTGGATGATTTTGCAGGCCCCCTGAAACGGCAGGGCTGTCTCACGCTGGCCGGGTTGCAGGAGAAGGCCGAGCGCGACGGGGCTGCCGTGGGCCGTGTCGGTGTGATTGTCTCCGGTCTGCAGGAGCGGAAATCAGGCCGGGGGACGCGGTTTTTCCGCCTCACGATCAGCGATCCGACCCTGCAGGTGCCGGGGATTGCGCTGTTTGCAGATGATTTCGACAAGTGCCGCGCGGTGTTCGAGCAATCTGACAAGGTGATCATCACGCTTGAGGCGCGCTTCAATGAAGGCCAGTTCGACCCGGTTGCCCGTTCAGTTGCACCGATGGAGAACATGGTGGCCCAAAGCGGCGGGTTGGACCTGCGCGTGCTGCTCGATCAGGCACCGGCGGTGAGCCATGTGAAAGGGCTGTTGGAGCGGGTTGCCTCGGAGGCCGGCGCAAAGGGTCAGGCCAATGTGAAACTGTGCCTTCTCACACCTGAGGGGGGAGAGATCGATGTTGATCTTGGCGAAACCTTCCCGGTCACACCTCAGGTGCGATCAGCTTTGAAATCCCTGTCAGGCGTGGTGGCCGTGGAGGACGGATAGGCCCGCACGGCCGTGGGGCGGCTGCTGACATCTGTAGCTGTGCCTGCCCTGCGCCCGGCGCTGGTCAGGCGACCTGATTATTCGCAGATCCCTTGCAGGGCCAGCCAGTCTCTGTCGCGCAGCAGGCGTCGTGATTGGTCTGGCCGAACGGAGTCTGCCTCGATCAGGCCGAGGGTCGTCTCCCCGGTAATGTCCAAGGCGAAAGCATAGGGGCGCGCGGTGATACCCGCCTCGGCAAACCGTTGCAGCAAAGCCGCCTCCTGCACCGTGGCAGGGGGCGCGCGCATCAGCGTCTCTGCGTGACTGCGCAACAGGTCGGGCGGCAATTGGCCAGTGGTCAGAAGCTGCAGCACGGCGAGGCTCCCGGCTTCTTCCAGAAGGGCGCGCAGGGGGGGAATGTCCTCTTTGCGCACCTGTGCGGCCAGCAGATGTCCTGCAGCAACCTCAGCGGTGTCAAATTCTTCGACCATGCGGCGTTCCAGCAGGAACCAGCCGCCCGGCAGGGTGAGCACATGGCCCGGTCCCTGGGGCAAAACCTGAAGGCGTTGACCCTCAAGGCCGGGCAATTCTTCCTGGAGCATCTGCAGCGCCACATCTCCCTCTGGCGATGTGCAGCCCGCCCCAGCCACCCGGTGCAAAGCTTGCAAGACACCGGCCCCGATCTCGGCGCGGGCGGCATCGGGCAGCGTGCGTTCCGCATGGCGCACAAGAGCGTTTGGGCCGAAGGCGAATACCCCAACCGCGACCGCCAAGACCAACAGCGCAGCGATCGTGCGCCGCAGACGTCCGCCCCGTGGCGTGCCCCGCAGCACCGCTTTGCGCACAGTCTCTAATGCCGCGATCATGTCCGGATCTTCGATTTCCAGCAGCTCCGCGGCCGCCGCTGACGGCGCGAAAAGCGCAGGCCGTTCGCCCGGGTTGACCCGCACGACGGCTGCCAGCGACCAGTGCGACAGGGGATGGTCCCGCTGGTCAGAGATCACAAGTGTCGCCGCACCAAAGGACACCAAAACATTGACCTTGCGCCCGCCGGGTTCCGGCGTCCAGACACCGAGGCTTTCCAGCCGTGTATACTGAGAGAGCGCCGTCTTGCTCACCGGGGTGATCCTGCCTGTCTGCCCGTTTGCCCAATCGCATGCAGGCCTGCCCGCCCACCTGCCGCGCCAAACTACGCCCTTGCCACGGCAGGGGCAAACGGCAAAAGGCGCGCCAGGATGTAAATGGCAAACCAAAGCGCGCAAAGGCCCAGCCCAAAACGGTCATCCATGGGGTGATGGCGCGTTCCGCGCTCACCGCCCCATTTTCGCCGCCTCAAGCCTGTGCAATTTCAGTCCTTGGTAAACCGGTGTTTTTCGCCCTGGCGGACGCGTTCTCTCGTGCCGCCCAAAGCCATTCTTTCGCGCTTCAAAGCGACGCAACGTCAATAAGATAACGCTGTCTTGCGCAACCGCGCGCAAGGCCGCCACTTGCCGCAACAGGCTCGCGGACCATGTCACAGTAAAGTGAGCGAACGCTTGAAAGCCGTCACGGCAGTTTGACGCCGCCTCTTTGCCCTTTGTGTTGCATCGGAGCCGTCCTATCGTGATGAAGAAGGGCATGCATTCTCGTGCCGGTGCCAGAGTACCGCGCCGCAGATGCGCTGACATGACTGCAGCAAAGGAGGTCACCCGTGACGCCTCAAGTCTCTCTTCCTGCGCGCCCCGCGCGCACCTACACGCCACAGGCGCTGATCGCCGTTCTGTTCGGAGCTCTGCTGGTGCTTGCACAAGCCATGGCCGCTCAGGCCCGTGGCGCGCCCGAAAGCTTCGCCGATCTGGCCGAAAAGATCAGCCCGTCGGTCGTCAACATCACGACGTCAACAAATGTAGCCTCCGATATGCGCCAGGCGCCGGTCGTGCCCGAAGGCTCTCCGTTTGAGGATTTCTTCCGCGATTTCCTTGAGCGCCAGGAAGATGGTCCGAACCGTCCCCGGCGTTCTTCCGCTCTGGGATCGGGTTTCGTGATTTCCGAGGATGGCTATATCGTGACGAATAATCACGTCATCGAGGGCGCTGATCAGATCATGATCGAGTTTTTCGAAGGCTTCGATCTGCCCGCAGAGGTCATCGGCACCGATCCCAAAACGGACATTGCCCTGCTCAAAGTCGAAAGCGAAGAGCCGCTGGAATATGTGGCCTTTGGCGACAGCGATGCCGCGCGCGTTGGCGATTGGGTCATGGCCATGGGCAACCCGCTCGGCCAGGGCTTCTCGGTCTCCGCCGGTATCGTGTCGGCACGGGGCCGGGCGCTGCAAGGCAGCTATGATGACTACATCCAGACCGATGCAGCGATCAACCGCGGCAATTCCGGCGGTCCGCTCTTCAACATGGAGGGGGATGTGATCGGTGTGAACACTGCCATTCTGTCGCCCAATGGTGGCTCGATCGGGATCGGCTTTGCCATGTCCTCTGCCGTGGTGATCCAGGTGGTTGACCAATTGCAGCGCTTTGGCGAAACGCGCCGGGGCTGGCTGGGCGTCCGCATCCAGGACGTCAGCGGCGACGTGGCTGATGCGATTGGTCTCGCCACTGCAGAAGGTGCGCTGGTCACCGATGTGCCCGACGGTCCCGCCAAGGACGCTGGCATCGAGGCGGGTGACGTGATCCTGACCTTTGACGGCACAGACGTTGCCGATACCCGCGGCTTGGTCCGTAAGGTCGGCAACACGGCTGTCGGCAAGGCCGTGGAAGTGGAAGTGTTCCGCGATGGCGCCATGGAAACGCTGATGGTGACACTGGGGCGTCGTGAAACGGCCGAAGCCATCCCAGCAGCACAGCCCGGCCCGGTGGAGCCTGACACAGCGGAAATCCTCGGCATCACCCTGTCGGTCATCACCGATCAGATGCGCTCTGAGATGGATCTGGCGGACAGCATCAACGGCCTTCTGGTCACGGATGTTCCCGAAGATTCGGAAGCGTATGAGAAGGGCGTTCGCGCTGGCGACGTGATCACTGAGGCAGGCCAGCAGGCCGTCACCGAGTTGTCCGACCTGGAGGCGCGGATCGAAGAGGCACGCGATGCAGGTCGCCGCTCGCTGCTCCTGCTCGTCCGCCGCGACGGTGAACCACGCTTCGTGGCGCTGTCGCTGGAGTAATCCGCCGCAATCAACTCCAAAGCCCAAAGCCCAAAGCCCAAAGCAACGAAGGGCGCCCTCACGGGGCGCCCTTTTTCTTGTCCGATTCAAAAGACTTCAGCCCACCGAACGCAGGCGCCCAAGCCGCTTTCGAAATCGGCCCCGTGCGCTGCCTTTCCTCTTGCTGAAAATACCTCGGGGGAGGCCCTGCAAAGGGCCGGGGGCAGCGCCCCCTCCGATTGCAAGTCACCCGCGCACGCGCCGGAAAAGCCCTCAAGGCGTCTCTTTTTGCCCGCTTTGCGCCTCTGCCAGATGGAAATCTGGCAAATGGTCGAACGCCTGTTTGAGCGCTGCACCCCAGCCCCTAGATATGGACTGATAGTAGGGGTCATGGGGCTCAATGCGCCCGACCGTGCCGCGCTTGAGTTGATCATTGGGATAGATTTCGAAATCGAAAGGGGGGCCAACAGACAGATTGGCTTTCACGGTCGAATCAAAGCTCACGAGCAACAGCTTGATTGCATCCTCAAACGACATCGCCGGATCGAAGGCCCGCACCAGAATCGGGCGGCCATATTTGGTTTCACCGATCTGGAAAAACGGCGTGTCGACGCCGGCCTCTATAAAGTTCCCCTCGGGGTAGACCAAAAACAGCGTGGGCGGGCCCGGTGCAATCTGGCCAGCCACGATCAGCGTGGCCTGAAAGGCGCTATCGGCTTGCTGGCCCGTCTCCGCATGGCCCGAGATCACCTCGCGCAGGGTCTCCCCCACCATGCGCGCCACCTGAAACATCGACGGCTGCTCGTAAATTGAGGGATTACGCTCCTCGACAGCCTTGCTGCGCTCCTTGAGCAGCGAGATCACCGCCTGTGTCGTGCCCAGATTGCCCGCCGACAGAATCGTAATGGAGCGTTCGCCGGGCACCTCAAAGCCATGCATCTTGCGAAACGAGGAGATGTTGTCGATGCCTGCATTGGTCCGGGTGTCGGACATGAGCACTAGGCCCTTATCCAGCTTGAGGCCGACACAGTAAGTCATGGCTGCATACTTTCGCGGGCTATGCCGTCCGACAGGACGAGCGGCTTATTGTTGTTGCACCTGAATGTCGACGGCAAGGGTCTCGCCGACGTCCTCGCCAAGGCGCACCCCGTGTACTGGAGCAGCTTCGGCATAGTCCAGACCCGTTGCAACCCGCACATACCGTTCATCCGGGCTGATCTGGTTGGACACGTCAAACCCGACCCACCCCAGACCGTCCACGTGAATTTCGCTCCAGGCATGGCCAGCCTCCTGGTGGCTGTCTTCCGGGATCAGCAGGTAGCCCGAGACATACCGGGCCGGAAAGCCCAGCAGGCGGGCGGCAGACACGAAGATATGGCTGTGGTCCTGACACACACCGGCGGGCATCCCCAATGCTTCTTCCGCCGTATTGCGCGCCTCTGTCGCCCCCTTGCCATAGGGCAGCGCGGCGATCACCCGGGCCGACAATTCATGCAGCACGCCCACATCCGCTGTGCCACGGCCCGCCATGCCCTTGGCAATGGCCCGCACACCCGCGCCCGGGCGCGTCAGTGCGGTGGGGCGTTGGAACAGCCACAGGGGCGAAAACCCCGCGTGCTGGCCAACGACGCCAGCGGTATCTGCCGTTTCCACTTCGCCCTGCGAGCGGATCGTCACCTGCGTGGTTTCGCCGTCAAAGCGTACCAGCCAGACACGGTTCATGTGCTGGTCATCAAACTCAAGCTGCCGGGATGCCCCGGTGATCTCGCTTTCCCATGTCAGCACGCTCTGGCCGCGGCGGCTTTTGGGCAGAATGCGCAATTGCTGCAACCCGTAGGCCACCTGGTCTGAGAAGGTGTAAGTCGTGCTGTGCTGGATAGACAGGCGCATGGCGTTCCCTTTCAGACGTTCCCGGTGTGCCCGCTCATCGGTCGAACCGATAGTCTGTTTCGATCTGCGCCCCAAGCGCAGACAGACGACTGACAAAATCGAGATTGAAATCGTGCAGGCCGTGCTCGAAGACAGTGTCGATCGTGGCCGAACTCAGGCGGCCCAGAAGGGCGTCCGCCATGTCGTGGCAGGGTTTGCGCAGATCGTATTCCCGCGCGAGGTAGTTGAGGTTGGATTGCATCTTGCCGACACAGAACGCGATCGAGCGCGGCATCCGGCCATCAAGGATTAGAAAATCCGCGATTGCGCGCGCAGACACTTCGCCCCCGTGGAGCCACTTGAACGAAGCCTGCCCGCCTGTGGCCCGCAGGATGTGTTCCCATTGCATGTTGTCGTCCTGGGATCCGACCTGGGCGACCGTCGGCAGCAGAACGTAATACTTCACGTCAATGATGCGGGCCGTGTAGTCCGCCCGTTCAAGGAAGGTGCCGAGACGCGCGAAATTGAAGATGTCGTTGCGCAGCATTGTTCCGTGCAATGCGCCACGCACCAGCGCAGATTGCTGCCGGATCAGGCCCAGCACTTCGGGCAAGTCACGCAGTGGTACCGGGCGCGACAGCGCCGCGTTGAGCTGCATCCAGCAATCATTGACCGCTTCCCAGACTTCGCGCGACAGGGCCGTGCGCACCAGCCGTGCATTATCCCGGGCGAGTTTGATTTCTGCCAGCACGTTGGTGGGGTTGGCTGGATCGCGCAGCAGGAAATTGACCACCTGTCCCTGCTCGAAGGTCTCATGACGGGCCAGATAGGGGCTCCGGGCGCCGATGCTGTCCAGCACGCCCGCCCATTCGTCGTCGGCGCTGTCAGGGCGGGTCAGGGCGATGCGAAAGCCGCCCTCGATCAGGCGGGCGGTGTTCTCTGCCCGCTCGAGATAGCGGAACATCCAATAGAGGCCGGCGGCGGTCTTTCCCAGCATTGCGCGTCAGTCCTCCAGAACCCAAGTGTCCTTGGTGCCGCCCCCTTGGGAGGAGTTCACCACCAGGCTGCCCTTCTTGAGGGCCACCCGTGTCAGGCCACCGGGCGTAAGATCGATCCCGTCGGGACGCACGAGCACGAAGGGGCGCAAATCCACGTGGCGCGGTGCCAGCCCTGCTTTTGTCAGGATCGGGCACGTTGAAAGCGCCAGCGTTGGTTGGGCGATATAGTTGGCGGGCTTTGCGACGAGCTTGGCCCGGAAGGCCTTGATTTCGCGCTTGGAAGCTGCAGGCCCGACCAGCATTCCGTAGCCGCCAGAGCCGTGCACTTCCTTGACCACGAGGGATTCCAGGTTGTCCAGCACATAGGCCAAGGCTTCAGGGTCCGAGCAGCGATGGGTTGGGACGTTTTCCAAGATCGGCTTTTCGCCCGTGTAAAACCGAACGATCTCGGGCATGTAGCTGTAGATGGCTTTGTCATCGGCGATGCCGGTGCCCGGAGCGTTGGCCAGGGTGATGCTGCCGGCACGGTAGGCGTCAAAGATGCCGGGCACGCCCAGAATGCTGTCAGGCCGGAAATTCAGCGGATCGATGAAATCATCGTCGATCCGGCGGTAGAGCACATCGATCGGCGTATAGCCCCGGGTGGTGCGCATGGCGACCCGTCCGTTCTCGATCCGCAGATCATGGCCCTCGACCAATTCTGCGCCCATCTGTTCGGCCAGGAAGGAATGTTCGAAATAGGCTGAGTTGTGGATGCCGGGGGTGAGCACGGCCACCGTGGGTTTGCCAGAGCCGGTATAGGCCGGAGGCAGGCTGGCCTGCAGGGCGCGCAGCAGCCGGGTGGGATAGTCCTGCACCGGTTTGACGCGGATGCGTGCGAACAGTTCTGGGAACATGCGCAACATGGTTTCGCGGTTTTCCAGCATGTAGCTGACCCCGGAGGGTGTGCGCGCATTGTCTTCGAGCACGAAGAACTCGTTTTCACCGGTGCGCACAAGGTCGGTGCCCACGATGTGGGTGTAGACACCGCCGGGGGGCTCAACGCCGATCATCTGCGGCAAGAAGGCCTCATTGTTGGCGATCAGCTCCGCAGGAATGCGCCCCGCCCGGATGATTTCCTGCCGGTGGTAGATGTCATGCAGAAAGGCGTTGATCGCCCGCACCCGCTGCTCGATGCCCCGTGTCAGTTTCTGCCATTCGCGGTTGGAGATCACGCGTGGCACCACATCGAAGGGGATCAGCCGTTCATCTGCATCCTGCGCGCCATAGACATTGAAGGTGATGCCCGTACGACGGAAAAAGTTTTCCGCTTGCGCGGCCTTCTTGCGCAGGTCGGGAATGCTCTCCTGTTCGAACCAGGTGGCATAGTCGGCATAGGGGGACCGGGCCGTGTCGCCCGTGCCCGCCAATTCGTCAAAGAACCGGGGTGTATCGCTCATACTCGGACCGTTAACCAAAGATGAACGGGCCGCAAGCACCGGCAGGCGCTCGCGGCTATTTCACAGGAATTCTGCGGGGGGCGCAGGGCGTGGCCCCCGGGGGCTGCCTGTTTTTTGTGCAACTCAGGGGGCGCCGTGTCCGGCGCCTATATGTCGAGCCAGATCGTGACCGGCCCATCATTGATCAGTGCAACGGCCATGTCGGCCCCGAACTGGCCAGAGGCCACCTCTATGCCCAAGCTGGCCATGTCGGCCTTGAAGGTCTCATAGAGCGCTGCGCCCTCCTCGGGGGGCGCTGCCGCAGAGAAACCCGGCCGGTTTCCGCGCGACGTATCAGCCGCCAGCGTGAATTGAGAAACAACCAGTGCCGCACCGCCCGTATCAAGCAGGGATCGGTTCATCCGCCCCGCGTCATCCTTGAATATGCGCAGCTTGGAGATCTTGGCGGCCAGCTTGGCAGAGACGTCCGGACCATCGCCCTGCATGGCACAGACAAGGATCAGAACCCCGTGCCCGATTTCACCGATGACCGTGCCGTCCACGCGGACGGATGCTTCGGTCACACGTTGTACAAGTGCGCGCATGATTAGCCTTCCAGTTCTGCAAGGGTGGGGGGATTGGCGCCCGCGCGAGACACAACAACGGCGGCGGCGGTCACGCCAAGCGAGAGGCTGTCCCGCAGGGCTGTTTCATCCGGTGCGGCCAGCGCGCCCCGGGCCAGGTGGCCCGCGCGGTGCAGCCCGGCGAGCAGGCCCGCGTTGAACGTGTCTCCGGCGCCAACGGTATCCACGACATGGGCCTGAGGGGCCGGAACCGAAAGGCTGCCGGAGGCCGTGTAGGCGGTGACCCCTGCTGCGCCCCGGGTGAGGCACACAAGACAAACGCCCCGATCGATCAGCTGGCTGACTCCATCAGACGGATCGGCGGTGCCGGTCAGCCACTCTAAATCCTCATCGGAGAGTTTCACGATGTCTGCGCGCGCGGTGATCCGATCAAACCGGGCACGATAGGCCTGCGCGTCGGCGATAAAGCTGGGCCGGATATTGGGATCAAACATCAGGGGCACGCTGTCTGGCAGCGCATCCACAAGGCTTTCGAGGGCCGTGCCACAGGGCTCATCCATCAGGGAGATCCCGCCGAGGAACAGGGCACTGATCGCTGACAGATCGCTGGGCAACTCTTGGGGGCCCATCTCTTTCAGAGCGGTGCCCGCGTTGTAAAATGCATAGCGCGCGTGCCCGTCGATCAATTCGACAAAGGCCAGCGTGCATGGGCGGGCAACTGTTGCACAATGGGTCGTGTCCACGTTGCTGTCGGCCAGGGTGCGGCGCAACTGGCGGCCGAACATGTCATCGGAGAGGGCGCAGGCAAAGCCGGTGGGCACCTCGAGGCGGCCCAGAGCGATTGCCGTATTGAAAACCGCACCACCTGCTGTGGGGGCCAATGTGGCCGTGCCATCTGCGCTTTCGCGGGGCAGCATGTCGATCAGGGCTTCGCCGGCGCAGAGGATCATGGGGCTGTCTTTCTTGAGGGCTGGCTTGCGAGGCAGGGCGCAACGGAGCCGTTGTTCCGGCAAGCGATAGCCCGGTGATGCTGCACCGTCTAGGCTTTTGGGCAGCCTTCAACGGCGTTGTGCGGCGGGGAGGGGCGGCCCAGCTTGGGCGGGCCTGGCCCGCCGCGCGCTGGGCCGCTGGCCTAAAGGCCGGGGATGGCCGGCGCGGGCAATGCGCCTTGGCTGACGGCGTAGACATAGCCGATCGTAGCCGCCAGCAGGAACCCGGCCAAAACAGCCAGAGCGATCTTAGCGACCGACCATGGCCGTTCGCCCTGCACCCGCCCGGTGCGTCCGTTGATCACACAGCGATAGGCTTTGCCCCTGAACCGGTAGGCCGCCAGCCAGACCGGCAACAACACGTGCTTGAACGTCACATCCGAGACATCCGTATCCATTGAGGTGATTTTCTGTCGGTCGCCGCCGATTTTGAAGCGGACATCCCTTCGGATCACCGCATCCATCTTCTGGCGGGCATGGTCATAGCCATCTTCCAGCCCGATCGCGTAGCCCTCGGCCCGAAAGCCTGCAAGGAACTCGGGCGCATAGGGGCGCAGTTCGGACAGATCCCAAGGCTCGAGCGCTTCTGTATGCTCGCGCGGCAGGCTTTGGGAGGCCAGAACCAGCACATCATCAAAGACGCGGGCAACCCGGCCTGACACATTTGTCCAACGAACCTGTTCTTCCTGATAGGTTTCTGTATTCCCGTCAGAGTCGACGCGCGTCCGGGTTACGTAGTAGACATCGCCGCGCCGTCCGGTGAACTGGGTTTTTGTGTCGGCATCATATGTCCAGTAGGGCAGGTAAATGCCCTGCAGAGGCCGCCCCTTGCGCGCGAATTCCTTCAGTCCATTGGGGGCAAACCACAGCTTGCCCAGCCACGCCTCCATGGCATCGCGGGCTTGCTTACCTTTCAGGCTAAAGGGCAGCACGGCGCGGGGTTTGATATGGCGATGGGTGCCGGTATCCGTCACGACGGGTGAGGCGCAGAACGGACATTCCTTGGCATGGGTGACGGCGTCAAACTCGACCTGAGCGCCGCAGCTATCACAGGACAGAACGCGGGTTTCTTCCATCTGAGCGGCGGGCAGTTGGTCGGCCAGCGCTTGGCGAAAATCCAACTCGGGGATCGCATCGGGTGCGCTGTCATCGGGATCAAGCGCCTCTGTGGCGCCACAATGGGGGCATTCAAGCCCCGCGCCACCCGGGGCAAAGCGCATGTCTGAGCCGCAGTTCGAGCAGGGAAAACGGTGCTCTTCGATTGCGCCCGCGGTGACATCGCTGCGCAGCACGGCGCCGTCGCTCCTGTCCAGATCGGTCGGCGGGGGTGGGGGCGGAGGCTGCGTCATGCGGATCTCCCGAGCAAGGGGTGGCTTTAAGGGCCGTCACGGCGGGGCGCGTGCGTCGGACAGGGCCGTTGCAAAGCGCGTGCCGGCCCGCAGATGGGGCCGGCGCCACGCCTGTTAGACGCCCGGCGGCGGCGGTGGCGGCAGAATTGTGAACAGGCGGGCAAGCTCTGTCACATCCTCGGCTTTCTTCCAGCCATCCTGTCCGGCGGTCCAGACATGGGTATCGCGGGCGAAGCTGCCCTCGGCCACCATGCGGCCAAGCCGGGCTTTGGAATAGGGGCCGGTGACCTCCCCATCGGTGGCAATGTGCCAGACATGCTCTTCTACGGGGGGCGGCGGCGGTGGCGCTGCGGCGGCCGGAGCCGCCGGGGCGGGGGCCTGTGGCTGTGCCTGTGGTGCGGCGCCCCACGGCCCGCCCTGTGCGCCGCCCATCATATTGTTTGCCATGGCCATGCCCATTCCCATGCCAAGGCCGGCCCCCATGCCGCCACCGCCATTGGGGTTCTGGGCGGCGGCCGTCATGGCTTCGGCGGCCGAATACTGGGTGAACTTGCCCAGATCACCCGCAAGGCCCATGGAGGTGCGCTTGTCGAGCGCGGCTTCTACCGCTGGCGGAAGCGAGATGTTTTCGATGTAGAATTCCGGCATCATCACACCGTAATCGGTCAGCACCTTGGACACTTCCGTGGCGATCAGCTTGCCCATGTCCGCGGTGTTGGCGGCCATGTCCAGCACTGGGATGCCAGAGCTGGCCATCACGCGTGAGGCTTCCTGCACGATGATGTTGCGGATCTGGAAGCGGATCTCGTCCAACGTGAACTCACCATCGGTGCCCACGATTTCCGCCATGAAGCGTGCCGGATCGGTGACGCGGATCGCATAGGTGCCAAAGGCGCGGATCCGGGTGGGGCCAAACTCGGGATCACGCAGCATCACCGGGTTTTTGGTGCCCCATTTCAGGTTCCCGAAGCGCTGGGTCGAGATGAAGTAGATCTCGGATTTGAAGGGGGATTTAAACCCGTGATCCCAATGCTGCAGGGACGTCATGATCGGCATGTTGTTCGTTTCGAGCATGTACAGCCCGGGCGTGAACACATCGGCCAGCTGGCCTTCATGGATAAAAACAGCGGCCTGCGACTCGCGCACGGTCAGCTTGGCGCCGTACTTGATCTCATGCCCTTCACGTTCAAACCGCCAGACCAGCGTGTCTCGGGTGTCATCGGTCCAGTGGATGACATCGATGAACTGGCCGGAGAGAAAGTCGAAAATGCCCATGGCGGTTATCCTTTCGAAAAGACCCGGTATGTATCGCAATGTGCTGGGGCAAATGGCTGTGGTTTGCCGCGGGCCCGCCGCACGGTTTCAAGGTTAGATGCTATGCGCACGCCCCCGTCCTGTGAAGCGCTTTGCGTGCCATCTTGAAAATGCACGCCGTTGCACCTTTGCGCAGCCGGCCTGAAGGCCGCGTAAAGACCCGGCCAGCCTGTGCCATGTCAGCTTTCCCCGCCCAGTTTCTCGGCGGCGATCTGATAGGCGATGGGGCGGGCTTGTTGCAGGGTCATGCCCGGACGCATGCGCGGATCATAGAGCATCGACAAAAGCAGCTCGTCGTGGCCTGTCAGATAGGCGAATTCCTCGTCATCATTGAAAATCGAGGGGCGCGCGGTGCGGCTGTCATTCACAAGGCCCAGCCCCTGGGCAATCTCCTCATGCAGGCAGGAGCCGCGCAAAAGATCCGGATGCTCACCCCGCACGATCGCCAGCGCCCGGGAAAATGTGCCCGTATCTGCAGAGCCATAGGCAAAGACCACGCAGAAGGTATCGCGCGCCAAGGTGCGGATCGTGCGCAAGGTGGTGGCATCGATGCCCGGAAGCGCTGCGCGCAATTCATCGTCGTAGTCCAGCCGCTCATCTTCATTGAGCACAAACACATGAAAATTGGGCCGGCTTTCCGACAGCATTACCGGATGACCTGTCGCCTGCGACAAGCGTCGCGTGTAGGCGGCCACTGTGCGCCTGTCAGTGCCGCGCTGGGCCTCGGGGACGCTGGCGCCAAAGCGAAGAGACACCCGCACCGGCATGTCCCAGCGGCGCAAAACCGTCTGGGTTGCCTGCGGCACAAGCCGATCGCCCTGCCGGACATATTCGTCAAACAGGGCAACGGTCAGAAAGGTTTCGGCCAGCCGCGACGAGGACAGGGGAATATCGAGCCCGGTATCGCGGCGCAGCAAGCCCTGCGAGACGAGGTCTTCCTGCACGCGTGCATAGTGGCGCGACAAGGCCTGCGAGGCCTCTGACGGGGCGACCGCTGGGGCCTCAGGCGGCGCAATGGGCAGGGGGGAAGGCGCCGGAGCGCCAACCTGACAGGCCGCCAAGGCCAATGGCAGAAGACCTGCCCCTATGCGCTGCCACAAGGACACTGGGATGCGGGATCAGGCCTCAGGCACCGACGTGGCTGCCACGTCGCCCGTGCCTGTCTTGCGCGCCTTGGCGGAGGCCAGCGTGTCGCGCAGCTCTGCCTCCATCTTGACCAGTTCACCCTCTGCTTCTGCCCGGCGCTTCTTTCCGTCGTCGGCGATTTGCAGGCTTTCCTCAATGGTTGCGATCAGCTCAGCATTGGCGACCTTCACGGCCTCGATGTCAAACACGCCGCGTTCCATTTCTTCGCGGACCACCTTGTTGCTTTCGCGCAGGTTCTTGGCATTTGCCTGCAGCAGTTCGTTGGTCAGATCATTGGCGCTGCGCACGGCTTCGGCCGCCTCCCGCGAGCGCTGGATCGTGACCGCCTGTGCCAGTTGGGTTTCCCACAGCGGCACCGTGTTCACCAGGGTGGAATTAATCTTGGTGACGAGGGATTTGTCATTCTCCTGCACCAGCCGGATCGAGGGCAGCGACTGCATGGTCACCTGGCGCGTCAATTTAAGATCATGCACCCGGCGCTCCAGATCATCGCGCGCGGCCCGCAGGTCTCGCAGTTCCTGGGCTTTGATCACCTGGTCCTCTTCCGGTGCAGCCGTCACAGCGGCTTCCATTGCAGGGATTTCCTCACTGTCGAGAATGCGCAGCTTTTCCTCGCCAGCGGCAATGTACAGCGCCAGCTCGTCGTAAAAGTTCAGCGTCTTCTCATACAGGATATCGAGCGACTTGATGTCCTTGAGTAGCGTGTGCTCGTGCTCCAGCAGATCGTCAGAGATCTTGTCGATCTGGCCCTGCACTTCTTCGAAGCGCGACAGGAAGTTTGAGAAGGGGGCAGCGCGTCCCATCAGCTTTTCCCAGAACGAGCGTTTGCGCCGCACGTCGAGTTCCGAGACCGAGAAGCCCCGGATGGCCCCGACCATCGAGCGCAGGCTGTCGCCTGCGGGGCCCACGTCTTTGTTTTTCACATCGGCCAGCATGGCTTGGCTGATCTGCTGCAGTTCGCCCTGTGCGGCGGAGCCAAAGGCGACGATCGAGCCGGTGTCGCTCATGTCCAACTCGCTGATCCGTGTCATGATCGCTTCTGACTGCTCCGGCGCAGCATCGGCCAGTGGAACAACCTCATGGGCCGGAACGGGCTCCGGCAGAAGCTGGGCGGCCACCGCCTGTACTTCGGTTGCGGATTCCTGGGCTTTCGTTCGCGTTGTGTCAGACATCGGGATCTCCGGTTTGGACGGGGCGTTTTGTGGTTTCAAAAAGGGTGACTGCGCCCGTCAGGGATCGACCCGCACCCCCTCACGGGCCAGCCGGTCACGCAGAACGGAAATCTCGACATCGAGATCGGTCCTGTCATCCAGCAGCAAAGATTTGGTTCTGGCGGCAAAATTACTGTCGAGGTCATCGAGCAAGGCAATGAACGACGCCCGCGCGTCCGGGTTGGGGCCATTGGCCGTCAACTCCGTGTACTTAACGGCGGCGTCGCGGGCACCCTTGAGATAGACGCCCAGATATTTGCGGGCGGCTGTCAAATCGCGCGGAT
This sequence comes from Oceanicola sp., assembly GCA_022447275.1. Classification (GTDB taxonomy): domain Bacteria; phylum Pseudomonadota; class Alphaproteobacteria; order Rhodobacterales; family Rhodobacteraceae; genus JAKVBK01. Next base: position 27,000 of record JAKVBK010000010.1, on the reverse strand, counting down.
CGTCCTCCACCGTCCGGAAGAGGGTGCGGGCGGTCTCCCCAAAGCTGTCGACCCTGTTCTGCAGGTCGCGGTCACGGGTGCGCAGGATGGCGTCTTGCATGGCGTCGAGATGGCCCAAGCCTTCTTCGACTGCGCGCGCAACCCTGTCTTGCTGGAAGGTGTCGATGCCCTCCATGCCTTTGTCTTTCATCGGGTCTGGCCCGAAAGCCCCAAAGTGCAAAGCGGTGCCCAGCACGCCAAAGATGATGGCATCGGTCATGCCGTGGCCCGCAAGCCCTGCGACCGCAAGGCCGAGCCCGGTCAGGACAGAGCCGAATATCTTGCGCGGCATGGCGGGGCGCCGGGCCACCTTTCGCGCGGCATAGGCATCTTCGGCCTTCAGTCCCTCACGGGTCATCCATGCGGCCAGCAGCAGGAGGCCCACGGCGAGCAGGTAGGTCGCCATCGCAACCGGCTCCGAGGCAAAGGCCCGGATCAGGAAGGCCAGAGGCAATATGAAAGTGAAGTTAACCCGCGCCCCGGCTTTGGTTGGCTTCTGGCCTGCCATCGGGCGCGCTCTGGGGGGCGGGCCGCCAGGGGCCCCTCCACCGGATTGCTTGTTCGCGTTCGGACTGTAGGCGCCAGAGTATCTTTGAGCCATCAGGCGCCTCCTGAAGTTACGGCAACATAGATCATCAATGCCATTAAAAGCACGAAGGCCAGTTTCTGTAATCCGGAGTCTGTCACGCCTGCGTCCCCCTGTCGCGTGGGGTGACTATATCGTAGGCAAATCGCTCCGACCAGTAGGGAAAGTCTGGAAACGACAATGGGTTGCCGGGGCTCTTGGGATCAGTCATGAACGGGATGTAAGTATCGTGAGAGGCCATGAGAAGGGGCATGTCCCTGCATCTGTGGCGCTCACGTCGCAAGGGAGACGAGGCGATGATCCCGGTCAGAGGGTTCGCAGGACAGGATGTGGGGGTGCTGGGGCTGGGGCGTTCGGGCATGTCGACGGCCCGTGCCCTGCGGGCCGGCGGTGCGCAGCCGATCTGCTGGGATGATGGTGCAGCCGGACGGGCCCGGGCAGAGGCGGAGGGCTTTCTGCTCAAGGACCTGTCCAAGGCAGGCGCGTTGGAGGGCATGGCCTGTCTCGTGACATCCCCCGGCATTCCCCATCTCTATCCCGCGCCTCATCCCGTGTTGCAGGCAGCGCTCGATGCTGGGGTGCCCGTGGACAATGATATCGGTCTGTTCTTCCGCTCGCTCGATGGGGCGGGTTGGGACAGGTTCGAGACCGAGCCCAAGATCGTGGCGGTGACGGGTTCGAACGGGAAATCGACCACCTCTGCTCTGATCGCCCACGTGCTGGCGCAATTGGGGCGGCCCGTGCAGTTGGCAGGCAATATCGGGCGCGGCGTGCTCGATCTGGAGCCGCCAGAAGATGGCAGTGTGGTGGTCTTGGAGTTGTCTTCCTATCAGACGGAACTGGCCCGTTCCCTGACCCCGGATATCGCAGTCTTCACCAACCTTTCCCCCGATCACCTGGACCGTCACGGCGGCATGGGCGGCTATTTTGCCGCCAAGCGCCGGCTCTTTTCTGAGGGTGGCCCTGATCGCGCCATCATCGGGGTGGATGAGCTGGAGGGGCAGTTCCTGGCCGGCCAATTGTCTGAATATGCCGCTGATGACAGAGTGATCCGCATTGCCGGGCGCAAGCTTGGCGGGCCCGGCTGGTCGGTGACTGCGCGCAAGGGGTTCCTGTCGGAAAGCCGCAAGGGGCGGCAGGTGGCATCGGTGGATTTGCGCGCCGTGTCTGGCCTGCCCGGGGCGCATAACCACCAGAACGCTTGTGCGGCCTATGCCGTTGCCCGCTGCCTTGGGTTGGCGCCGCGCGATATTGCTGATGCATTCGAAAGTTTCGCCGGTCTGCCGCACCGATCGCAGACTGTGGCCACCTCCGCCGGTGTGCGCTTCGTCAATGACAGCAAGGCCACCAATGTGGATGCTGCGGCCAAGGCGCTGTCAGCTTTCGCGCCGATCCGCTGGATTTGTGGCGGATTGGCAAAAGAAGGTGGGCTGGACGGGCTGGGCGCGGGCTTGGAGCACGTCGCCAAGGCCTATGTGATCGGGCGCGAGGCTGAGGCCTTCGCGCTGGACCTGTCTGCGCTTGGGCCCAAGGCGCCACAGGTCGCGGTGTGCAAGACGATGGCTGCGGCGGTGGCGGCTGCGGCTGCCGAGGCGGAGGCGGGCGATGTTGTGTTGCTCGCCCCAGCAGCTGCCAGCTTTGACCAATATGACAATTTCGAGCAGCGCGGTGATGATTTCACCGCGCAGGTCCAAAAGATTCTTGCGGCAGAGGCCTAGACCCTTCGCGGTCAGGGACGGGCAGGGGGCAGGTCACGCCGCGCTTGCGGCGATGGCGCGCCCGGCGGCGACGGCCGAACTCCAGGCCCATTGAAAATTGTAGCCGCCCAACCACCCGGTGACATCCACGGCCTCTCCAATGGCAAACAGGCCGGGCACGGCGCGGCTTTGGAGGCTGCGCGCGTCCAGCGCATCGGTGCAGATACCCCCGGCTGTCACCTCGGCCGTGCGATAGCCTTCTGTGCCAGACGGCGTGACCGACCAGCCACTGATCCGCTTGGCAAGACGTCCGAGACTGTCATCGGACTGATCTGCAAGCGTGCCTTCGAGGCCTGTGGCATCCACAAGGTGTCCGGCCAACGCCTTGGGCAACAGACCCGCCAGAACGGTCGCCGGGGCCTTGCGCCCTTGGCCTGCGGCGCTGCGCTCCGCCTGCAGCCAGGCCAGCGGGTCGGTGTCGGGGCACAGGCTGATCTGAACTGCCTCGCCCGCGCTCCAGTAGGAAGAGGCCTGTAAGACAGCCGGCCCGGATAGACCGCGATGGGTAAAGAGCAGGGCTTCCTCGAAGGCGGGCCCTTCGCGGGCAGCCACGCGGGCCGGGCAGGCCACGCCGGCCAGCGGGCGCAACCTGTCGCGGGCCTGCTCATCGAAGGTGAAGGGCACAAGCGCGGGCCGGGTGGGTTGCATCGGCAGGCCAAATTGCTGCGCGATTTGATAGGCAAGCCCCGTGGCCCCCATCTTTGGGATGGATTTGCCGCCCGTGGCCAGAACCAGATTTTTGGCGTGCACGGTCACGGCCTCGCCCTGGCGGCGCAGCGCAACCTGAAAGCCGGTCGCGTCGTCCCGGGAAATCGTCCCGATCTCGGTTTGCAGCCAAAGGTCAGCGCCCGCGCTGCGCAGTTCGGCCAGAAGCATGTCGATGATGGCTTGCGACCGGCCATCGCAAAACAGTTGGCCAAGAGTTTTCTCATGCCAGGCGATGCCGTGCCGATCCACGAGATCGATGAAATCCCATTGCGTGTAGCGGGCCAGTGCACTCTTTGCGAAATGCGGATTGGCGCTCAGGAAATTGTCGGCAGAGGTGTAGATATTGGTGAAGTTGCAGCGCCCTCCGCCTGAGATGCGGATCTTTTCGCCGGGCTTGCGCGCGTGATCAACCACCAGCACACGCCCGCCACAATGGGCGGCCGCCATCAGGCCGGCTGCTCCGGCACCGAGGATCAAAGTGTCGATGTGCATGTCTGCCTGTTGCCCGAGCCTGCGCGGCGGCGCAAGGGGCTTTGGTCCGTGAGTTAAGACACGTCAGAGCAATGAATTGGCCCCTGGGGGGCGCAAAATGCTGGTCGGATGGGATTATATCCGGTAGCCTTGCGGCACAGACCCCCGAAAATGGGGGCGCAGCAGACGGCAGGGCACCCTTTTGGGTGCCAATACAGGCAATAGAAACCCGGGGTTCAGCCCCCAAAATGAGGCAAATGAGCAGCTTCCCATGACGGAAATGGTTTATGGCACCGTGCGCACCCGCACGGGCGAGCCGATCCTGCCGCGCTGGTGGCGCACAGTGGATCGTTGGACGATTGTTTGCATCTTTGCCCTGTTCGGCATCGGGCTTCTGTTGGGGCTGGCCGCCTCGGCCCCGCTGGCCGAGAAACACAGCTTCGCCCCGACCCACTACGTCGAACGACAAGCCCTGTTCGGCGCCATGGGGCTGACGGCGATGATTTTGCTGTCCATGCTGCCCCCCGAAGCGATCCGCAGGCTTGCGACGCTTGGGTTTGTGGCCGCATTTGTGGCCTTGGCCCTGTTGCCGATCTTCGGACAGGATTTCGGCAAGGGTGCCACGCGCTGGTATTCGCTTGGGTTTGCCACCCTACAGCCTTCTGAATTCCTAAAGCCGGTTTATGTGGTGTTTTGCGCCTGGCTCATTGCAGCTTCCAGCGAGGTCAGCGGCCCGCCGGGCAAAACGGTGACCCTGGCCTTAACTGGCGTGGTGGTGGGTTTGCTCGCCATTCAGCCCGATTTCGGGCAATCGGCGCTGATCCTGTTTTCCTGGGGCGTGATGTACTTCGTAGCTGGCGCGCCGATGTTTTTCCTGATCGCTTTGGCGTTTGCCGTGCTCGGCGCGGGCATGCTGGCCTATAACAGTTCCGAGCATTTTGCACGACGGATCGATGGCTTCCTGTCGACCGAGGTCGACCCGACAACGCAGCTTGGCTACGCCGCCAACGCGATCCGGGAAGGGGGCTTTCTGGGCGTTGGGATCGGCGAGGGCGCAGTGAAGTGGTCTCTGCCCGATGCCCATACGGATTTCATTATCGCGGTGGCAGCGGAGGAGTTCGGCTTGCTGTTGGTGTTGGTAATCATCGGCCTCTATTTCACGGTGGTGTTTCGCTCGCTGGCCCGGCTGATCGTGGAACGTGATCCGTTCGTACGCCTCGCGGGCTGTGGCCTTGTCAGCATTTTCGCCGTGCAGGCCATGATCAACATGGGTGTTGCCGTACGGCTTTTGCCCGCCAAGGGCATGACACTTCCGTTCGTGTCCTACGGCGGGTCTTCGTTGCTGGCCGGGGGCATCACCCTGGGCATGTTGCTTGCCCTGACGCAAAAACGGCCACAGGGCGCAATCCGGGATGCATTCCGTGGCGGTGCATTGTAGAAGCCGCCGCGACGGGCTGCTGCGATGCAGCATTTGCGAGGATAGCACAGGGGTGCAGACAGGATGAACACGGCACAAAGTGGGCCATTGATGGTGATTGCAGCAGGCGGTACGGGCGGGCACATGTTCCCCGCTCAGGCGCTTGCGGAAGCCATGCTGCGCAAGGGCTGGCGTGTGCGTCTGTCCACCGATGCGCGCGGTGCCCGCTACACCGGCGGCTTTCCCCATTCGGTCGATGTGGAGCAGGTTTCCTCTGCCACCTTTGCCCATGGGGGCATTTTCGCCAAGGCCTTGGTTCCCTTCAAGATCCTTGCGGGCGTGCTGGGCGCAGCCCGGCGCATGCGCCGCGACCGTCCGGCCATTGTGGTGGGGTTTGGCGGCTATCCCGCAATTCCTTCCGTGGGGGCGGCATGGCTGCTGAAACTGCCCCGTATGATCCATGAACAAAACGCCGTGCTTGGGCGGGTGAACACCGTGTTTGCGCCCCGTGTCGATGCGGTTGCCTGCGGGACATGGCCTGCGCAACTGCCCCACGGCATTGAGGGCCTGCACACAGGCAATCCGGTGCGCGGTGCGATTCTTGCACGCGCCGGATCGCCCTACATGGCGCCCGATGCGGGCCCTGTTGATATCCTGTCGATCGGGGGCAGCCAGGGGGCGCGCATTCTCTCGGATACGGTGCCGGCCGCGCTCGCATCCTTGCCTGAGGCGCTGCGCAGCCGGGTGCGCATTGCCCATCAGGCGCGGCCCGAAGATGTTGCGCGGGTGCAAGAGGCCTATGACGCGGCGGGCATTCGCTGCGAAGTGGCCCCGTTCTTTCAGGATGTGCCCCGCAGGTTGGCAGAGGCCCAACTGGTGATCTCGCGCGCAGGGGCCTCGTCGGTCGCGGATATCGGCGTGATTGGCCGGCCCTCCATACTCATCCCATTTGCAGCAGCCACCGATGACCACCAGACCCACAACGCCCGAGGGCTGGTCGAAGCGGGCGCTGCGGTTCTGATCCCCGAAAGCCGGTTGAGCGCAGACAGCCTTGCCGAGCAGATAAACGCGATCCTGACACAGCCCGATGCCGCCGCCCAAATGGCGCAGCAAGCACTGGCGCAGGCCACCCCCGATGCAACCGAGCGCCTGGTTGCACTGGTTGAGCGCTTGACAGGCACGCCCCCGACAGCGAACGAGAACTGAGAAGAGCAAGCATGGACGGATCACGCATTATGGAAGGTGTCACGAAACTGCCCGCCCAACTGGGCCCGATCCATTTTGTCGGGATCGGTGGCATCGGGATGTCCGGCATTGCCGAAGTGCTGCTGGAGTTTGGTTATCAGGTTCAGGGTTCTGATCTGAAGGCCTCGCGCATCACCGACCGGCTGCGCGACCGGGGCGCTGAGATTTTCATCGGGCAGCACGCGGACAACCTGCTGAAAGCGGCGGTCGTGGTCATTTCATCCGCCATCAAGCCGGGTAACCCGGAACTCGACGCCGCGCGCCGCATGGGCCTGCCGGTGGTGCGCCGGGCAGAAATGCTGGCCGAGTTGATGCGGCTGAAATCGAACATTGCTGTGGCGGGCACCCATGGCAAGACCACCACGACAACCCTGGTGGCCACCTTGCTGGATGCGGGCGGAATTGACCCGACTGTCGTGAACGGCGGCATCATTCATGCCTATGGCTCCAATGCCCGCATGGGCCAAGGGGAATGGATGGTGGTGGAGGCCGATGAATCCGACGGCACGTTCAACCGCCTTCCGGCGACGATTGCGATCGTAACGAATATTGATCCCGAGCATATGGAGCACTGGGGCACGATCGAGAATCTGCGCCAGGGCTTTTATGATTTCGTCTCCAACATTCCGTTTTACGGGCTGGCTGTCTGCTGCACCGATCATCCGGAGGTTCAGGCGCTTGTCGGGCGGATCTCCGATCGCCGGGTGCGGACTTTCGGGTTCAACGCGCAGGCGGATGTGCGGGCCATGAATTTGCGCTACCGCAAGGGGGAGGCCCATTTCGACATCGGTCTGCAGAGCGAGAACAGGATCATCGAAGGCTGCGTGCTGCCGATGCCGGGCGATCACAACGTGTCCAACGCGTTGGCGGCCGTGGCGGTGGCGCGCCATCTGGGCATGCGCGCCGATCAGATCCGCAACGCGCTGGCCGCCTTCAAGGGGGTCAATCGGCGCTTCACCAAGGTGGGCGAAGTCAATGGCGTTACAATTATTGATGACTATGGCCATCACCCGGTCGAGATCGCCGCTGTCCTGCGCGCGGCGCGCCAGTCCGTCGAGGACGACGGGCGGGTAATTGCGGTGCATCAGCCGCACCGCTATTCCCGGCTGTCCTCGCTTTTCGAGGATTTCTGCGCCTGCTTTAACGGGGCTGATGTGGTGGCAATTGCCGAGGTGTTCGCAGCGGGTGAAGCGCCCATCGAGGGCGCCTCGCGGGACGATCTGGTGGACGGGCTGATCGCCCATGGTCATCGCCATGCCAGCGCCATTGCGGATGAGGATGCCTTGGTGCGCCTTGTGCAGGAAGAGGCCAAGCCCGGCGATATTGTTGTGTGTCTCGGCGCAGGTACGATCAGCGCCTGGGCCAATGCGTTGCCGGCACGCCTGGCGGAATAACGGCTGCACGCGCGGGGTCTGCGCTAAGCTCCTATGGCCCCGCATGTCAGGCGCTGAACCGCGGCCCAGATAGGAGGAAGAGATATGGTTTTCGTATGTCTGTGGGTGATCTGCGCTGCGGCCCTGTCTGCCTTCCCATCCAAGAAGCAGCACTGGCCACTGGCCTATGGGCTGATTGCCGTCGGTATTCCGATCCTGATCTATGTCTGGCTGAGCGAAGGTACGATGGCGGCTGTGTTCGCGCTTTGTGTGGGGGCTCTGGTCTTGCGCTGGCCGGTGATTTACCTGTGGCGCTGGACCAAAAGGCAGGTGCAAGGTGAGTGATTTCCAGATGCCGCCCGTGCGGGGCAAATTGAGCGAGGGCAAAGCGCTTTCGGGCCTCACATGGCTGCGTGTGGGCGGGCCTGCGGATTGGTTCTTTCAACCGGCAGACGCCGAGGATTTGGCCGCGTTTCTGGCGGCGCTTCCGGCGGAGGTCCCGGTTTTTCCCATGGGGGTTGGCTCAAACCTGATCGTGCGCGACGGTGGGCTGCGGGCCGTGGTGATCCGATTGGGCAGGGGGTTCAATACGGTTGAGATTTCTGGCGACAGGGTGCGGGCAGGTGCGGCGGCGCTGGATGCGCAGGTGGCCCGCAAGGCTGCCGATGCCGGGCTTGATCTGACATTTCTGCGCACCATCCCGGGCTCCATCGGCGGGGCCGTGCGCATGAACGCGGGCTGCTATGGCAGCTACATGGCGGATGTGTTGGAGGCGGTCGAGGTTGTCACGCGGACCGGTGAGATGCGCCGCTTGACGGTTGCGGAACTGGCCCTGTCCTATCGATCCTCGAATTTGCCGGAGGGATGGGTGGTAACGGCGGCCCATCTGCGCGCCCCGCGCGGTGTGCCAGAGCAATTGCATGCTCGGATGGAGGCGCAATTGGCCCAGCGGGATGCAACACAACCCACCCGGGATCGCTCTGCCGGATCGACCTTCCGAAATCCCGCCGGATTTTCCTCGACCGGGCGCGAAGATGATGTGCACGATCTCAAGGCGTGGAAGGTCATCGACAATGCCGGCATGCGCGGGGCCCGCGTCGGCGGGGCTCAAATGAGCGAAAAGCATTCCAATTTCATGATCAATGCGGATGGGGCCACCGCGGCCGACCTCGAAGCTTTGGGCGAATTGGTCCGGAAAAAAGTTGCCGAGAGTCAGGGAATAACACTAGAGTGGGAAATCATGCGGGTCGGTGATCCGTCCTGAGGGGCGGCGGGCCACATAAGGGGGCCAAACCCGGCGCGCAGGCAGTATAAAACGGGCTTTAAAACCGGGCGGTGCGATCCGGTCGCGGCACACGCGGAGCCTGACAGGCGACAGGTCACGGGGAAAACTCCGGACAGGTCACAACAAGAACCGGGCGGCCAACGCCCGTGAAAGGCAGTACGGGCATGTCGAGCAGGACATCCCAAAGGGTTGCCGTCCTGATGGGCGGGCGCTCCGCAGAGCGTGATGTATCGCTGTCCTCCGGTCGGGGCTGCGCTGATGCGCTGATGTCTGAAGGGTTTGACGTGGTCGAGATCGACGCAGGCCCGGACCTTGTGTCTCAGTTGCAGGCCGCGGCGCCGGACGTGGTTTTCAACGCACTGCATGGCCGCTGGGGCGAAGATGGCTGTGTGCAGGGCGTGCTGGAATGGCTGGGTCTGCCCTACACCCATTCGGGCGTTCTGGCCTCGGCCCTCGCCATGGACAAGGAGCGCACCAAGGCCGTCTATCGCAGTGCAGGCCTGCCCGTGGTGCTGAGCAAGGTGGCTGCCCGCAGCGAAATCACGGCCCGCCATGTTCTGCCCCCGCCCTATGTCGTCAAACCGGTCAATGAGGGCTCCTCCGTGGGCGTGTACCTCGTGCATGAAGCCAGCAATGGCCCACCGCGCATCGCCGATGACATGCCCGATCACCTGATGGTCGAAGCGTTTGTGCCCGGGCGCGAATTGACGGCCACCGTGATGGGCACCCAAGCGCTGGGCGTGACCGATATTCTGACGGACGGCTGGTATGACTACGATGCCAAGTACCAGACGGGCGGATCACGCCACGTCTGTCCCGCCCAAATCCCACCCGAGATTTATGCGGCCTGCGAAGACTACGCTTTGCGCGCACATACGGTTCTGGGCTGTCGGGGCGTGACGCGTACGGATTTCCGCTGGGACGAAAGCAAGGGGCTGGATGGCCTCGTCTTGCTTGAGACGAACACCCAGCCCGGCATGACGCCAACCTCACTTTCGCCAGAGCAGGCCGCCCTGGCGGGCTATTCGTTCGGGGCCCTGTGTCGCTGGATGGTGGAGGACGCATCATGTGGCCGCTAACCCGACGCAATGCCGCTGGGCGATCAGACCCAAGCCCTTCCAGAACTGCCTACAAGATCAACCGGCTTTTGCTGTCGCCGCTGTTCAGGGGCACGGTAAAGCTGGGTTTGCCCCTTGCGGCCATGGCGGCGTTGGGCGGTTGGATCTGGGTGGATGAGGCCCGCCGCACGCTGCTCACCGACATCTATCATGAGGCCCGCCGCTCGATCGAGCAGAGGCCGGAATTCTCTGTCCGCATGTTGGCGGTTGATGGCGCCTCTCCGGCTTTGGCGCAGGAGGTGCGCCAGACCCTGATGCTGGACCTGCCGATTTCCTCCTTCGATCTTGAGCTCGACAAGATGCGTGCCGATATCGAGACGCTCAATCCCGTTGCCACTGCGCAGTTGCAGGTGCGGCAGGGCGGCGTTTTGCAAATCCAGATCGAAGAGCGCAGCCCGGTGGCACTTTGGCGAACACCTGCGGGCGAGCTTTGGACGATTGATGTGACGGGCCACCCGATCCGGCTGGCGCTGCGGCGCGCCGACTTCCCGGGCATGCCGCTGCTGTCCGGCGAGGGGGCTGACAGCGCAATTCAGGAAGGTTTGGCCGTTTTGAACGCCGCTGCCCCGCTGGGGGATCGTGTCCGCGGCTTAAAGCGGCGCGGTGAGCGGCGCTGGGATGTGGTGCTGGATCGCAGCCAGGTCATCCAGTTGCCCGATGCCGCTGAGGGGCGGGATCCGGTGACCGCGCTGCAGCGTCTGATCGCGCGCGACAAGGCGCAGGATCTGTTTGCCCGGGACATCACGATTTTCGATATGCGCCTGCCCGAACGGCCCACGTTACGGCTGTCGCAGGCAGCCACCCAAGAAATGCTGCGCATTCGCAGCCTTGAATCAGGAGGAACGCCCTGATGTTCGATCTGTATCAATCTCAGCGGGCACAAAGGCGGATGCGCAATGCCGCGATGGATCGTGGCGTGATTGCGATCCTCGATGTGGGCAGCACCAAGATTGCCTGCCTTGTGCTGCGCTTTGACGGCGTAGATCCCAGCGGCGGACGGGACGGGGTTGGCGCCTTGGCTGGCCAAAGCCGCTTTCGTGTGATCGGTGCGGCCACAACCCGGTCGCGCGGCGTGGCCTTTGGCGAAATCGAAGCGATGGCAGAGACCGAGCGCGCGATCCGTACGGTCGTGTCCGGGGCGCAGAAAATGGCGCAGGTTCGTGTGGATCACGTGATTGCCTGCCTGTCGGGCGGGCGCCCGCGCTCTTACGGGTTGGATAGCCAGATCAACCTGACCGAGACGCCGATTTCCGAGCAGGACGTGGCGCGGGCTCTTGCTGCCTGCGACGCGCCCGATCTGGGCGAGGGGCGCGAGGTGCTGCATGCCCAGCCTGTGAATTTTGCAATCGATCACCGCTCTGGTCTCAGCGATCCGCGCGGACAAACCGGCAACCGGCTTGCCACGGACATGCACCTGCTGTCGGTCGATGGGGGCGTTGTGGCCAATCTCATCCACTGCATTAAGCGCTGTGATCTGGAACTGGCCGGGCTTGCGTCATCGGCCTATGCGGCGGGGATCGCGGCTTTGGTGGAAGATGAGCAGGAACTGGGGGCCGCCTGTATCGACATGGGGGGCGGTGCCACCGGCGTGTCGATCTTCCTGCGCAAACATATGATTTATTCCGACAGTGTCCGGATCGGCGGCGATCACGTGACATCTGACATCTCAAAGGGGCTACAGATTGCCCCGCATCAGGCAGAACGTATCAAGACCTTTCATGGCGGTGTCGTGGCCACAGGCCTTGATGACCGCGAGATGATCGAGATCGGCGGCGAAACTGGCGATTGGGAACATGACCGCAGGCAGGTCAGCCGTGCTGAAGTCATTGGGGTCATGCGGCCGCGCCTGGAAGAGATCTTCGAGGAGGTCCGGGCCAAGCTGGATGCGGCGGGTTTTGAACATCTGCCCAGCCAGCAAATCGTTCTGACTGGTGGAGGCTCGCAGGTGCCGGGCCTGGAAGGCCTCGCAAGCCGGATCCTTGGTCAGCAGATCCGTCTGGGTCGGCCTTTGCGGGTGCAGGGGCTGCCACAAGCCGCAACCGGCCCCGCCTTTGCGGCGGCTGTCGGCCTGTGCTTGTTTGCCGCTTATCCCCAAGACGAGTGGTGGGATTTCGAATTGCCGGCGCCCAGCACTGCAGGCCGCTCTCTGCGGCGGGCTGTCCGTTGGTTTCGGGACAACTGGTAGCGGTTTGTTGCCGAATACAGGCCAGATTTTGCTGGCCTGGGGCAGGAACACTTGCTACGACTTATCGAAAGGGCCGCAGAGCCCGTTGGGCAGGCAGAGCAGTCTTCCCGCCAGATGAGACACATAATTCGGCATTTTCTACCAATTTCGGTGGGCTCCTTTGGTGTGTCCGCGTGAAATACCCCTAGATATCGGGGTGATCCACATTAGGTAGCCCGCTTTGCGCTAAATTTCGCTATATTTTGCGCCAAAAACGTGTTTTTCCCGTGACGTAACCCGCAGGCTCTCGTACAGTAGCGATTATCAATGAGCGCAGGCCGGTGGGCGATGAGGCAGTAGGCACGCCTCGCAATTAGCCCGAACAGAGCATGACAGACAGGCGGATATGACATGACACTCAATCTTCAGATGCCCGATCAGGAAGAGCTGAAGCCCCGTATTACCGTTTTTGGCGTTGGTGGCGCGGGCGGCAACGCAGTCAACAACATGATCGACAAACAGCTCGACGGGGTTGAATTTGTCGTGGCCAACACCGATGCGCAGGCATTGCAGCAAAACCGGGCGCAGGCCCGCGTCCAGATGGGCACGAAGGCCACCGAAGGGCTGGGTGCCGGGGCGCGCCCTGCTGTCGGGGCCCTCGCTGCTGAAGAGGCGATCGAAGAAATCGTCGACCATCTCGTCGGCGCACACATGTGCTTCATCACAGCCGGCATGGGCGGCGGCACGGGCACCGGCGCAGCGCCGATCATTGCTCAGGCCGCGCGCGAGTTGGGCGTGCTCACCGTGGGCGTCGTGACCAAGCCGTTCCAGTTCGAGGGCGCAAAGCGTATGCGGCAGGCCGAAGAGGGCGTTGAAGCTCTGCAGAAGGTCGTCGATACGCTGATCATCATTCCAAACCAGAACCTGTTCCGCCTCGCCAATGAAAAGACGACATTCACCGAGGCCTTTGCCCTTGCCGATGACGTGCTTTACCAGGGCGTCAAAGGGGTGACGGACCTGATGGTCCGCCCGGGCCTGATCAACCTCGATTTCGCGGACGTGCGCGCCGTGATGGACGAGATGGGCAAGGCCATGATGGGCACCGGCGAAGCGGAAGGCGAAGATCGCGCCATCACAGCTGCCGAGAAGGCGATCGCAAACCCGCTGCTCGACGAAATCAGCCTCAAAGGTGCCAAGGGTGTTCTGATCAACATCACCGGCAGCCACGATCTAACCCTGTTCGAACTGGATGAGGCGGCCAACCGCATCCGCGAAGAGGTCGATCCCGAGGCCAACATCATCGTTGGCTCCACGCTTGATACGACCATGGAAGGCATGATGCGCGTGTCTGTGGTGGCAACGGGTATCGATGCCTCTGAGGCGTCACGCGACATTCCCGTGCCCCGCCGCAGCCTTGCAAAGCCTCTGGCCCCGACCCGTACGGAAGAGGCCGTTGCAGATGCCCCGGCACCCGTCGCGGCACCTGCCGCAGTTGCCGCTGCCGTCCCGGCTGCGCAACCGGCTGTGATGGAAGAAGCCCCTGCCCAACCAGCGGAGCCGAGCCTGTTTACCGGAATGGAAGGTGTTGAGAGCCAGGCCGAGGTTGCTCAGGATGATCTGCCGCCCCCGGCGTATACCCCTCCCGCTGAGCCGGAAATGCTGATTGCAGCTGAGCAGCCGCAGGAAGATTTCGTGGCCGAGCAGCAGCCCGTTGCCGGGTCGCCCACGCCCGAAGCACTGGCGCGCCTGAAAGCAGCCATCGGGAAATCAGCACCAAGCGCCAGCCCAAAGCCTGAAGCGGCTGAGCCCGCGGCAATCGCGCCGCAACCAGCTCCTGAGCCCGCGCCTGCAACCGGGCGTCTGAGCATCGGGTCGCTGATCGGGCGCATGGCCGGTCAGAGCGAGCCCGCCCCTGCGCCAACCCCACGGGCGCAGCCCAGCTTGGGCGCGCGCCCGCGGGTTGAAAGCTATGAAGAATCGGCTGAGCTTGACCCGGAACAGGAACGCATTGAAATCCCCGCATTCCTGCGCAGACAAGCAAACTGATCGACCGACATATTACGAAGCGGCTCCTTTTCTAGCGTCTCGTAATCACGTAAAACGCGCCCCCTCAAGGGCGCGTTTTTTCTTATGTTTTCCTCTATGCGCCGGGATTCCTTGACAGAAATCGCTGCGTCGCAGCATTGGCTCTTTGGCGCCTTTCCTTACGGAAACGTAAAGATGTTTCAGACGGTCACAATCTTTGAATTGTGGTGCAGGTCCCGCGGCTCTATTCCATTCTTGCCGGCCTCTGGGGGGCTGCTGAATACACGTTGGGGCTTCTGTGCAAACGACCGTAAAGACCGATATTTCTCTGCGTGGCATTGGCCTGCATTCTGGCTGTGCTGTCACGCTACGGATTCTGCCGGCCCCGGCTGGAACAGGCGTTTGTTTCAAACGTACGGATCGTGTTGACGGCGACCCGGTGGTTCCAGCACGATGGGATTTGGTTGAGCGCACCCCCCTTTGTACGAAGCTTGTGAATGCGGATGGTGTCTCCGTGTCTACGGTGGAGCACCTGATGGCCGCCTTGGCGGGCTGTGGCGTGCACAACGCTGTTGTGGAGATCTCGGGTGGCGAAGTGCCAATACTCGATGGCTCCTCCGAGCCGTTTGTCGCGGCCATCCTCAAGGCAGGCCTGCGCCAGTTGCATGCCCCGATCCGCGCCATTGAAGTGTTGAAAACCGTGCAAGTGCGCAAGGAGCGGGCATGGGCACGTCTCGATCCGGCGGCAAACCTGTCCATCGCCTTTGAGATCGATTTCCCGGACGCAGCGATCGGCCATCAGGCGCGCGCATTGAACATGGCAAACGGTGCCTTCGTGCGCGAACTTTGCAACAGCCGGACATTCTGCCGCCAGGCGGATGTGGATGCGATGCGTGCGGTTGGGAAAGGTTTGGGCGGCTCGCTGTCGAATGCGGTTGTTGTCGAAGGCGCAGAAGTGCTCAACCCGGATGGCATGCGGTACCCGGATGAGCCGGTGCGCCACAAGATGCTGGATGCTCTCGGGGATCTGGCGCTGGCTAATGGCGCCCTGCTTGGCGCCTACAAGGGATACCGTGCAGGCCATTCGCTGACCAACACGTTGCTGCGCGCCCTGTTTGCAGATTCGAGCGCTTACCGCATCGTGTCTCTGGACGCTGGCAAGGCAGGGCTTTTGCCCGGTGTGGGCGTCAGCTTTGATGACCTGCGGCACGTCGCCTGACCAAGGGTTTTGCGCCCCGTTCTTTCCCCGTAACCGTGGCGTGATGTCCACCCTTTGCCGCCCCTGTGCAGACAGGCGTTTTGCATGGCAACTAAACATGCTAGAGAGACCCAAACCGGTCTCTGTTCGCAGAGACAAAGTATAAAGTCTGCAGGGTGGGCAGGGCATGTATCACAGCGGATCTCAAAAAGGCCATCGGATCGCACGCGCCGCTGCAATTGGCGCTTTGGCCTTGTTGCTAACGGGTTGCGGCCCCCGCGAAGTCGAGACACAGCTTGAGGATCTCTCCGCCGAGCAGATCTATGCGCGCGGTGAATTCGAACTGGCCTCGCGAAACGAAGACGAAGCGGCGCGATTCTTCGGCGAAGTCGAGCGGCTTTATCCCTATTCGGAACTCGCAAAGCGCGCCCTGATCATGCAGGCTTTCGCCTATCACGAAGATCAGGATTACGAGGCCAGCCGCCAAGCTGCGCAGCGCTTTATCGACTTTTATCCCGCCGATGAAGATGCAGCCTATGCCCAGTACCTGCTGGCGCTCAGCTACTATGACCAGATTGAGGAAGTCGGCCGCGATCAAGGCCTGACCTTCCAGGCGCTGCAAGCTCTGCGCGAGGTTATCGAACGCTATCCGGATAGCGAATATGCCTCCTCTGCGATCCTGAAATTCGAACTGGCGTTCGATCATCTCGCAGGCAAGGAAATGGAAATCGGGCGCTACTACCTGCGCGGCGAGCATTACCCATCGGCCATCAATCGCTTCCGCGTGGTGGTGGAGGATTACCCCTCCACATCTCATGTGGCAGAAGCTCTGCACCGCCTCGTCGAATCCTACCTTAGCCTCGGCCTCGTGGACGAAGCGCAGACAGCTGGCGCCATCCTCGCCTACAACTTCCAAGGCTCGGAATGGTACGAGGACAGCTACCGCCTGCTGGTCGAGCGGGGCCTAGAGGCCGCTGCCAAAGGGGACAGTTGGTTGAACCAGATCTACCGGCAGATGGTGAAGGGTCGCTGGCTCTGAGCAAGTCGTCGAAAGGGCTGGCGTTCCGGCGCCGCCCTCTCGTGTTCCTGATGTTTCGTTCAGAAGGATGCCGTCGCAGATGCTGCGTGCTCTTGAAATCCGAAATCTCCTGATCATCGATCATCTGGAGCTGGAGTTTCAGCCCGGATTGAACGTGCTGACCGGTGAAACCGGGGCGGGCAAGTCAATTTTGCTGGATTCGCTTGGTTTTGTGCTCGGCTGGCGCGGGCGGGCGGAATTGGTGCGCGCAGGGGCCCCGCAAGGGGAGGTGACAGCCGAGTTTGAGCTGCCCGAGGGCCACGGAGCGCTGGCCGAGCTTGAAGACGCGGGCATCCCTGCGGAAGACGGCGAGTTGCTCTTGCGCCGTGTGAACACACGCGAAGGCCGCAAAACGGCCTGGATCAATGGCCGACGCGCCTCTGGTGATGTTCTGCGCCGGGTGTCAGAGCATCTTGTGGAGCTGCACGGCCAGCATGATGACCGCGGCCTGCTGGATCCGAAGGGCCACCGCGCTTTGCTTGATGCTTTTGCCCAGCTTGAGGGCCAGCGCGACAAGGTCGCCGGGCTTTGGGGGGCTGCGCGCAAGGCCAACCGTGCGTTGCAAGATGCGCAGGATACGCTTGCGGCTTTGCAGGCGGAGGAGGATTTTCTGCGCCACGCTGTGGCTGAACTCGATGCGCTTGATCCCCAGCCCGGAGAAGATGCGCAGCTTGATGCCGCCCGGCGGCAGATGCAGGCCGCCGAGCGGGTTCAAAGCGATATCGCACGGGCCCATGAGATGCTGTCTGCCAATGGGGCGGAGGCGGCTGTGTCAGAGGCGGCGCGCTGGTTGGATGGGGCGGCCACCGCACTTGACGGGCAGCTTGATGGCGCGCTGGACGCGGTGGGCCGCGCCATAGAAGCCTTGGGCGATGCGGAGGCCGCGGTGGCGGCGGTGCTGGAAGGCATGGCCTTCGAGCCCCACGCGTTGGAGACCACAGAGGAACGGTTGTTTGCGATCCGGGCCTTGGCGCGCAAACACGACGTGGCTTCCGATGCGCTGGCGGAGTTGGCGACGGAACTGCGCGCCCGGCTTGAAGCCATCGATGGTGGCGCTGAGGGTCTTGCCGAACAGACCCGTGCCCGCGACGCCGCCCACGCTGCCTGGGCCGAGGCCGCAGAGTCATTGAGCGCCGCCCGCAAGTCTGCCGCGCAGCAATTGGACAAGGCCATGGCGGCAGAGCTTGCCCCCCTGCGCATGGACCGCGCCGTCTTCACAACCACCTTCGCCCCGGCCGCTGCGGGGCCCGATGGGATCGACGAGGTGACCTTCGCGGTGGCCACCAATCCCGGCGCTCCGGCGGGGCCGCTCAACAAGATTGCATCGGGCGGGGAACTGTCGCGCTTTCTGCTGGCGCTGAAAGTGTGTCTCACCTCCAAGACAGGCGCACGCACGCTGATCTTCGACGAGATTGACCGGGGCGTCGGTGGGGCCACGGCAGATGCTGTGGGTCGACGGCTGAAGGCCTTGGCGGAGGGCGGACAGGTTCTGGTGGTGACGCATTCGCCGCAGGTTGCCGCACTGGGTGGGCATCATTGGCGCGTTGAAAAACATGTGGCTGAGGGGCAGACCCTGTCGACCGTTGTCGGGCTGGACCCATCCGCACGGGTGGATGAGATCGCCCGGATGCTGGCGGGCGACAGCATCACGGATGCCGCCCGCGATGCTGCCCGCGCCCTGCTGGAGGGCTGATACCCGCCTGGCGCGTCTGGCCCATGTGGGGCGCTCTTTCGAAACAGGCTTCGAGTAAGCAGTGCGCGTCGGTACGGCAGCTCTCTCGCTGCCGCAGGCCGATGGATATCTGGTGCCAGATATGAAAACGGCCCCGGCCCGCAAGGGGCCAGAGCCGGCATGTTTTTCAGCAGTCCGCGCGCGGCGGATCAGCCTTCAAATTCGATCAGCAGATCCTTGGCGTCGATCTGGTCACCGGGCGAGACATGGATCGCCTGCACAACGCCGTCACGCTCGGCGGTCAGGCCGGTTTCCATCTTCATGGCCTCGATCGTCAGCAATTGATCCCCAGCGGAGACCTTGCTTCCGGCCTTCACCGCAACCGTGGCCACAGCCCCCGGCATCGGTGCGCCCACATGGGCAGGATTGCCGGCCTCGGCCTTGCGGCGCGCGGCGGTTGTTGCCGCAACGGATTTGTCGGAGACGCGCACGGTGCGCGGCTGGCCGTTCAACTCGAAGAACACCTTCGCGATGCCTTCTTCATTGGCCTCACCAACCGCGGCGCAACGGATCTCTAGCGTTTTGCCCGGATCGATCTCTGCTGAGATCTCTTCGCCGGGGGTCATGCCGTAGAAGAAAGTGCGCGTCGGCAATGTCCGCACCGGGCCATTCTCCAGATGGTGGGTGAGGTAGTCGGTGAAAACCTTGGGATACATCATGTACCCGTTCAGGTCCTCGTCATCGATGCTGGTGCCAAACCGCGCTTCGAGCGCGCTCCGCTCCGCTTCCAAGTCTGCGGGGGGCAACAGCGAGCCGGGCCGCACCGTGATCGGCTCTTCGTCCTTGAGCACTTTCTTGACCAACGCGGGCGGGAAGCCGCCGGGTGTCTGGCCGACCATCCCCTTCATCAGCGTGATGACACTGTCGGGATAGGCGAACTCGGTTTCCGGCTTCAGGAGGTCTTCGGTGGTCATGTTCTGGGTGACGAGCAAAAGCGCAAGATCGCCCACCGTCTTGGCGATCGGGGTCACCTTGATGACGTCGCCGAACAGTTGGTTCACATCCGCATAAGCCTTGGCCACATCGTGCCAGCGATCCTCCAGACCGAGGGCGCGGGCCTGCGCCTTGAGGTTGGTGAACTGCCCACCGGGCATTTCGTGCAGATACACCTCGGAGGAGGGCGATTGGAGCCCGCTTTCGAAGGCCGCGTAATGGCCGCGCACGGATTCCCAGTAGTTTGAGACCTGCCGGATTGCATCCATGTCGAGGCCGGTGTCGCGCTCGGTGTTGTGCAGGGCCGCCACCACCGTGCCAAGGGTTGCCTGGCTGGTGTTGCCGGACAGGGCATCCATCGCGCAATCGACCGCATCGATCCCCGCCTCGGCGGCGGCGAAAATCGCGCCCGAGGCGATGCCCGCCGTATCGTGGGTGTGGAAGTGGATCGGCAGGCCGGTTTCTTCTTTGAGCGCCTTTACCAGCGTGCGTGCGGCTGCGGGTTTCACCAAGCCGCCCATATCCTTGATGCACAGGATGTGGGAGCCCGCGGCCTCCAATTCCTTGGCCATCTTCACGTAGTACTTCAGATCATATTTCGAACGGGCGGGGTCATTGATATCGCCCGTGTAGCACAGCACGCCTTCCAGAATGCGCTCGTTCTCCAGCACCGCATCCATGGCCACCCGCATGTTCTCCACCCAGTTGAGCGGATCAAAGACGCGGAACAGGTCAATGCCCGTGTCGGCCGCCTGTTTGACGAAGGCCTGCACCACATTGTCGGGGTAGTTCGTGTAGCCCACGCCGTTTGAGCCGCGCAGCAGCATCTGGGTGAGGTGGTTGGGCATGGCGGCGCGCAGATCGCGCAGGCGCTGCCAGGGGCATTCGTTGAGGAAACGATAGGCCACATCGAAGGTGGCGCCGCCCCAGCATTCGATCGAGAACAGGCCCGGAAGATCGCTGGTGTAATTCGGGGCGATCTCGATCATGTCGGTCGAGCGCATCCGCGTTGCCAGCAGGGATTGGTGACTGTCGCGCATGGTCGTGTCGGTGATCAGCAGCCGCTTTTCAGCGAGCATCCAATCGGCCACGGCTTTGGGGCCTTGTTCCAGCATCATCTGGCGCAGGCCCTTTGCAGGCGCCTCTGCCATGGGCATCGGGGCTTTGGGCAGTTTGAGTGTTTCCGCCGGTTTGGGCCGGTCCCTCACTTCGGGATGCCCGTTCACGGTGATGTCTGCGATGTAGTTCAGCACCTTTGAGGCGCGGTCTCTGCGCGGCTTGAAATCAAAGAGTTCAGGGGTCTGATCGATGAATTTCGTGTGGTACTCGTAGTTCAGGAACTGCGGGTGCTTGAGCAGGTTTTCGACGAAGGCGATATTTGTCGCCACACCGCGGATGCGGAATTCCCGCAGGGCCCGGTCCATGCGGGCAATCGCGGCTTCGGGCGTGGGCGCCCAGGCGGTGACCTTTTCAAGAAGGCTGTCATAGTAGCGCGTGATCACCGCGCCTGCATAGGCTGTCCCGCCGTCTAGGCGGATGCCCATGCCCGTGGCCCCGCGATAGGCGGTGATGCGGCCATAATCCGGGATAAAGTTGTTGGTGGGGTCTTCGGTCGTAACCCGGCACTGAAGGGCATGGCCTTTCAGGCTGACGTCATATTGCGAGGCTGTGCCAGTGGCTTCGACAAGGGATTTGCCTTCCGCGATCAGGATCTGGGCGCGGACGATGTCGATGCCCGTGACTTCCTCTGTCACCGTATGCTCCACCTGCACACGCGGATTGACTTCGATGAAGTAGAAAGCGCCGCTTTCCATATCCATCAGAAATTCGACAGTGCCGGCGCATTCATAGTTCACATGGGCGCAGATTTTCTTGCCGAGGTTGCACAGTTCTTCGCGCTGCGCCGGAGACAGATAGGGGGCAGGCGCACGCTCCACCACTTTCTGGTTGCGCCGCTGCACCGAGCAATCGCGCTCCCACAGGTGGTACATCTGGCCGTGCTGGTCGCCGAGGATCTGCACCTCCACATGGCGGGCGCGCAGGATCATCTTTTCGAGATAACCTTCGCCATTGCCAAAGGCGGCTTCGGCTTCGCGCCGGCCTTCCCGAATTTTCTCTTCCAGTTCATCGGGCCCCTCGATGGGGCGCATGCCGCGTCCGCCGCCGCCCCATGACGCCTTGAGCATCAGCGGATAGCCAATCTCCTTGGCCTCCTTGGCGATGGCCTTCATGTCATCGCCCAGCACCTCGGTGGCCGGGATAACGGGCACACCGGCTTCCATTGCAACCTTGCGCGCGCTTGCCTTGTCGCCGAGCCGGCGCATCGTCTCAGCCTTGGGTCCGATGAAGGTGATGCCATTGGCGGTGCAGGCATCCACGAATTGCGGGTTTTCTGACAGAAGGCCATAGCCGGGATGGATGGCATCGGCGCCGCACATCTTGGCCACGCGGATAATCTCATCGATGGACAGGTAGGCCGCCACCGGGCCCATGCCCTTTCCGATGCGATAGGCCTCGTCTGCTTTGAAACGGTGCAAGCTCAGCTTGTCCTCTTCGGCATAGACAGCCACCGTGCGTTTTCCAAGTTCGTTGGCGGCTCGCATCACGCGGATTGCGATTTCGCCCCGGTTGGCAATGAGGATCTTGCTGAATTCGGCCATGGGTCGCGGGTCTCCTGTGGGTTGCCCCATGCATAAGCAGCCCGTCACGGCCGCACAATGCCCGGTAGTGGGTAGTTTTCGATGCGATTGAACGCGATGTTGGCGCTTTTTTGCGACCGTGTGGAAAGTAATGCCGTTAAGTTATGGAGCAAAACCCCCAAATATCGAGGGTGAGGTCTTAACCAAACGTCACAGAAGGTGAGTGCGCACCTCCTCTGGGCGGGCGATTCCCATCTGGCCCATGCAGGCTTTCATGTCCTCGCTCAGGATGTGCAAAACCTGCCGGGCGCCGGCCGCCCCTGCCGCCCCCAGCCCATAGTGCCACGCCCGCCCGAGCATCGTGAAATCCGCCCCATGCGCGAGCGCGCGCAGCACGTCGAGCCCGCTTTCGATCCCCCCGTCGTAGATAATCGGCATGTCCGGGCCCGCCGCAGCCCGCACAGCCTTCAGCGCGCTCAGGCCGGAGGGGGCCGCATCAAACTGGCGCCCGGCATGGTTGGACACCCAGATCCCATCGACGCCAACCTGTGCCAGCCGGGGCACATCTGAAGCGCCCAATACCCCTTTGATGATCAGCGGGCCGTCCCACTCATCCCGCAAGGCGGCAAGGTACTCCCAATCCGGTGCAGTGCGCATCATCGTGCCCGCATGGGCGCCCGACGGCAGCCCCTTGCCCATGTCCACATAGGGTTCGAGCGTGCGCATGCGCGGCAGGCCCAACGGCTGCATGGCCAGCGCCCAGGCCGGTCGCATGGCAACCTGCGCGGCCAGCCTCGGCGTGATCCTTGGGGGATTTGTCAGCCCGGAGCGGCGCTGCCGTTCCCGGCGCGACATGACGGCCAGATCGACGGTCAGGATCAGCGCTGAAAAGCCTGCCTCCCGGGCGCGGCGTAGCATGTCCCGCCGAATGTCAGGATCCGTGGGCGGGTAGAGCTGGAACCACCCGCGCGCGCCGGCGATGGGGCCGATCACCTCGGGCGATTGGGCCGCCACGGTGGACAAGCAGTAGGGTATGCCTTGCTTGGCTGCCAGTCGGGCCAAAAGGCGCTCGGCGTCGGGCCAAATCACGCCGGACATGCCAACGGGGGCAATGCCAATGGGCGCGGTGAAGCTCTGGCCCAAAATGCTGCAAGACAGATCTGGCGTGACGGGCCCCTTCAGAATGGCGGGGGCCAGCAGCACCGCGTCCAGATCTGCGCGGTTGCGGCTTTGGGCAGCGCCGGTGCCCGTGCCGCTGTCAAAATACTCCCACACGAAATGCGGAATGCGTTTGCGGGCACGGGCGCGCAAGTCTTCCAGTGCGGGAAAGCGATCGTCGAGGTCTGCCATGGCGCGACCATGTCCTGTCGTTCTCGCAAGGTCAAATTCCGAGGCAGGGGACACGTAAATCCTTTGGAACATTCCGCGAACGCAGGCTTCCCCTCAGGGGCTTTGCGCGCTACCTTGCCCCTATGAGCAGTTTTGATGATAGCGAGGCCTTCGAACTGGCCAGCATGCCCCTTTCGCAACGCGCCATGGCAGGCGCGGCTGGGTCTGCGCCTTATCTCGAAGATCTGAACCCGGCGCAGCGCGAGGCCGTCGAGGCCCTTCAGGGGCCCGTCTTGATGCTGGCGGGTGCCGGTACCGGCAAGACCAAGGCCCTGACCGCACGCATTGCGCATCTGATCCGCACCGGCACGGCCCGGCCCAACGAAATCCTCGCGGTGACCTTCACCAACAAGGCCGCGCGCGAGATGAAGGACAGGGTGGCCAAACTGTTGGGCCAGCAAGTGGAAGGGATGCCGTGGTTGGGCACCTTCCATGCCCTGTGCGTCAAGCTGTTGCGCCGCCACGCAGAACTGGTCGGCGACAGTGCCGATGACGCGGTGATCGAGGGCAGGGAACCGGCGCTGCACCTCAAATCAAACTTCACCATTCTGGATACGGATGATCAGATCCGCCTGCTCAAGCAGTTGATCATCGCCAACAACATTGATGAAAAGCGCTGGCCACCCCGCCAGCTCGCAAGCATCATCGACAATTGGAAAAACCGCGCGTGGACGCCCTCGGCCGTTCCCACCGCCGAGGCCTCTGCTTTCGACGGCAAGGGGATTGCGCTCTATGCGCAGTATCAGCGCCGCCTTCTGGAGCTCAATGCCACGGATTTTGGTGATCTGCTGCTGCATGTGGTGACGATTTTCCAGCAAAACCCCGATCTGCTCGAGAAGTACCGGGGCTGGTTCCGCTTTATTCTTGTGGATGAGTATCAGGACACCAACGTGGCCCAGTACATGTGGCTGCGTTTGCTGGCGGGGGGGCACCAGAATATCTGCTGCGTGGGGGATGACGATCAGTCGATCTACGGGTGGCGCGGGGCCGAAGTGGGCAACATCCTGCGCTTTGAGAAGGATTTCCCGGGCGCGAAAGTGGTGCGACTGGAGCAGAATTACCGCTCCACGCCCCATATTCTGGCTGCCGCGTCCGGTGTGATCGCCGGCAACAAGGGCCGGTTGGGCAAAACCCTGTGGACCGAGGCCGAGGAGGGCGAAAAAGTCCGCCTGATCGGCCATTGGGACGGGGATGAAGAGGCGCGCTGGGTCGGCGAGGAACTGGAGGCCATGGGCCAAGGCACGCGCCACATGCGCCCGTTTGGCCTTGAGGAATGTGCCATCCTTGTGCGCGCAAGCCATCAGATGCGCGCCTTTGAGGATCGCTTTTTGACCATCGGTCTGCCCTATCGGGTGATTGGCGGCCCGCGCTTTTACGAGCGCATGGAGATCCGCGATGCCATGGCCTATTTCCGCGTGGCCACCAGCCCAGACGACGATCTGGCGTTCGAGCGCATCGTCAACACGCCAAAGCGCGGCTTGGGCGAAAAGGCGATCCAGACCATGCAGGTTGCCGCTCGGGCCAATGGGGTATCCCTGCTCGAGGGCGCGCGGATCGCGCTCGCCTCTGGCGGGATCAAGGGCCGTGCCAAAACGGCACTGCAACAGTTGCTTGAGGGCTTTGGGCGATGGCACGCGGGCGTTTTGGATGACCGCGAAAACCACATCGCGCTGGCCGAAGCGATCCTCGAGGAGTCCGGTTATATTGCCCATTGGCAAAACGACAAAACGCCCGAAGCCCCTGGCCGTCTGGAGAACCTCAAGGAGCTTGTGAAAGCGCTTGAAGGCTTTGAAAACCTGCAGGGTTTCCTCGAGCATGTCGCGCTGATCATGGACAATGAAAAGGATGATGGCGGCGCCAAAGTGTCGATCATGACACTGCACGCCGCCAAGGGCCTCGAGTTTCCGGCGGTGTTTCTGCCCGGCTGGGAAGATGGGTTGTTCCCCTCACAGCGCAGCATGGATGAAAGCGGTACGGTGGGCCTCGAAGAGGAGCGCAGGCTGGCCTATGTGGGCATCACCCGGGCCGAGGAGGTGTGCACGATCTCCTTTGCAGCCAACCGCCGCGTCTATGGCCAGTGGCAATCAGCCCTGCCGTCGCGCTTTATCGATGAATTGCCGCAAGACCATGTGGATGTGCTTACCCCGCCCGGCCTGTACGGCGGGGGCTATGGTGCCGCTGCGCCCGCCACACCCGCGCGGTCTGATCTTGAAGAGGCCGCCACGCGGGCGGATGTCTACAATTCGCCGGGATGGCGGCGTCTGCAGCAGCGCGCGTCCGACAGGCCCATGGCGCAGCCCCGCGAAAGCCGCAACGTGGTGATCGACAGCGCGGCGGTCTCGGCTTTTGTGATCGGCGAGCGCGTGTTCCACAAGAAATTCGGCTATGGCGCCGTCATCGGCGTTGAGGGCGACAAGCTTGAAATCGCCTTTGACAAAGCGGGCGTCAAACATGTGGTTGGGCGGTTTGTCGTGCCTGCAGCCTCTGCGGATGATGTCCCCTTTTGACCTGCGACAATCTTTCCTGATAGAACATTGCGACTCGCCCGGATGCGGGCGCAATAAACTGGTGTGACAATGAAAATATTGATCGTCGAAGATGATCCAAACCTCTGTATTCTTTGGCAGGACGTGTTCGAACAGGCTGGTCATACGCACCACGCGGCCCAATCCGCTTCACAGGCCCGCACCGCTTTGGAGCAAGACATGTTTGATCTTGTTTTGCTGGATTACTACCTGGCCGATGGCGATGCTGGCGATCTGACCGGCGCACTGGGCGAGACGCCCACGCTTGTGGTGACAGGCGCTGCGCAGAATGCCGATGGCGGCCTGTTTTCCCTGTCGGATGCGATTGCCGGCGTGCTCTACAAGCCCGTCGATATCGAAGACCTCATCGAGGTGAGCGAACATTTGGCAAAAGGCGGCAAAGACATGCTCCCTGAGCGGCGCATCGCATTGGGGCTGGAGGTATCGCCCCAGCCCCGGGCATCTGCCGCAGGCAACTGATAGCGCGCGCCGTTTCGCGCGCTGCGCACAGCAAAATCGCAAAACGCCCGGTTGCGCGCTGCAACCGGGCGTTTTTTACGTCCCCTGCGTAGGGGAGGGATTGGGTTGGCGGCGGCGCCTGGGAGGAGAAGCGCCACCGCCGAAGCAGGAGTGCCCCGGGAGGAGGAAGGGCATCCTGGTACGTGTTCGGTTTAGCCGCGCTCTGCTGCTTCCAGAGCCAGGCCGCGGATCATCGAGCGGCTGATGCCCAGATCGGCGAGATCGCGATTGGACAGGGCGCTCAACTCGCGGAAGGTCGTGTTGTAGCGTGCTTTTGCTTCGGAGCGGGCTTTCATGTCGGCTGCAACGCGCTTGAAGAACGCGGTGAAAGAGCCAAAGAAAGAAGTCGTCTGTGTCGTCTGAACGTAAGCCATTTTAAGCCTCATCGGTGTGGCAGTGTCTTGCCAATTTCCTGGGGCTTTCTGCGCCCCGCTGTCATGACGGATAGATAGCCATAAGCTGCCCGCGCACAACGGACGTCTCAGAAATGCCGCTATGCAGCAATTGCATGGGTTCGGTTGGCTAGCTGGCTTTTCCGGTCAGGTAGGCGCTGTTGCCTGCTTTCAGAGACGGCCCGCAGCAGACCGCAGCGCACGGATTTGCTCGGCTCTGCCGTGCAGTGGGGCAGAGGCTGGGATGCGGGGGAAATTGAGCTGAACACCTGTTGCAGTGGACCGCAGCACGCGCCCAACTGGCGCGATCGTTTCGGTGCGGTGCATCTTCGCAAAGTGAGCACGGTTTATCGTCTGTGTAACAGGAAGCGATTACGTTCAGGTCAAGCTACAGGACGTGTCCGTCT
>JAKVBK010000001.1 GCA_022447275.1 Oceanicola sp. | reverse complement strand
TGGCTGAAGCTGTGTCTCGGCTGGCCGCCTTGGGGCATCGGCACGTTGCGCATGTGCCGGGCGCTCCGGGCTATACCTACGCCGTCGTGCGTAAAGATGGCTATTTGAGGGGCATGGAGGCCGCAGGCCTGCAGGTAGAAGATGCCTTGATAGGAGCGCCCGCCGTCGGCCGCGCCGAAGGCAGTGCAGCCGCCTTGCCCCTGATCGAAGCCGGGGCCACCGCTCTGGTTTTCGCGGTCGATCACGCCGCGCTGGGGGCCTATGACGCGATCCGGTCACTCGGTTTGCGCGTTGGCCATGATGTCTCGGTAATTTCCTATGATGGCATTCCAGAAGGCGCCTATGTGGACCCCCCGCTTTCAACGTTTCGCGTGGACACCCGCGCTGCGGGGCGTCGACTGGCCGAACTGCTGATCCGCCGGTGTCGGGGGGAGGGTCCCGAAGCCCTGCGCGCGCTTGCGCAGGCACAGTTTCTCGACCGTGGCTCGCATGCGGGGGCGCCCAACGCGCCGCCGGTGACCGCTATCGGAAAAACCTAAACGATCATGCACAACAAAACGGGAGGAAAAAGCATGACCAGATTTTCGAAACTGCTGACGGGAACCGCGATGGCGGTTGCGCTGTCAGCCAGCGCCGTATCCGCAGATACGATCCGGTTCTGGACAACTGAGGAACAACCGGAGCGTCTTGCCAAGCAGCAAGAGATGGCGGCCCAGTTTGAAGCGGCGTCGGGCACGGCCGTTGAGGTGATCCCGGTCTCTGAAACCGAGCTGGGCACGCGCGCCACCGCCGCTTTTGCGGCCGGCGATCTTCCCGATGTGATCTACCACACCCTGCAATACGCCCTTCCCTGGGCTGAGGCAGGTATCCTCGACACCGAGGCAGCAACCGAGGTGATCGAAGAACTGGGGGCGGAGACTTTCGCACCTGGCGCCATTGCGATGGCGGCCTTCGAAGGGGATACCGCCTCGGTTCCGGTGGATGGCTGGACCCAGATGCTGGTCTACCGCAAGGATCTGTTTGAAGAGGCAGGCCTTGAGGCGCCGACCTCCTATGCCAACGTGCTCGCCGCGATCGAAAAGCTGCACAACCCGCCAGAGATGTTCGGTTTTGTCGCCGCAACCAAGGTCGACGAAAACTTCATGTCCCAGGTGCTGGAGCATGTGTTCCTCGCCAATGGTGTGTCGCCGGTGAACGCAGATGGCTTTGCGCCGCTCGATGTCGCCGCCACGACCGAGGTACTGGACTTCTACAAGGCGATCGCCGAGGCATCGCCTCCGGGGGATCTGTTCTGGAAGCAATCGCGCGAGCTGTATTTCTCGGGCAATGCGGCGATGATCATCTGGTCGCCTTTCATCCTTGATGAACTGGCGGGTTTGCGTGACAGCGCGCCGCCGACAATCAACGACGATCCGACCTCGGACGCGCTGGCAGGGCTGACAGGCATTGTCACCAATTTCTCGGGCCCCTCCAACCCAGATGGTGCGGCCTGGGGCGACATCCGCTATTTCGGGATCACATCTGATGCCGATACGGATGCCGCCATGGAGTTCGTGAAATTCTCCATGGATGATGGCTATGGGCAGACATTGTCGATCGCTCCGGAAGGCAAGTTCCCAGTGCGTGCGGGCACGGCCGATGATCCAGAGAAGTTCAAGACGCTCTGGGCCACATTGCCTGTTGGCGTTGACCGCAAAGCGCCGCTCGGGGATCTCTATGAAGCTGCAATGATCGATGAGATCGTTGGGGGCCTCGATGTGGCTCAGCGCTGGGGCGTGGCTGATGGCCAGCTGTCTCTGGCATCCAAGATGATCAACTCACAGGCGATCAACCGTGTCGTGCGTCAGTATATTGACGGCGAAGTGGATGCTGCCGGTGCGGTTGCTGCCATGAATGAAGCGCTGGGCGCGATCGACTGATCTTCTCCCGCCTGCGTGGCCCCGGACATCCCCGGGGCCACTGCAGATCTCCGTTTCCACATACGCGCCAGGATTGCCGTGGACAGGGTCTGCGGACGGGGGTGGTATGTGCAGGCTTCCACCTGCGAGGGCTTAGATGACGACATCGACACCTCCTAAAGGCACAACGCCGCTTGCGCGCCGTGAAGCGCGCTTAGCGTGGGGCATGTTGGCGCCCACGCTGATTTCCGTCGCCCTCGTGGTGGTGTTGCCGCTGCTTGCGATCTTCTGGATCAGCTTCAAGCCTATCGGCTTGGCGGACCTCCGTCCGGCCACAGCTGTGGTCCGGGAAAGCCTGCGTGGGTCAGGCGATAGCCTGCGCATTCAATACCGGGTCCGCAATTCTTCGCGCGATGTCACGGTGGAGGATGTCAGTTTCACGGATACCCTGCCTGACATGGTGACCCTGCTGCCGCAGGATCTGCCTGCCGAATGCAGCCTGACGGAGCGCCTGTTAACCTGCACCTTTGGCACGATCGAGGGGGGCTTTAATGAACGTTTGCGTCTGCCGGTCACTGTCACAGGGGATGAAGAGTTGGCCGAAGAAGCCGTTGAAGGCTCTGCCCCGGCGGTTACGGCAACAGCTGATAACATCCTGACGAATTTTGAGTTCACGACTGAGAATTTCGCGCGGATTTTTGATGGAGACGAGTTCTTCTCGGTGCTTTGGGTGACCATTTTCTACACCGTGTTTGGCACCGTAGGCGCGCTGGCGGTGGGGTTGTTTGCGGCCCTGCTGCTCAACAAAAATTTTCGTGGACAGGGTATCTTGCGGGGCTTGTATCTGTTCCCGTATGTGGCCCCGATTATCGCGGTCGCGTTTTCCTGGTTGATCCTTTTTGATCCATTCTCTGGATCGGCGAATGCGTTGCTGGTGCAGATGGGCGTTGTCGATCAGCCGATAAACTTTTTCGGTGAGCGTCCGCTCGCGCTGATCATGGTCACTGTTTTCGAGATTTGGCGGTATTTCCCTTTATCGTTCCTGTTCATCCTTGCGCGGATGCAGTCGATCGACACGGATATGTATGAGGCCGCTGATATGGATGGGGCCTCTCCGTTTCAGAAATTCTGGTATCTGAGCCTGCCCATGCTGCTGGGCATTCTTTCGGTGTTGTTCCTGCTGCGCTTTATCTGGACCTTCAACAAGTTCGACGACATTTTCCTGCTGACCGGGGGCAATGCAGGCACCCGGACCCTGACAGTGAACGTGTATGAGCAGGCCTTTGCGGTCTCGAATATCGGGGCGGGTGCGGCTGTCGCCGTTGTGATTTTCCTGTGCTTGCTGACGTTTTCGATCTTCTTCTTCAAGTTCGTGAGCCGGGAGGAAGGGCTATGACTGGGCGCTATCTTGCTGGTGGGCGAGGGGGCGCTGCCCCTCGGCCCTTGCGGGCCTCACCCCGGAGTATTTTCGCCAATATGATGTGCGCCTGCGCTTTGTTGGCCCGTGCGGAGGACGCGCGATGAAGTTCTTGCGGTTCGGATATGTGACGGGGCCCTTGATCGGTGTGCTGTGGGTTTTCGTGGCGGCGATTACGGTTGCGGTGGTTATGAGTTTTGCCACGGGCGACGCCTTCCGCCCCTCGTTTCTTTGGAGTGTGCTTTTCGGTGCGCCCATTGGGTTGGCGTTGTTGGGCCGTCCGGCGGTGCGGCCCGCGATGGCTGCGGGAGTGGTGTTGTTCGTGGCAACGCTTTTGCTCGGGATCGGCCCTGTGCTGACGGATGGGGTGCCGCTGGCGGGCAAGCTGGGGGCTGGCGTTCTGATGGGGATAGCCGTTGGGTGGCCGATGGCGTCTTTTGTCGGGGCGTTGCCGATGGGGGCGTTGAACCGCCATCTTTTCGAAGACAGTGTGATCAAATTCCTCACTGGCTTTGGCTACATATTCTTCACCGCGATCGTCGCCATTCCGTTCTTTGTGATGGTGATGACCAGTTTGAAAAGCCAACAGCAATTGGTTGCGAACCCGCTGGATTTCTCATTGGACCTGGACAAGGGCTGGGATTTGTTCCGCAGCTATCAGGAGCTTTTTGCAGATTTCAATTTTGGCACCTATCTGCTGAATTCTGCGCTGATATCGGTGCTGACTGTCGCGATCACCTTGGCTTTCAGTGTGCCAGGGGCCTATGCGGTGGCGCGTTTGCGGTTCAAAGGGCAGGCGGTGTTTTCGCGGTCGATCCTGCTGATTTACATGGTCCCTGTGATCGTGCTGGCCTTGCCGATCTACATTGCATTCTCCGTGACTGGGCTGCGCAACACGATCATCGGCATTCTGCTGATATATCCGGTCACCACGATCCCCGTGGCGCTTTACATGCTGCAGGGCTATTTTCGCGGTCTGCCCCATGAGGTGGAGGAGGCCGGCCTGATGGACGGCTTGAACCGGCTTCAGGTGATCTGGAAGATCACGTTGCCCCTTGCCCTGCCAGCGATGGCCTCGGTCAGCCTCTATGTTTTCATGATCGCCTGGAACGAGTTTCTGTTGGCATTCATGCTGTTGGATGATCCGAGCAAATTCACCCTGACGCGGGGCATCGCGTCGCTCAACTCTTCAGAAATACCGCGCCAGCACCTGATGGCAGGCGCCGTGATCGCGACCGTTCCGATCATGGCCCTTTTCCTTGGGCTGGAGCGTTTCATGACCAAAGGCCTGACCGCCGGGAGTGTCAAAGGATGACCCAAATGGATATCGAAACGCTGGATCGGCGCGCCCGTGAAATCCTGACAGCGAATGACAGGGGTGGCTACACGCTGCCGACAGCGGGCCTGTATCCGTATCAATGGAACTGGGACAGTGCGTTTGCGGCCTGGGGCTTTGCCCGGTTTGATATCGATCGGGCCTGGCAGGAGTTAGAGACCCTTTTTTCCGGGCAATGGCCCTCTGGGATGGTGCCTCATATCCTGTTTCACAAGCCCGATCCCGGCTATTTTCCTGGGCCTGAAGTCTGGGGGGCGTCAAACGGGCCAATCCCGTCCTCGGGGATCAGCCAACCGCCCGTTGCAGCCACCTTTGCCCGCGCCGTTTTGGAGACGGATATGGAGGCGGGTTTGGCCCGCGCACGCGGTCTGTTTGGCAAGATGAAGGATTGGCATCGGTGGTTCATGGCATGGCGCTCTGAGGCTGGTGCGATCTTTATTACGCATCCTTGGGAAGCGGGCCGCGACAACACCGCTGATTGGGACAGCGCCATGGCGTTGATCGATCCTGAGGGCGTGGGTGAGTACACCCGCCGGGACACGGCCCATGTTGATCCAGCGATGCGGCCAACCAAAGCGGATTATGACCGCTATATCTGGCTGGTGCAGCGCGGGCGTCGGCTGGGTTGGGATGACGCGGCGCTGGCCCGGGATGCCCCGTTCCGCGTGGCTGATCCAACGATGACGTTCATTCTGCTGCGTGCCAATCGCGATCTGGCAGCGCTTGCGGATGCGCTGGGCGAGTCGCGCGCCGAAATAGACAGCTGGACGCAGATGCTCATTGCCGGCAGCGAGACGCTCAAGACACCTGAGGGCCACTATACCGCGATCAACCTGCGTACAGGCGCGCACACGGGCCACATCACAAACGCGTCTTTCCTCAACTGGTATGCGGGAATTGAAAGCCCGGAAATGATGGCGGAACTGCAGGCGGCCTTTGCTGCCAGCCCCTATCCGGTGCCCAGCCACAAGGTTGGGGCTGCTGAATTTGACAGCAAAAGATACTGGCGAGGGCCCACCTGGGCGATGTTCAATGCGCTGATCGCACGGGGTTTGTTGGATATGGGCCATGTGGAAGAGGCCGAGGCGCTGCGCTCCAAGACAGCAAGTCTGATGGCTCAGCATGGCTTTGCCGAGTATTTTGATCCGCTTACCGGTGCGCCGGCAGGGGGCGGAACCTTTACGTGGACGGCAGCCGTCTGGCTGGCATGGGCCTCGCCATCTGCAGGAGCGAAGTGATGGGTGCGATCAATCTTGACGGTGTCGAAAAGTGGTTCGGCGAGGCGCAGGTCATCAAGGGGGTCAACCTTGAGATCGAAGATGGTGAGTTCATCGTGTTCGTGGGCCCCTCGGGCTGTGGCAAGTCTACCTTGCTGCGGATGATTGGTGGGCTGGAGGATATCAGCCGGGGCGCCCTGCGCATCGATGGTGCTGATGTCACGGCCGAACCGCCAGCCAAGCGGGGCCTCGCCATGGTGTTTCAGAGCTACGCGCTTTATCCGCATATGTCCGTGCGCGACAACATGGGCTTTCCCCTTAAAACGGCAGGTGCATCGCGCGCCGAGATCGACGCCGCGGTCAACACCGCTGCGGAGGTGCTCAAGCTCGAGCAATATCTGGATCGGCGGCCCAAAGACCTGTCTGGCGGCCAGCGGCAACGGGTTGCGATCGGGCGCTGCATCGTGCGCGACCCCACCGCCTTCCTGTTTGATGAGCCTTTGTCCAATCTCGATGCGGCATTGCGCGTTGAGATGCGCCTTGAAATCGCCAAGCTGCACCAGCGCTTGGGGGCGACCATGATCTACGTGACCCATGATCAGGTTGAGGCGATGACGTTGGCGGATCGCATCGTGGTGCTGGAATTCGGAAAGATCGCGCAGGTGGGCACCCCGAAGGAGCTGTACGAGCGTCCCCAGAACCTCTTTGTTGCGCAGTTCATCGGATCCCCCAAGATGAACATTCTGCCTTGCCACACTGAGGGAAGCAGCTTCAGCCTGCCGCAAAACCGCGGTGGGGCTTTCACAGGCACGCGCGCGGCGGCCCATCTGGGAATCCGACCCGAACATATTACCATCGGTGCTGCGGGAACCGGCCAGTGTGATGGCACTGTTGATGTGGTGGAATATCTGGGGGCGGATTCCTTTGTCGTGGTCGATTGCCCCGGACTTGGCAACCTGACTGTGCGCACCGATGGCGACAGCACCGTGAAGGTGGGGGATGCCGTGGGCCTCAGCTTCATGGCGGAAAAGCTATCGTTCTTCGACGCAGAAGGGCTGCGCGTGTAATCTGCTGTACCGGCCGATTAACTGATCTGACGCGGGGGGCTGTGGGGCGGATTTGCGCACCGAGCTCAGCGTTCCACCCGCTCTAGCCAAGCGGCAAGCGAGGCTTCAAATGCGCGCGGTTTGTCAGCATGCAGCCAATGCCCAGCCTCGGGCAGGCTGGCGAAGCGTGCGGTGGGGAACAGGGCCTTGATACGCGGCCGGTGCGCGCGTTGCACGTAGTCGGACGCGCCCCCTGAAAGGAACAGAACCGGCCCGTTAAATGGGCCAGTCAACGTGTCGGGCCAGCCGATGATCTTGTCCATCTCGGCTGCGAGCACGGGAAGGTTAAGCTTCCATCGGGGGGGATTTGCCCGCAGGTCCAGCGATTGCAAAAGGAATGCGCGCGTGCCGGGATCATCCACCTCTGCGGCCAGTCGGGCATCTGCGGCGCCGCGGCTGGTGAGGTCTGAGATCTCCATTGCCATCATCGCTTTGGCGAGGGGCAGCTGGGTATGCCCATAGGAGACGGGGGCAATGTCGGCCACCAGCAGGCTTGCGACATGTTCCGGCTTTGTGAGGGCCAGGGCCATCGCAGCCTTTCCGCCCATCGAATGCCCCATCACATGGGCTTTGCCGCCGGGGCAGGCCGCGATCACCTCGGCGAGGTCTGCCGCCATGTCTTCATAGCCCTGCTGTGCGGCGCGGGGGCTGTCCCCATGATTGCGCATATCCACGCTGATCACCGGGCGGTTGGCTGACATCCGCTTGGCGATCACATTCCAATTGCGTGCAGATCCGTACAGCCCGTGTGCGATCAGCAACGGGGGTGTTTGGGCGGTGGCCTCGGGCCCAAAGGCATATGTTTGCAACATGGCTCTTGGGTAGCGGTGTGGCGTGCGGGCGTCCAGCCGAAGCGGATATTCGGGCGCGGTTTTGCAAGTGGCATCAGTGGGCTTGAACTGGGGTGGGCCTGCAACACACCAGCGATGTTTGGCAGTGCTTGCCTTGCCCCGCCCGGTGGTCTGACTATCAATGCGCCATGGCTGTTACTGACCCGCAACAAATGGCGGATGAAATCTCAACCCTGCTCAAGGAGCGGCTCGGCATTCGCCGCCGCGCCGGGCTGAAGGGGCAGTTGATGCTGGCCCGCACCCTTCTGCCGAGCCATGTTCTCAAGGCTGCCCGTGGCGTGGCCGATGCGGCGCGGCTGGGCGCTCATCCCAAGCTGATGAAGCAGGTTGATCTTGCCCAGACACGTGCGGATTTCGATCTTGCCGTCCGTCATTTGCGCGAAGTTGATCCCCGCCAGCGGCGCATCGGCATCCTGCTCGGCATGGTGACAGGCCTGCTGTTCAACCTTGTGATCCTCGCGCTTGCCATTGTGCTGCTGCTGCCCCTGATGCCGTTCTGATTGTGCCGGGGTCATCGGCGCGCTTTAGCGGCGGCTTGGATCAAACCCGTAAAGCGCTTCTGGATTGCTGACCAAAACCCGGTGCAGTCGATCCGCACTGCCGCCGCACCATGCGATCAACTGGGTCAACAGGGCGCCGGAGTCGGGCTGTTCGGCATCGGCCAACATGATATGCGGCCAATCAGAGCCCCAAACACAGCGCGTGTCGTTCGCATCGAGCAACGCTTTCGCAAATGGGTCCACTGTGGCAGGCGTACGCGCCAGCCGGTATGCGCCCGAAAGTTTGACCCATGCCAGCCCGTCTTTCAGAAGGGCGCACAGCGTCTGAAATCCGGGATCATCCACCCCAAGGGACACATCCGGCCACCCCATATGGTCGAAACAGACCGGAACCGGCAGATCGCGCAGGTCATCTGCGATCTCTGTCATGTGCTGATGGGTATGCAGCAACATCTGAATGTGCATCCCCCGCGCGGCCAGCGCCGGGGCCAACGCCTTTGCGCCCGCCCAACTGAGCACCCCGCCATGGACGTAGTTCAATCGGATGCCCATCACGCCCGCTGCGGCCAGTGCGTCAAGCTCGGACGGGTCTGCCCCATCGCGGACAAGCCCGATCCCGCGCGCTCTGTCTTTGCCCAGTGCGGCAACGGCGGCCAAGGTCACCGCGTTGTCGGCGCCATAGAGGATCGAATGCACGACGACCGTGCGCCCGAGGCCAAGCGTTGCGCCATGACGACGTTGGCGCGCCACCCATTCCTGCAGGCTGCCTTCGGCCGGGTCTTCCACGCGCCCTTCCCACAAGGGGAAAGCCGCCTCCTTTGCCAGCATGTGCAGATGGGCATCGCAGGCCCCTTGGGGCAGCGGATGTTCTGGTGCGGTTGGGGGATCGATGGGGAGGTTGCCGAGGGGCTTTGTGTCCGGCATGGCGGGCTCCTATCGGGGTGTCGGGGGGCGCTGGGCCGGTGATTTCTCGGCGCGTCGGCGAGCGCTGCCCCAAATGCGAAACGCCACGGGGGCAGAAAAGATCACCAATGTGATGCGGGCAATATGCGCTGAGGCGACATAGGCAACCTCTTGGCCCATCGCGAGGGCGAGCAGGCTCATCTCGGTCAGGCCGCCGGGCGAGAAGGCCAGAAAGGCCTGTGCTATGGGCCGCTCTGTCAGAAGATATACAATCTGGGCGAAGAACAGCGCGATGGCCAACATGCCGCTGGCGGCCACTGCGCCCAAGGCCATGTCCTTTGCCACCTCCCGAAGGCCCACGCCCACAAAACGGCAGCCGATCACGGTGCCAATAAAAATCTGTGCGCAGACCACCAGAAGGGTTGGGGGCGGCACGGTGACAAGCCCGCTGATATGCAATGCGGCGGACAGGATCATGGGCCCAAACAGGGCGCCGGCGGGCAGACGGACGCCTCTTGCAAATCCCAAGCCGAGCAGAGCACAGGCCGCCAGCGCAGCGCCGTCTCTCAGGCCAACCTCTTCGAATGTGACCCAGTTGCGGGCGCTGCCCCGAGTGTCTACCCCCAATACGAGGCCGAAAAATAATGCGACACTGGCAATCACAAGCAGCACGCGCGTGGCATGGGCCAGGGCAATCCGCCGCCCGTCGCCGCCCGCGTCGTCCCCCAAGAGCATCATCTCGCTCAGACCGCCGGGCATTGCTGAGAAGAAGGCCGTGATCGGATCATAGCGGCCAATCATCCGATAGACCGCATAGGATATGGTCGCCGCAGCGATGCAAAACAGCGGCAACAGCGCTGCTGTGATCCCCCAGGATGCCGCCTGTTCGAGCATGTCGCCATGAAAGCTTGCGCCCAGGAAAACGCCGATCACCGGGATCACGAACTGGCGCAAGCCGCCCGGGGCCACCAGCGGCATGCCTGCCAGCGCGGCCAGGGTGCATCCGATCATCGGGCCCAGCATCCACGGCAAAGGCAAACCCACATACGCGGCCAGTCCGCCAGCGCTTGTGCCCAGCAGCAGGGCGATGCCGATCCAGCGTAGGTCTGGCGATGTTGGGGTTTTGCGCATGGTTTGGGCTTACACCCCAGCGCCTCGAACCGAAAGGGTGGCTGTGCCGCGTTGGTGCAGTTTGCTGCGCCAAAGCAATCCAAGCTGCTGTGTGCCCCGGGCCCGCAGCCCTAGCACATCCGAAACCGCATTTTGAGAACAGCCGCCGCGGCAGCTTCCTGCTCGGGTGTGAAAAACCCCGCAGAGGCAGCGACATAGCGCGTATAGCGCTCTGCCACCTTGGCGCGCAGCCGTGCGGCGGGCCAATCTGCGGGAAACCAGCCTTCTGGCAGGCGCGGATGCCTGAGGGCGGCGCGGCGCCAGCCGTCGATCATCAGCACGCGCAGGGCCATTGCGCTGTTGGCATCGCGCGGTTGCAAGGGCAGATGCTGGATCCAGGCCTCGAGCGCGTCCCAGGTCTCGCGCATGTCTGGATCGGCAAGATGGTTGGCCAGCCAATCGGGCGCAGGCGCGGGGCTGGCGGTGAGCGGCCAGAGATCGTGCGCGTCCAGCCAGTCGGGCGCGGGTGGGGCGTCTGCCTGCCAAATCGCGACGCCAGAGAGCATAGCACCGCCCCCATGACGCACCTTGCGGGCCAAGGCCTCGCGCTGGGCGGCAGTTAGCCCCGGTGGGCAGAGCGCCAGTACGACATCCCGCCCCTGTGCCGTCATCGGGCCATAAATCCGGCTTTCAGCGGGCAGAAACTCTGCCGCACCCGCAGGGGTAAGGCGGTAGATACTGCTGCGCCCTGTCCGCTCGGTGATGACCAACCCATCGCTGGCCAGCCGGGACATGGCCGTGCGGACAGCCCCGGGCGCAATGCCCGCCGGCGCCAGGGCGCGGGTGATATCTGCCAGAGGGATGGCCCCGCCTGCCGGCTGGATGGCATCGCCGAACATCGTCACCACAAGAGACCAGGTTTTCACCCTTTGGGGGAACCTGTCGATCGCGGTCTGCAACTGAGGGTCAGGCAAGAGCATGAGATACCGGCTTGGCGATAATTGTTTGCGCCAGCTAAGACCGACAGGCCCGAGGGGGCAAGAGCGCTGATCCAGCAGGTGCGCGCGGGGCCTGCCCGCCCCGCCTGCTGTTGCGATCAGGTGACGGCGGCGCGGGCATGGAAACGGGGGGTGTCCCAACTGCGGTGGGTCAGGATATCGGCCAAGATCCGCGCGGCCTCAACCACCTCTTCTTCGGTATTGTAGAGCGGGGCAAAACCAAACCGGATCCTGTCGGGCGCGCGGAAATCCCCAATCACACCGCGCGCAATCAGCGCCTGCATCACTGCGTAGCCTTCCGGGTGGCGGAAAGACACCTGACTGCCGCGCTGGTGCGGATCACGCGGACTGGCCAGCGCCACCTCGTCACCGCAGTTGCGTTCTACCTCAGCGATAAAGCGCTCGGACAGGGTGATCGAGCGCGCGCGCACATCTTTCATGTCGACCCTGTCCCAGATGTCGAGCGCAGCCTCAAGCGCAGCCATCTGCAGCACCGCAGGGGTGCCAACCCGCATCCGTGCCAAGCCCGGGCCGGGGCGATAGGTGAGGTCAAAGTCAAACGGGGCGGCATGTCCGAGCCAGCCCGCCAAGGCCGGTTGCACATGCTCGGCGATGTCTGGGCGCACATAGACAAAGGCTGGCGCGCCGGGTCCGGCATTGAGGTATTTGTAGGTGCAGCCTGCAGCAAATTCGGGCCCGCAGCCCTGCAAGTCCACGGGTAGGGCGCCCGCGGAATGGGCCAGATCCCAGACCACGACGATGCCTTTGGCCTGCGCCGCTGCAGTCAACTGTGCCATGTCATGCATCCGCCCGGTGCGGTAATCCACCTCTGTCAGCATGAGCACAGCGATGGTTTCGTCGAGGGCTGCGGTCACGTCTTCGGGCGCAACGGTACGGACGGTCTTGCCCTGCATCAGGCGGGTCAGGCCGTCAGCCATATAAAGATCAGACGGGAAGTTGCCGGTATCCGACAGGATCACCGAGCGGTCCGGGCGCAGCGCAAGGGCTGCGGCAAGGCACTGAAACACCTTGATGGACAGCGTATCGCCCACTGCAACGCTGCCCGCAGGTGCGCCGATCA
The DNA here is from genome assembly GCA_022447275.1 of Oceanicola sp. GTDB lineage: Bacteria > Pseudomonadota > Alphaproteobacteria > Rhodobacterales > Rhodobacteraceae > JAKVBK01. The sequence goes on along the minus strand of JAKVBK010000001.1, from coordinate 157,087 downwards.
ACCGCCCGATCCGGTCGCCAAGGCGATCGGGCTGCGGCATCCAGCCGGTGCCACCGGCACCCGCATTCCAGCCGCGAATGAGCAGTTTTCCCCATTCCTCGGTGACGGTGTCATGCACGCGGTCTGCGGCGGCGCGGGGCAAGGGCCCCAGCGAATTGCCATCGAGATAGATCACCCCTTCGGGCAAAAAGAAACTGGCGCGTGTGGCGGCGAAATCTGTCATTGCATCCCCCTTCCGGATGGGCGCAGCATACTGCGAGATCCGGGGGTTACCAGAGGAAGCGGCATGGCAGATTCAGAGCATTGGGCAACGGCCTGGGGGCAGGACCTCAGCGCAGCTTGGGCCCGCGAATTGGGCGGGGATGGCAACGGGGATGATGCGTTCGACAATTCCAGCTATGTGCCTGAAGCTGGGGCTCTTTTGGAGCAATGGATCCGCGAGGCGCAAGCGCTGCGCGACGCGCTTGGGCCCCGTGCGCGGCTTGGGCAGCTCTACGGGATGCACCCGCGCGAGGCCTTCGATCTGTTCCTGCCCGAGGGCGCGCCTGAAGGCGTGATGGTGTTCGTTCACGGCGGCTATTGGATGCGGTTGGATCGCTCCGTGTGGTCGGGCTTGGCTGCGGGCGCGCTGGAGCGGGGCTGGGCGGTTGTGATGCCATCGTACCCGCTGGCGCCGGAGGCGCCGATTGCGCGGATCACCGAGGCTATTGGGGCCGCAGTCACGCGGGCTGCCGCTTTGGTGGATGGGCCCGTGCGGCTCGTGGGACATTCGGCCGGGGGGCATCTGGTGTCGCGGATGCTGTGCGATACCGGGCCCCTGCCAGACCATGTGGCCGCGCGCATCGCCAAGGTTGTGTCGATCAGTGGCCTGCATGATTTGCGGCCCTTCCTCTCTGCGCCGGAGATGAACGCCACGCTGCAACTCACCCAAGAGATGGCCGCTGCGGAAAGCCCCGCGCTCGCAGCGCCGCGGGCGGGCGTGCCGGTCACAGCTTATGTCGGCGGGCAGGAGCGCCCCGAACTGATCCGGCAATCCGCGCTTTTGGCGCAGGCATGGCCGCAGTCATGCACGGTGGTTGTCGATGGCCCCTGCAACCATTTCACGGTGATCAATGCGCTGGCAGACCCGGGCAGCCGTCTGGTTGACACGATCCTGTCTTAGAGCTGTGCGCGCGCATCCAGACGGGCGCGGCCGGTATGGCTATCTGGTGCGGGCGGTGGGTTTTCCTGGACGAGCCTGCCTTGGGTGGGCGCGCTGCGTGCAGCTCATCATGGGCGGCTTGTTGGGCTGCAATTTGCTGGGCTGCGTTCTGCAGCGCGCGGCGTTGTCTCAGCCCGGTTTTCCCTGAGGTTTTCCCCGTGGCTTTGCCCGTGTGGTCGGCGCGGCATTCCAAGGATCTTCGGGCCAGGGGTGTTTGGGATATTGGCCGCGCATGTCCTTGCGCACATCCGCATAGCTGCTGCGCCAGAAGCCGGGCAAATCCATCGTGACCTGTACCGGTCTGCGCGCCGGTGAGAGCAGCGTGATCCGCAAGGGGCGCTGGTCGGGCCCGACGGTGGGGTGGCTGTCCATCCCGAACAGTTCTTGCAGGCGCACCGAGATCGCTGGCGCGCTGCCCTCGTAATCAATCGGCACCTTGCGCCCCAGCGGCGTTTCGATGGCCGGAGGCAGCAAGGCATCCATCCTCTGCAGGCATGTCCAGCCAATATGGGCTTGCAGAGGCCCTACAAGATCGAGCGCCTTGATATCGGCAGCAGAGCGTACCGAGCCCAGATAGGGCAGCAACCACTCCTGCAAACTGTCCATCAAGGCGGCATCCGAACAGGGCGCAATGGTGCCCCCACCACCTTCGTAGAGCAGGGCGCGGGCCTGCAATCTGCGCGAGGCTTCCCGCCAGGGCAGGCCAAGATCGCGCACCCCTTCCAGCGCTGCTTCGGCCAGCGCTTCGGCAGGGGCATCGTGCCAGATCCTGTCATCCAGCACCACGTTGCCGAACCGTTCCTGCCTGCGGGCAACCACCTTGCGATCCCGCTTTGACCAGTCCGCCCTGTTTTCCCAGACGATGGCCTCTCCATGAACCTCCCGAAGTGCCTGTTCGTCTATGGGGGCGGCAAGGCGCATCTTGGCTTCGCGCGGGTCGCCGTCGGTTTCGAGGGCCACGAGCAGGCGATCCGTGGCCATGGGGTCGGCCTCGGACATGGTTGCGCCTTTGCCCCCGGACAGGGCCCAGCGGGGCGCATCTCCTGGCCGTCTGAGGCCGACGCGGTCTGGGAAGGCAAGGGCTGCGGCGCGGGCTGGCGTGAACGGCATGTCGCCCTCTGGCGCGCGCGCTGCAAGGCGCTTGGCTTCGGTGCGGATGCGGCGCAGGGCCGGCCCATGGGCACGCGGGTCACCGCCCCCCTCCAGGGCGCGCAGGCGCAGGTTCACATCAACCGGGACATCGCGCATCGGGTCTCGGTCAGACAGCAAGGCTGCAAGAGGCGCAGCGGCGGGGCCGCATTTGGCCAGCATATGCGCCAGGCGCGGATGCAGCGGCATGCCTGCCAAAAGCCGACCATGGGCGGTAATGCCGCCGCGCAGGTCGAGGGCGCCCAGCCCGCGCAGCAAGCTGCGGGCCTCCGCCAGCGCGCCTTCGGGCGGGGCGGTCAGGAAGGGCAGGCTGTCACTGCCCCATTGCGCCAGTTCCAGCGCCAGCCCCGTCAGATCAGCCGCTTCGATTTCGGCAGGCGGATGGGCGGGCAGGGCGCCCTCTTCTCCCTTCGTCCAGAGCCGGTAGGCCCGGCCCGGGCCAAGTCGCCCGGCCCGACCAGCCCTTTGCGCAGCCTCTGCCCGGCTGACCCTCTCTGTCACAAGCCGCGACATGCCAGAGCCCGGATCGAAGCGCGCCCGGCGCGCGCGCCCTGCGTCGACAACGGCTGTCACCCCTTCGATCGTCAGGGACGTCTCTGCAATCGCCGTTGCGAGCACCACCTTGCGCCCGGAGGCCGCGGGCGCGATCGCGGCCCGCTGTTCGGCGAAGGGCAGGGCACCGTAGAGCGGTCGCAGCACCGTGTCCTTGGGCAGGTCCCCAAGGGCAGCGGCACAGCGCCGGATCTCGCCCTCGCCCGGCAGAAATACAAGCACAGAGCCGTCGGTTTCGGCCAAAGCCTGGCGCACAAGCGCAGCCGTATCGGCCTCCAGTCGCGCGTCCTTGCGGCGCGGTTTGTTGAGGTGCTGGATGTCCACCGGATGCATGCGCCCTTCGGAGGTCAGCAGAGGCGCATCGCCGAGCAGGGCAGCCACGGGAGCGGCATCCAGCGTGGCCGACATGACCAGCAAGTTGAGGTCCTCGCGCAGGGCGTCGCGCACCTCCAGGCACAGCGCCAGCCCCAGATCCGCCACCAGAGCGCGTTCATGGAACTCGTCGAAGATCACGGTGGAGACCCCGTCAAGCTCCGGATCGTTTTGCAGGCGGCGGGTCAGGATGCCCTCGGTAACCACCTCGATCCGGGTCTGGGCCGAAACTTTCGCTTCGCCCCGAAACCGGTAGCCAACAGTTTGTCCAACAGGCTCTCCCAGCAGGTCGGCCATCCGCTCTGCTGCGCCCCGGGCGGCCAGCCTGCGGGGTTCGAGCAAAACGATCCGTCCGGCCTGGGAAAAGCCTGCTTCATGCAGCGCAAGGGGCACCATCGTTGTTTTGCCCGCACCGGGCGGGGCCTGCAGCACGGCCTTACCCTCCGCGCGGAGCGTTTCGACCAGCGCGGGCAGGATATCAGCAATGGGCAGGCGATCTGACATGGGTGTTTGGATGGCCCCACGCGCGGCGCGGGTCAAGCAGAAGGGGCGGGCTGCGCCCAAGCGGGGCTAGCTTGGAGGCAGGATCAAAAAGGCCCGAAAGTCGTTCACATTGGTCAGGGTTGGCCCGGTGACCACCTGATTGCCGGTCTGTGCGAAAAACCCGTGGGCGTCATTGTCTGTCAGGGCGGCTGTCATGTCGCGACCGGCTTTGGCCGCGCGCTGAGGCATGTCCGGGCCTATTACGGCGCCGGCCACCTCTGCAGCGCCATCGACGCCGTCTGTGTCACAGGCAAGCGCATGGATGCCGGGATGGCCGTTGAGGGTGACGGCGGCGGCCAGCATCGCCTCCGCATTTGGCCCGCCCGTGCCTTCACCGGTGCGCGTGACCGTGACCTCGCCGCCAGACAGCAACAGCACGGGCCTGTCGCCGGGCGCCAAGCCGTTTTGGATCGCCATGGCGCGTTGGGCCTGTTCGGTGCCGAGGTCGCGGGCTTCGCCTTCGAGCGCATCGCCGAGTACGCGGATGTCGCAACAGGCCTCTGCCGCCTTGGCTGCAGCTGCCAGCGACTGGGACGGGGCCGCCGTAATCACGTTGGTTGTGCGCGACAGGCGGGGATCATCCAGTGCCACCGGATCGCCCCCACTTTCCAGAAACGCCTGAACAGAAGCTGGCGGCACCACATTCCATTCCGCGAGTTTGTCCAAGGCATCTGCAGCACTGCCCGCATGGCCCACCGTCGGGCCCGAGGCGATATCGCCGGGCGCATCGCCGGGCACGTCGGAAATCATCAAAGACAACAGCGTGGCCGGCCAGCTTGCTGCTGCAAGACGCCCGCCTTTGACGGCCGAGATTTCCTTGCGGATGCCATTCATCACGCCGATCGGGGCCCCCGAGGCCAAAAGCGCCTCTGTCAGGGCCTGTTTCTCCGAAAGCGTGATGCCTTCAGCCGGTGCGCACAGCAGAGCAGAGCCCCCGCCAGAGATCAGGGACAGGACGAAATCGCCCTCCTCAACGCTGTCGAGCAGGCGCAGCAGGCGCCGTGTCGCGGCAACGCCCGCAGCATCAGGGACGGGGTGCGCGGCCTCGACGATCTCTATGCCCTTGCAAGGGCGGCCATAGCCATAGCGCGTGATTACCAGCCCCTCGCAAGGCCCCCAATGCGCCTCGACTGCCTCGGCCATGCGTGCCGAGGCCTTGCCTGCGCCAATAACCAACACACGCCCGTCTGGCTTGCGGGGCGGCAGAGCGGCAGGCACGCCGATCATTGGGTCTGCCGCAGCCACTGCCCGATCGAACAATGCCCGCAGAAAGGCCTCCGGGTTTGCGCCCGGATGCGCAAGCGGCTCAGCTGTCATCCGGGGTTTCCGCATAAAGTTCGAGGACTTCGAGCGGCACCACTTCGAGAGCGCCTTGATGGGTGGCGCTCAATGTGACGCGCGGAGCGACCCCTTCGTCATGGGCTTGCAGGAACCGGTTGGCGCACAGGCACCAGCGATCGCCCGGCTTAAGCCCCGGAAAGCGGTATTCCGGGCGCGGCGTCGACAGATCATTGCCAAGGTATTTGGAGTAGGCGAGGAACTCTGCCGTCATCACCGCGCAGACCGTATGACTGCCATGATCCGCCGCGCAGGTGTCACAGGCCCCATTGCGATAAAACCCTGTCACCGGGTCCACGGAGCAGGGGGCCAGTGGCTGGCCCAGAACATTGATCGACGGGTAAGGGTCCATGGTGCTCTCTCATCCGGGATAGGGTTGTTCATCTTTGTTGGCGAACAGTAATCGCCTGTTTGAAAGTGTCCAGATATCTCTCGGCTTGGGCTGCGTCAAAGCGCTGTCGGGCCGGTCCATTCCAGCCACTGGCCGTGAAAGTCGACGCGGCCGAGAGGCGTGGTTTTTCCGCTCGGCCACAGCGTCAGGACGAGGGCGGCGCCGCGCCCTGAGTCCCATTCCATCGAAATCCGCGCCAGTGGGCTGTCAGACGTGGCAGCCGCGCCTGCCTGTGCCAAGGTTTGCGCGCCGCGCGCTTGGGCCTCTGGCGGAAAATACTGCCAGGCGACCGTGTGAAAGACGACGCGGGTTCGACCCGGGGTGGGTTCAAGAAGGCCGGGCAAAGCTGCGATGGCATCTGCACGCTTGAGCCGCGCGGGCCAGCGCTGCGCCAGCGCGATCGCGGCCTGTGTGCGCGCCATCCTGTCCGGCTGATCGGGCCAGAGATAGGCGCGCAGGCGCAGCGCATCTTCTGGCAGTGCAGGGTCGAGCGGGTTGAGATCAACGCCCGTGCGGCTGGCAATGCTGAGCGCTACGGCGGGCGGGCAGGGCCCTGACCATTCGGGCGTCAACTGCACAGGGCTGTCTGCGGGCCCATAGGATGTCTGGCCCGCTTGCACCCGGAACTGATCGCAGCGCAGGTTCAAACCGCCCGAGCAGCCAAGCTCGATCAGATCGATCGGGTGCTCCGTTGCAGCAGCCAGCAGATGCAGCACCGGGACAAGAGCCGCCGCGCGGCGGACCTCGTTGGTCTGGGGCGCTGTGTCGAGCCAACGGTTCAGAAAGGCGCTGTGCGTCTCCAGCGCGGTTTGGACCGCGCCCCACAGGGCATCATCCGTCGGTGCGTTGGGTGGGTATTGCGCTGCCAGATCGGGGGCGTTGCCCGACAGAACAAGGGCGTGCAGCGCCCCTGCAAGGCGCAACGGGACGGAGGCCGCCTCAGGCCCCACGGGGCCGGGCCAGTTCAGCACCCGATCTGCCACCACCGTGCCCGGGGCCAACCGGGCTTGCAGCACCTGCATCAAGCGCACCATGAACGGCGAGCCGAGCGCGTCGCAGGCCTGTGCCTGCTGGGCGAAGGCCGCGCGAATCTCAGCGAAACTTGTCAATGAGGCGCTGCAGGGCAGATGGGGCTGATGTGTCTTCCGGCGCAGAGGGCGCCTTCGGCGCGGCGCTTTTCTGCGCGGGTGTCGCGGGCTCTGCCTTGGCGTTGGGTGTGGCTTTCGGCTTTCCCTGCGCTCCGCCGCTTGACCGCGGGGGGGCGACCCGCAGGGAGACCGCATTGAGGAATTTCGGCGCATCCCCGGCGGCCAACGCCCCGGCCCCATCGGAAATCCCGCGCATCAGGTCATCCAGCCATTCCGCATCGGCCTTTGGGAAATCGCGCAGCACATAGCCCGAAACAGCATCCTTGTGGCCGGGATGGCCGATGCCCAGACGCACGCGTCGGTAATCCGGCCCCATATGGGCATGGATCGAGCGCAGGCCGTTATGGCCGGCATGGCCGCCGCCATCCTTCACGCGGATCTTGCGTGGCGCGAGGTCCAATTCGTCGTGAAACACAACGATATCCTGCGGGGTGATCTTGTAGAACTTGGCCGCCTCACGCACAGCGCGGCCGGATTCGTTCATAAAGGTTTCAGGCTTTAGGAGCAGCGTCTTGTGCCCGTTCAGCACGCCCTCGGTAATCGCGCCCTGAAACTTGCCGCGCCAAGGCGCAAAGCCATGGTCCTCGGCGATCCGGTCAAGGGCCATGAAGCCGATATTGTGGCGGTTTCCCGCATATTTGGGGCCGGGATTTCCCAGACCGACAAAGAGTTTCATATGCCCGCCCTACGGTGTGGTTCGCGCGGCAGCATACCGCGCTGGCGCCTGTGGTCCAGCCAGCTGGCCGGACCGGGGCAATTGGAATGCAAAAAGGGCGCCGCCCGCGCTGGACGACGCCCTTTCAGATACAAGATGCGCGAGATCAGGCCTCTTCGGCTTCCTCTTCTGCGCTGTCTTCCTCGGCGTTTTCAGCAGCCGCCAGACCGGAGGGCGCCGTGATGTTTGCAATCACGAAGTCGCGGTCGATGGTGGGCTTGGCGCCTTTGGGCAGGTCCACGTTGGAAATCGTGGCCACGTCGCCGATCGCCATGCCGGAGATATCCAGCGTGATCTTCTCGGGGATGTCACCCGCGGTTACGACGAGTTCCACTTCTGGACGCACAACCGTCAGAACGCCGCCGCGCTTGATGCCAGCCGATTCTTCCTCGCCAACGAACTCGACGGGGATGAACAGGTTGACCTTCGAGGTGCGGCGCAGGCGCATGAAGTCCACGTGGGTCGGCAGGTCTTTGACGACGTCACGCTGAACGCCGCGGCAGATCACGCGCACATCTTCCTGACCTTCGACCTTCAGGTTGAAGAGCGTCGACAGGAAGCGACCGGCCTTCAGGCGTTTGAGCAGCGCGTTGAAGGGGATGTTGATCGGCAGCGGATCGGAACCGCCCCCGTAAACGATGCCGGGCACAAGCCCGTCGCGGCGCGCTTGACGGGCGGCCCCCTTGCCTGTCCCCGTCCGTGCCGTGGCGATAAGATCCGGGATCTCTCCAGCCATGGTAATTCTCCTTGATACTATGGGCCGCCTCCAAGGGTGTCGGCCCGGGTGAAGCCGTGCCTATAGGGGCCTTGAGCGGTTTTGGAAAGGGGGAATCTGCCCGCAAAGCCTGTAAAACCGAGATTGTTGGCTTGCGGCGCTCCGCCCGGCATGCGACCTCGTGCCTATGCGATTGCTCAATGCCCTGTTTCTGGCCCGATTGCCAGCCTTTGGACTTGCCCTTTTGGGGCTGGTCTGGGGGGCGTTTTCTGTGCAGGTGCCAGCCCTGATGGCGGCGCTGGATGTGGGCGAAGGTGTGTTTGGTCTGTTGCTGATGTGTTCGGCACCCGGGCTTGTGGCGGCCATGTGGCTGGCGCCGCTGGTGGACCGACATCTGGGCGCCGCGGCGCGCCCGATCTCTCTGGCGACCCTTGGTCTGGCGCTTGCCAGTGTGGGGCTGGCAACCAACCCGGTGACATTCGGCTGTGCCATGCTGTTTATGGGCGCCGCGTCCGGACTGTGGGATGTGCTGTGCAACGCCGATGCAAGCGAATTGGAAAGCGCCCATGAACAGCCCTTGATGAATGCGGTGCATGGGGCCTATTCCGCGTTCTATGCGGTCATGGCCCTCACCGCCGGGCTGGTAAGGGCTGCCGGCGTGGCGCCGTTGCCGATCTTCACGGCAACCGGTGTGCTGCTATGTATCGGCACTGTGATCTGGATGCGCGCGCCGTCCAACAAGCTGCGCAAGACTGCTGCGAAAGCTCAGGAGGGGCCGGGGCTGCACTGGTTGCCCCGCGGTGCTGTTGCCTTTTGCGGATTGATCGTCTGCGCGGCCTTCATGTCGGAGGCTGCCGTCGAAAGCTGGTCAGCGCTTTATCTGGAGCAAAGTCTGGGCACGGGTGCCGCTGGCAGTGCGCTGGGACCCGCGCTGTTGGGGCTGACCATGGCGGTCGGCCGGTTCTCGGGCCAGGTGGTGATCGCCTCGTTGGGCGAGCGGCGCGTTTTGTGGGCGGGCGCAGGCCTGGCGATTGCGGGCACCGTGCTGGCATCCGCGGCGCCGACTGTCATGGTGGCCTATCTCGGCTTTGCCGTTTTCGGTCTGGGCGTGTCAGTGGTGGGCCCGATCGGGATCGCCATGGCGGGGCGTCTCGTGCTGCCCTCTCAGCGCACGGGCGCTGTTGGTCAGGCGGCTGCGCTGGGCTTTGCGGGCTTCTTCGTGGCTCCGATCCTGATGGGCGGGCTGGCCGAGCAGTTCGGCCTGAGCGTGGCCTTTGCATCACTGGTGCTGTGGCTGGCAGTTGTGCCGCTGTTTGACACGCTGGCCCAGCGCCGGCTGCGGGAACCCGCGCAAGGCTAGGCCACACCCGCCCGCGGAGGGCTCTGCCCCCCGCTGCGATCTGCGCGGCTTAGGCTTGATTCCGTTTCAGTTTTTGCGCCAGTTGCCAGCGAAATCCTCGGGGATCAGCAGGATGTCGCGATCCACTTCCTTGATGTCGCGACGGCCACACAGGGCCATGGTGATGTCCATTTCCTTGTGGATGGTCTCAAGCGCCGTTGTCACGCCCTTCTGGCCCATCGCCCCCAGCCCGTAGACATAGGCGCGCCCGATCCAGACGCCCTTGGCGCCGATTGCCAGCGCCTTCAGTGCGTCCTGGCCGGAGCGTACGCCGCTGTCCATGTGGATCTCGATCTGATCGCCGACCGCATCGACGATCTCGGGCAGAACGCGGATTGAACTGAGCGCCCCATCCAGCTGCCGCCCGCCATGGTTGGACACCACGATCGCATCCGCCCCAACTTTGGCGGCCTTCTTGGCGTCTTCCACATCGAGGATGCCCTTCAGGATCACCTTGCCGTCCCACATGGCGATGAGCTGTTCGATCCGGTTCCAGTCAAGGGAGGGATCAAAGGCCTCTGCTGTCCATGTCGACAGTGAGGACGGATCGGATACGCCCGGTGCGTGGCCGACGATATTGCCGAAAACCCGGTTCTTGGTGCCCAGCATCTCCAGGCCCCAGGGGATTTTGGTGGCCATATTGGCGAGCGCAGCCGGGGTCAGCTTGGGCGGGGCGGAAAGGCCGTTTTTGATGTCCTTGTGACGTTGGCCCAGCACCTGCAAATCCACGGTGATCACGATGGTGTCGACGCCTGCCGCCTTGGCCCGCTCAAGCAGGCTTTTCATGAAGCCGTCATCCTTGAGCGTATAGACTTGGAACCAGAACGGTTTGCTCGTCTTGGCGGCCACGGCCTCGATCGAGCAGATCGACATGGTCGACAGCGTGAAAGGCACGCCGAACTTTTCTGCCGCGCGCGCGGCGAGGATTTCGCCATCCGCGTGCTGCATGCCGGTCAGCCCGACGGGAGCCAAAGCGATGGGCATCGACACATCCTGGCCCACAAGCGTCGATGCGGTTGTGCGCCCGGCCATGTCGACCGCGATGCGCTGGCGCAGGCGGATCAGGTCAAAATCCGAGGAATTGTCGCGGAAGGTTTGCTCGGTGTAGCTGCCTGACTCGCAATAGTCGTAAAACATCTTGGGTACACGACGGCGGTAGATTTTCCGGAGATCCTCGATCTCGGTGATGACGGGCATTGCGCAGCCTTTCCCTCAATTGGTTAGCTCAGGTTACCAATCCGATCAGCGCCATGCAATTGCTGAATTCTGGTGCGGGCCGGTGGGGTGCCGGATGGGCGGATGCATCCGGGGCGCAGTGGCCCGCAGCCCCGCCAAGTGGGCTTGGGTGGCCTAAAGGGCGTGGCATCGGGCGCGTTTTGGGACGGCCCTTCCCTCTGCGCATCTGCGCCGCTAGCGTGAGGCCATGGTGGGCTACATCCTGTCCCGTTTGATCTCTTTGGTCGTGTCGCTTGCGGCGGCGTCGGTGGTGATCTTTGCCGCTGTCGAAGTGGTGCCGGGTGATCCGGCAGCGTTCATGCTGGGGCTGAACGCCTCAGAAGACACGATCGCGGCTCTGCGTGCAGAGCTCGGCCTCGATGGCTCGGTGCTGGAACGGTATGTGGGCTGGGTTGGCGGCATGCTGACGGGCGATTTTGGCACGTCTTATACCTATCGCGTGCCGGTGGCGGATTTGGTGTCTCAGAGGATCGTGGTGTCGCTGCCCTTGGCGGGGTATGCCCTGTTGCTGTCCACTTTGCTGGCAGTGCCTGCGGGCCTTGTGGCTGCCGCCTGGCGGGGCAGAGCGCCCGATTACGGGATCATGGCCGCCAGCCAGCTTGGCATTGCGGTGCCCAATTTCTGGTTTGCGATGCTCCTTGTGCTTGCCTTCGCCATCACATGGAAGATCTTCCCGGCAGGTGGTTTTCCGGGCTGGGAGGCTGGATTTTGGGCCGGGATGCGCGCGCTGACCTTGCCCGCCATCGCTCTCGCCCTGCCACAGGCGGCGATCCTTGCGCGGGTGCTGCGCTCGGCCCTGATTGAGCAGACGGGACAAGACTATATCCGCACAGCGCGCGCCAAGGGGCTGAGTTCGGGCGCTGCCCTGCGCCGGCACGGGTTGCGCAATGCCATGATCCCGGTGCTGACGATCCTGGGGCTGCAATTCAGCTTTTTGCTGGCCGGCGCGATCATTATCGAAAACGTGTTCTTCCTGCCTGGCCTTGGGCGGCTGATCTTTCAGGGCATCACCCAGCGTGACCTCGTGGTGGTGGAAAGCGTCACGATGCTGCTGGTATGCGCCGTTATTGTGGTGACCTTCCTTGTCGATATCGCCTACGCGCTGGTCGATCCAAGATTGCGGAGACGTTGATGGCGGGGCGCGGGGCTGTGCAGCTGTGGATTGGAGCCGGGCTGAGCGGTTTCTTCTGCCTTGCGGGTTTGCTGTCGCTGGTTTGGACACCTTACGATGTGACCGTGCTGGATATCGGGAACAAGCTGGCCCCTCCCAGTGCAGAGCACCTGCTGGGCACGGATCACCTTGGCCGGGACATGCTGTCGATGATCATGGCGGGCGCGCGAACGTCGATCGCGGTTGCGCTGGTCGCCGTGGGCATCGGCATCGGGCTTGGAGTGCCGCTGGGGCTTTGGGCGGCGGCGCGCAAGGGCAGTTTGACCGATGAGATCGTGATGCGTGGCAATGATCTTGTCTTTGCGTTTCCCTCGCTGGTAATCGCGATCCTGATCACGGCCGTTTTTGGCCCCTCGGCGGTGAATGCGATCATTGCCATCGGCATTTTCAATATCCCGGTCTTCGCCCGTGTTGCGCGCGGTGCGGCGCTGACGCTGTGGACGCAGGATTTCATTCTGGCGGCCCGTGTGGCGGGCAAGAAATCCGCCCGGATCAGCGTAGAGCATATCCTGCCTAACATCGCCAATCTGCTCATTGTTCAGGGGACGATTCAATTTTCGCTGGGCATTCTGGCCGAGGCCGGGCTCAGCTATGTGGGCTTGGGCACACAGCCTCCGACCCCCAGTTGGGGCCGCATGTTGGCAGATGCGCAGACCTTCTTTTACGGCAACCCCTCGCTGGCAATCCTGCCCGGCCTCGCCATCGTGCTGACCGTATTGGGCCTCAACCTGATGGGGGACGGGCTGCGAGATGCGCTTGACCCGCGCCTGCAGCGGAGCATCCGGTGATGGCCATGGCGGATACGGCATCACCACAGGCAGAACAGGGCCTGCAGCTCGATAAACTGTCACTTGCCATCCATGGCACGCAGATCCTGCAGGACGTAAGCCTGACAATTGCGCCGGGGCAAATCCTGGGGCTTGTGGGTGAAAGTGGCTCGGGCAAATCCCTGACGGCTTTTTCCGTGGCGCGACTGCTGCCCGAGGGCAGCGTGACATCCGGGCAGGTGACCCTTGATGGAACCGATCTGACCGCGCTGTCCGAAGCAGATATGTGCGCGTTGCGCGGGCTGCGCCTGTCGATGATCTTTCAGGAGCCGATGACTGCGCTTAACCCGGTAAAGACAATCGGCGATCAGGTTGCGGAAACGCTGCTGATCCACCGCGCGGCCAATCGCAGGCAGGCCTATGCCCGCGCGGCCGATCTGCTGGCGCGCGTTGGCCTTGATCCCGAGCGGATCCCGCCCGGCCGCTATCCCCATGAATTGTCCGGTGGGCAACGCCAACGGGTGTGTATTGCCATGGCGATCGCCCTGCAGCCCCAGCTGCTGATTGCCGATGAACCGACGACCGCGCTCGATGTCACCACGCAGGCCCGCATTCTCGCCTTGCTGCGCGATCTGGTGCGCGAAGAAGGGATGGCATGCCTGCTGATCACCCATGATCTGGCCGTGGTATCGCAACTGGCCGATAGAATTGCGGTGATGCAGAAGGGCCAGATTGTTGAGGCCGGGCCTACAGGGCAGGTCATTTCCAAGCGGGAGCACCCCTACACCCGGGCGCTGTTCGCCGCCTCAGCGCATCAGCCTCGGCGCGCTGCAGCGGCCACGCAGGCGCCCCTGTTAGAGGTGCGTGAGGCCCGCCGCGATTATCGCCTCCCCCGCGCATCGCTCTGGCAGGCGCCTGGCCACTTGCGCGCGGTGGATGGGGTCAGTTTCACCCTGCGCAAGGGGGAAAGTCTCGGGTTGGTGGGGGAATCCGGCTGCGGGAAATCCACGCTGTCCCGGGCCATTCTGGGCCTTGAGCCCCTTCAGGCGGGTACGATCGCGCTTGAGGGCGCGCCGGTTGCGCCAGAGATGGGCGCAGATTTGCGGGGCCGCATGCAGGTGGTGTTTCAAGATCCCTATGCCTCTTTCAACCCGCGGCACCGGGTCGCCCGTATCCTGTCTGAGCCATTCTATCTGACAGGCCGTCCCCCGGATGCAGAGCAACGCATCGCTGCGGCGCTTGAGGCTGTCGAGATGTCGGCCAGCGACGGGCTGAAATACCCGCATGAGTTTTCTGGCGGCCAGCGCCAGCGGATCGCCATCGCCCGGGCCTTGATCACGCGCCCGGATCTCATCGTTCTGGACGAAGCCGTCAGTGCGCTCGATGTCTCGGTGCGTGCAACCGTGCTCGATCTCTTGGCCGGGCTGCAGGAACGCTTTGGGCTGAGCTATCTGTTTATCAGCCACGATCTGACGGTTGTGCAGGCCATTACGGACCGTGTTTTGGTAATGCAGAAGGGCCGGATTGTGGAAGAAGGCCCCACCCGCGCGGTGTTTGAGGCGCCACGCCATGCCTACACGCAGGCGCTTCTGGCGGCAGCGCCGCGGTTGGTGGAAGACGCCTAGCGCGGCAATCTGTTGATCGGCGCGCTTGAGATTGGCGGCAATTCATGGGTCAATAGACCAAACCGGGAGAGCACGCATGAAAGACGTCACCGAACTGCCCTGGGACAGCCGTCAAATGCTGATCGCAGGGCATTGGCGCGATGCCAGCGAGACACTGCCCCTCGAAGACCCATCCACCGGCAGGGTCGTGGGCGAGATCGCCCGGGGCAGTGCCGCAGATATCGATGCCGCTGTCGATGCGGCCCGCGCGGCCCGGCAAGGTGTATGGGGTAAGGCCACCGCGCTGGAGCGGGGCCGGGTGCTGCTGCGGGCCTCTGCTCTTGTTCTGGAGCAGGTTGAGGCGCTTGCCCGGATGGAGGCGCTCGATGTGGGCAAGCCGCTGAGCCAGGCGCGCAATGATGCGATTGCCTTGGCCCGTTATCTGGAATTTTACGGGGGCGCTGCGGATAAGCTGCATGGGCAAACGATCCCCTATCAGGAAGGCTACACCGTCTATACCCTGCGCCAGCCGCACGGGGTGACCGGCCATATCGTGCCATGGAATTATCCCATGCAGATCATTGGACGCTCCGTCGGGGCGGCGCTGGCCACGGGCAATGCCTGTGTCCTGAAGCCCGCCGAAGAGGCTTGCCTGACGGCGCTGGCTTTTGCTCGGATCATGCAGCAGGCGGGTTTGCCGGATGGGGCGCTCAATGTTGTGCCCGGTCTTGGTGAAGAAGCTGGCGCGGCCCTGTCGGGCCATCCGGGCATCAACCATGTCTCCTTTACCGGGTCAGGCCCGGTGGGGGGGCTTGTCCAGCAGGCTGCAGGGCGCCATGCCGTGCCCGTCACGCTGGAATTGGGCGGCAAGTCGCCACAGATCGTGTTTGAAGATGCGGATCTGGCGGCGGCTCTGCCCTTCCTCGTGGGAGCGGGCATCCAGAACGCAGGGCAGACCTGCTCTGCCTCGTCTCGGATCCTCGTGCATCACGCCATGGTGGACCGGGTCAGTGAGGCAATGGCGGCCCGGTATGCGGCGCTGAAAACAGGGCCTGCCATGTCCGATCTTGATGTCGGGCCGCTGATTTCAGCCCGCCAGAAGCACATTGTCGGGGGCTATCTGGAGCAGGCCGGCACGCTGGAGGTATTGGCCCGCGCAGAGATCGTGGCCGAGGCCCCGGATACAGGCCACTACATTGCGCCGACCCTGTTGCGCGGCACCGATCCTGATCATGTGCTGGCCCGCGAGGAGATCTTCGGCCCGGTCCAGTTGATCCTGCCCTTCGCCGATGAGGATGAGGCCGTGGCGATTGCCAATGGCACGGGATTTGGGCTGGTGGCCTCTGTCTGGTCAGAGAATGGCGCCCGGCAGATGCGTCTGGCGCAACAGATCGAGGCGGGGCAGGTGTTCGTCAATAATTATGGTGCGGGGGGGGGCGTCGAGTTGCCCTTTGGCGGTGTGGGCAAGTCTGGCCATGGCCGCGAAAAGGGCTTTGAGGCGCTTTACGGCTTTACCGCGCTCAAGACTGTGGCAGTGAAACACGGATAGGGAGGCAACATGCGGCTTGCAGGGAAAACCGCCATCGTGACAGGGGGCGCCTCCGGCTTTGGAGCAGGCATCGTGCGGAAATTCGCGGCCGAAGGGGCGCGGGTCATGGTTGCGGATCTGAATGCCGGCGGGGCAGAGGCCGTGGCTGCGGAAGTGGGGGGCGTGCCTGCCCATGTGGATGTGTCAGACGCCGCATCCGTTGCGGATATGGCGGAGGCGGCGCGCGCGGCCTTCGGGGACTTGGATATCCTCGTGAACAATGCGGGCATCACCCATCGCAAGGGCCCGATGGAGGAGGTCGATGAGGCGGCGTTTGACCGTGTCTTTGCGGTGAATGCAAAGTCTGTCTACCTGACGGCGCGAGCGTTTGTGCCGGATATGAAACGGCGCGGGCAGGGCGCGATCCTGAATGTGGCGTCCACGGCCGGGATTTCTCCGCGGCCATTGCTGAACTGGTACAATGCCTCCAAAGGCTGGATGATCACCGCGACCAAGGCGATGGCGGTGGAGCTTGCCCCCCATGGGGTGCGCGTGAATTGCCTGAACCCGGTTGCCGGCGAGACACCCCTGCTGGGCGCGTTTTTGGGCGAGGACACACCGGAGATGCGTGAAAAGTTCCTGGCAACAATTCCGATCGGCCGGTTTTCGACACCTCAGGATATGGGCAATGCGGCTTGTTTTCTGTGTTCCGATGAGGCGGCGATGATCACGGGCGTTGGGCTGGAAGTGGATGGAGGGCGCTGCGTCTGATGAAGCGGATCGGTGTAGAGATCGAGGTGTTGTGTGGCTCTTTCCGGTCGCAGCCGCTGGTGTTTGCTCATCTGCTGGATGCCCGGCCGAGCCTCAATCTGGATCATGTGGAAGTGATCTGCGGCAGCGATCCCAGGGCGCGTCTGGGCCATTATTTTGCCCCTGGGACGGTGGATTCTGTGGAAGATGCATTGGGCGTCCATGATACTTGCGTGCTTGTTTTGCCGGGGGCCGGTGGGCCTCTGGGCGAGACCGGCATGTTGCGTGGGCTGGGTTTTTGGACGGGCACGCAGGCCGTGCCGGGCTGAGGGGGCGCTGCCCCCCTGGGCGCTTGGGCGCCCATTCCCCCCGGAGTATTTGGGCCAAGATGAGAGGGAGGTCGGCATGCGACAGGGCGCGAGAAACCTGATTACGGATGTTCCGGGTGTACTGGTGGGTCAGGCGGAAGATCTTGATCTGCGCTCTGGTGTGAGCGTTGTCACCTCTGACGCGCCGTTCGTGGCGTCGGTGGATGTCATGGGCGGGGGGCCAGGCACGCGCGAGGTTGCGCTGTTGGACCCCCGGCGCACGGTGCAGGCCGTTGATGCGATCGTGTTGTCTGGGGGCTCTGCCTTTGGGCTGGATGCTGCGGGTGGTGTGATGGCGGGGCTGCGTGCGGCGGGGCGGGGCTTTCCGGTTGGCGATGTGCGCGTGCCGATCGTGCCTTCCGCGATTGTGTTTGATTTGCTCAATGGTGGGGTGAAGGACTGGGCGCAATCACCTTACCCAGCGTTGGGGCTGGCGGCTTGGGAGGCACGCGGCGCTGCCTTTTCACTCGGGGCTTATGGCGCTGGCTGTGGGGCAACGGCGGGGGCGTATCAGGGCGGCGTGGGCTCTGCCTCAGCGGTGTTGGAGGATGGCGTTACGGTGGGCGCTTTGGCGATTGTCAATCCGTTGGGGGCGGTCTGCGATGAGGCCGGTCATTTTTTTGCGGCGCCGTTTGAACTGGGTGCCGAGTTCGGGGGGCTTGGCCCGGTGCGGGCGTTTGATGCGGGGGCAGAACCGAAAGGCCCGGCGCGGCCCATGCAGAACACCACCTTGGTGGTTGTTGCCACCGATATGACCTTGGATAAAACGGGCTGTCGGCGTCTTGCGGAAGTGGCGCAGGACGGCCTCGCCCGGGCGATCTGGCCTTGCCACACCGCGCTGGATGGCGACATCGTGTTTGCCTTGTCGACCGCGCGCCGCGAAGCGCAAGATCCGGTGGCAGACAGTTTGCGTTTGGGCCATGGGGCGGCAGCCTGCGTGGCCCGCGCGGTTGCCCGCGCGGTGTACTTGGCGTCTGCCCATGAGGGCGGAGCGCCAAGCTGGCGTGACAGGCACGGCTGAATGCCATCGATGATCTGCCTCATGCTGTGCTCTTGCGCAGTTGGTTGGATCGCGCGGGGTGGGTTCGGTGTTTCGCTGTGCGCGCCAACCTTTTCCTTTGATCGGTCCAGACGGCGGGTGCCTCTTGAATGTGGCGCCAGTAGATGCGCATGCTTTGCCCAAACCTGATTGACGGAGGGCTGCCATGCTGGACTCATTGGAAACGCTGAAGGGGAAGCTGTCGGATCCGGCGCTTTTGGCAACGGATGCTTATGTTGGTGGGCACTGGCAGGCTGGCACAGATCGCTTTGACGTGCGAAACCCGGCCAATCGGGCCGTGATTGCGCAGGTGACAGATTGCAGCCGCGCCATGGCCACCGACGCGATTGCGGCGGCAGGGCCTGCGCAGGAAGCCTGGGCGGCGCTGACGGCCAAAGAGCGTGCGGGTATTTTGCGCACATGGCACGATCTCATGCTCGAGGCGCAGGATGATTTGGCGATCATCCTGACTGCGGAGATGGGCAAGCCGCTGGCCGAAGCGCGCGGTGAGATTGTTTATGGGGCAAGCTTCATCGAGTGGTTTGCGGAGGAAGGCAAGCGTATCTACGGCGAGACGGTGCCGGGCCATCAGCCGGACAAACGGATCACCGTGATCCGGCAGCCGATTGGCATTGTGGGCGCGATCACCCCCTGGAATTTTCCCAATGCCATGATTACGCGCAAGGCGGGCCCGGCTTTGGCGGCGGGCTGTGCATTCATCGTGAAACCGGCCGAAGACACGCCCTTGTCGGCGCTTGCGCTCGCGGTTCTTGCCGAGCGGGCGGGCATTCCGGCGGGCCTGTTCTCTGTGCTGCCGGCCTCTGATGGGCGCGAAATCGGGCTGGAATTCTGCGAGAACCATGATCTGCGCAAACTGACCTTTACCGGCTCTACGGAAGTGGGCCGCATTCTGCTGCGTCAGGCGGCCGATCAGGTGATGAAATGCTCGATGGAGCTGGGCGGCAATGCGCCGTTCATTGTGTTTGACGACGCCGATCTGGATGCAGCGGTGGCCGGGGCCATGGTGTGCAAGTTCCGCAACAATGGGCAGACCTGCGTCTGTGCCAACCGGATCTATGTGCAGGATGGGGTATACGATGCCTTTGCCGCCAAGCTGACCGAGGCCGTGAATGCCCAGAAGCTGGGTGATGGCATGGAAGATGGCGTGACGCTGGGGCCCGTGATCAACGAGGATGGCCTCGCCAAGATCGAAAGCCATGTGGCCGATGCCGTTGAGAAAGGCGCGCAATTGCTGACCGGGGGCGCGCGTTCGGCTCTGGGTGGCACCTATTACGAGCCGACCGTTCTGGCGGGCGCAACCCAGCAGATGCGATTTGCTCAGGAAGAGACGTTTGGGCCCGTTGCGCCCCTCGTGCGCTTTAGTGACGAGGCCGAGGCTGTGGCGATGGCGAATGATACGATATTCGGTCTGGCCGCTTATTTTTATGCGCGCGACATCGGCACCATTACGCGCGTAAACGAAGCGCTGGAATATGGCATTGTCGGGATCAATACCGGGATCATTTCCACGGAAGTGGCGCCTTTCGGTGGGGTCAAGCAGTCGGGTCTGGGGCGTGAGGGATCGCGCCACGGCATCGAGGATTACCTTGAGATGAAGTATACCTGTCTTTCTTTCTGATTTGGGCGGCCCTCGCGGTGGCGCAGGCCGCCGCGCCGGGGCGCGCGGCGGTGATCTGGGGCTCTGCCCCACTGCCCTCTTTTCAGGAGGGCAGTTCCCCGGAGTATTTTGGCCAAGATGATGGGGTGTTTCTTGGTGTCCCAAGGTTGGTGATACTGGACTTGCGCCGGATGCTTCGCCATTGAAGGGGCAGCAGGAGCGACGAGGGTGCGATGACGGATGTGAACACTCTGGCTGATCAGGTTATTGCGGGGGAGCGCAGGGCGCTGGCCCGCGCGATCACGCTTGTCGAGAGCGGCCGTGCGGATCATCGGCAGGCCGCCATGGAATTGGTGCAGACCGTGGGCCGGCATGGGCGGCAGGCCTTGCGGATTGGCCTTTCGGGCACGCCGGGTGTGGGTAAGTCGACCTTTATTGAAAGCTTTGGGATGATGTTGGCGGATGCGGGCAAGCGGGTTGCTGTGCTGGCGGTTGATCCCAGTTCGACCCGGACAGGGGGCTCGATCCTGGGCGACAAGACCCGCATGGAACGTCTGTCTCGCCATCCGTTGGCGTTCATCCGCCCGTCGCCCAGCCAGACCCATCTGGGCGGTGTGGCGCGGCGCACCCGCGAAGTGGTGGCCCTTTGCGAAGCTGCGGATTTTGATGTTGTGCTGATCGAAACGGTTGGGGTGGGGCAGTCGGAAACCATGGTTGCGGGCATGGCTGATCTGTTCATTTTGCTGCTGGCGCCCGCAGGGGGGGACGAATTGCAGGGTGTCAAGCGGGGCATCATGGAGATCGCTGACCTGATCGTCGTGAACAAGGCGGACGGAGATTTGAAGCCGGTCGCGACGCGTACCTGTGCGGATTACGCTGGCGCGTTGCGTCTGCTGCGCAAACGACCAGAGGATCCGGATGGGTTTCCCAAGGCGATGATGGTGTCAGCCCTTGAGGAGCAGGGGTTGGAGAGCGCCTGGGATGAGATGCAGGCCCTGTCTGGCTGGCGGCGCGACAATGGGCATTGGCATATTCGCAGGGCCGAACAGGCGCGCAACTGGTTTGAGGACGAACTGCGCGAGGGCCTGCTGTCACGGCTGACCCGCGATCCGTTGATGGTGGCCCAGAAGGAATTGTTGGGACAGGCCGTGATGCGGGGCGATCTCAACCCGGCTGTGGCCGCGCAGGACCTTTTGGACGCGCTTGGGCAGGATGTCACGCCGCGGGCGTGAGAAGTGTGGGGTCAATGGCTTGACGCTCGCCGCGATTCTGCGTATGCCCGCCGAACCTGACGGTGCGGGCCCTGCGATGGTGGGGCCCCCGTTGTTTCTGAACTGAATTCTACCGACCTCTGGTCGCTCAATATGAGGTAACCGACATGTCGCGAGTATGCGAACTGACCGGCAAGGGCCCGATGGTTGGCAACAACGTCAGCCATGCGAAAAACCGCACCCGCCGCCGTTTTCTGCCGAACCTGAATGATGTCACGCTGATGTCCGAAGCTCTGGACCAGTCCTTCAAGCTGCGCATTTCTGCTGCGGCGCTGCGCACGGTGGATCACCGTGGTGGCCTGGACGCGTTCCTTGCCAAGGCGAAAGACGCGGATCTGTCGCCGCGCGCGCTGAAGATCAAGAAAGACATCGCAAAGGCCGTAGCTGCAGCCTAAGCTGCGCTTTGCGGATTGCAGGGGCCTTGCCAAGCGCGGGGCCCTTTTGCGTTTTCAGGACGATGTTGCATGGGCGGTTCCCCGTCCCTGCGACATTGCTGCCTGTACACACGCCGCGCCATGGTCGTATGTAGCCTTCATGCGCATCGTTGCTCTTGCTCTCCACATCTGCCTCGCGGGGCTTGTCATGGTTTCGGCCATCGGCATGGGCATTGCGCGTGGTCAGGCCCCGGTGGCGGGACACGTGCTTTTATGCGGCAGTTTCGGCACCCATGAGGTGGCCATTGACGCCCAAGGCAATGTCTTGGCGGCGCCTGGCCATTGCCCGGATTGTGCGGGCCTTCTTCTGGCGACCGGTCCGGCATACGTTCCCCTTGGGGCCTATGAACCATCTTTTGTGCAGGCCCATGTCATTTCGGCGCTGCCGCGCATCCATGACGCGGCGCCCGCCGATCTGCGCCCGCCCGCACGGGCACCTCCGGTTTGGAATTTGGTCTGACGCGCACGCCTCAGGCCCGTCCAATTTTGACGTCTGTTCCAAGATCAATTCCGGAGTCCAAAGATGACAATCCGTTCTCTCGTGGCCGCAATGGCCCTGTCGACCTGCCTCGTAACCCCGGCCTTGGCCGATCCCAAGATCATGGTCGAAGACGCCTATGCGCGTACTGCTTCTGATAGCGCCAAGTCAGGCGCCAGCTTCATGATCATCCAAAATATGGGCGACAGCGATGACCGCCTGATTGCCGCCCGCTCCGATGTGGCGGCCCGGGTGGAATTGCACACCCACAAGGAAAATGCAGAAGGCCTGATGATGATGTTGCCGCTGGAGGACGGGATTGAAATTCCGGCTGGCGGTGAGGCCCTGCTGAAGCGGGGCGGTGATCATGTCATGATGATGGGCCTGACTGAGGGGCTTGCGGATGGGGATGTGTTTTCCCTGACCCTGGTTTTCGAAGATGCGGGTGAAATCACGCTGGACGTGGCCGTGGATCGGGGGCGCAAAGCCAGCCATGATCACGGCGATATGAAGCATGGTGGCACACATGATGGCGGC
The DNA here is from genome assembly GCA_022447275.1 of Oceanicola sp. Classification (GTDB taxonomy): domain Bacteria; phylum Pseudomonadota; class Alphaproteobacteria; order Rhodobacterales; family Rhodobacteraceae; genus JAKVBK01. The sequence goes on along the minus strand of JAKVBK010000001.1, from coordinate 134,763 downwards.
CATGGAAGTGGGCACGATCATGGGCATGACAGCGCGCACGGGTCTGATCATGGCAGCGGCCACGATCACTAGGGCGCATCACCTGAGGTGAACACATATACGCTTTGGCGGGCAGCACTTTGGTGCCCGCCGCTCAGCCTTGCGGGCGTTTGCTCAGAGCTTCGCGCCAGGCCAGCACTGCAGCCCCAAGCAGGATGATACCCGCGCCGACTACGCTGATGGCGTCGGGAAGAACACCGAACAGCGCCAGATCATAGACCGCCGCAAAGACCAGCGTTGCGTAGCTGAAGGGCACGACATAGCTGGCATCGGCGCGGGACATGGCATTGATGAAGCAGAACTGGGCCGCTGCCATCGTCACGCCCAGAAGCGCCAGCGCGGCCCATTGCATCGCGGTTGGGGACTGAAAGACAAATGCCAAAGCGATGCTGGACAGGATCAGCCCGATGCCATTGTTCACCAGCATCAGCGGGATGGGGCGTTCCCGGTCCGACAATTGTTTGATGAAGATGATCTCCATGCCTGTAATCGCTGCGGCTGCCAGCGCGAACAGCGCGCCCAATTGCAAACTATCCCCGCCCGGACGCAGCAAGATCAGGCCCCCGACAAGGGCAACAGCGGCTGCCGCCCATCGCCACGGACCGACACGCTCGCCCAAGAGCAGAATGGCCAGCAACATGGTGAAAACCGGGTTGGTAAAGCTGATGGCGGTGGCGTCGGCCAGCGGAATGCGGGCGGAGGCGGCAAACATCAAAGTGACACCGGTCCAGCCGCACAGGGTGCGCGCCACATGAAGTGACCAGGCAGGCCGCTTGAACGTGGGCCGCAAGATAGCCGTGGCCATTGCGACAACAGCGAAAGCAAACATGAACCGGGCCTGTGACACCTGCATCGGGTGTAGGGGCTGCCCGAGGGTGTCGGTGCCCAAGGCCTTGGCAAGCAGTGTCGTGCCGGCCAACAGCGCCGAGGCCAGCACCATGAAGGCTGCCGCAAGGCCGGGGTTTGGGGTGGTCTTCATAACGCATTGGTAGAATGGCGCGCCCAGCCGTTCCACCGGAAACATCGCCTTTTGCCCTCCGGGGCCGGCCTGCTTTGCGGCGGGTGGGGTTGATTTCCAAAGATACGCGCGTTAGGCCGCTGCCATGACAACCACTGCCCCCCTCTTGCGCCGACGTCGTCGCGCCTGATTTTGGCCCCGGAAAGCGGGTGCCACCTGCTTTCGTGTTGTTCTTCCCCCTGCCAGCGCTGATCGCGCATTGACAAGACCGCCGCTGCGCTGGCACCCATTCATCTCCGTTGCAAAGAGGTTTCCAGATGATCCCCTCGGTTCTGCCCACCTATTCCCGCGCGCCCCTCACCTTCGTGAAGGGCGAAGGCTCCTGGCTTGTGGACGATACGGGCCGCCGATTTCTGGACATGGGCGCGGGCATCGCCGTGAACGCGCTGGGCCATGCGCATCCACGCCTTGTTCAGGCGGTGACAGACCAGGCGCAGGCGCTGTGGCATGTCTCCAACCTCTACAATATTCCCCAGCAGCAGGCGCTCGCGGACCGGCTTGTGGAATTGACCTTTGCCGACACGGTTTTCTTCACCAACTCGGGGACAGAAAGCTGTGAACTGGCCGTCAAGATGGCGCGCAAATACTGGAGCGAGAAGGGCCAGCCGGAGCGGATCAAAATTGCCACGTTCTCGGGCTGTTTCCATGGCCGGTCTTCGGCTGCAATTGCGGCCTCCGGCGCTGCCAAGATGGTGGATGGCTTTGGCCCGCTGCTGCCCGGGTTTGTGCATCTGCCCTTTGGGGATCACGATGCGCTGCGTGCGGCGATGGCGGATCCGGAATTGGCCGGCGTCATGGTTGAACCTGTGCAAGGGGAGGGTGGCATCAAGCCCTTGCCCGATGCCTGCCTGAAGGGCCTGCGTGATCTGTGCGATGAAACCGGCGTGCTGATGATCGCCGATGAGGTGCAGTGCGGTGTGGGCCGGACTGGGAAATTATTCGCCCATGAATGGTCGGGCGTGACACCTGATATCATGATGGTAGCGAAGGGCATCGGCGGCGGTTTCCCCTTGGGGGCCGTTCTGGCCACTCAAGCCGCGGCCCAAGGCATGGGTCTAGGCTCTCATGGGTCGACCTATGGCGGCAACCCGCTGGGCTGCGCTGTTGGCCTTGCGGTGCTGGACACGGTTGCAGAACCCGGCTTTCTGGACGATGTCAGCCGCAAATCCGGCCTGCTGCGCCAAAAGCTGGAGGGCCTCATCGCAGCCCATCCTGATCTCTTTGGAGAGGTGCGTGGTTTGGGTCTGATGCTGGGCCTCACCTGTAAACGCCCGGTGGGCGATGTGGTTGCAGCGGGCTATGACGCCGGTCTCATCCTTGTGCCTGCCGCCGAAGACACCGCGCGCCTGTTGCCTCCGCTGACAATCTCCGAGGACGAAATCGCGGAAGCGGTCAAGCGCCTCGACGCAGCCGCGACTGCCCTCAAAACACCTGCCTGACCAAGGCCGGTCCGGGCTGGGGTGCGCCCCTTGCCCGGCCCGCCATCAAGAGTTCAAGAAATGACCCATTTCCTCGATATTCACACCACCCCGCCCGCAGATTTGCGCGCAATCATTGACCATGCGCGCGCGATGAAATCAGCTCGCGCTGGCCGCCCTAAAGGGACACCCGATGACGCGCAGCCCCTTGCAGGGCACATGGTGGCGCTCATTTTCGAAAAACCCTCGACCAGAACGCGCGTGTCCTTTGATGTGGGTGTGCGCCAGATGGGCGGGCAATCCATGGTCCTGTCCGGCGGTGAGATGCAATTGGGCCACGGCGAAAGCATCGCAGATACTGCGCGTGTCCTGTCCCGCTATGTCGATCTGATCATGATCCGGACTTTCGCAGAAGACACCCTGCACGAGCTTGCAGACCATGCCAGCGTGCCCGTGATAAATGGCCTGACAGACCGCTCGCATCCCTGCCAGATCATGGCCGACATCCAGACTTTCGAGGAACATCGCGGCCCGATTGCGGGTAAAAAAGTAGTTTGGTGCGGCGATGGCAATAATGTGTGCGCGTCCTTCCTACATGCGGCCGCGCCCTTCGGATTTGAAATGGTGGTCACCGGCCCCGAAACGCTGGACCCAGAGGCCGAAATCATCGCCGCGGCGCGCGCGCAAGGCGGTGCGATCACGCTCGAACGCGATCCGGAAAAGGCCGTCCAGGGGGCAGACCTCGTGGTGGCAGACACTTGGGTGTCGATGCATGACGCCCCCGAAACCCGCGCCCGCCGGCACAACTTGCTTGGCCCGTACCAAGTCAATGAGGCCTTGATGGCGGCCGCCGGTGAGCAGGCGCTTTTTATGCATTGCCTGCCCGCGCACCGCGGCGAAGAGGTGACCGATGCTGTGATGGATGGTCCGCAATCGGTGATCTTCGACGAGGCCGAAAATCGCCTCCACGCCCAAAAGGCGATCATGCGATACTGTTTGGGCGTGTAGAAGCATCGGTACGCGCGCCAGTAAGACGCGGTGCGATCCTATGGCACGCTGCGCAACCCGTGCGTGCCATAGCGCAGAGCGCCGCCAAACCCGCCGATCCCTGCCTGTCTTTGTCTGAAAATACTCCCGCCGGAGGCAGCAGCCCCCAACAGGGGGCTGCCATGCCCAACCGGGCAAAGCCGTCCTCAGACGGCGGTTCCCGGGCGGGAGGGTGCGCTCAGCCTTTGCGCGGTGCGCCGCCGCCAAACACGTTTTCGGCGCTGTAGTCGCAAGGCGCTTCCTGCATCTGCAGATGCAAGCCCGCGCCGTCAAAGGGGTGGGCACGGGCCAGTGCTTCGTCGAACTCGATGCCAAGCCCCGGTGTCTCGGGTGGCAGCAAATATCCCTCATCGAATGCGATCGTGTCCCCGATCAGGGCTTTGTGGAAGGCTCCTCCCCGCCCGATGGTTTCCACCATCAACAGATTGGGTATGGCCGCGCCAAGCTGCACATTTGCGGCCCATTCCACGGGCCCGGCGTAGAGATGGGGTGCCACCTGTGCATTATGCGTCTCTGCAAGGGCCGCAATCTTGCGGGCTTCGCCGATGCCACCGACCCGACCCAGGGCGGGTTGCAGGATCTGGGCGGCGCCCGCCTGCAGCAACGGGGCAAACTCCGCTTTTGTCGTGAGGCGTTCGCCGGTGGCCACGGGCACCGGGCTTGCGGCGGCCACCTGTGCCATTGCGGCGATATTGTCGGGCGGGATCGGCTCTTCGAACCACAGGGGCTGGTAGGGCGCAATCGCTTGGGCCAACCGGATGGCCCCTGCCGTGGAAAACTGGCCGTGCGTGCCAAAGAGCAGGTCGGCCTTGTTGCCCACGGCGTCCCGAATTCGGTCACAAAACGCCACGGACCGCTCGATATCTCGCATGGCAGGCTGGTGGCCGGGCCGGATCGTGTAGGGCCCGGCCGGATCAAACTTGACGGCTGTGAAGCCCTGTTCGACGCGCTCCAACGCCGCTTCCGCGGCCATTTCCGGGCTGACCCAGAACGCATCGGCATCCTGCTCCGGTTTTGGGTACAGATAGGTGTAGGCGCGCAGCCGCGGGTTTGTCATGCCGCCAATGAGCCTGTGCACGGGCTGATCGAGGGCCTTGCCGATGATGTCCCAGCAGGCGATCTCCAGCCCGGAAAACGCCCCCATCACGGTCAGGTCCGGGCGCTGTGTAAACCCGGCGGAATAGGCTCTTCGGAACATCAACTCGATGTCGAAGGGGGATGTGCCTTCCATGTGGCGGGCAAACACATCTGCAATCACGGCCTGCATTGCCGCGGGCCCGACAGAGGCGGCATAGCACTCCCCCCACCCGGTAATGCCACAGGCGGTTGTCACCTTCACGAACAGCCAGTAGCGCCCCCCCCAGCCGGGGGCGGGCGGGGCTGTCACGATCACATCACAGGTGGCAAGTTTCATGGCCTACCCCCTTCAGAGAAGGATCACATTGCGCCGCGCGGCGCCGGTGCGGGTATCGGCGATGGCTTCATTGATCTGTTCGAGGGACCAAGTCTTGGAAACCATTTCCTCGACCTTCAGCCGCCCTTGCCCGTGCAGGTCGACCATCCAGGGAATATCCCGCGACAGCACTGTATCGCCCATGAGCGAGCCCAACATCTGGTGCCCGGCATAGCCAAAATTCATCGGAGAATACGTGGCTGTTGCATCCTGATGCGGCATCCCGACAACCGCAATCCGCCCCCCGACGCCAAGGTATTTGGGCGCCGTATCATAAGCCACTGGCGCCCCCACCGTCACCAAGACGACATCCGCGCCGCGCGGGGCGATCCGGCGCAGCCGCCGCCACGGGCTTGGGCCAGAGGCAAGGATGCCATCGGTTGCACCGAAGGCCTGCGCATCGTCCAGCTTGCTCTCTACCATGTCCACGGCCACAATCCGCGCTGCCCCTGCGATATAGGCGCCCTGAATAGCATTCAGCCCCACACCGCCTGCGCCGATCACCACGACGGTTTCGCCCGGGCGCACCTTCGCAGTGTTAACCGCAGATCCAATCCCGGTGATCCCGCCACAGGCCATTGTGGCTGCGCCGGCCACTGAAATGCTTTCCGGGATCGGTGCAGTCTGGCTTTCATGGACGACAACCGCCTCGGCAAAGGCTGCGCAGTTCATGGCGTGGAAGATCGGCTGGCCCTCCATCGTCTGGATGACGCCATTCATGTGGTCGCGGGGGTCTTCGCAATGCACGCGATCTCCGCTCGAACACGTGGGGCAAGTCCCGCAAGAGCGGATCAGCGTAACGAGCACGCGCGTGCCGACAGGTGTTTTTGTGCCTGGTCCCGCGACGGTCACACGGCCCACGGCTTCATGTCCGAACACCGCCGGGAACGGGCAATCCCAGCCCCCATCGATGAAGGTGATATCCGAATGGCAGATTGCGACAGCCTCGATCTGGATGCGAAGCTGATTGTCGCCGGGTGGACTGAGTTGGATCTGCTCGATCACAAGGGGTTCGCCAACCCCGTGGCTGACCGCGGCGCGGATGGTTTCCATGGCTATCCCCCGTTCAATTTCTACCACACTGGCCTAGGCAGGGGCCGGTGCGCGCAACCCTGCGACATAGACCAGCCCGCAAACGACCATGAGCACCATTGACAGCACGAAGGGCGCTCCGGGCAAAAATACCAAAGCATCGGTTTCTGTGAAGGCGTAGAAGACCGATGTCATGACCATGGGCGAGAAGATCACCGCCAGGGATTTCACCGAAGACACCACGCCTTGCATCTCCCCTTGTGCGTCGGGCCCGGCCTTTTGCGCGATCATCGATTGCAGTGCCGGTGTCACAACCGCGCCCAGGGCTGTCAGCGGTGTCAGCACCAGCGCGAGTGTCGGGTTTGCGACGACCGCCAGCAAAAAGAAGGCAAACCCGTTAAAGACAAATCCGTAGAGGACGGTCATGCGTTCGCCCAAGAGCTTCAGGATCAGCCGGATCAAACCGCCCTGAACAACCGCCATGGCAATGCCGAAGGAGCCCAGCGAAACGCCAATCATCACCGGATCCCAGCCAAAGCGCAGGGCCGTGAAATAGGCCCAGATTGCCGGATAGACGTAGAAGGCGAACTCGTAGAGGAAAAACAGGATCAAAAGCCGGGCGGTGCCCGGGATCCGGCCCACATGGGCAAAGGCGCCAAACGGGTTGGCACGCCGCCATTTGAAGGGCCGGCGGATGCTGTCTGTCACGGTTTCGGGCAAGACGAGGTAGCCGAAAATCAGGTTCAAAAGCGCCAGGGTCCCGGCTGCATAGAACGGGGCGCGGGTGCCAAATTCGGACAGCAGCCCGCCCAATATGGGGCCCAGCACGAAGCCAATGCCGAAGGCGGCGCCCACAAGGCCAAAGCGTGCGGCTTTTTCATGTGGCTCGGAGATGTCAGAGATATAGGCCGTAGCCGTCGACATGGTGGCCGATGTGATGCCGCCCACCCCGCGCGCAATCAGCAGCAGCCAGATCGTGCCGGCCAGCGCCATCACGTAATAGTCCACTGCCAGGATGAACAGGGACACAAGCAGCACCGGACGGCGACCAAACCTGTCGGACAGGCTGCCGATGGTGGGGCCAAAGAGAAACTGCATCACCGCAAACAGGGTGGCCAGAACACCGCCCCACAGGGCCGCTTGGCCCACGGTGCCGCCGTCGATCTCGCGCAGAAGATCGGGCATGACGGGCAGGATCAGCCCGATGCCCATAGCATCGATTGTCAGGGTGATGACAATGAAGATCAGCGGGTTGCGGACGGATTTGCCGCTCAGGGCTGGGTTAGTCATGGGCCTTGTCCTGAGCTTCTTTGGGGGCCTGGGCGCGGGCCGCTGCGGCAAAGGCCAACGCCTCTGCCGGGGCGTCGCCCAACTGCTCGGCGGGGGTGAAGAGCTGTTTGAAATCCTGCTCGGGCCACCGGCGTTGCGCCGCTATTTGCAAATTGCCCCCTGTGGCGCGCACTTCGAGGCACAACTCCTTGACGGCGGCCTGGGCTTGGGGGCGCGGAATATGGCGGGCCATGTGGAACGACAGGGCTTCGGCATAGATCAGGCCTGACCCGTCATCAAGCGCATGGGCCATGGCGTCCGGAACAAGCTCGAGGCGCTGCACCAGCGTTTGGCTCAGGCTGACGGCGCGGCCGATGCTCTGTACCAGTTGGGGCAGGGTCAGCCATTCTGTCATCCAGGCGCCGCCGTCGCGCTGATCGGCGTGAACGGGGCTGGCTTGCAGGGCTGCGGCAAGGGCGCTGCTGCTGCGACAGAGCGCCGTTATTGCAGCGGGCAACACCGGGTTTTGTTTCTGCGGCATGGTCGAAGAGGACCCGCCGCCCGCGAGGCGGGCCTCGCCAGTGCGGACCATGGCGTTCACGTCCTGTGCCAGCTTGGCGCAGAGCGCGCCGAGGGTGGCCAGCCAGTTCGCGAGGCCCGCGATGCCGTCCCGCGCGCTGTGCCATGTGCCGCCCGGGTCCTTGAGGTTGAGCGACTTTGCCAGCAGGGCGCGCACTTCGCTGCCATCGGGGCCCATGGCCGCATTGGTGCCAGCGGCCCCTGACAGCGACACCCAGAGCACATCGTCGCGCACTTGCTCCAGCCGTGCCAGATGGCGCAGCAGGGGGGTGCCCCAGCCGGCGGCCACGGCGCCAAGGCTGGTGGGCGTTGCGGCAACGCCCCAGGTGCGCGCGGCCATCGGCGTTTCTGCATGGGTCTGGGCGAGGATGCCCAGATCGGCAACAAGGCCCGCGCCGCGTGCGGCGATGATCGACAGGGCGCGGCGCAGCCGCAGCATCAGGGATGTGTCGATGATGTCCTGCGTGGTGGCGCCGAAATGCACCCATTGGGCGTGCTCTTCCTGGGCCATGATACGGCGGAACTCAGCCACCATTCCGGGCACCGGGATGCCGTTGTCGGCCACCCCTTGGGCCAGAAGCGCAGGATCGATGACCACCTCCATGCCGTCGCGGTGGATCGCCTCTGCCGCCTCTTTTGGGATCATGCCGAGCGTGGCCTGGGCTTTGGCCAGTGCCCCTTCGACCACCAGCATGGCCCGCAGCGCCGCGCTGTCGGTGAACAGCGGGGCGAGATCGCTGTCGCCAAAGAGTTTGCCGTAGAGGACAGAGTCGAGCGGGGAGGCGGGCATTGGAAGATCCTCTTACGGGCGGGGCCTAGGCATGTCCGGTTTCCGTAAGGAATTCGGACAACAGGCGGGCATAGGTTTCAGGCTGTTCCACGCACGGAATGTGGCCTGCACCGCGGATGATTTCGAGCCGCGATCCGGGCACCAGTTCTACGGTTTCGCGCACCATGTCTACCGGTGTGGAACCATCTTCGGTGCCGGCGATGCCCAGGACGGGCAGGCGCAGGGCGGCAGTGGTGGAATAGAAATCAGAGCCCGCAATCGCAGCAGAGCAGCCCGCATATCCGTGATCGGGGGTGCGCACCAGCATGTTGCGCCACAGGTGCAGTTCGGGCGTGGCGCGGAAGGCTTTGGAAAACCAGCGCTCCATCACGGCATCGGCGAGGCTTTCTACACCGTCTTTCAGTGTGGCGTCGATGCGCTGTTGCCACAGGGCGCGGGTGCCGATCTTTGCGCCGGTATTGGAAAGCACCATGGCGCGGATCAGGTCGAGCCGCTTGGCCGCCAGACCCTGCCCGATCAGGCCGCCAATGGACAGCCCGACCCAGAGCGCATCGCGCACCTCAAGCATGTCGAGCAGGCGCTCGGCGTCCCGCACGAGGCTGCCCATTGTGTAGGGGGCGGGCGGGCAATCCGAGAGGCCATGGCCGCGTTTGTCAAAGCGGATGATCTTCAGCCCTGCCGGCAGCAGGGGCAGGATCGCGTCCCAGACCCGCAGATCTGTTCCCAGTGAGTTGCAGAACACGATCGGTGCGCCATCGGGATCCCCATCGACCCGGTAGTGGAGGGAAACATCGTCAAAGCGCGCGACTTTCATGGCGCTGTCCTTTCATGCGGGTTTGGGGGCGGGGGCTTTGCCCCAGGCCCTGCCGGGCCTCCCCCAGAGTATTTTTACCAAGCTGATGTGCCATCAGCCGCGTCTGGGATTGGCACATGCTCTAGGATGCGCGCAAACATTTCCGCATCCACATTTCCGCCCGTGGCTACGGCGATGACGGCGTCTCCGTTTTGTTCTTTGCCTTTGAACAGGGCGGCAGCCAGAGCCACGGCGCCGCCTGGCTCCAGGACGATGCGCAGGTAGGTGAAGGCGAGGGCTGCTGCGCGCAGGGCTTCGGTGTCCGACACGACAAGCCCGGGGCCCGCGTGTTCTTGCAGGATTGGGAATGTCAGAGTGCCGGGGCTGGGCGTGAGGATCGCGTCGCAGATTGAGCCGGTTGTGGCGGCATTCGTGACCCGGCTGCCTTGGGCGAGGGAGCGGGCGGCATCGTCAAAGCCTTCGGGCTCAACGGTGCGCACGCGCAGGCCGGTGCCCTGGACCGCGAGCGCGATCCCTGAGGCAAGCCCGCCGCCGCCTGTACAGACGAGGACATCGGCCTGCTGAACGCCTTGGGCTGCGGCTTGGGCGATGATCTCGGTGCCCGCGGTGCCTTGTCCGGCGATCACATGTGGGTTGTCGAAAGGATGGATCAGCTGGGCGCCCGATTTTTTCAGGAAGGGCTGAGCGGCCTCTTCGCGGCTGCCGGTGGCCCGATCGTAGGTGGCAACCTGGGCGCCGTAGCCCTTGGTCCCCTTGATTTTTGAGACTGGCGCATCGGCGGGCATGATGATGGTGGCCGGCAAGCCGTGGCTTTGCGCGGCGAGGGCCACGCCCTGAGCATGGTTGCCAGATGAAAAGGCAACCACGTGCGATGTGCCCTTTGGCAGCTGCGCTACGGCGTTGCTGGCCCCGCGAAACTTGAAGCTGCCAGTGCGTTGCAGGCTTTCGGCCTTCACCAGCAGTTTACGGCCCGCAATGGCATCAAGGGCAGGGTGCGACAGCAGCGGGGTTTCGCGCACCACCCCTGTCAGACGCGTGGCTGCGTCCGTGACATCGGCTTGCGTGACGGCAAGATCGCTCATGGATAAACCTGTCTGAGAAATGTGCGCAGGGCCGAAAGGGCCTGGGGCTCGTCTAGGAAGGGAATGTGGCCCCGGTCGGGGACTTCGGCGAAGATCATGTCTGGGCGCCGGGTGCGCATCTCTCCGGTTGTTTCCTGTGAGAGCAAATCGGAATTTGCACCCCGGATCAGGGCCAAAGGTTTGCCAGCGAGGCTGTCAAACAGGGGCCAGAGATCCGGTGCATCGGGCGCATTGTAGGCTGCCATGAAGGCCTCTGCCAGCGCCGGGTCGTAGTTGATGCGAAGCCCGTTCTCAGTTTCCGTGTAGTGTTTGCGCGCCTCCTCGAGCCAGCGGGAACGGGGCACGCCCGCAAAGCCTGCCATACGCGTGGCCATCAGATCGGCCATTTCCTCATGGGTGCGTGCGGGCGGGTTGACCCCGACATAGCCTTTGATTGCGGTCAGGCCGGCGCGCTGGATGTCTGGCCCGATGTCATTCAATGCCAGCCCAGAGAGCCTGTCTGGTGCCATTGCGCCCAGCAGCAGACCGATGAGCCCGCCGCGGGATGTGCCCAGGATCGGCAGAGTTTCGATCTGCAGGTGATCGAGCAACTCGATTGCATCCTGCGCTTCGCGCGGGACAGTATATGTGTCGGCCCCTGACCAGGCCGAGGCGCCGCGCCCGCGGTAATCCATGCAGATCATCCGGACCCCATCGAGATGCGGGGCGAGGTAGTCGAAATCCGAGGCGTTGCGCGTCAGCCCGGCGAGGCAGAGCAAGGGCCGGCCTTCACCGCTGTCGCGATAGGCAATCCGCGTGCCGTCTGAGGCGTTGAAATGGATCATGCTGCGCCTCCGGCGAGATCGGGAATGGTGGTGAGATCGCGCAGGATATGCTGGGGCTGGCCGGGCAACCTGTCTATGGGATCGCCAGCGCGATTGACCCAGACGGTGTTGAAGCCGTACTGCGCTGCCCCGGCCACGTCCCAGCCGTTGGAAGACACGAAGAGCACTTGCTCTGGCCGACACGCAAACCGCGCACCGACCATGTCATAGACCTGTGGCGCAGGCTTGAAGATGCCGACCTCCTCAACCGAGAGGACGGCGTCAAGCCTGTCATTGATGCCGGCGGACACCACCGCATCCATCAACATCCCCGGCGCGCCGTTGGACAGGATAGCGGTCGCGAAGCCGGCTGCTTTGAGGCGCGACAGCATCTCGGGCACTTCGTCATAGGCAGACAGTTCACGGTAGAGCTGCAAGAGGCGATCGCGCAGCTCTGCATCGCCCTGCAGGCCTGTGGCTTCCAGCGCAAAATCGAGCCCGTCACACGTGACGCTCCAGAAATCCGTATGCGCGCCGGTGATGGCGCGCAGCCAGGTGTATTGGAGCTGCTTGAGGCGCCATGCCTCGGCCAGCTCAGGCCATTTGGCCGCCAGCGCGCCCCGTCCAGGTTCTGCGGCGGCCTCTCGCGCGGCTGCGGCCACATCGAACAGGGTTCCGTATGCGTCGAAGACACAGGTGGTGATCTTGGTCATCTGTCTTTCTCGTTTCTGCCGGGCAGGGTGGCATAGGGCGCCGACGGGCACCATGGGGAAAAAGCTGACCATGCGTTAGGCAGGGGGCTGTGTGGTGGGGTGTTGCCGGCAGATGCGATCGGGCAGGCCGACGTGGACCGGGCTTGCGCCTGTTGGGGGTGGCCCATGCCGCCAAAATGGGCCCCGCATTGCCTTGGCAGTGGCAAACAAGCGGGCGGATGTCCGCCCGCTCAGGGAGTGGTGGCGCTTGCGCTATTCGTAGGACAGCTCTGTCGCCTTGCCACGGAAGATGTAGTAGGCGAGCGTTGTGTAGAGCGCGATCATGGGCAGAACGAATACCGTGCCGGCCAGAATGATGATCAGGGCTTCAGGGGCTGATGCGGCCTCATAGAGTGTCAGCTTTTCCGGGACGACATAGGGGTAGAAGCTGTAGGCCATGCCGCAGAATGCGAGGATGAACAGGCCTGTGCCGCAGGCAAACGGCACCCAGGCGCGGCTGTCATTGGCGCTGGGCAGGCGGCGCAAGGTGACCCAGATTATGGCCAGCAGACCGAGCGACAGCAAAGGCAGCGGCGCCAGCATCAGCACTTGGGGCATACTGAACCATTTGTCGAAAATCCGCGCGCTGATCAGCGGGGACGCCAGCGAGATTGCGCCAAGCCCCAAGACCAGGCCCCAGATGCCGCCGCGCGCCCAGGACACCGCTTTTTCCTGGAGCAGACCGTCTGTCTTGATGATCAGCCAGGCTGCGCCGATGAAGCTGTAGCCAACTGTGAGGAACACCGATGTGAGCAGCGCGAAGCCCACGGTCCAGATCGTCCACTCCAGGCCCATGATATACATGCCCAGCATGAAGCCTTGTGACAGGGCTGCCAGCATGGAGCCCCCCCAGAAGATCCAGTTCCAGGTCGACTTCCATTTTGGCGGGGCCTTGACGCGGTATTCGAAGGCAACGCCGCGCAGGATCAGCCCGATCAGCATGGCCGCCACGGGCAGATAGAGCGCGGTCAGGATTGTGCCGTGGGCGGCGGGGAAGGCCACGAGCAGGAGGCCGATGGCCAGCACAAGCCAGGTTTCATTGGCATCCCAAAACGGACCGATCGAGGCGATCATGCGGTCTTTCTCGCGGTCATCGGCGAAGGGGAACAAAACACCAACGCCGAGGTCAAACCCGTCTAAAACCACGTAGACCAGGATCGCGATGCCCATGAGGGTGGCAAAGGTGAAGGGCAGCCAAACCTGTGGATCTCCGAACAGTGTCATCATGATGTAGCCTCGCGGTTGTAATCCTTGTGACGGGGGGCGCGGGGCTTGGGCGGGATGACCCGCCGCGCGCCCCGCGCCGGCCCGGCCCGCAGGCCGGACCGGCGTGTTTTACTCCGCCGGCGTTGCGGCCGGGTTGGCTTTGCCTTGGAAGGGCGCGCCATCTGCGCGCTTGCGTTCGGGCAGACGCTCACCGCGGGCTGCTTTACCGCACAGATACGTGAGGGTGCCGATGTAGATCACCAGCAAAGCGGCGTAGACCGCGAGATAGGCAATCAACGTTGTCAGCACCATCGGCGCCGGTACATCCGCCACCGCAGCTTCGGTGGTCAGCACGCCGGTCACCAGCCAGGGCTGGCGGCCGATCTCTGTGGTCAACCAACCCGCAAGGGTGGCGACCCAACCCGAGAATGTCATCGCCACAAAGCCGTAGAGCGCAATGCGTGGCAGCCGGTCAATGTGCCACCGTTCGCCGGTGACCGCATCCCGCCGAGACAGGAACCAGACCGAGAACCAGCTCAGCGCTAGCATCAGCATGCCTGTTCCCACCATGACCCGGAAGGACCAGAACACCTTGCCCACGGGCGGATGCAATGGCGTTCCGTCTTCCGCGTAATAGTCGTTCAAACCCGGCACGATGCCACTGGGCGAGTGCTCGAGAATGATGGACGCCATGTTTGGAATGCCGATTTCAAATCGGTTCGAGCGGGTCTCTTCGTCAGGGATCGCAAAGAGCAGCATCGGCACGTGCGAGCCGGTATCCCAGTTGCCCTCCATCGCGGCCACCTTCGCGGGCTGGTGCTCCAGCGTGTTCAGGCCATGCTGATCGCCCATGAATATCTGCACGGGGATCAGAACCGCCGCCAGAACTGCGCCGACGCGCAGCCCGGTTGCGGCAACTTCGGAGCGATCCCCCATCAGCAAGCGCAGAGCCGAAAGGCCGGCAACCAGGAAGGATACGGTCAGTCCGCTTGCCAGCAGCATGTGGCTCAGACGATAGGGGAAGGACGGGTTAAAGATCACGGCAAACCAGTCGGTTGCATAGGCCACGCCGTCCCGCATCTCATAGCCCGCCGGGGTGTGCATCCAGCTGTTCAGCGCCAAGATCCAAAACGCCGACATCGTCGTTCCGAAGGCGACAAGGAACGTGGCCAAGGTGTGAAGCCAGCCTGGTACTTTGGAAAAGCCAAAGAGCATGATTCCCAGGAACACCGCTTCGAGGAAGAAAGCGGTGAGCACCTCATAGGCCAGCAATGGGCCCGCGATATTGCCCACGGTTTCCATGAAACCGGGCCAGTTGGTGCCGAACTGGAAGGACATGGTGATGCCTGAAACAACACCCATGGCAAAGCTGAGGGCAAAGATCTTCACCCAGAAGCGATACGCGTCCATCCAGCGATCCTCGCCGGTGGCGGAGTATCGCAACTTGAAGAACAGCAGGACCCATCCCAGGGCGATCGTGATCGTCGGGAAGAGTATGTGAAACGAGATATTTGCACCGAATTGGATGCGCGACAGGATCAGTGCGTCCATTGTCTATCCTTTCTTCCGGATCGGCAGGGGCAGCACGCGGCTGGCCCCTTGCACGAAGTACTGCAATTTGCGACCGGCCTTCAGCAGGGCGACGAGGCGCTCTGTTTCCAACTGGTCGAGTTCGTCGTGAAACTGTGTCATGTCTTCGATCAGATCGCGGGCTTCTGTAATGCGCTGGTGGGCATAGGCATCCTCGGCGCTTGGGGGCGCCATGGACAATGTGCGCAGTTTGGACAGCGTCGGATCGATCTCCCGCTTGCGGCGTTCCGTCGCCAGCGTGCGGACAATGGCCCAAAGGTCTTCGGGCGTGGCGTAGAAGTCGCGCCGGTCGCCCGGGCGATGCGACAGGGTGACGAGGTTCCAGCCTTGAAGCTCCTTCAGCCCCATGGAGACGTTGGACCGTGAAAACCCGAGAGTCGTGACGATGTCGTCGGCGCACAGCGGCTCCTCGGACAGGAACAGAAGCGCGTAGATCTGCCCCACGGTCCGGTTGATGCCCCAGCGCGATCCCATCTCTCCGAAATGGAGGATGAACGCCGATTTAAGCTCTGAGAGAGCGGTGGTTTCTTGCATTTCACGACTTTCAGGAATTTCTGAAACAAAACTACGGCGTTGTCGTTTTATGGCAAGGATTGGCGCGCAAACTGCGTCGGAATGTCATGCAGGGAGGGCAGGACCGGGGCGCTGCCCCGGACCCCGGAGTGTTTGGGCCAAGATGATGGAGCGCGTGCGCTCTGCGTTGCCGCATCAAACTGGGTTGCAGTTTCAGATGTGGTCGTTAGCCTCTGCCCCAGCGGAAACCGCATATGAAAAGACACAATTGTTCTGGGGAGGACCGAATGTCGAAACTGATCTCATCGAAATATCTTGGCAGCGCTGCCGTAGCGGCGTTGACGCTGGCCTTTGCTGGGGAGGCTCTGGCCACGGAATGGAATGCTTCTGTTTGGGGCAAGCGCCGTGCCTTTACCGAGCATGTCGAGAAACTGGCCGAACTGGTGGAGGAGAAGTCTGGCGGCGACTTTACCATCAACATTTCCTATGGCGGCTTGTCCAAGAACCGCGAAAACCTCGATGGCATTTCCATTGGCGCGTTCGAGATGGCGCAGTTCTGCGCGGGGTATCACCCTGACAAGAACCGGGCGATCACCGTTCTGGAGCTGCCGTTCCTCGGCGTTGCCAACCTCGATGAAGAGGTGGCCGTGAGCCATGCTGTTTATGATCATCCGGCTGTGCAGGACGAGATGTCCCAGTGGAATGCGATGATGGTGATGACCTCGCCAATGCCGCAGTACAACCTTGTGGGGACTGGCGAGCCGCGGGATACGCTGGCGGATTTTGACGGCATGCGGGTGCGCGCAACGGGTGGCCTTGGCAAGGCGTTCGCCTCCGTCGGCGGTGTGCCCACTTCCGTGACGGCGACCGAAGCGTATCAGGCCATGGAATCCGGTGTTGTGGACACTGTGGCGTTCGCCCAGCACGCCCACCTTTCCTTTGGCACGATCAACCAGGCTGACTGGTGGACTGCCAACCTCAACCCCGGCACCGTGAACTGCCCGGTTGTCGCGAATGTGGATGCCTATGAGGCGCTGTCGGATGAGCACCGCGCGATCTTTGATGAAAGCGTTGACGAATCCATTGAGCACTACCTGGCAAACTATGCCGATCTTCTGGAGCGCTGGGACAGCGTGCTGGCTGAGAAGGGCGTTGCAAAGGTTGAGATCGACGAGGGTGAGATCGCCAAGTTCCGTGAAGTGGCCGGCGCGCCGGTGCACACCCAGTGGATCGCGGACATGGAAGCGCAGGGCCTGCCCGGTCAGGAGCTCTATGACCTCGTTCTCAAAACGCTGGAAGACACGCGGGCGACGAACTGAACCCGTCGGGCCACGAGCGTGTGGCCCGATCTGACATGAAATTGCTCCGGGGTGGGTGACTGCCCCGGAGCATGTGTATCGGGAAGGGGGCGACATGGCGGGTGCGTCAACGGTACTGGAAGACGGCAGCCTTTTGAGCCGATTGGATCGGGCCTTGTTGCCGATCGAGAAATTCTTGGCCTTGCTCAGCGGGCTGGCGGCCTTCTCGCTGATGTTTTTGGCGGTGTGGTCTGTGACGGGGCGCAAGTTCTTTGCTGCGCCGCTGCCCGGCTATGTCGACATCATCGAAAGCCTGATGCCGCTGATTGCGATCATGGGCGTCAGCTATGTGCAGCGCGAGGGCGGCCATATCCGGATGGATATCCTTGTGGGTGCCTTGCATGGCCGGGTGCTGTGGTTTCTGGAATTCGTGAGCATCCTTTTGATCATGGTGCTGATGTTTGGCTTGATCTGGGGCTCGTGGTCGCACTTCGATCGCAGCTTTGATTGCGCCCGCCCCTTGTGTTCGCGCGACAGCACAATGGATCTGAGCATTCCTATCTGGCCGTCCAAGCTTGTTGTGCCCGTTGCGTTTTCGGTTCTGATGCTGCGGCTTTCCCTGCAGGCAGTGGCGTACGGGCGGGCCCTGGTGCTGGGCCTTGAGCGCCCGGTCGCGGTGCCGCTTGTGCAATCTGTTGAAGAGCAGGCGCGGGCTGAGGCCGGACAGCTTGAGGGGGCCGACTGATGGATTCGATCTCGATCGGCCTGTGGACCACAGGCGGCATGCTGGTGATGGTTGTGCTGGGCATGCGCGTTGCCTTTGCTGCTGGCCTGGCGGGGTTTGTCGGCCTCATCTGGCTGCGCTGGAATGGCTTTGACTATGACCCTGCCAAGTTTGGCAAAGCGGTCGAGGTCAGCGCGAAAGTGGCCGGGCAGGTGCCCCATTCCAAGGTGTCGAGCCAGGCGCTGTCGCTGATCCCGACCTTTATCCTCATCGGCTATCTTGCCTATCACGCCAAGATGACCACCGCCCTGTTTGACGCGGCCAAGAAGTGGATCGCGTGGGTGCCGGGTGGACTTGCTGTTTCGACCGTCTTTGCGACTGCGGGCTTTGCAGCAGTGTCAGGGGCGTCTGTGGCCACCGCAGCCGTTTTCGCCCGGATTGCAATCCCTGAGATGCTGAAGGTGGGCTACAACAAGCAATTTGCCGCCGGTGTGGTGGCTGCGGGGGGCACTCTGGCATCGCTGATCCCACCATCGGCCATTCTGGTGATCTATGCGATTATTGTGGAACAGGATGTGGGCAAGCTGCTGTTGGCAGGGTTTATTCCGGGCGCCTTCTCGGCTCTCGTCTATGCCATCCTGATCATTGGCCTGGCGTTGGTGTTCAAGAATGTGGGCCCGCCGGTGGGGGGCTTTACTTGGCGCGAGCGGTTTGCGTCCCTGCCGCCGGCGCTTCCGATCGTAGCGGTCGTCGTCATCATTATCTTCTTTGTCTACAACCCGTTTGGCGATGCCTGGGGCACCCCGACAGAGGGCGGGGCCGTAGGGGCGTTCATCGTGTTCTGCATGGCCTTGCTGCGGGGGATGGGCCTGAAGCAGCTTGGGGCTGCCTTGCTGGAAACTGCAAAACTGACGGTGATGATTTTCACGATCATCTGGGGCGTTTTGATCTATGTGCGCTTTCTCGGATTTGCCGATCTGCCGGGGGCTTTCTCTGATTGGATCACATCGCTTGAGATGTCGCCGTGGATCATTCTGATCTGCATCCTTTTGGCGTATGCGGTGCTGGGCATGTTCATGGATGCCATCGGCATGCTGCTGCTGACCTTGCCCGTCGTCTATCCAGCGATCATGGCCCTGAACGGAGGCGAGTTCGTCTCGGCTGCCGACAGTGCGTTCGGCATGTCCGGACCCATGTGTGCGATCTGGTTCGGGATCCTCGTGGTGAAGATGGCAGAGTTTTGCCTGATCACACCACCGATTGGTCTGAATTGTTTCGTTGTGGCCGGTGTGCGCGATGACCTGAGCGTGCAGGATGTCTTCAAGGGGGTGACACCGTTCTTCATCGCGGATGCGGTGACGATTGCCCTGCTGGTTGCCTTCCCATGGATCGTGCTCTGGCTGCCTTCGCAAGCCTGATCGGCCCAACCCCGGAGCCTTCGGGCTCCGGGACGCCGGGCGGGGCCCGTCTGTCGGCCCGCCCAGCCTGCCCCAAGGGCGGCTGATCTGAGTGGCCGATCGGCCCGACTGGCAGCGCACGGCGGTGGGGGCTGTGGTGGGCATCGCCGCGCACCGCAGTGGTGCGGCGCGGCGCAAAAGGCCGAAGCCTGATGCCCCTAAACAGAAAAAAGGCGCCCGCTTGGGGCGCCTTTTCCGTGTGTGTTCTGCACTAGACGAGAGCGTATCAGGCTTCGATCGTCTGCGGTGCCTGGCCTGCGCGGGCAATCTCGATGCGGCGCGGCTTCAGCGCTTCGGGCACTTCGCGCACCAGGTCGATATGCAGCATGCCGTCGGCATGGGTGGCGCCGCTGACACGGACGTGATCGGCGAGGTGGAACCGGCGTTCGAACGCGCGGGTCGCAATGCCACGGTGCAGATAGCTGCGGGTGTCGTCACCGTCAGCGCGCTTGGCAGCCACGATAAGCTGATGTTCCTTCACCTCAACCGATAGGTCGTCGCCGCTGAAACCAGCCACGGCGATCGAAATCCGATACGTGGTCTCATCGGTTTTCTCGATGTTGTAGGGAGGGTAGGAAGGCGCTTGTACGTCGCTGGACAAAACCCTGTCCATCATGTCGGCAAAACGGTCATAGCCAACGGTTGCGCGGTACAGCGGGGAAAGATCATAGGTTCGCATGTGCGATCATCCTCTTCTTGAGCAATGGTCATGCGGCCCCTTCCTTCATTGGACAGGGACCATGGTCTGCCGGACCCGGAAGTGGCGTCCGACACCCATCACATGGGGAGGCTGAAAGCGCTGTTCAAGAGGTGGGCGGCAATGATCAGGGACGCAGGAATTTTGCCCCGCCGGAGCGCATGATCCGCCCGTTGGTCAAGGCGGTTTCACGGCTGGCCGCGCGCAGGCGATCCAACTCAGGCGCCAGTGCGCTGCCCAGGGCCACCTTCCGTCCACCCTGCCGCGCAAGCGCTGCGATAACCGAGACGATGCGCGGCTGGCCGCCAATGGTGGCGAAGACGGGCGCCCCGGAAGCGCCCTTGTCGATATCGCAGTCGAGCATGACCATGCCGCTGGTTTCCACGAGCACCGCACAGAGATCCTGCAGAGCGGGCGCCTCCGTGCGCCCCATCGCATAAGACACCACGCCCACCGAATCCCCGGTGCGCAGCGGAGCAGGGTTCCCCAGCGGCCGCAGGCCAGGCCGCTTGATCGGCGCATCCAAGGTGATCAAGGCAAGATCATAGCGCAGGTTTGACAGCCCGAGCGAGCGATCGCTGCGGCGAAAATCAGGGTGCAGGGTGATTTGGGCGGCGCGTTGTTCAGCGATCATCTTTCCGTTGCGATAGGCGGCCTGAAAGACCACCTCGCTGGGATCCAGGACGCCGCTCTGGCTGTCATCGAGCAGGCAATGGGCCGCCGTCAGCACAGTGTTTGGATCAATCAGCGTGCCCGTGCAGATGCCAGTGCCGGCCAAGGTCAATCGGCCCACCGCGGAATAGGGCTGTATTTTGCTGTCGCTTTCGAGCGCCAGCAGGGATTGCGCCTGCCCCTGCGAAGGCAGTGCTCCGAACAGGCCAAAAGCGATTACTAGAAGAAGGAATATGCGCACCATGCGCGATGTTTGGCTGCACAGAATGGCAGCAATAGGGCGGGGCTTTGACAGGGCCGGGATTTGTTGTGCGGATGGGGCTTGGGGCATCCGTTTGCCCCAACATCGCCTTATAAATCGGCCCGCTGGGCCCGCCGCACCGGATTGGCCTGCGCCGGTGCGCCCCAGCCGCGCAGGGTGCGCCCTAGGCGGCTGCGCTTTTGCGGGCCGCCAGCCAGCTTTCGAGGGCCGGGGGCACGGGCCCGCCGGTGGCCCAATCCAGCAGTTCCACGGTGTGCACCACGGGGATTTCGGTGCCCGATCCGATCTGCATCATGCAGCCGATATTGCCCGCGGCGATGATGTCGGGCTGCTTGGCCTCAAGCGTTTCCACCTTGCGCGCTTTCAATTGCCCCGAGATCTCGGGCTGCATCAGATTATAGGTGCCCGCAGATCCGCAACACAGGTGGCTGTCTTTGGGTTCTACCACCTCGAAACCAGCCGCTTTCAGCAAGGTCTTGGGGTGAGATTTGATCTGCTGCCCATGCTGCAGCGAACAGGCCGCGTGATAGGCGACACGAATGCCCTGCGCGCGCTCGGTCAGGGCTGGCGACAGATCGAGCTGGACAAGGACCTCTGAGACATCGGCCGCGATGCCTGCCACGGCCGTGGCCTGCTCGGCCAGGTTTGTGTCGCGGAACATGTGGCCATAATCCTTCACGGTCGTGCCGCAGCCGGAGGTGTTGATCACCAGCGCGTCCAGCCCGTCGCCCGTGATTTCCCGGTGGAAGGCTTCAATGTTCTTGCCCGCGGTGGCATGGCTTTCGGCGGTTTTGCCCATGTGATGGGTCAGCGCTCCGCAGCAGCCTTGCCCTTCGGCGATCACCACATCGCAGCCATGCCGGGTGAGCAGCCGGATCGTGGCATCATTGATGTCGGTGTTCAGGGCCTTCTGCGCACATCCTGTCATCAGCGCCACGCGCTTGCGCCGTGGGCCCTTGGCAGCAAAGGTCTGCGGGTCATCATTGCGGCTGACAGGCGGGATCTGCTTCGGCGCCATGGCCAGCATGGCGCGCAGCCGGGCATCGGGCAGAAACCGCGCAAATGGCTTGCCGATCTTTGCGCCCAGCAAGGCAATGCGAAACCGCATCGGGTAGGGCAGGATGCGTGCCAGCACCCAGCGCAGCATCCGATCCGAGAGCGGGCGCTTGTAGGTATCCTCGATGTATTCGCGGGCGTGATCGACAAGATGCATGTAATGCACCCCGGATGGGCAGGTGCTCATGCAGGCCAGACAGCTCAGGCAGCGATCCACATGCTGGACGGTTTTCTCATCCGCGGGGCGTCCCTTCTCAAGCATGTCCTTGATCAGGTAGATGCGGCCACGCGGGCTGTCCAACTCATCCCCCAGAACCTGGTAGGTTGGGCATGTGGCCGTGCAGAAGCCGCAATGCACGCATGTGCGCAGCACCGCGTTGGACCGCTGGAAGCTGGGATCTTCCAATTGCTCGGGGGCAAAGTTTGTCTGCATGTCGATCCTCTAGAATAGCGGCGCAAGCAGGGCGCGGGGATGTGCGCCGGCTGCGAGGTGAAATAAGGGGCGTGCCACCCGAGCCGGGGGGCGGGACGTCGCGCAGCGATGCAAAGACCGTGCGCGCCCAAGGCTGGGCCGCGCCGAGCGGCGGCGGGCGAGAGCAGCGTGCCTCATGCGTCGGCCTTTTGCGCTTGGGCCATTAGGCCGGGGTTCAGGATGCCGCGCGGATCGAATTTCGCCCGCAAGCCTTCGGACAAAGCCGCCAGGGGGGCAGGTTCGGGTTGGAAGATGGCGCGCCCCTTGCTGTCACCACGCACGAGGGTGGCGTGGCCGGGAAGGCCTTTCAGAAGGGGGCGGACATCGGTTCCGGCGGGCACGCGTGCCCAAACCAGTCCACCGCCCCAATCATACACAACATCGCCGCCCACACGCACGGCTGCCTCTGGCCCGTCGGAGGGTTTCACCGACAGGCGCCAAACATCGCCCTCGGTGCCCGCGAAGGCCTCAACATTGCGAATCCACGTCCAATCGGCTGCCGTCGTGGCTGGATCGTCCTGCACGGTGATATCGCCGGCATCGCTGAGCAGCTCCTTGAGGCGCGCGGCCCGGTAGGACACGCTTTCCGCAAAGCCTTCCAGCCGGATCAGTGTCATCGGATCGCCCGTGCGGCCCCGTGGCGCATGGGCTGCGCCCGACACCTCGAAAGGTGAGCCAAGCGCACGGGACAGCACCGCTACGGCTTTTTCATCTGCCAGCCCTTTGATGTGCAGGCTGGCAACCCGTTCCACGGCGGGCAGCACCTTGAAGGCCACCTCGGACAGAACGCCCAGCGTGCCATGAGCCCCGGCCATGAGTTTGACGAGGTCATAGCCGGTGACGTTTTTCATAACGCGCCCCCCGTTCTTAATGACCGTCCCCCGCCCATCGACAAACCTGACGCCGATCAGGCTGTCGCGACAGGCCCCGGCCTGTATCCGCCGCGGGCCAGAGACATTGGCGGAGACAACGCCGCCAATGGTCGGGGTGCCGGTGGTGCCGAGCAGTTTGCGGTGATCCATCGGCTCGAAGGGCAGGCGCTGGTTCTCGGCTGCCAAAGCGGCTTCGATCTCGGCCACGGGCGTGCCGGCGGCCGCCACCAATGTCAGCGCGCCGGGCTCGTAGAGCGTGATGCCGGTGATCCCCGCAACGGAGCAGACCTCGCCCGGGGTCGGGCCGCCTATGCCGCGCGTTCCACCGCCCTGAATGCGCAGCGGACCGGATGCTTGGGCCACGGCTGTGCTCAACTCTTCTTCGGTTGTGGGGCTCAGCATATGCTGCCTCCTTCGTGGTGAAACCTGCTGGGTCTGGGATGGTCAGGGCAGGGGCGGGGCGTCCCTGTCTGGGGGCATTGGGCAGCAGAGCGTGCCGTTCGATTCTGGTGCGTTGACTTAGGCCACCTGTGCCGCGCGCCGGCTGGCCGAGGCCTTGAGCGGGAACACTTTCGCCGGGTTGAGCAGCCATTGCGGATCAAACACGTCTTTGACGGCCATTTGCGCTTCGAGATCCGCGGGGGCGAATTGCGTGTCCATCAGATCGCGCTTTTCGATGCCCACACCGTGCTCACCGGTCAGGCACCCTCCAACCTCGACGCAGAGCTTCAGGATCTCGGCCCCGAACGCTTCGCACAGCTCAAGATCACCCGGCTTGTTGGCATCAAAGAGGATGAGGGGGTGCATATTGCCATCCCCGGCATGGAACACATTGGCCACGTCGAGGCCGAACTCTTTGGACAATTCGCCGATCCGCCGCAGCACGAAGGGCAGCTCCGAGACCGGGATCGTGCCATCAAGGCACATGTAGTCATTGATCTGACCCATCGCGCCAAAGGCCGATTTGCGGCCCAGCCAGATGCGCTTTGCTTCGTCCTCGGACTGGGCCTGACGCAGGGCCACGGGATTGTGTCGCCCGGCGATCTGCATGATCACGTTGAGCTGCTCGTCAATCTCGGCATCTGAGCCTTCGACCTCCACGATCAGCAGCGCTTCGCACATCGGGTAGCCCGCCCCGGCGAACCGCTCCGTCGCCTCGATGCAGGGCCTGTCCATGAACTCAATCGCCACGGGCAGAACGCCCGCCTTGATGATGTCAGACACGCAGGCACCGGCCACTTCATTGCTGTCAAACCCCATCAGGACAGGGCGTGCGCCCTCGGGTTTGGGCAGGATGCGCAGGGTGGCTTCGGTCACAACGCCCAACTGGCCTTCCGATCCGCAGATAAGCCCAAGCAGATCGTAGCCCGGTGCATCGAGATGGGCGCCGCCGATCTGGGTGATGGTGCCATCCATCAGCACCAGGGTGACGCCCAGCAGATTGTTCGTTGTCACGCCGTATTTCAGGCAATGCGCGCCGCCTGAATTCATCGCGATATTGCCCGCAATCGCGCAGGCCAGCTGCGATGACGGGTCAGGCGCGTAGAAAAAGCCGTCTTCCTCCACGGCCCCGGTGACGGACAGGTTTGTGCGCCCGGTCTGCACCCGGATCATACGATTGTCATAGTCAGTTTCGAGCACGTCATTCATTCGGGCCACGCCCAGGATCACACTGTCGGCGGTGGGCAATGCGCCGCCCGCCAGAGATGTGCCAGAGCCGCGTGGAACGACCGGAACGCCCTCCTCATGGCAAATGCGCAGCACGTCCGAGACTTCCTGCGTTGTTGCCGGCAGAACCGCAGCCAGAGGCGGGCAGGCATAGGCCGTCAGGCCATCGCATTCATATGCGCGCGTCTCTTCCGGTGCATCGATCACGGCATCTGCCGGCAGCACCCGGCGCAGACGGGTAACGATATGCGCTTTGTTGGCCGTAACGCTGGCATTCGGAGCTGGCATTTCCATGGGCGTTCTCCTGTGATTGGTAAGAACATATAACCAATTTACGGGCTGGCAAGAAAAACCTGCCTGCCTAGAGTGGGCGCATGACTTTAATGGACCGTCTTGCAGCGCTTTCTGCCCTCGATGCCTTTGCCGTGTTGGCTCTGGTCGCCGCTTTTGGCGGGATCAGTTGGCGGATTGAGCATCCCAAACCGTCGAATCCTTCGGTGTCTTGGCTGATGGCCGCATACCGGCGCGCATGGATGCTGGAGATGGTGACGCGGGAGCCGCGTATCTTTGACAGCCAGATCATGGCCAGTCTGCGTCAGGGCACGGCCTTCTTTGCATCCACAGCGTTGATTGCCATTGGTGGGGTTTTGGCGCTGGCTGGAAATCCTGCGCCGCTCACCGGCTTGGCGGCGGCAATCGAGCAGCGCGAGGTGCCCACGTTGCTGTGGCAGCTGCGTCTTGCGCCCGTGCTGATCCTGTTGACCAACGCCTTCCTGAAATTCGTCTGGGCGAACCGCCTGTTCGGCTATGCCAGCGTGGTGATGGCGGCTGTCCCACAGGATATATCAGACCCGTGCACCTATCCCCGCGCTGAAAAAGCCGGAGAGATCAACATACGGGCTGCCACCAATTTCAACCGGGGCCTGCGCTCGATCTATTTTGGATTGGCGGCGCTGGCATGGCTTGCAGGGCCCATTGCCCTGATGGCCGCGACGGTCTTTACCACATGGACGCTGTATCGGCGCGAGTTTGCCTCTACATCGCGCGACCTGTTGCTGCAGGATGAAACCCCGAAAACATCGGACGCACCCTAGGCGCCAGTCTCACGCTGCAGGGGCGAGGTGTTGATGGGTGGTGCAGGCAGGGGCTCAGGATGGTGTGGCTGCTGGCCGGTCTCTGCGGCCTTCAATCAGCCACGCGCCGATCACAAGGCCCGCGGCCACAAACAGCCACAGCCACGCAGGCAGCATGGGTGTCACAGTGACATCTGCGGTGCGATAGGCATCGCGGGGGGTGATGCCAATCCAGCCGCGCCCTGCGGCCACGCGCCCGGGGCGCACGTCCCGCAGGCCGGGCACACCGTCTTCGATGCGCAGGGCACCACCGCGCCCGACCGCGATCGCATCCTTGAGCAGACTATCGGTTGCGATGGTTGCCTCGAATTCCTTTGGCGCGGCCGGACCAAGGGCGACAACGGCGGTTTCGTCCCCCTGCTGAAGGCGGTACAGGCCAATCTCTGGCGCTGTCCAGGTGGTTTGGAATTGCCCCGGCGCAACAGGTTCGAGGGTCTGTTCCACAACTGTGCCATCCGGCCCCGTGATCGTGACGGGGGCGGTTTCATCGCCAAGGGTCCGACGGGTAATCGTGACTGTCAGCCCGTCGCCCGAGGCAATCAGCCGTTCTTCTTCCAGTTCGGGTTCGCGCATCATCCAATGGGCCAGACGGCGGAGCAGTTCCAACTGGGGCCCGCCGCCCTCATAGCCGCGATCCCAGAGCCACGCATGGTCTGTGGCCATCAGGGCAATTCGGCCTTCGCCGACACGGTCCAATTGCAACAAGGGCCGCGCGCCGGTGCCTGACATGACAGTGTTGCCGCTGCTCGCTTCCACGTCGACAAGGCGGAACCAGCGGCCCCAGCCCGGCCCGTCTTCATCCGCTTGCCATGGGGCAATCTGGTCCAGCCCTTCTGTGACGGGATGGCGCTGGCCCAGATCGGTGATCTTCGGACGATAGCCTTCCTCCAGCACTCTGGCGGAGCTGGGGGCGGCCGGGATGATCGCGCCCAGCGGAGAACGGTACAGCGATGCGGCCGTGGCGAAATCAGGGCCCGCAGCAATCAGCACGGCGCCGCCGTCTTCGACGTATTGGCGCACATTGTCGAGATAAAGCCCGGGCAGGATGCCGCGCCGCTTGTAGCGGTCAAAGATGATCAGGTCGAACTCGTCGATCTTCTCCAAGAACAATTCGCGGGTTGGAAAGGCGATCAGGGACAGTTCGGTCACGGGTACCCCATCCTGCTTTTCCGGCGGCCTGAGGATCGTGAAATGCACAAGATCCACCGAGCTGTCGGATTTCAGCAGGTTGCGCCACGTCCGCTCACCGGGATGGGGCTCGCCAGAAACAAGCAAAACGCGCAGCCTGTCGCGCACCCCGTTGATCTGGATGATCGCCGCGTTGTTGCGATCTGTCAGTTCGCCATCAACCACGTCCAGTTGGAACTGGATCACATTGATCCCGCCATGGGAGAGGGTCAGGGGTAATTGCAAATCTTCGCCTACGGGCACGGGGTAAGTGCCGACATCTTCGCCGTCGATCGCGATCGCGATATTGGCCTGTCCGCGTATATCTGCGGGCACGGCCCCATCATCCTCGATCCGCAGTTTGAGGGTGATCTCCTCGTCGAGAATGGCAAAGGCGGGGGCGTTCTGCACGATCAGGCGCCTGTCCCAATCGCCCGTGCGGCCGGTTTGCAGCAGGTGCAGAGGGGCGGGCAGGTCTGGCATGCGGTCGGCGTCATGGATTTGTCCGTCAGAAATCACGATGGCACCGGCGATCCGGTCGCGCGGCTCTTCTGCCAGCAGCTCTGTCAAGGCCGTGCCAACGAGGGTGCCGGTGTTTCCGGGCCCGTCGCCCACACGGGCCACGCGCAGTTCCACATCCCCACGGCCAGCCATTTCGGCCTCCAGGGCGTTCAGTGCGGCCTCGGTTTGGGCATCCCTGTCAGACAGGCCCTGGCTGGCGCTGTCGTCCACAACCGCCAGCACGATATCCGACAGGGGTTGCCGGTTTTCCTGTTGCAGCGAGGGGTTTGCAATCGCAGCGGTCAGGGCAATGGCAGCCAAGCCGCGCAGCCACCAGCCCGCCAGCCCGCGCCACGCCCCAAACAGGGCCAAACCCAGCGCAATGGCACCCAGCACCAACAGCACGGGCCAAGGCAAAAGGGGATCGAACAGGATCGAAGAGGTGTTCATCCGTGCATCCCCCTACTGGCCGAGCCTGTCGAGCAGGGCGGGCACATGCACCTGATCAGATTTGTAGTTGCCGGTCAGCACATGCATGACCAGATTGATGCCAAAGCGCATCGCGATCTCGCGCTGGCGCTCGCCAGCACCGCCGCGCCCCACCGGATAGAGTGGCGCGCCGTTGCGGCCAGCAGCCCAGGCACCTGCCCAGTCATTGCCGCCAATAATCACCGGTGTGACCCCGTCGTTGAGGTCGCGGAAGGGCATGCCCTCGATCGTCTGCGCATCGGCGGGCGCGGCCTCTACCCAAACATCGCGGCTGGCATAGCGGCCCGGGAAATCCTGCAACAGATAGAAGGCGCGCGTCAGCACGTGATCAGTGGGGATCGGCTCCAGCGGCGGGATATCCAGCGGGCGCGCCAAGGCCTGCAATTTCCGGCCTTCGGGGCTGTTATTGCCGAAGCCGCCCAGATCGGCGTCGCGGGTGTCAAACACGATCATGCCGCCGCCGCGCAGATACCGGTTGAGCTTGGCATAGGCCTCCACCGAGGGCAGTGGCTGGTCGACGGATATGGGCCAGTAGAGAATGGGAAAGAATGACAACTCGTCGGTTTCGATATTCACCGACAAGGGCTCTGCCGGCTCGATCGCGGTGCGGGCAGTCAACGCCCGCCCCAGCCCGTAGAGCCCGTCATAGGCGCGCTGATCGAGGCGGTTGTCGCCCGTGATGACATGGCCCAGCACCACTTCGGAGGTGGCGCGCAGCGCAAGCCCGTCATCGGGCTGCGGCCCATCGCCCACCTGCGCCTGCAGGGCGGGCGGGCTCAGCAGCGGCAGAATGAGGCCCAAGGCGAGGGCGGCTGCGATCGTGCTGCGCGGCCCGCGTAGCCGTCCTGACAGGGCCAGCGAAGCAATCAGGTCCACGGCCAGCAGAACAAGAGCGGCCGCCAGCGCAAAGCCCTTCAGAGGTGTTTCGCGTTCGGTCTGAAGTCCTTCCACGGGGATCCGTGCGGGCCAAGCCACGGGAACAAGGCGTGTCTCTGCATCCAGCACGTTGCGGGCGATCCGACGGTCAGGGCCGACATAAATGCCCGGTTGCAGATCCGGGCCAAGTGGGGCTTCGGCGAGGTCTTCGCCTGCTACGCCGGGCAGGGTCCCGGCGTCCTGCACGGCGCCAAAGCCGTCCAGCACCTTGTCTGCCGTCCATGTGGTGCCTGCTAGTTCTGCAGCGTCGGGGGCGGCGGAGCGGGTGGAGATTGCCAGCCGTTCAAGCATCTGCACGAACAGGCCCGACAGGGGCAGGGTCGACCATTCCGCATTGGCCGTCACGTGGAACAGGATCACCTGGCCGTCGCCGATCGCGCGCCGGGTCACAAGGGGCGTGCCATCTTCAAGCGCGGCGACCACACGGTCAGCCAGATCCGGATCTGGCTGTGCCATCACCTGTGCGTTCACCGCCACATCCTGCGGCACCGAAAGCCCGAAAAAGGGAGAGCTTTCCGAGAAGGCACGCAGGCCGCGCGGCTCGCCCCAGCTCATGGCGCCGCCGACAGAACGCCCGCCCGAGCGTAGCCGCACGGGCATCAGCGGATCCAGTTCCGTGCGCGAGACATCTGACGCGGCCAACCGAGGGCCGGCAAAGCGCACCAGCAGGCCGCCGCGATCAATCCAGTCTTGCAGCTGGGCCTCTTCGCCCTCTGAAAACGTGGCGACATCGGCCAGGATGATCGCATCTGGATTGGCCATGATGATGTCTGACAGCGTGCCTTCGATCAGGTCGGCGGTGGGCACCAAGGCTTGCTCGAGGTAGTGCAAAGGCGACAGCAGCTCGAGGCTTTCGCCCCGGTCTTCCCCGGCCAGCAGGGCCACTTCGCGCCGCTTGAGCCCGTCATCGGTCAATGTGACAGCGCCCGCGGATCGGGTGGCCTCGATTTCAAAGCGGGTCACTCGGTTGCGCAGTTCCGGCGGCAGGGACAGCGCCACTTGCGCCTCTGTTTCACCGCGCGCGAACTCTGCGTCAGCGCGGGCCAGAACGCGCTCGATCCCGGCCGGGTCGCGGCCGTGGGCCGTGATCGCCACAGAGCGGCTTGGCCCTGCAATGGCGCGCACTGCGGTGAGCGTTACCAATCCATCCTCAAACACCACGGGGCGCAGGCCCAGCACGGGGCGTGCGCTTTCAAACGCGGTCACAGAGCCTCGCTGCTCCAAAGCGCTCAGCAGGTCGGCGCGGCTGTCGCGTTCAAGGCCATCTGACAGCCACAATGTATCGAACGCGCCGTCCAGCCCGCCAGCCCAATCGGCCACGGCGGCAGGGTCTGGCGCCCAGGGTTTGGGTGTCAGGCCCGGCAGGCGGGTGCGGATGGCTTCGGCGGATTGGAACACCAGGCCGCCCGGTGGCAAATCTGTCAGCGACACGAGCGCTGCGGGCCGTCCCGCCCGTCCGGCCTCGGCGAGGGCCGCATCGATGCGGGCGGTCTTGCGATCCCAGTCGCGGGCATCTGCCCAGGTGCCATCCACCAGCACCAGCATCGGGCCTGTGCCTTGCGTGCTGTCTTGAGGGTTGAGCACCGGGCCCGCAAAGCCGGCGATCACAAGTGCCACCGCCGCCATGCGCAAAAGCAACAGCCAAAGGGGGGTGCGATCTGTCTGGGTTTCGTCGTCTTGCAGGCCCAGCAGCAGCGCCACGCCGGGAAAGCGGCGCTGGATCGGTGCTGGCGGGATCGCACGCAGGATCAGCCACAGGATGGGCAGCGCCACGAGCGCCAGCAACAGCGCTGGCGCGGTGAAACCGAGGGGACCCAACACCAGCATCAGCGCACGCGCTCCGTAGCGCGGTAAAGCCACAGCAAGGCGGCCTGTGCGCTGGCATCTGTGTGGTGCACATCGAATTGCCAGCCCGCTTGGCGTGCCAGCATCCGCAGCCGTTCCCGTCTTTCAGCAAGCCGTTCCGTGTAGCGACTGCGCAGGTCGCCTGCCTTCAGTGTCTCATGGGTGATCGTGCCGCCCATGGAGCGGAACACCGTCCGCCCGTCGAAGGGAAAGCTCTCCTCCACGGGGTCGATCACTTGCAGCAGAGCGCCGCGCACGCCGCGATCTGCTGCCTTGGCAAGCTGGGCCTCGAAAGGGGCCATGTCACCCATGAAATCCGAGATAAAGACAGCCCGGCTCTGGAAGGGCAGGCCGCGGGTTTCTGGCACGCCGTAATCGTCGGAGGCGCGGTTTGAAGTCAACGCCTCGGCAATCCGCATCAACTGGACGGGGCCTGAGCGCGGCAGTTGGCCAATGGTGGACAGGCCCACCCGCTCTCCGCCGCGCACCAGCAACACCGACATGGCCAAGGCCAGCAGCCGCGCCCTATCGGATTTGGTGGCGCGGTTCTTGTCGCCCGAAAAGGTCATGGACTGGCTGTCATCCACCCAGATCAGCACGGACTGCGCAGCCTGCCATTCCTTTTCCTTGATGAAGTGCTGATCGGATCGGGCCGAGCGGCGCCAATCGATCTGGCGGGCCTCATCGCCCAGCCCCATGGGGCGATACTGCCAGAATTCGTCGCCCATGCCGGCCCGGCGGCGCCCGTGGCTGCCCAGCACGACGGTGGACGCCAGCAAGGAGGCATCCGCCAGCAAGGGTGGCAATGTGGCCGCCAGCGCCTCTGACCGGGTGCGCAGGCGCGGCCCTGTTTGGCCGGCCTCCTCCGCGGCAGAGGTGGGGGCATGATCGGTGAGGGTTGCGTTCACGCTGCCGCCTCAACGCGAGTCACGCTTTCGGCCGTACTGCGGATGATCGCGGCCAGATCCTCACCACGGGCACGGGCGGCAAAGGTCAGCGCCATGCGATGGGTGAGCACCGGGCCTGCCATGTCGACCACGTCTTGTGGTGAAGGCGCCAGCCGTCCGTCGAGCAGGGCCTTGGCGCGCACCGTCAGCATCAAAGACTGGGCCGCCCGTGGGCCGGGGCCCCAGCTGACATTCTGAGCCACATTGGCGGGTGCGTCAGCCTCGCCGGGGCGGCAGGCCCGCACCAGATCGAGGATCAGGTCCATCACCGCTTCGCCCACGGGCATCCGACGCAGGGTGGTCTGCGCGGCCAGCAGCGTCTGCGCATCAAACACCTGATGCGCGCTGTCCTCGCTGACCCCGGTTGTGGCCAGCAGGATTTCCCGCTCGGTGGCGCGATCAGGGTAGGGCACGTCGATCTGGACAAGGAAGCGGTCCAACTGGGCTTCGGGCAGGGGGTAGGTGCCTTCCTGCTCGATCGGGTTCTGTGTGGCCAGCACGTGAAATGGTTTGCCCAAGGGGCGATGATTGCCAGAGATCGTTACCTCGCGCTCCTGCATCGCCTGCAACAGGGCGGCCTGCGTGCGGGGGGAGGCGCGGTTGATCTCATCTGCCATCAACAGCTGACAGAAGATGGGCCCCTCGATAAAGCGGAAATCGCGGCTGCCGTCGGCAGCGGTTTCCAGCACTTCGGAGCCTAGAATATCGGCGGGCATCAGATCAGGCGTGAACTGAATGCGGTTGTCATGGAGCCCCATCACCGTGCCGAGCGCATCGACGAGGCGGGTTTTGCCAAGACCGGGCAGGCCAATGAGCAGCCCGTGCCCGCCACAGAGCAGCGCCGACAGAACCAGGTCGACAACGCGCTCTTGTCCGATGAAGCGCTTTGCGACGGCTGTTTTGGCCTCGGCAAGCTTCTCGCCCAGGGTTTCCATCTCAGCGACCAGGTGATCGGTGTCTGTCATATCGTGGTTTCCCCCGGGATGTTGCGTGTCTCTTGAGAGAAGCAGATATTGCAACATATCGAAATGGCAAAGCTTGAGGCTGAACAGATCGTGACACCAAACGCAGAAAACATCGCCGCCGCCGCCAAAGCCGCCAGCTCAGCAGGGGGCGCGCCGGTCCATCTTTGGAACCCGCCCTTCTGTGGCGATCTCGACATGGAGATCAAGCGCGATGGCACGTGGTTTTATGAAGGCACACCGATTGGACGGATTGGGCTGGTGAAGCTCTTTGCCTCTGTTCTGAAGCTGGAGGACGGCAAGTTCTTCCTTGTGACGCCCGCTGAAAAAGTGGGGATTCGCGTGGAGGACGCGCCCTTTGTTGCGGTGGACGTGACCGCGCAGGGCACTGGGAATGAACAGCTTTTGACCTTTCGCACGAATGTGGATCAGGATGTCTCTGCAGGGCCTGACAATCCTCTGCGCATTGTGCGGGATGCCGAGACCGGGGAGCCATCCCCCTATGTGATGGTGCGCAACGGTCTGGAAGCCCTGGTGGACCGCAAGAGCTTTTACAGACTTGTCGATCTGGGCCAACACCGGGAGGTGGACGGCGAGCGGTGGTTTGGCCTGTGGTCTGGCGGGGCATTTTTCCCGGTCATCCCGTCACGGGAATTGCCAGAGGCGTGAACCCGCGTGAGACTGTGCCGCCTGCGGCGTGAGACTGTGCCGCCTGCGGCGTGAGACTGTGCCGCCTGCGGCGTGAGACTGTGCCGCCTGCGGCGTTGGGGAGCGCCCCTGCACGGGTGGCCTGCGCCCACCACATGCCGGGCCGCTGGTGGGCAGGGCCCACCGGACGCGGCTTCACCGCCATTGTTCGAACAGGGAGCGCAGCGCGTTTTCGCGCGCTTTTATGGCCCCGTCTGCCCTGCAACGCCGGCAAAGTTCAGGGACGGCGCGGGGGTGGCCGACGCGCATGGCGGGCTTTGCGCGCCTTTTGATCCGGCCTCATCGGGCCTGTGCCCAGAGCGGCTGCATCGGCCGCGCGCCATTGGCCGGGGGCCAGCCCTTCGATCGTCCAAGGGCCAATGGCCCAACGCACAAGGCGCAGGCAGGGCAGGCCCACGGCGGCAGTCATCCGGCGGATTTGCCTGTTCTTGCCTTCGGTGATGGTCAGTCTGAGCCAGCTGTCTGTCACGCTTTGCCGGATCCGCACGGGCGGTGTGCGCGGCCAAAGCCAGTCGGGCTCTGGCACCGCTGTGACACGGGCAGGGCGTGTCTTGCCGTCTTTCAGCGCAACGCCCCGGCGCAGCGCGTCGAGGGCTGCGGCATCTGGCACCCCTTCGACCAGTACGAAATATGTCTTTGCCAGCTTGTGTTTGGGGTTGGAAATCCGGGCCTGAAGCGCGCCGTCCGACGTCAGCAGCAGAAGGCCTTCGCTGTCTCGGTCCAGCCGGCCCGCCGCATAGACATCCGGCACGTCGATCGCGTGACGCAGGCCCTGCCATTGGCCTTCATCGGTGAACTGGCTGAGCATGTTCATGGGTTTGTTGAAGGCGATCAGCACGGGGCCATCCATCGCTTGATCACCACCAGCCATTTTCCGGCTGTGCGGCAAGGGGGGCGGCAGAGCTGGCCTGCTCGCCCTTGTTTTTGGCCCAACAAGCCGGTCAATGGGCCTCGGCCCAATGTGCCCCGCGCCCTGCATCGACCACCAAGGGCACATCGATATGCACGGCAGGATGGGCGGCGCCTTCCATCACGGTGCGGGCGGCCCCGATCAGATCATCGACGGCGTCATCTGCCACCTCGAAGAGCAATTCGTCATGGACTTGCAGCAGCATCCGCGCCGGTATCCCGGCAATGGCATCTTCCATGCGGATCATGGCGCGGCGGATCACATCTGCGGCAGTGCCCTGAATCGGCGCATTGATCGCGGCCCTTTTGGCAAAGCCCGCTGCCGGCCCCTTGGCGGCAATGTCCGGGGTGTGGATCTTGCGGCCAAAGAGTGTGGAGACGTATTTGTGCTCCTTCGCGAAGGCGACCGTGTCATCCATATATGTGCGAATGCCGGGGAAACGCTCGAAATAGCGGTCAATGAAGCCCTGCGCCTCGGCCCGTGGAATGCGCAGGTTGCGCGCCAGACCAAAGCCCGAGATGCCATAGATAACGCCGAAATTGATCGCTTTGGCCTGCCGCCGTATTTCGGGCGTCATCTCCGCGAGAGGCACGTCGAACATCTCTGAGGCGGTGAGCGCATGGATGTCCTGACCCTCGGCGAAGGCCTGTTTGAGCGCCGGAATATCGGCCATATGCGCGAGGATGCGCAGCTCGATCTGGGAATAGTCGAGGGCGACCAGCGTGTGCCCTGGGGGGGCTACGAAGGCCTCCCGGATGCGGCGCCCCTCTTCCGAACGGATCGGGATGTTTTGCAGGTTGGGATCGGTTGAGGCCAAACGCCCGGTATTGGCCCCGGCAATCGAATAGGAGGTGTGCACGCGCCCGGTATCCGGGTTGATGTGATCCTGCAGGGCGTCAGTATAGGTGCTTTTCAGCTTGGACAGGGTGCGCCAGTCCAGCACCCGGCCGGGCAGGTCATGCTCGGTGGCCAAATCCTCAAGCACATCGGCAGGGGTGGAGTATTTGCCCGTCTTGCCCTTCTTGCCACCCGGCAGCGCCATTTTGCCAAACAGGATTTCCCCAAGCTGAGCCGGACTGCCGACATTGAATGTCTCGCCGGCCAAGGCGTGGATTTCAGCCTCAAGGCCCGCCATCTTCTGAGCAAAGGCGTTGGACATGCGGCTCAGCGTGTCGCGGTCGACCTTGATGCCGGTCATTTCCATGCGGGCGAGCACGGGGATCAGAGGGCGTTCGAGCGTCTCATAGACGGTTGTCACCCGAGCGGTGTGCAGGCGCGGACGGAAGATTTGCCACAGCCGCAGCGTGATATCGGCATCCTCGGCCGCATAGGGGGTGGCCTTGTCGATCGGCACCCGGTCAAAGGTGATCTGGCTTTTACCGCTTCCGATCAATTCCTTGATGGGGATGGGCTGGTGATTCAGATAGCGATCGGACAGCGCATCCATGCCGTGCCCGTGCAGGCCCCCGTGCAGCGCATAGGACAGCAGCATCGTATCCTCGATGGACGTGATATCGAGCCCGTACCGCTTGAGGATCTTGGCGTCGTATTTCAGGTTTTGGCCGATTTTCAGCACCGACGGATCGGCCAGCAGGGGTTTAAGGGCCGCGAGCGCGTCCTCCAGCGGGATCTGGCCTTCGGACAGGGTTTCATCGGCGAAAAGGTCATCGCCGGGGGCGCGGTGGATCAGCGGCACGTAGCAGGCGTGGCCCGCTTCGATGCACAGGGACACGCCCACAAGGTCGGCTGTCATCTCGTTGAGGCCGGTGGTTTCGGTGTCGATGGCGACATGGCCTGCGTCCGTTGCGCGCGCGACCCAGTCTTGCAATGTGGCGAGATCACTTACGGTGTCATAGCGCGCCTCGGCAAACGAGGGGGTCTCGGGCGTTGCCGGGCCAGCTTCGGCGACGGGCGCCACGTCTGGCAGGGCGGGGGCCTCCAGACCAAAACGATCTGCAATCCGCCGGGTGAGCGTGCGGAATTCCATCAGGTTGAGGAATTCCAACAGTGGCTCAGGATCGGGATCGCGCACTTCGAGATCGGCAAAATCGAAGGGCAGTTCCATATTGCAGTCCAGTTGCACCAGCCGGCGCGAGATCAGGATCTGCTCTTGTTTTTCCATCAGCGTTTGGCGGCGCTTGGGCTGCTTGATCTCCTCAGCGCGGGCCAGCAGCGTGTCCAGATCGCCATATTCGTTGATCAACTGTGCAGCCGTCTTGATCCCGATGCCAGGTGCGCCCGGCACATTGTCGACACTGTCGCCAGCCAGGGCCTGCACATCGACAACCCGCTCCGGGCCGACCCCGAATTTTTCCAGCACTTCGTCGCGGCCCATGCGCTTGTTCTTCATCGGGTCGAGCATTTCGACCCCGTCGCCCACAAGCTGCATCAGGTCTTTGTCGGAGGACAGAATGGTGACGCGGGCGCCGGCATCGCGGGCCCGACAGGCGAGCGTGGCGATAATGTCATCCGCCTCGAAGCCCTCGACCTCTTCGCAGGCGATATTGAAGGCGCGCGTGGCGTCGCGGGTCAGGGGGATTTGCGGGCGCAGATCTTCGGGCATGGCATCCCGGTTGGCCTTGTATTCGGAATAGATCTCATTGCGGAAGGTGTGCGAGCCCTTGTCGAAGATCACGGCGGCATGGGTGGGCGCATCGGGGCCCGACTGCCCCTCGAGGTAGCGGTCCAACATGTTGCAAAAACCGGACACTGCGCCGACAGGAAGCCCATCGGATTTCCGCGTCAGCGGCGGCAGGGCGTGATATGCGCGAAAGATATAGGCTGATCCGTCGATCAGGTGCAGGTGATGTCCTTTACCGAATGCCATCCTCGGCCTCTCCCCGTCTGGTGTCTTGCCCCAGACCTAGCCCGCCAAGGGCGGATGCGGAAGGGCCAGAGAGCACAAAGCAGAGAGCACAAAGCAGCGCAGCCGCCGCAAAGGCCGCCGCCGCTGGGCTGGATCAGCGCGCTGTGGGCCGAGGGCGCGCCTGTGAGCCCCCAAGTCCTTCCACAGGACAACGGGCACAGGGCCACACATGGCCTGTCATAGGGCGCTTGGGCAGATGTGCTCAGTGGTTCTGTGCGTCAGCCGCCAGAACGAATCGCTTGTCGCAATAGGGGCAGGTGACCCAGCCGCGATCGGCCGGGATGCTCAGCCAGACGCGCGGATGGCCCAAGGCGCCTTCGCCGCCGTCACAGGCGATACGTGTCTTGGAGACGGTTTCCGTTTCCGGGGGATTGCTGGGGGCCATGTGGGTCTCCTTGCTCGGCGACGATGTCTGGCCTAAAGGGGAGGCCGATGCATGGCGCGGACTATATCCAAGGGCGCAGCATGAACAAGAGCAGTGAGGCCCCAATGCGCGACAGTGCCACAGAGCAAGCCAACAGCCCCCAGGCCGCCCTTCAGGTGGAAGGCCTTCGAAAAGTGTATGCTGCACAGGGCAATGCGCCGGCCAAAGAGGCACTTAAGGGCGTCGATCTGACTGTGCCCAAGGGCTCGGTCTTTGGCCTGCTGGGGCCAAATGGCGCGGGTAAATCCACGCTAATCAATATTCTGGCGGGCCTCGTGGTGAAAACATCCGGGCGCGTGCGCATCTGGGGCTTTGACCAAGACATCAATCCGCGCCAGTCACGGGCTGCGATCGGGGTGATGCCGCAGGAACTGAACCTTGATCCTTTCTTTTCCCCCGCCGGCGCGCTGGATGTGCAGGCCGGGCTCTATGGTGTGCCCCGGTCCCGTCGGCGCACGGCGGAGATTCTCGAAATGGTGGGGCTGACGGACAAGGCCAATGCCTATGCGCGCTCGCTGTCTGGGGGGATGCGCAGACGGCTTTTGCTGGGCAAGGCGCTGGTCCATGATCCCCATGTTCTTGTCCTTGATGAGCCCACGGCGGGCGTCGATATCGAACTGCGCCAGATGCTTTGGGACAATGTCCGACGCCTCAACCGAGAGCGCGGCCTGACCGTGATCCTGACCACCCATTACCTCGAAGAGGCCGAGCAGATGTGTGACGAGATCGCCATCGTGAACCACGGCCAGGTGGTGGTGCAGGACAGCACCGCCGCGTTGATCGGAAGCCTCGATGCCAAGACGCTGGTGATCCAGCCCGTGGGCACAGCCCCTGACCACCTCGCGTTGCCCGGCGGCGTCACGCTGGAACGGCGCGCCAACGGGGCCCTGGCTCTGTCTTACCGCACGGGGCAGATTGCTGCAGAAGCGGTGCTGGATGCGGTGCGCGCGGCTGGCGTGTCGATCCTCGATGTGACCAGCGAGCAGGCTGATCTTGAAGATGTCTTCCTGGCTCTGACGGCTTCGCGGCAGGCATCGGATGGGCCAGATGCCGCCTGAGATGGCAAACTGGGGCGCGCCGTCAGATACGGCTCGGCCCTTCCTGCATATTCTTGCGCAAGCCGCCCGGGCCTGTGGCGCCCAGCTTCTGATGGAGCCGCGGTTTGGTCATGTCGGTTGCATTGTGCACGCGGATGGCCGCCGTCAGATGATTTTCGGCAATGGGCTCGGGCTGAATAGCGACGCAGCAGCAGCCCTTGCCGCAGACAAAACCTATGCCTGCGATGTCTTGGCCGCTTCTGGCCTTCCGGTCCCTGCCGGGGTGCTGCTGGTCTCTGAGCGCTATCGCCAGAGCCTTGGGCTCAAAAACGCCGCGACGGCTGCGGCGCTGCCGGATCCGGACGTTGGGCTGCGTTTTGCTGAAACCGTTGGCTATCCGGTTTTCGTCAAGCCGAATAAGGGAGCGGAGGGCGCTGGTGTCAGTTGCGCGCGCGGCCCCGACGAGCTGTCGGCGGATATTGCCCACCTCATGCAAACGGAGACGCATCTGCGGATCGAGGCGGCCTGCCCCGGGCGGGATGTGCGGGTGCTGGTCCTCGATGGGCAGGTGCGCGCGGCATATGAGCGGCGGGCGCTGTCTGTGGTGGGGGACGGAGCAAACTCCCTTGATGTGCTTTTGGCGGCGCGGCTGGGGGAACTCGCCGCGGCCCACAGGGGGGCGAAGCTGGCGGTTGATGATCCGCGTATTGCCCGCACCCTGTCTAGCGCGGGCTTGGACCTGAGCAGTGTGCCGGCGCGGGGGGCGGAAGTGGCGGTGCTGCCGGGCGCAAACCTTTCCACAGGGGGGCAGTTGCGCGATGTGAGTGACACTTTGCCGGCGGATACAGCAGATATGGCAGTTGCAGCGGCAGGTGCGCTGGGCCTGCGCCTTGCGGGCGTGGATCTGTTGTTGCCGCACGCGGAATTGATGCCCGAGCGGGGCGTGGTTCTGGAAGTGAACTCAGCGCCCGGGCTGGATTTCTACGCAGGGGCCTCGTCTGCCGCGGCAGCGCGTTCTGCCAGGCTTGTTACAGATGCGGTGACGCGCTGGCGCGATCGGATTGATCCCTAGATCGATCCTTTGTTTTTGCAGGAAGGCTGGGGCTAGAGTCCGCTGCTGGGGGTATGGCCGGGCTTCAAAACCACTGGCCTGGTTCCATCAGACCCAAATCCATCAATTGGCGTGACGACCATTCGAACGGTACCGAGTTGTGCCAACAAAAGGTTTTGATCGCGCGGCGACTGCCCGGATTTTGTGTCAGCGCCTTCGCGGCGCGGAAACTGACCAGCGTGCAGGTGAGGTTGTGATGCCAGGGGCACTGGTAGGTGTTGTATTCGTCTTCGCTGAACGTGCCATCGGCGCGCATCTCGAGGCCTTTGGTCCGCGATCTGAACAGCGCAACCCTGTCTATTCTACGCCTGTCGTAAGGAACATGTTCCTCGAACCGGCGCCGCAGGCCGCCAAAGAAATCCATTTGGCGATCCAGTGTTTGGCCATCTGGGCCAGAGCGTGACAGGGCATAATAGCCCGAACGATCCAGCATCGCACTGTGAAGATCTACACTGCCCTTTGTAAGATCTGGAGCATACAGATCGATCGCGAAGCCGATCATCGCCGGTCGGCGCTCTTCGCTGTGAAAGGACAGCATTTCGCCAATCTGACGATGCTCACTGAACGGATAGAACAAAAACTCTGCGTTGTAACACCAGTGAAACCAGGTGCCGTCGGGCGCGGCGGCTTGTATTCTGGTCACGGCTTGGGGCAACTCGGGCAGGTCTGTCGGCACATCCCGAACAATCACTGCATTCAATGCTTCGATGCGCGCAGGCTGTGGCACCCCTGGGCCGAGAAGCACAATGACCTTCGCAAAGCCCTTGGTCGACAGATGTTCGATTGTTGCGCTCAGCACAACGTCATCCTCGGCGAACACCAAGGCGATTGGGCCGTTTTTAAGTTCGGCCCGGCCGCGCTTTAGAAAATCTGCAAGGCTTGCATAGCTCTGCATCTGTGTCCGACCTCTTTCAAAACAGTGCTGCGCCACCGTTGCAGCGACGCTCTCCCTTCGATAAACCCTCGCCAATCAATTTCCGCAACCCTGAAGGGCGCAGCGATGACCAAGCAACGCAAGCTCTACATCAAGACATATGGCTGTCAGATGAACGTATATGACAGTGAGCGCATGGCCGAAGCCATGGGCCCAGGTGGCTATACGCAAACCGACACGCCAGAAGATGCGGACCTGATCCTGCTCAACACCTGCCATATCCGCGAAAAGGCCGCCGAAAAGGTGTATTCCGAGTTGGGCCGTCTGAAAGGGCTCAAGAAGGACAACCCTGATCTCAAGATCGGGGTTGCGGGTTGCGTTGCCCAAGCTGAGGGCGCCGAGATCATGGCGCGCGCACCGATGGTGGATTTGGTGGTTGGTCCGCAAAGTTATCACAATTTGCCCGCCCTCGAGGCAAAGGCACGGGGTGGCAAACGGGCGTTGGACACGGAGTTCCCGACCGAAGACAAGTTCGAACACCTGCCTGCCCGCACGGCGCGCGGGCCCAAGGCGCGCCGTGCGCCAGCCGCATTTCTGACGGTTCAGGAAGGCTGCGACAAGTTCTGCGCCTTCTGTGTTGTGCCCTACACCCGTGGCGCAGAGGTTAGCCGACCCGTGGGGCGCGTTCTCTCGGAAGCGGAAGATCTGGTCTCTCGCGGGGTGCGGGAAATCACGTTGCTGGGACAGAACGTAAACGCCTATCACGGGGCGGACGGGCAGCAGAGCTGGGGTTTGGCGCGCCTCGTGCGCCGCTTGGCTGAGATCGACGGGTTGGAGCGCATCCGCTTTACCACATCCCATCCAAATGACATGGATGATGACCTCATCGCCGCCCACGGCGATTGCCCCAAGCTGATGCCTTACCTGCATTTGCCTGTGCAATCGGGCAGTGACCGAATTCTCAAGCGCATGAACCGCAAGCATACGGCCGCTGAATATATCGCGCTGATCGACCGCATCCGCGCGGCCCGTCCCGATATCCTGATCTCGGGGGATTTCATTGTCGGCTTCCCGGAAGAGACCGAGCAGGATTTCGAAGACACGATGGAGTTGGTCCGCCAGATCCGCTATGGGCAGGCCTTTAGTTTCAAATACTCGGCCCGTCCCGGTACGCCCGCGGCTGAACGCATCGACGTTGACCCAGTGCAGGCCGATGCGCGCTTGCAGCGGCTTCAGGCCTTGCTGCGTGAGCAACAAACCGAGATCCAGCAGGAAATGGTGGGCCGCGAGGTGAATGTTCTGTTCGAAAAGCCGGGGCGTATGGCGGGGCAAATGGTCGGCAAGTCTGATTACCTGCACGCGGTTCACGTGGAAACCGATGCTGAAATCGGCACGATTGCGCGTGTGCGCATCACGGCGTCTGGGCCCAACTCCCTTGCTGGCGAGATCGTGGACAATTCCGCTTAAGGGATAGGTTTGTCTCACAATGGGACACGGTGGGCCACAAAAGCTGTGTCTGCAAGGCATCTCAACAGTATAGGTGTGCCTAAAAAATCTTCACAAGTGTCTGAAACCTGTTAGTCTTTGCTCGGGCGGATGCGGTTTTTGCATTGGGGTGCTGCGAAACAGAAGCTTCTGCCTGAGTGAGATGAAATAGGATGCGTATCTGCCATGAGCTATCTCTCGAACATTTGGGCTGCCGCCGTGATCGCCTTGGGCGCCGTGGTTGCAGCCAGCGCCGCTCAAGCACAAGCTGAACGTTATGTGCCCACCATCTGGGTCGACCCTGACGGGTGTGAGCACTGGGTTATGGATGATGGTGCCGAAGGCTACATGAGCCCCCATGTCAATCGGCAGGGCATCCCTGTATGCCGCCGCGGAAATGTCTGCGGGGTCATGAACACGGACACACTCTTTGCGACGGACAGTTCGCGGATCAGCAATCGCGGCCAGGAAAAACTGCGTAACTTTTTCAAGTCGGCGACAGCGCGGGCTTTCATCATTGTCGGGCACACAGACAATCGCGCCAGCGACGAATACAATATGCGCCTGTCGAAGAACCGCGCCAGCTCTGCTGCCAAAGTGGCAAGGAGTTCAGGTGCCAACGTGATCGATGTGCGCTGGTATGGCGAGCGTCAGCCGCGTGCCACAAACACCACAGCCGCAGGCATGGCGCAGAACCGCCGCGTCGAAATCATCTGCATTCGCTAAGGGGCCGATCGTCATGACCATGCACACACTTGCCCGTATCGTTTGTCTGGCTGCCCTCGCCGGGTCGCTCTCGGCCTGTGCGCGAGTTGACAAAACAGTGGACAGCTTCATTGACCGCAAAGACCTCAGCACGCTGAAAGCTGGTATCTGGATCGACCCCAATGGCTGCGATCATTGGATCATTGATGACGGCTTTGAGGGCTACTTGTCCCAGCGTTTGGACAAGTACGGCAAGCCTGTCTGCTCTGGAGCAGGCAAGCCAGGCACAGCCGTTGGCCCCTTCAAAAGTGGCAGCGGCGTACCCGATCCCGTTGGCTAATCGGCCTCAAACCGTATGAGACAGGGCCCGACGCACACGCGTCGGGCCTTTTTCGTTTGCGCAGTGCTGCAAAACCGGTCACTGCGGCGCGCGCAGGCAGTGAGACTGCCCCCTTTACCCAAAGGGATTGGGAAATATCTGCATAGAGCCTTGCCAGACTCAGTATCGACCGGCACCATGCTGTATATAGTGTCCAACGCCCCTGAAGGAGCCATATTTGGGAATCTCCATCCTGACACCCGCCTCTGCCCCTGATGACATCCAGGAAATCTCGCTGGAATTTCCCGACAATCGGCTGCTGGTCGATCTGTGTGGAGAGTTCGATCGCAACCTCGCACATATGGAATCAATGCTCGGCGTTCAGATACTGCGCCGGGGCAACCATCTGACGGTGATCGGGGAAGAAAGTGCCAGACAGCAGGCGGCACAGGTGCTGCAGGATCTCTACCAGCGTCTCGAAGAGGGGCGGCAGGTTGAATCCGCGGATGTGGACGCGGCCTTGCGCATGTCCAACGCGCCCGAGGAGCAGGAAGAAGATGCCGGCGCGCAGCTTGAAATGTTTGCCGGCGGGCGGGTCGAGATCAAGACGCGCAAGAAGCTGGTGGAACCGCGCACCGATGCGCAAAAGGCCTATGTCCGCGCCCTGTTTGAGCATGAGCTCTGCTTCGGCATCGGGCCTGCGGGCACCGGCAAAACCTACCTCGCCGTGGCCGTTGCCGTGAACAAGCTGATGGATGGCCATGTGGACAAGATCATCCTGTCCCGCCCCGCCGTGGAAGCGGGCGAAAAGCTGGGCTATCTGCCGGGCGACATGAAGGACAAGGTCGACCCGTACATGCAGCCGCTCTATGACGCGCTGGGGGATTTCCTGCCAGGCAAGCAGATGGCCAAGATGATGGAAGAAAAAACGATCGAAATCGCGCCGCTTGCGTTCATGCGCGGGCGCACGCTGGCCAATGCCTTCGTCGTGCTCGACGAGGCCCAAAATGCCACCACCATGCAGATGAAGATGTTCCTGACGCGCCTCGGCGAAGGCTCTCGCATGGTCATCACCGGTGATCGCTCGCAGGTGGACCTGCCGCGTGGTATGCCGTCGGGGCTGCGCGATGCGGAAGGCATCCTGCGCGATGTGGATGGCATCTCTTTCAACTATTTCACGGCCAAAGACGTTGTGCGCCATCCGCTGGTTGCCAAAATCATCGATGCCTATGAGGCATCCGAGCGCTGATGGAGCCGGATGAAGCTGTTGCGCTGGATCTGGTGATTGAGGCCGGCGCATGGGACGACGATCTCGAAGAGCTTGCCTTGAAGGCGTGTGGTCATGTTGCACGGCACCTGGATTTGCCTGCGGGCATTGAGGTTGTCGTGCTGGCCTGTGATGACAGCCGCATCGCAGCGCTTAACGCGGATTTCCGGGGAAAGCCCAAGGCCACCAATGTGTTATCCTGGCCCGCGCAGGAGCTCGCATCCGCGCAAGACGGGGGCGCGCCAGACGCGCCA
Organism: Oceanicola sp.; assembly: GCA_022447275.1. Lineage (GTDB taxonomy): Bacteria > Pseudomonadota > Alphaproteobacteria > Rhodobacterales > Rhodobacteraceae > JAKVBK01. The sequence continues at coordinate 90,240 of JAKVBK010000001.1, read as the reverse complement.
AGCCCAGATTTCCCGGGCATGCCGCCCGCCCTTGGCGACATTGCCCTGGCATACGAAACCTGTCTGGCAGAGGCGCACGCGGGCAATCGCGCGTTTCCGGATCATCTGAGCCATCTCATCATTCACGGGATGTTGCATCTTCTTGGCTACGACCACGAGCGTGACGCCGATGCCGCACTCATGGAAGGGCTCGAAATCGCGATACTTGATGAAATGGGTATTCAGAACCCATATAGTTAAAGAGACCGGAGATTCCGGGCGTGCCGGGACTGTCCCGGCCCCACATTGGAAAGGACAAATGGGAACGTCATCCGACGGCTCTTCTAGCGCAGCGCACAGCGCGCAGGAGGAAAACTCTCAGACAGGTGCCCCCACGGCGCCTCCCCGCAAGAGCCTTATGGGCCGCCTTGCATCCCGCTTTTCGCGCGGCACCCCGGTGCACGCGCCGGAGGCGCGGACCCCACCCAGCGGTTTCCGGGCCGGACTGGCGAACCTTCGGTCCATGCGGGTCGAAGATGTGGCCGTCCCCAAGGCCGAGATCATTGCCGTTCCCATCGACATTGCCCGCGACGATCTGATCGACGTGTTCCGGGAGAGCGGCTTTACCCGGTTGCCGGTGTTTGATGGTACCCTCGATCATCCGCTCGGGCTGGTGCATCTCAAGGATATCGCGCTGCAGTTCGGCTTTGGCGAGAGCGATGCCGCGCCGGATCTGAATGCGTTGCTGCGCCCGCTGATCTTCGCGCCGCCCTCGATGCCGATCGGTATTCTGTTGGGCAAGATGCAATCCGCGCGCATGCACATGGCGCTTGTGATCGATGAATACGGTGGCGTGGACGGTCTGGTCACGATCGAAGACCTGATCGAGCAGGTGCTCGGCGAGATCGAAGATGAGCACGACCAGAATGAAGCGGCCCTCTTCCGCGAGGAAAGCCCGGGCTGTTGGGCGGCCGCGGCACGGACGCCGCTTGACGAGTTCGAAGCCGCGCTGGGCATGCATCTGGCCGATGCCGAAGACCAGGAAGACATCGAGACGCTGGGCGGCCTTGTCTTCATGTTGACCGGACGCGTTCCGGCCCGGGGCGAGATCATACGCCATCCTGCCGGCATTGATTTCGAGGTGATTGACGCTGACGCCCGCCGGATCAAGCGCCTTCGGGTGCGCCAGTCTGGTGTCAGCGCGCCCGCAGGCCGCGGCACCACGATCACGCCCACGTCGGCGGCAGCGTCTGTCAGTGAGGCGGCGCGGCGCAGCGCCGGGCGCGCGCGCGCAGAGGGCCGGGATGTGACCCGCGATGCCTCCGGTGCGCCCTCTCCCGCAACGCCGCCCACCTCCCGTGTCGACGCCGCAGAATAGTCCTTTGCAACGGGGACTGCGATGGCCTGCCCTTTGGACGGGGGCTGCGGGGCTGCTGCTGGCAACAGGGCAGGCGCCGCTCTCGCTGCCATGGCTTGCCGTTGTGGGCTTGGCAGCCGGGATTTGGCTGATCAGTTCTGCCGGTGCGCCGCGTGCCATGGCATGGCGGGGGTGGCTTTTGGGAACGGTTTATTTCGCGGCCTGTCTGCCGTGGATTGTGGAGCCGTTCTTTGTTGATGCGGCGCGCCATGGCTGGATGGCGCCCTTTGCCCTTGTCGGGTTGGCAGCCGGGTTGGCCCTTTTTTGGGGGCTGGCTTGTGGCTGTGCGGGATGGCTCGGGCGCCGCTCCAGTGGGGCCGGACGGCCGGTTCTGGTTGCTCTGGGCCTTGTTGCGGCGGAGGCGGCGCGCGCGCATCTGTTTACCGGCTTTCCCTGGGCCAGCATCGGACACATCTGGATTGGTGCGCCACAGGCACAATTGGCGGCGCTGACCGGGGCTGGCGGGCTGACATTGATCACCTGCCTTGCGGCGGCTTTGCCTGCGGCATTGGGCGCGCAGCGGGCCCTGCTGGGAGCGATGCTCGGAGCTGCCCTGCTGGCGATCCCTGCAGCTTGGGGCATGGTGCGGGTTGGCCTTTTGGCATCTGATGCACAGGCAGACGCCCCCGTGGTGCGCTTGATCCAGCCCAATGCACCCCAGCATCAAAAATGGGACAGGGATCACATCCGCACGTTCTATCAACGTGGGCTGGCCCTCTCGTCTGCGCCGCCAACCGGGGCACAGCCTGCCCTCGTTGTCTGGCCTGAGACGTCGGTACCGATCCCGCTTTCTAGAGCCGATGCAACCTTGCAGGAAATTGCCCAGGCAGCGCAGGCGCCGGTTGCCGCCGGTATCCTGCGGCGCTCCGACGAAGACGGGCTGGCCCGCAACAGCCTTGTGCTTGTAGGCCCTGACGGGGATATCCAGGCCGTTTACGACAAGCATCATCTTGTTCCGTTTGGCGAATACATTCCTTTCGCATCCGCGCTCAATGCAATGGGGCTTTACGGTCTGGCAGAGGCTGCGGGGGGCTATGGTGCAGGGCCGGGGCCGCGGGTGCTCGATTTTGGCCCTGAGCTGGGGCTGGGCCTGCCGCTGATCTGTTACGAGGCCGTTTTTGGCCCTGAGCTGCGCGCGGCCCCGGAACGGGCGCGGTTCATCCTGCAAATAACCAATGACGCCTGGTTTGGACGGTGGATGGGGCCGCAGCAGCATCTCGCTCAGGCACAATTGCGCGCCATCGAGCAGGGCCTGCCTGTTCTGCGCGCCGCCAACACGGGCGTCTCAGCAGTGATCGATGCGACCGGACAGGTCATCAGCAGCTTGCCCATGGGGGGTGCAGGCCATCTCGACGCGCCACTCCCTGCCGCACTGGAACGCACCCCCTATGACCGTTGGGGTGGGTTGCCTGTGGGGGTGATCTGGGTTCTGTGCGTTGTGGGAACTTTAACCTTTTTGCGCGACCCCTCTTGAAGGGTTGACGCCTTTCAATGCCCAGCGTAAGCGCACCCTTACACTTTTCCCGCACAACGGCTTCCTGGCGTGCGGTTGACCCTTAATGGAGCATCTCTCATGACCCGCAAGAGCTACATCTTTACCTCGGAGTCCGTCTCCGAAGGGCATCCTGACAAGGTATGCGACAGAATTTCTGACGCTGTTCTGGACGCCTTTCTGGCCGAGGAAGCGGAAGCCCGTGTGGCCGCCGAAACCTTCGCGACGACGAACACTGTGGTTATTGGCGGCGAAGTGGGTCTGAGCGACAAGAATAAGCTGGCCGAGTATCTGGAACGGATCGATGGCATTGCGCGCGATTGCATCAAAGATATTGGCTATGAGCAGGATGCCTTTCACTGGAAAACCTGCGCAGTGCAAAATCTTCTACACCCTCAATCGGCCCATATCGCCCAGGGCGTTGACCGGGATGGGGCCGGCGATCAGGGCATCATGTTCGGCTACGCCACCGATGAAACGCCGGAACGCATGCCAGCCCCGATCCTCTATGCGCATAAGATCCTCAAGCAGCTCGCTGATGCGCGGAAATCTGGCGCAGAGCCAAGCCTTGGCCCGGATGCCAAAAGTCAGCTGTCCCTGCGCTACGAAGATGGAAAGCCCGTCGAGGTGACATCGATTGTGCTGTCCACGCAGCACCATGACGCCAGCCAGACCTCTGACGATATCCGGGCCATCGTGGAGCCCTATATCCGGGATGTGCTGCCGGCGGCTTGGCTGTCTGACAACACCGAGTGGTGGGTGAACCCGACGGGCACGTTCGTGATTGGCGGCCCTGATGGCGATGCCGGGCTGACCGGCCGCAAGATCATCGTGGACACCTATGGCGGCGCAGCCCCCCACGGTGGTGGGGCGTTTTCGGGCAAGGATCCCACCAAGGTGGACCGCTCTGCAGCATATGCGGCGCGCTACCTTGCCAAGAACGTGGTGGCGGCGGGCCTGGCCAGCCGCTGTACGATCCAGATTTCCTATGCAATCGGCGTGTCTAAGCCGTTGTCGATCTATGTGGACAGCTATGGCACCGGTGTGGTGCCCGATGCCGAGATTGAGAAGGCCGTTTCAGCGGTGATGGACCTCACGCCCCGGGGCATTCGTGAAACCCTTGGCCTGAACAAGCCGATCTACCAGCGCACCGCAGCCTATGGCCATTTCGGCCGCGCGCCCGATGCGGATGGCGGCTTTTCGTGGGAACGCGAAGACCTTGTTGGGGCTCTAAAAGCCGCGCTCTGAGGGGACAGGCTGCGCAGTGTGCGGAAAAGGGCGCGCTCCCGCCCGGGCGGCAGGGATCAGAGATCCCCTTGCCCGGTTGGGCCGAGCACTGTGCTGTTGCACAGTGCGCCCTCTGGCGCGGCCCTCTAGCGTTTGATCAACAGGGTTGCGAAGCCTGATGCGAGCAGGAGCACCAGCCCGCACAGTGTGACCGCATCGGGATACGTCCCAAAAAACGCAAGCCCGAACACTGTGGCGGCCACCAGCTGGAAATACACGAACGGTGCAAGCGCCGTGGCACCGGCGCGCCCATAGGCCAGTATCAGAAACAGGTTGGCCAGCATTGAGGCCGTCGCGGACAGGAACATCCAGCCCCATCCCTCGACGTCTAGCGCGGGGATCTGCGAGATGCCAAAAGGTGTGAGCACCAGCGCCGCGACAATCAATTGCACCAGCAGCATGTCCAGGGGGGGCGCGGCATCGCGCAGCCATCGGCTGGCTGTCAGATAGCCCCCGTAAATCACCCCTGCGATTGCCGCCAGCGCCAGCCCCGGTGTCATCCCGAAACCAGGGCGCACCACCAACAGCACCCCGCAGAAGCCTATCGCCAACAGGATGATCCGCGCAGGGGTTGCCCGTTCGCCCAACACCAGCGCCGACAGGAAGAACGACAGGATCGGCGCCACGAAAAATGCACCGAACACATTTGCCATCGGCTCGGTGCGCAGGGCGGATACGATTGTGGCAACGGCCGCGCCAATCAGCACGCCGCGCAGCCACAGGCCCTTGTGCATCAGCGCAGCGCGGCTGGGGGGACGGCCCATGGCACAGGCCACAAGCAAGGCCATCACTGCGCCAAGCTGAAACCTCGACATGCCGACGAACATCGGTGTGGCCCCGTAATCCTGCATCAACATCTTACCCGCCGCATCCCCCAACGGGATCAACGACATTGCCGCCAGCATCGGCAGCAGGGCAGGGCGCAGGCGGGAAGCATCAGCCATTCGCGCCTCTTAGCGGCAATGGAGCAGCGCGGAAAGGGGCCTCTATCCGAACGTATCTGTGGCTTGTGGTTGACGGCGGCTTTTGCTTTTCTGCGCCACATGACGCGACGCGCACCCGATATCAGCCGGCGGCTGCTGCTGTCTGGCCTTCTTGCAACGGGGGCCAGTGCCGCTCTGGCAGCCCCGCCCAAAGTGTCTTTGCGGCCTGTGGTGCGGCCCCGCGATCTGGCCAGCTTGCCCCCAAGAAAGACAGACGGCGCAGCCCTTCTCAAGGCCGCCGGCCTGAGCGGCAAAGCAGGGTTCATGGTGGCAGACGCGGCCACCGGCGCTGTGCTAGACGCCTATAATCCCGTTTTGTCGTTGCCCCCTGCCTCGACGGCAAAGGCGATCACGGCGCTCTACGGGCTTGAACATCTCGGCAGTTCTTACCGCTTCCCAACGCGGCTGATTGCTGGTGGCCCGGTAGAAGGAGGGCGCATCAAGGGGGATTTGATCCTTGCCGGCGCCGGCGATCCCACACTGGATACTGACACGCTAGGAGAATTGGCCGCCAACCTCAAAGCCGCCGGTATTTTTGAAGTGACGGGCAAGCTGCGCATCTATGACAGCGGCTGGCCAAACGTGCGCACCATCGACCCCGGTCAGCCCGATCATCTTGGCTATAGCCCGGCGGTGGGCGGGGTAAACCTGAATTTCAACCGGGTTCATTTCGAATGGAAACGCGCCAATGCGGGCCAGTATCAGGTCACCATGCAGGCCCGGGGTGAGAAGTTCCGCCCGGCCGTTGACATGGCCAGCATGCAGATCGCTGATCGGGCTGCGCCGATCTACACCTATGCGCAGCGCGGCGGGGTGGAGCAGTGGTCGGTCGCGCAGGATGCGCTGGGCAAAGGGGGGGCGCGGTGGCTTCCGGTGCGCAAACCCCAAGCCTATGCGGCCGAAACGTTTGCAGCCATCGCACGCAGCTACGGCATCGCGCTCAAGATTGGCGCCCCCGCGGGGCGTCTGCCCAAAGGTGCCCAGACACTGGTGAGCTACGGCAGCGCACCCCTCGGCGACATCCTGCGCGGGATGCTCAAATATTCCACCAACCTGACTGCGGAATGCGTCGGCATTGCCGCGACCCAGCGGCGGGGCGGCAAGCCCGGGTCGCTCAAAGCGTCGGGGCGGGGCATGGCGGATTGGCTGCAGGATCGCGCCGGGGCGCATAAAGCGCGGTTTGTGGATCATTCCGGCCTTGGCGATGCGTCGCGTATCAGCGCCGGCGAGATGGTGCGCAGCCTCGTGCAGCTTTCGCCCGGTGCCGCCTTGCAGCCCCTGCTGAAGGAAATTCCGATGCGGGACAAGAATGGCAAGGTGCAGGAAAATTACCCGGCACAGATCCGCGCCAAGACAGGCACGCTGAACTTTGTCTCGACGCTTGCGGGCTTTGTCGAAGTGCCCGGCAACCGCAACCTTGCCTTCGCCATATTCTGCGCCGACATGGACAAGCGCCGGGCCCTCAGCCGGTCCGAGCGGGAACGCCCCGAAGGCAACCGCACCTGGGTGCGCAAGGCGCGCAATCTGCACCTCGCGCTCATTGATCAATGGACCCGGCAGCACCAGGGTTGACGCCGGGGCCAGAGTGCCAGATGACCGCGCTTTCAGACGCAGCGCATTTGGCCTTGCTCGGCTCTTGCGCCAGACGGGCCAGCGCCGCACACTGTGCCTTAACTTGGGAATAAAAGCACCATGACACGCACTTTGCCGCCCCCCACCCAGCACCTTCTCGATGAGGCCCGCGACGTGCGCACCCGCGCTTATGCGCCCTACTCGAACTTTCAGGTGGGTGCAGCCCTGCGCACGCAGGAAGGGCACGTCTTTGTTGGCTGCAACGTGGAAAACGTGGCCTACCCCGAAGGCACCTGTGCCGAAGCCGGGGCCATTGCGGCCATGGCCGCTGCCGGTGCGCGCCGGATTGCCGAAGTCGCCGTGATCGCGGACAGCCCAAGCCCCGTGCCGCCCTGTGGTGGGTGCCGCCAGAAACTGGCTGAGTTTGCAGACCCGGAAACGCCCGTCACGCTGGCGACTGTGTCCGGGGAAACCCTGCACACGACGGTGGGTGATCTGTTGCCCGGCGCCTTTGGGGCCGCCCATATGGATAAGGCCTGAGCGGTGGCCGGGACAGCTTTAGATGCCCGCGCAATCCTGTCGCAATTGCGGGCTGGCACGCAGCTTGGCCCGGAGGCCCTGAACTGGTTTGCGCAGGCCCTTGGGCGTGGCGAGATCAGCGATGCTCAGGCCGGCGCCTTTGCCATGGGGATCTGCCGCGCGCCCCTCGACAGCGCTGGGCGCGTCGCGCTGACATGTGCCATGCGCGACAGTGGCAAGACGTTGCAATGGGATGTGCCCGGCCCCGTGCTCGACAAACATTCCACCGGCGGTGTGGGCGATTGCGTGTCGCTGGCCTTGGCGCCGGCTCTGGCCGCCTGCGGCGCCTATGTCCCGATGATCTCTGGCCGCGGGCTGGGCCATACGGGCGGCACGCTCGACAAGCTTGAGGCAATCCCGGGCTACCGATCCGAAGTATCGCTCGAGCGGATGCAGCAGATCACGGCCCAAGTTGGATGCGCCATCGTCTCGGCTTCTGATGATCTCGCCCCTGCGGACAAGCTGCTCTACGGCGTGCGCGATGTCACGGGCACCGTGGACAGCATTGACCTGATCACGGCGTCGATCCTGTCCAAGAAACTGGCTGAAGCGCCCGAAGCGCTGGTGCTCGACGTGAAGGTTGGCTCTGGTGCAATCATGCCCGACCGCGCGTCTGCCGAGGCCTTGGCGCGGGCCTTGGTGCAAACCGCCAACGGCGCGGGCTGCCCAACAACAGCGCTGCTCACAGATATGTCCCAGCCCTTGGTGACAGCGGCGGGCAATGCCCTGGAAGTGATCGAGGTCATGGAAACGCTGACCATGACCGGCGTTACCCATGCGCTGTGGGAACTGACCGTGCAATTGGGGGGCGCCTTGCTCTTTGACAGCGGCATGACCGTCACGCGTGAACAGGGCGGCGAGGAGATTTCAAAGGCGCTGAGTTCCGGCCGTGCAGCAGAGAAATTCGGCGAGATGGTGGCCGCCATGGGCGGGCCGACCGATTTCATCGAACGCTGGCGGGACCGGCTGCCCGGCGCCTCTGTGCAGCGTTTGGTTTTCCCGGAGCAGAAGGGCTTCATTTCGCAGGTTGATACCCGAGCGCTTGGCGAGATCGTCGTGCATCTCGGCGGTGGGCGCCTGCGTGGCAGCGACAGGATCAACCCCGGCGTTGGCCTCAGCCAATTGGCCGGGATCGGTGAAGAGGTCGGGCAGGACAGGCCCATCGCGATGATCCATGCAGCCAGCCAAGCAGAGGCCGACCGGGCGGAGGATGCGCTTGTTGCGGCCTATTCCGTGGGGCCGCTGCCCCTTGATCCGCCCGATCTCATTCTGGCCCAGATCGCGGGGGATGCATAATGGCCCGGGCTTTTCTGGTGGTGATGGACTCGGTTGGGATCGGGGGCGCACCGGACGCGGCGGCCTTCGGGGACAGCGGATCAAACACTTTGGGCCATATTGTGCAGGCCTGCGCAGACGGGCTTGCCACAGACGGACGACAGGGGCCCCTGCAAACACCGACGCTCGATGCGCTCGGGCTGCGTCATGCGCTGGGGCTGGCCAATGGCGATTGGCGCTTTGGGGCCGGGCCGGAGGCTGCACAGGGCATGTGGGGGGCGGCCACGGAAGTGTCGCAGGGCAAGGATACCCCGTCTGGCCACTGGGAACTGGCCGGGCTGCCCGTCCCTTGGGATTGGCACTATTTCCCGGCCACAGAGCCTGCCTTCCCGGAGGATCTCGTGGCGGCCGTATGTGCCGCCGCCGGAACGCAAGGTATTCTTGGCAATCGCCACGCCTCGGGCACAGTGATCCTCGAGGCGGAGGGCGCGCGCCACATGCAAACGGGCTATCCGATTTGCTACACCTCCGCCGACAGCGTGTTTCAGATTGCTGCCCATGAAGAAACTTTCGGGCTGCAACGCCTGCTGGACCTGTGCGAAGCGGTTGCCCCTCTGCTCCATGAGATGCGTGTCGGGCGCGTGATTGCCCGGCCCTTTGTCGGGGATGCCACCCAAGGCTTTACCCGGACGACCAACCGACGCGACTATGCCATTGTGCCCCCCGCGCCCACATTGATGGATTGGGTGCAGGCGGCAGGCGGCACCACCCACACCATCGGTAAGATCGCGGATATCTTTGCGCAGCAAGGAGTGGGGACGCGCGTCAAAGGCGCCGATGCCCACCTGATGGAGCATTTAGCAGCGGCCGTGGCGGAACAGCCCGACGGCAGCCTGACCTTCGCCAATTTCGTCGAGTTTGACAGCCTCTATGGGCACCGCCGGGATGTGTCAGGCTATGCCCGCGCGTTGGAGTGGTTTGACGCGGGGATCGCGCCGGTGCTTGCAGCGCTGCAGCCCGGTGACCTGATGATCCTGACGGCGGATCACGGCAATGATCCCACCTGGACGGGCACGGACCATACGCGGGAACGGGTTCCGGTGCTGGCCACGGGTCCGGGCTTTTCTCCGCGCGCTTTGGGGCATATGGGGTTTGCAGACGTGGCAGCCACGGTGGCGGCCCATCTCAACATTCCGGCCATGGGGCCGGGAAGGAGCGTGCTGTGAGCCAGAGCCCGAAGATCGAATTGCACTTGCATTTGGAAGGGGCGGCCAGCCCGTCTTTCGTGCGCGGGCTGGCGGCCGAAAAGAAGGCCGATATCTCGGGTATCTTTGACGCCCAGGGCCATTACAAATATGCCGACTTCAATGCCTTCCTGAATGTCTATGAAGTCGCCACTTCGGTGATCAACACACCGCAAGATTATGCCCGGCTGACCACCGCGGTTCTGGAAGAATGCGCTGCACATGGCGTGATCTATGCCGAAACATTCCTGTCACCGGATTTCTGTGGTGGCGGCGATGTGGGGGCCTGGCGCGAATATGTGGCCGCGATGCAAGAGGCCGCACTGGCGCTGCGCGACACGATCGAACTGCGCGCGATCGTGACCTGCATCCGCCATTTCGGACCAGAGAAAGCCCGGGCCCCGGCCCTGTGCGCCGCAGAAACCGTGGGCGATTTCGTCACCGGGTTTGGCATTGCCGGCGATGAAAAGACGTTGGAGCCCCGCGATTATGCCTGGGCTTTTGATTGCGCCCGCGAGGCCGGTCTGCGCCTGACGGCCCATGCCGGGGAATGGCGCGGCCCGGAAAGCGTGCGCGCCTGTCTTGACGATCTGCATGTCGAGCGGATTGGCCATGGGGTGCGCGCGATCGAGGATCCGGCCCTTGTCGAGCGGCTGGCAGAGGATGGCATCGTTCTGGAGGTCTGCCCCGGCTCGAACGTGGCGCTGGGCGTCTATCCCAATTGGCGCAGCCATCCCATCGAAACCCTGCGCGCGCGGGGCGTCCCGGTGACCGTTTCAACGGATGATCCCCCCTTCTTTCACACCACGATGAGCCACGAGTTTGACCGCCTTGCAGACACGTTTGGCTGGGATGATACGGTGGTGCGTGAAGTCAACCTGACGGCGGCCCGGGCCGCCTTCTGCGATGAAACGACGAGGCAAGCCCTCATCAAGCGATTGGAAAGCCAATGACCCAGCATCTGACAGTCGTCGAGCACCCGCTCGTGCAGCATAAGCTCAGCAAGATGCGTGACAAGGACACGTCGACCGCCTCGTTCCGGCAGCTGCTGCGCGAAATCAGCCACCTGCTGGCCTATGAGGTGACCCGCGAACTGGCGATGACGACGCAGAAGGTCGAAACGCCGCTGGAGGAGATGGACGCCCCCATCTTGGATGGCAAGAAGCTCGCGCTGGTCTCGATCCTGCGGGCGGGCAACGGGCTTTTGGACGGCATTCTTGATCTGATCCCGGCAGCCCGTGTGGGCTTTGTCGGCCTCTACCGCGATGAGGAAACGCTCCAGCCCGTTCAGTATTACTTCAAAGTGCCCGAAGCGCTGGAAGACAGGCTTGTGATCGCCGTTGATCCGATGCTGGCAACGGGCAATTCCTCGGCTGCAGCGATCGACCTTCTCAAGCAGGCCGGGGCGCGCAATATCCGTTTTCTGTGCTTGCTGGCGGCGCCGGAAGGGGTGGCCCGCATGGCCGAGGCGCACCCGGATGTACCCATCGTGACTGCGGCTCTGGACAGCCATCTCAATGAGAAGGGATACATCGTTCCGGGGCTAGGGGATGCGGGTGACCGCATGTTTGGCACAAAATAAGCTAAGAATCCTGCGCGCGGCGCTTTACGTAGCGTCGCGAGTAAGGCATGCTCTTTTCAAAGAATGAGGGAGTGTGTCATGGCACGGAAGCTCTTAAACGTTGCGGTTCTGGTCAGCGCGTTGGCCATATCCGCTGAGGCGCAAACCCTGCGGCGTGACCAAGGGCCGGTGAACTTCCCCCCCGCCAGCTTCAAAGGCACTCAGTTTGTTGACAATGAGGGCTGTGTTTATATCCGTGCTGGCTTTGAAGGAGCGGTGAACTGGGTGCCGCGTGTCACACGGGGACGGCGCCTGATTTGCGGTCAGAAGCCGACATTTGCCGCCCGGGCAGCGCCGGCGCAGGCCCCACGAGCAACCCCCGCACAGCCCCCGCGTGAAACCGCCCGCAGCAGCGCCCCAGCGGCACCGGTGCGCGCCAGGGCCAAGGATCCGATCCCGACCGTGGCATCGGCCATGGACAGCAAACCGGCCGCTGCACCGAAGCCGACAACGGGCCTGTTCTCACTGTTCCGTCGGCGTACACCATCGCCAGCGCCTGCCCCAACCGTTGTGGCCTCGACACCCACTGTGACCGTGGCGCCTAAACCTGCCGCTGCGCCTGCGCCCAAGGCCCCTGCGGTGGCGCAGGTTCAGGTGTCCAGTGGCGGCTGTCCTGGCCGCAGCGCGATCTCGGCGCAGTATACCAACAAAAAAGGTGTGCGCTGTGGGCCACAGCTGGAAAGCCCGGTCGGGCTTGGGCCAAGCATTCAACCGACGCAAACGGCATCCGCCAGCGGTAGCAACAGCGGTGCGGCCATCTTGCGGATCGAGGGCGCCCCGGCAAAGGTTCCCGATGGGTATCGTCCGGTTTATGCGGATGGCCGATATAACGAGCAGCGTGGCTTGCCGGCCAGCGCGACAGCCCAATCGCAACAGCGTGCCGCGGTTGCGTGGACAGCGGCGACCCCGCGCCGCCTGATCGATTTGCGCACGGGCGCCGATGTCACGGCTGACTATCCTTATCTGCGCTACCCAAACACCCGTCTGCGCGCCAGCGATGTCAACCGGCCCGCGGGAGCCTTCGTGCGCAGTGTCATCGTCGTGCCGCGCGGAAGCACACAATCGGTTTCCTCTAAAACAGCGCCCTCGGCCCGCGCCCTGACAGAGACGCCGTCCAAGGTGACAGCGCCGGCCCCGACAACTGTGGCCGTGGCGCCCAGGGCTGTCGCGCCAAAAGTCGCGGTACCGGCCCCTTCAGGCGGCGCGGGTTACCGCTTTGTGCAGGCGGGCGCTTTCGGCGTGCCTCAAAATGCCATCAACACCGCAAACCGTTTGCGTGGGCTGGGCTTGCCAGTGACGACACAATCCATCACCCGCAGCGGGCGCCCGTTGACCGTGGTGCTCGCGGGCCCCTTCCAGGATGGGGGCAGCAGCGCCCGCGCCCTATCGGCTGTGCGGGCGGCGGGTTTCCGGGATGCGTTCCCGCGACGCTGAATGCTTAGTAATGGGGGGGGCGTTCGTCCCCGAGGATGACGCCCCCATCGCTTGCCTGCGCGTCCGCCAGCGCTTTTTGGCGCAGCGCTTCCAAAATACGCGCCATCCCGTCCATCTCATCTCGCTGGGCTTTCACCACGTCTGAGAGCTCGTCGAGCATCTTTTCGAGATGTGCGATGCGTTCTTCCAACTCTTGCGCCATTACTTATGCTCCGTGCCGGTTGCTGTTCTCGTGACCAAAAGCTAAAGACGCCGGGCACGCGACCACAACAACCGCAAGAGCGATTTCATGGCCAAGCAGAAAAAGGCGCCCCGCCCCAAGGCGATCACGCCCAAGGGGTTCCGGGACTATTTCGGCGCCGACGTCGTCGAACGCAATGCCATGTTGGCAACAATTGCCGAGACATACCGTCTGCATGGCTTTGAGCCGCTGGAAACATCCGCCGTCGAAACCGTCGAGGCGCTGGGCAAGTTTCTGCCCGATGTCGACCGTCCCAATGAGGGTGTGTTCGCCTGGGAGGATGACGATGCGGGCTGGGTTGCCCTGCGCTACGATCTGACAGCGCCGCTGGCCCGCGTGGCGGCCCAGTACCGCAATGATCTGCCAAGCCCCTATCGGCGCTATGCCATGGGGCCGGTCTGGCGCAACGAAAAGCCCGGGCCGGGCCGTTTCCGCCAGTTCTATCAGTGCGATGCGGATACGGTGGGGGCGCCCTCCGTTGCCGCAGACGCAGAGATTTGCGGCATGCTTGCCAGCACGCTTGAAGCGGTCGGGATCCCGCGCGGCGACTACATCGTGCGGATCAACAACCGAAAAGTTCTGAACGGCGTGATGGAAGTTGCCGGTGTTCTGAACCCGGATGATCCCACGCAGTTTGAGGCTGAGCGGGGCATTGTCCTGCGCGCCATCGACAAGCTGGACAGGTTGGGCCCGGACGGGGTGCGCGCCTTGCTTGGGGCGGGCCGGGAAGATGCCTCGGGCGATTTCACCGAAGGGGCTGGTCTGAGTGCCGATCAGGCCGAAACCGTGATGGCTTTCATGTCTGCGCGGGGCGACAACGCCGGCCAGACCGTCGCGAATCTCCGTGCGCTTGTCGGGCCATCGGCAACTGGCAGCACCGGTGTGGACGAGCTTGACCAGATCGGGACCTTGCTTGCGGCCCAGGGCGTGGGCGAAGACAGGGCGGTGCTTGATCCTTCTGTTGTCCGCGGGCTGGGCTACTACACCGGGCCTGTCTTTGAGGCAGAACTGACATTTGAGATCATGGACGAGAAGGGCCGGCCACGTCAGTTTGGGTCAGTCTCTGGCGGCGGGCGCTACGATGATCTGGTGAAACGCTTCACGGGCCAGCAGGTGCCGGCAACAGGCATCTCGATCGGGGTGGACCGGCTGCTGGCTGCGCTACGCGCCAAGGGACGGCTTGAGCAAGCAGCGCCGGGCCCGGTGATCGTTACCGTAATGGACCGTGACCGGATGGCCGATTACCAAAGAATGGCCGCTGAACTGCGCGCCGCGGGCATGCGCGCGGAGGTCTACCTTGGCAATCCAAAGAATTTCGGCAACCAACTGAAATACGCCGACAAACGCCAGAGCCCTGTGGCGGTGATCCAAGGCGCGGATGAGGCCGCTGCCGGGAAGGTGCAGATCAAGGACTTGGTGCTGGGGGCGCAGATTGCCGCTTCGGCCAGCCTCGAGGAATGGAAATCCCAGCCCGCACAACAGGAAGTGGACCTGGCCGATCTGGTGCCAGCCGTACGTGCCATTCTGGCCCGGACCGGGGGCTGAACGGATGATGGCCGAGCGCAGCGCGGCGATACGAGCCCTGGGCGACGGTTTTCACGCGGGCTTTCTGGCCCGTGGCGCAACGGCCTTTGAGACGTCCATCCTGCAGCCTGCGGGCACCTTGCTGGATCTCTACGGCGAAGACATCCGCGCCCGCGCTTACACCACTGCCGATCCGCTGCGGGGCGAACAAATGCTGCGGCCCGATTTCACGGTGCCTGTGGTTCAGGCCCATATCGCTGCCGCGTCCGGCCCCATGCGCTATGCCTATCGGGGTGAGGTGTTCCGCCGTCAGGAGCAAGACGCAGAGCGGCCCACGGAATATCTGCAGGTGGGCTATGAACGCATCGGCGATGATGACATGCCGGAGCAGGCTGAGGCAGAGGTGTTTCTGGCACTGGCAGAACAGCTTGCCCCTTATGACTTACAGGCCGAAATGGGGGATATCGGGCTGCTGATGGCGGCTGTCGATGGGTTGCCCACCACGCCCCGTCGCCGCGCGGCCCTGCGGCGCCACGTCTGGCGCCCCACGCGCTTTCGGGCCTTGCTCGAGCGGTTTGCAGGAGCGGTGCCTGCGCCGGCCAGCCGGGGCGCACTGCTGACTGCCTTGCAGAGCACCCCCCCCGATGTCTTGATGGCGCAGGCCGGCCCGGCTCTGGGCCTGCGCCGCCCCGCAGAGGTGCGCGCGCGGGTTGCCGCACTGCAGGAAGATGCAGAGACGCCCCCCCTAGAGCCCGGCCTGCTGACCCTTCTCGACGAGGTGCTCAAAGTGCGCGCGGCCCCTGCCGAGGCCTTGGCACAGCTGCAGTTGGTGTCGCGGGAACTGCCCGCAATTGCCACTGCTGTCGATCGCCTTGAGGCGCGGCTCAGTGCTTTTGATGCCGTGGGGCTGGATCTGTCCACGATGATCTTTGAGGGCGCTTATGGCCGAACCCTCATGGAGTATTACGATGGCCTCGTGTTTGGGTTTTCCGTACCAGGCCGCGATGATTTGCCCATGGTTGCGACCGGGGGGCGCTATGATGCGCTCACGGCCCGTTTGGGCCGTGCGGTTCCGGCTGTGGGCGGCGTGATCCGCCCCTCTGTGCTGCAGGAGCTTTTGCCATGACGCTGAAGCTGGGCTTGCCGTCCAAGGGGCGGCTCATGGAAAAAACCTTCGAATGGTTTGCAGCGCGTGGCATTTATCTGTCGCGCACCGGGTCAGATCGTGAATATGCCGCAAAGGTCGAGGGGATTGACGGGGTTGAGCTGGTCTTGCTTTCGGCTGGGGAGATTCCGAGAGAACTGGAGGCCGGGCGTATCCATATCGGCGTGACCGGCACAGACCTCGTCCGTGAGAAGATCGCGCACTGGGAGCGCGTGGTCGAAGAACTGGCGCCCATGGGATTTGGCGGGGCCGACTTGATCATCGCCGTGCCCTCCTTCTGGATTGATGTCGACACGCTTGATGATCTTGATGCGGCAGCGGCGGCCTTCCGGGCCACCCATGGTCACAGGCTGCGGATTGCCACAAAGTATCATCGGCTTGTGCGAGAATTTCTGCGGGCCCATGGCGTGGCAGATTACCAGTTGGTGGACAGTCAGGGTGCCACGGAGGGAACGATCCGCAATGAAACTGCGGAAGCCGTTGCGGATATCACCTCGACCGGAGAAACGCTGACGGCGAACCACCTGAAAATTCTGTCTGACGGGTTGATCCATAAAAGTCAGGCCACGTTGCTGCGCTCCAAGGTTGCGCAGTGGCAGCCTGATGAGGTGGCCGTGTTGCAGGACCTCCGCGCCCGTTTGGGCTGACCAATCTATTAAAAACGCTTGAGAAGCTGCGGCCTTTGCGGGCCGCTGCCTTAGCGCACGCCGATGTCGGCCAATGCGGCTTCAAGCGCGGGGGGCAGGGGCGTTTCCTCGGCCCGGGCTTCGCCCAGATCTTCGGGCGCATCGCCGGGCTGCAGATAGCGCCATCCCTGGAAGGGGCGTTTTGGCATCGGGCGCGTACGATGCACCTGCGGCTCCAATACGATGCCGCAACGGGTGATCCCATCCGCGCCCAGCACCTCGTCAAGCCGCAGCACCCGTTGGCGGCACAGCACAAGCCCCTTGAACACCCAATAGAGCGAGCCGCCATCCAACAGCTGCGCTTCGCGCTTTGGCCACATGCGGGTGACGTGGCGGGGCAGCCCGTCGGGGCCCTTGGCACGCGGGGATGCCTGCCAGGCCAACAGGTCCTCGACCTTCTCGGCACCGACGCACAGCTTTAACAAATTCACATGGTTATCCACAGAGTCCCCCACAGCGGCCACACGATATCGTAGCCTGATTGGCGCGATCTTCAACCTGTTGTGCTTTGCGGGGGGCTGCCTGTATGCTGGTTACCTGCCCGAGAACCGGAGAATCACCCATGAGCCGATTTGCTGCCCCCATTGCCGAAGCGATCTGGGATATGAAGTACCGCTTCAAGCAGGCGGACGGGACCCCGATCGACGCAAATGTTGAAGACACGTGGTCGCGCATTGCGGGCGCTTTGGCGTCGGTTGAGGCCACACCAGAGGCGTGGGCGCCGAAATTCGAGGACGCTCTGCGCGATTTCCGCTTCCTGCCTGCGGGGCGGATCACCGCGGGGGCGGGTACGGCGCGCTCGGTCACGTTGTTCAACTGCTTTGTGATGGGCACGATCCCTGACAGCATGGCAGGCATTTTTGAGATGTTGAAAGAAGCCGCGCTGACCATGCAGCAGGGCGGCGGCATCGGCTATGATTTCTCTACGATCCGGCCAAAAGGGGCAGGTGTTGAGGGCGTGGCGGCGGATGCTTCGGGGCCGCTGTCATTCATGGATGTCTGGGATTCGATGTGCCGCACCATCATGTCTGCCGGCTCGCGGCGCGGGGCGATGATGGCCTGTATGCGCTGCGATCACCCCGATGTTGAGGACTTCATCTCCGCCAAGGCCGATGCGGCGCGCCTGCGTATGTTCAATGTCTCGGTTCTGGTCACCGATGCGTTCATGGATGCTGTGAAGGCCGATGCGGATTGGGATCTGGTGTTCGATGGCAAGGTGTATCGCACCATTCGTGCCCGCGTTTTGTGGGATCGGATCATGCAGGCAACCTATGATTACGCCGAGCCCGGTGTGATCTTCATTGACCGCATCAACCGCGCCAACAACCTGCATTATTGCGAAACGATTGCGGCCACCAACCCGTGCGGTGAACAGCCCTTGCCGCCCTATGGGGCCTGCCTGCTGGGCTCCATCAACCTCGCGCGCCTCGTTGAGTCCCCGTTCGATGGTGAGAAGGCGCAGCTGTCGCTCAGCGCGCTGCAAACGCTTGTGGCAACGGCCGTGCGGATGATGGACAACGTGGTGGACGCCTCGCGCTTCCCGCTCGAGCAACAAGCGCAGGAAGCGCAGGCCAAGCGGCGTATCGGGCTGGGTGTCACCGGGTTGGCGGATGCGCTGGCCATGGTGAATTTGCGCTACGGCAGTGAAGAAGCGGCCGCCCAGACGGATGCCTGGCTGCACCAGATCGCCCGCGCGGCCTATCTTGCCTCGGTTGAGCTGGCCAAGGAAAAAGGCGCCTTCCCGCTGTTCGATGCCGAGCCCTTCCTTGCTTCAGAGGCCATGCAAGCCATGGATGAGGACGTGCGCGCGGCGATCCGCACCCACGGGATCCGCAACGCATTGCTGACCTCGATCGCACCCACGGGCACGATCAGCCTCTACGCGGGCAATGTGTCCTCTGGGATCGAGCCGATCTTTGCCACCTCCTACACGCGCAAAGTGCTGCAGAAAGATGGCTCCAAGACCGAGGAGGAAGTGGTCGATTACGCTGTGGCCAAGTGGCGCGAACTCAAGGGGGATGCACCGCTGCCTGATCACATGGTCACTGCCCAGACATTGGCACCTGCGGATCATGTCCGCATGCAGGCGGCGGCGCAGAAATGGATCGACAGCTCGATCTCAAAAACCATCAACTGCCCGGAAGACATCAGCTTTGAGGCCTTCAAGGATGTCTACATGATGGCGTGGGACGAGGGCTGCAAAGGCTGCACCACCTATCGGCCCAACGCGGTGACGGGTTCGGTGCTCAGCGTGGCTGAAGAAGAGGCCCCCGCCACCACACCCGAACCCGTGGCCGAGCCCGGACAGGGCGATATCATCTACATGGCCCAGCCGCTGGATCGGCCCGCCGCGCTGGAAGGGCATACCTACAAGCTGAAATGGCCCGAGAACGAACACGCGATCTATATCACGATCAATGACATCCTCATTGGCGGGCATCGCCGCCCCTTCGAGGTGTTCATCAACTCCAAGAACATGGAGCATTACGCCTGGACAGTGGCCCTGACGCGGATGATCTCGGCCGTGTTCCGGCGCGGAGGCGACGTGTCTTTCGTTGTTGAAGAACTCAAGGCCGTGTTTGATCCGCGGGGCGGTGCGTGGATGGGCGGGCGTTATATCCCCTCGATCCTGGCAGCCATTGGCGGCGTGATCGAACAGCACATGGTGGCGATTGGCTTTATCGCGGGCGAAGGGATGGGGCTGAAATCCGATCCCTATCCGGCACCGGAGGCGGCACCGGCCGCCGCTGCGCCAACGGCGATGACGGCCGATGGGCGCCCTTCGGGGCCAGCGTGCCCGTCTTGCGGGGCCTATGAAATGTCGATGGTCGAGGGCTGCATGACCTGTCGCTCCTGCGGCTTTTCCAAGTGCGGTTAAGCGATGGCTGATCCGGATCGACCGGGGCGCAAGGGCGTCGGTGGCATCCGCCATCCGGCCATGCGCCCGCTCTGGCGGCGAATCGCGGTAACCGGGGCCTGTTTCGGCTGGGCCGGCCTCGAGGCGTTTTGGGGCAATCCGGGGTGGTTTTGGCTGTTCACGGCCATTGGTGCCTACACGGTGTACGAGTTCTTTCTCACGTTTGATCCCCGCGATTTCGGAGACACGGACGGCGAATAGCCTTTGTTGGTGCACCGCGCGGGTTCGTCACGCTGGACAATGCCCAAGCTCTGGGACAGCTTGCGCAAAATTTCTCCAGTTGTAAGGCGCCCCCATGGCCTATGATCCCCAACCCACCGCCAGCCATTTCATCGACGGTGCCTATGTCGAAGACACATCCGGAACGCCGATCGACGTGATCTTCCCGGCCACGGGCGAGGTCATTGCGCGCGTCCATGCCGCGACACCGGCCATTGTGGAGCAAGCCGTTGCAGCGGCGCGCAAGGCGCAGGTGGGCTGGGCCCGCCTGACAGGCAGTGAACGGGGCCGCATTTTGCGCCGCGCCGCGGACATCATGCGAGAACGCAACCACGATCTGTCGGTGCTTGAGACGCTGGATACGGGCAAGCCGCTACAGGAAACCAGCGTGGCCGATGCCACGTCCGGCGCGGATGCGTTTGAGTATTTCGGGGCGATCGCTGCGGGCCTGACGGGCAGCCATATCCCGCTGACGGGTGGGGATTTTGCCTATACCGTGCGCCAGCCCCTGGGCGTTTGCGCCGGGATTGGCGCCTGGAACTATCCCACCCAGATCGCCTGCTGGAAGGGCGCGCCCGCTCTGGCCTGTGGCAATGCGATGGTGTTCAAACCCTCTGAGACAACGCCGCTTTGCGCTTTGAAAGTGGCCGAAATCCTGATCGAGGCCGGGGCACCTGCGGGCCTTTATAACGTGGTGCAGGGCCTTGGGGAGGTCGGTGCCCAGCTGGCCACCCATGACGATATCGCGAAGGTGTCGCTGACCGGTTCGGCACCGACGGGCAAAAAAGTCTATGCGGCGGCGGCGGCCACCATGAAACACGTAACGATGGAGTTGGGGGGCAAGTCGCCTCTGGTTGTCTTTGCCGACGCGGATATCGACAACGCCGTATCCGGCGCGATCCTCGCCAATTTCTACAGCTCCGGCCAGATTTGCTCGAACGGCACCCGCGTCTTTGTCGAACGCGCGATCCGTCCGGCTTTCGTGGCCCGCCTGCAGGAGCGTTTGCAGTCTGTCGTGCTGGGCGATCCGCGTGAGATGGAGACGAATTTTGGCCCCATGGTCTCGGAGCGCCAATGTGCCATCGTCGAAAGCTATATCGACAAAGGTGTGGCAGAGGGCGCGACCCTCTTTTGCGGCGGCAAGCGTCTTGATGGCCCGGGCCTGTTCGTGCCGCCGACCGTGTTCACAGATGTGACCGACGATATGACAATCGCCCGGGAAGAGATTTTTGGCCCGGTCATGGCGGTGCTGGATTTCGACAGCGAGGAAGAGGTGATTTCGCGCGCCAATGCCACGCCCTTTGGCTTGGCGGGGGGGGTCTTCACACAAGATATCACCCGCGCGCATCGGGTGATTGACCAGATCGATGCCGGCACCTGCTATATCAACTGCTACAACATCGCCCCGGTGGAAGCCCCGTTCGGGGGCGTGAAAGCCTCTGGCGTGGGGCGTGAAAACTCTGCTGAGGCGCTCAACCATTATTCGCAGGTCAAGACGGTTTATGTGGGCATGAACCCGGTTGAGGCCCCTTACTGACGCCCTGTCAGTAGTCTCTTTCGAAGAAGATGCCGAGGGAGGTTTCGCCGGAATTGGAGGCGGCCCCCTTCACGACGACGTCTTCTGTCAGATCGATCCGGAGGTGAATTTCGGTTTCTCCGGATGTGTCCGTGCTGACGTCTGTGTAGACGTTTTCGCCCAGATAGAGGCCGATGCTGAGGGTCGTATTGCCGGACTCGTCACGGATGACGTCCAGATCGGCCACGCCCAATCCGCCGCGCAGTACATCGAGCGTGCCGCCGCCCTTGCCTGCCAACTTTGCCAATGCGCCCGCCAGCCGTGCCGCCTGAAAGGCCGACAGATCGCTGAGCGCCTGTCCAAAGAAGGCCTGCGCCAGTACTTCGTCTTCCGGCAACGGCGGTTCGGAGCTGAAGGTGATCTCGGGGGCCGTGATCGTGCCCGAGATGGTGACGTAAGCGGTAAGATCAGGCCCCGGGACCGAGGCAACAAGCATAAGAGCAGGCTGCAGGTCCCCGGCGAGCATGACGGTTCCCTCGGTGATGGTCAGGCGTTTGCCAAGCAGATCAAGCCGTCCGCGCACCAGATCGAAACGGCCCTCGGGCACGGGGGCTGCAGTCGTGCCTGTGATATGCAGATTGCCGCTGACTTCCGCATCAAGGCCGCGCCCGCGGATGAAGATCTGCCCGGGCGCATCGATGGTGATGTCCAGCCCATAGGCCGGGCCTCCGACAGAGCTGCCTGAGGTGCTGCGCTCCACCAACCCGGCGCGTACGCGGCTGTTATAGACGTCAATCGGCTCGCCGATATGGCGCATGTTTTCCGGGATTTCGCCGCCGAAGGTGAGGCCTGTTTCGGCCAGACGCACCTCGGTTGTGCCCATATCGATTTGCCCGGCGATCAGGGCGCCGCCGGCCAGCGGGCCGGTCACGGTGATCTGCCCTTCCAGGCTTGTGTCGTAGAAGACGCCGTCGCGCAGCTGCAGGTTTTGCAGGGCGATCGTCAGATCTGCGGGCAGGTTCCCCTCCAGCCCCACGCCGCCGCTGATCAGAATATTGCCTCCATCCGAGAAGGTGCTCCTGAGGTCGACACGGGCGCTGCCACCGGCGAGGTTAATGCTGCCGTTGATGTCATTGATCGCTTTTCCATAGGTCGGCAATGTGAGCCGCCCGCTGTCGATCCGAATGGTGCCCGTGACGGAATTCAGGCTCAGCGGGCCATTGATGGCAAGATCATAGGTGGCGGTTCCAAAGGCCGCGCGCGGGGCCAGTCTGCGGTTTGCAAGGGCCAGCGGTGCGGAGCCGCGAATGGTGATATCCTGCGCTGTGCCCTGTGCCGTCAGGGCGCCGCTAAATTCTGTTGAGGCGTTTCCGGGGCCCTGCGCCGTCATATTCAAAGCGTAAAGATCGCCTTCCTGGATGACGGTGCCGCTCAGCGAAATTGCACCGGTCAGCCCCGGAATCAGCGCGCCCACATCCGGCAGATCCGCCTCTATCTGCGCTTGCAGGCTGGTGTCATACTGTGCCTGTACTGTCACCGTTGCGCCAAGGGGGGCTTGTGCGGTCAGGGTGATGGACGGGCCATCAGTCCCGGGCTCCAACGTGCCTTCCACGACAAGCGCGCCCGGAAAAGCGGGCGTGATGCTGGCCATATCGGGCATCTCGAGGCGGAAGCTGGCCGTGCTTGTGCCGTCAAAGCGCAAGTCCACTTCGGCGGTGATGTCCTCGGGCAGGGTGGCTTGGGCGGTAACATCCCAGACCGCCAGATCAGCGCTCAACGCCACGCCCGTCACCTGCCCCGGCCCCGGCAATTGCGGCACAAACACACCCACATCGCCCACATTGGCTTGGTATGAAATCCGGGCCCCATCGCCTTGTGGCTTGGCTGTGAGAGCCGCCGAAATGTCCTTGGGCAACTCTGCTGTGAGCTCGGCCAGCCAGACGCCCTGCACATCGACCAAGATGTCGCCTGTCACGCGCGCGGGGCCGGGCAATGCCGGCACCAGGGGGCCAAGATCCGGCATGTTGGCATTTACGGCCAGAGCACTGCCCGCAGCCGCGGTGGTGCCGATGACGCTGGCCGTGATGTCGCGCGGGGCGGTCACGCGCAGGTCAAGCGACCAAGGCGCCTCGGCGCCGTCCCGGCTGGCTCTGCCGGTGACGGTGGCTTGGCCCGGAAGCGCGGGGACCAGGCGTTCCACCTCATCCAACGCCACGTCGAGCGCAATCTCACTGGCTTGGGTTGAGAGCTTGCCATCGAGCGTGACGTCCAGCCCATCGGCTTCGATGCGCAGCCCATTCAGGGTTGTGCCCTCCGGCCCCCGCGCTGCACCGCCTTTGATCCGGACGCCTGATGCAATCAAGGGATCGATCTGGGCAATGCCGGTGGACAAACCAGTGCCCTGAAGGTCCAGTTCGGCAGAGAACAGCCCGCCCAGCGGATCGCCCCCGCCGCTCAGCGTGCCTTCGAGCGATCCGCTCAAGGGGCGGCCCGCGAGATCAGAGAAGCGGGACAGGTCTTCGAAGCGGGTCGTAAAGACGCCTGCCAAGGTCAGCATCCGGTCGGAAATCGAGGCGCGCCCGTCGAGGCCGATGACATAATCCTCGCCATTCAAGCGCAGCGCTTCCAGCACCAGCGGCTCGGCGCTTTGCCAGGTGATCCGCCCCGTGCCTGTGATGTCCGTGCCAATCGCCGTGGCCAGCGCGGCATCCTCAAGTGCAAGTGCTTCTGCTGCAAAATTGAGATCAGCCGTCACGCCCGCCGTGGTTCCGGGAGGGGCGATGGTGCCCTGTGCTGTCAGCGCGAGGCGCTCCATGCTGGCGCCCGGCATGGCGGGCTGCAGGGCGATGATATCTGCGCTCCAACGGTCATCTTCTGTGTGGTCATAGGTGGCTTTGATATCCAGCACGCCCAAGGTGATGTCGGTTCCGGGCAGGGCCACCGGCCCGTTCCCTTCAGGAGCCTCGATCTTGGTTTCCAGTTCGAAAGTCAGGAGGGTGCCCTGCCCATCAAGGGCAAGCTGCCCTGTAAGGGTTGCCGCTGCGGTCTGCACCTCCAATTGTTCCAGCGTGAAGGTGCCATCAGCCGCCGCTGTGCCGTTGGCCGTAAGCGAGATATCCGAGCCGAAAAATGCCTCTGCCTGGGGCAGAAGCAGCCCGGTGAGATCCCCCGTCAATTCTGCAGAGAATACCGTATCGCCCGCAGAGGTATCCGATTGGGCGATGCGCACGACCCCTTCCAGGTGTTGTGTATCCCCCGACCGAAGATCTATCTGCGCCTCGAAATCTGACAGTGGCCCCGCGCCGACCACCTCGAAAGACAGGGGCGGCGCGCCGGGAATGCCCAAAAGGTTGCTGACAATGCCGCCGGCCTCTTCCTGAAAGGCCACGTCGATATCCAGCGTCGGCTCAGGCGTGTCTGTGTAGGAGACGTCGATGCGGATCTCGCCTTGCTGCCCGTCCGTCCGCGTAAGGCGCAGATCGGCTGTCAGCGTATCGCTGTAAGAGATGCTGCCCTCTAACTGGCCTTCAACGCTTTGGCCCAAAACCTCTGGGCCAAGGGATATCCGGTCGATTTCCAGCGTGCCGATCTCGATCGATACGGGCAGTTCCGGCAGGCGAAAGGGCGTGGCCTCTGCATCGGGTGCCGCGTCATCTGGGCCTGAGGGCGGCAGGCGGGTCAGGATGACTTCTTCGGCCGACAGCGTGTTGATATTGAGGCGGCCGCGCAGCAGGGCCGTTCTTGTCCAATCCAGTGTCGCGTTGCGCAAGGTGAACCAGACGCCGTCCTCATCGGCGATGGTGAGTTCTTCCAACGTGGCTCTGGACGACAAGAGCCCCTCAAAGCCGGTCAATTGGACGATGCGGCCTTCGCCAGACAGCTGGCTTTCCAGAAACGAGACGATCATGCCACCGTCATCTTCCGCCTCCTGGGCCGCGCCGATGCCGGGTGCCAGCCCGCCGAGGGCCATGGCGCAAATCAGGAGCAGTGCTTGTAAGACGCGCATCAGAAGGCCTGTCCAATACCGATGTAGAGCTTCACATCACTGAGGCTCAGGCTGTCGTTTGAGATGGGCACGCCCACGTCAAGGCGCAGTGGCCCGATCGGGGTTGAATAGCGTGCGCCCAGCCCGGCCCCTGTGATCCATTCGCCATCCTGCCCGGGCACGCTGTCTGGGCCAATAAAGCCCGTATCTGCGAATGCCACGACACCGATATTGCCAGAGACGACAGCACGCAACTCAGCCGAAAGGGCCAGCATCGAGCGTCCGCCGGTGACAACACCACCGCCCATGTCAACGCCCAGCGATTGGAACGGATGTCCGCGCACCGAGCCGCCGCCGCCGGCAAAGAACAGCATGTTGCCGGGCGCGCGGTCTATGCTGGGCCCGATCAGGCTGCCGATCTGGGCCCGTCCGGCCAGCACAAAGCGATCCTCTGAAAAGCTGAGATAGCTGCGGGCATCGAGCGTCAGATAGGCCCCACTGTCCGTGCCCGAGAGTGCGAAGAACGGCTCCACGAGGGCGTTAACGTAAAGCCCGCTTGTGGCGTCCAGTGGCTGATCGCGTCCTTCCCATGTCAGGTTGAAGGGCGCTGCCACCAAAATGAAATCGCGCTCACCCAAGGCGTCTTTCACCCGGCTGGCATCATAGGCCAGACCCGCGGCACCCGTCAGTTTGTCAGAGAAGATCGTGGTTACGCCGCCTTCAAGGCGCACCCCACGCGACAGGTAATTGGGATCATCGATCCGCTCCAGCGCCGCGTGCAGATACAGATCCGTATCGGGTGTGAAGGTGGCCGGGCGTTGGTAGCGAATGTCGAAAGTCAGATCGATGCCAGAGCCATTATCTGTCTTTTCGCCGCCGATCTGGTTCACCGCGCCCTCGACGCGCAAGCGTTCGGCACCGCCGCGCAGATTGCGATGCAGCCAATAGCCTGTCACCGAAAGCCCCTCGACCGAGGACAGCTCAAGCCCGAAGCCGAGCCGCCTGCTTGGCCCCTCCACCACAGTGATCTCCATCGGGATGGTGCCATCTGGCTGCGCGTCGCCTTCGCGCAGGGACACGGAGCTGAACGCGCCGGTCCGGCGCAGGCGCGCGGCGGCGTCTTCTGCGGCATCCGGGCTGAAGGTCTCGCCCACAGGCACGGCCGCGATTTCTTCGACCCGCTCGGTGCGCACAGCGCTATTGCCGGTGATGATGGGCTCGGCGAAAGCCAGTTTTGGGCCGGGCTCGACCGAGATTTGGACATCCAGCTTCTTGCCCGGATGGTAGGCCGTTACCGTTTGCGCGGAGACATCGGCCTTTGCGTGGCCAAGATCCCGCCACCCCCTCACCGCAGCGACCCCCGCGCTGGAGATCAGCCCGGAATAAGCAATTTCTCCCGGCTCAAATCCATTCGGCAACTCGGTGCCGGGCGCTTGGGGCTTAATGTCTGTGCGGGAAAAGGCGAACGGGCTGCCCGGCACCACTTTCACCACGATCGTGTTGATACGTGTCGGCAACGCAAGGGGCGAAAGGTCTGCCGCCTCGCGCCCATCCAACAGCACAGACACCGTGCCCCCATAATAGCCAGAGCCATAGAGCACCCCTGTCAGGGTTGTGTATTCAGCCCGTGCAGCAGATAGCAGATCGACGATCGTCGTGCGCTCATCGCGTACGGATTTACCAACCAGAGAGGCGGCTTTTACCTGCGCTTCCAAAGCGTCGTCATCGCCCTGAACGTTGTAGAGCAAATTGTCCAATGCAGCCGCCGACAGGGGCAGGCAAGAGACCAGTATCGCCCAAAGCGCACGGCGCAATCGGCGGGGGGTCTTGTTCGGTGTGGCAATGCGGCAGCAATCCATTGTCACCATGCTTAACGCGCCCTGCGCAGGGTGGCTATGCCAAGGATGCAGGAAGGGCGATTTTTTCGTTCGTGCCTGCCGTATTGTGCAGGTGCAGCAAAACCGGCACAGTGCGTGACGATGACAGACCGGCACAAGGAGGGGCGCAATGGCCTTAACGTTGACAGTGGCCCAGCAGAAGGGTGGCTCTGGCAAGACAACCCTCGTGGCGAACCTCGCAGCTCATTTCGCGGCGCAGGGCAAGTCTGTGGCGGTGCTCGATACAGATCCCCAAGGCAGTCTTGGGCGCTGGTTCATGACCCGCATGGAGCGGCTTGATGGCCAGCCGGGGCTGGAATTTTCGACGGCCTCGGCCTGGGGTGTCTCCTATGAGTTGACGAAACTGCGCGCGCTGCATGACGTGATTATCGTGGACACGCCGCCAAAAGTGGACAGCGATCTGCGCCCTGCTTTGCGCGAAGCGGACCTTGTGTTGGTGCCGGTTGCTTCAAGCCAGGTGGACGTTTGGGCCACCGAAGGGGTGCTGGAGTTGGCCGCGCGCGCCGATGTGCCCTGTTTGCTGGTTATGAATCGGGCGCGCAAAGGCACGCGCCTATCGGGCGCAGTCGCCGCGGAAATGGCAGCGCTGGAGGCACCCTCTGCCAACACCGTTCTGGCCAACAGGGTGATCTATGCAGAGGCATTGGGCGAGGGGCTTGGGGTCATGGAAAAGGCCCGGTCCAACCCTGCAACAGCAGAGATTGCAGCCCTGGCCGAAGAACTGGGCATTCCCGGCTGAGCCCGGTCTTTGCACTGCGGCGCGCCGGGGCGTTTGCAGGCCTCTGACCGCTGTGATCTGCGTTCTCCCCGGGCCGTATTCTCGCGCGCAAAGCCAGCGAAACGGGCTTTGCGCCCTTGGACGCACGGCCGGGGTCTATGCGGCTAAGCCATTCTGAGAAAATGAAAAAGGGCGCACGTGGCGCCCTCGAACTGTTTATATGTGCCTCGCGCCTTAGGCCGAGGCCGCTGTGGCTCAGGCCAACGAGATGTTGACAGCGCTGGTCCGACCGTCGCGCCCGTCTTCCAAATCATAAGTGACCGCCTGATTGTCCTGCAGCCCGTCGAGACCGGAGCGCTGAACCGCACGGATATGTACAAACACATCCTTGCCGCCGCCTTCCGGTGCGATGAAGCCGTAGCCTTTTTCAGAATTGAACCATTTCACGGTGCCATTGGCCATATCCGTGATCTCCTTCGTCTTTCGATATAACTCCGCGCACGACACTGTATCGAACACGGTTGGTGGGCCAGTGCATGGTTCACTGGCAGCAAAAAAGCGAAGACAGGGAATCAACCACGTGTGCACACGTGATTCGTGTATGCGGGCCTCGGCTGCACAGCGCAACAAGTCTTTTTACCTGCAGCGCATTTTTTTATTTAGAAATGAGCGGGTTTTACGCGGTTGGCGCAGCCCCTGGCAGGCCCCTCCAAGGGCCTGCGGGCGCGGGCGCGGTCACCCCATCGTTTGCACGAAAGTGTCGATACGGGCGTCGTCAGCCGTCCAGTCTGCCACCAGACGTGCCGTGACCATCTCATCGCCGGGGCCGTCCAGTGTGCCGTCCCACAGATAGTATTGTGCGCCGGCATCGTGCAGACGTTGATGCACGTGGCGCGGCATGCGGGCAAAGAGGATATTGGCCTGCACGGGATAGGCCAGTTCGCAGTCGTCCCGCGCCTGCAGGGCCGAGGCCAGCCGGGCCGCTGCCGCATTTGCACGTTGCGCCATGTCCAGCCAGCGGTCTTCTTGCAGATAGGCCGCCATCTGCGCCGACAGGTAGCGCGACTTGGAAAACAGATGTGCGCCGCGTTTGCGGCGCAGTTCGAATTCCCAGGCCTTGTCGGGATCAAACAGAACAACCGCCTCGACGCCCATCAGACCGTTCTTGGTGCCGCCAAAGGACAGGGCATCAACGCCGGCGCGCCATGTCATCTCGGCCGGGGTGCAGCCAAGGCCAACGAGCGCGTTCGTGAAGCGGGCGCCATCCATGTGCACGGGCAGCCCATGGGCTTTTGCGAGCGCGCTGATCCCGGCGATGTCATCCAGCGAGTAGAGCGTGCCCTTCTCTGTGGCCTGCGTGATCGAGATGGGTCCGCGTTGGACGCCATGCACGCCACGGGTTTCTTCCCCGGTGATGGCGGCCTCCAGCTTGTCCAGCGGCATCTTGCCGTCAACGCTGGGCACGAGGGTCAGCTTTGCGCCGCCACTGTAGAATTCGGGGGCAGCGCATTCATCCTCATGGATATGCGAGACATCGCTGCCGAACACGGTTTGCCAGGGCTGGCAGAAACTGGCCAGGGCCAGCGCATTGGCCGCGGTGCCCGTGGCCACCAGATAGACGGCCGCCTGCGGGGCCTCGAAAATATCGCGCACCCGGGCGATAACCTCTTCGGTCAGAGGATCTGCACCATAGGGCGCGGCATGGCCTTCATTGGCTTTGGTCAGGGCTTCGAGCACGGCAGGATGTGCCGGGCCTGCATTATCGGAGGCAAAGTGCATCTCAGAGGGATCCTTCGATGATGTGGTCTTCCCAGTCTTCTTCGGGGATTTCAAATTCTGGTACTGTCCAGCCCTGCACGGAAATTCCGGCATCGTGGACGCTTTGGGCGGTGCCCGAGATCAGCGGATGCCAGTCATAAAGCGGGCGGTTGTCGAACAACAGCCGGTAAGCGCAGGTTTGCGGCATCCAATATGCGATCTCGGCGATATTGGAGGGGCTGAGGGTGACGCATTCCGGCACGAACTGGTGGCGGATGTCATATTGCGCGCAGCGGCAGGTTTCGTCATCGAGCAGACGGCACGCCACGCGCGTAAAGGCCACCTCTTGCGTGTCCGGGTCTTCCAGCTTGTTCAGGCAGCATTTGCCGCAGCCGTCGCACAGAGCCTCCCATTCCTTCTGGGACAAATTCTGCAAGGGAATGCGCTCCCAGAAACGGGCGCGCAGTCCGGACCGGTCAATTGGGTCTGTCAGAGGGCGAGGTGGCTGTGGCATCGCGCGGACGCTACCGCTTGCGCGCGGGAAGGGAAAGGGCGTGCGTTCGATGTGTGCGCATCTGGCCCCCTTGACGCGCGCCCATCGGCTGGGGCATGCCGCGCGCCATGTCGGATCACAACACACCTCCCCGCACGGCGCCTTCCGGCGCCCCTTGGCGCAATTTCTACGGCCGCAGGCGCGGCAAAGGTCTGCGCGACAGCCAGGAGCGCTACTTGGAGGAAGATCTTGCGCGCCTCTCGCCCGGTGCCGTTGGGTGGGATGAAAACCCCGATCGCCAACCGCTGGACACGGATGGTCTGTTTGGCGGTCGTCCGCTGTGGCTGGAGATCGGCTTTGGCGGCGGTGAACACATGGTGCACCAGGCGGCCACGCATCCCGATGTCGGGATCATCGGTTGCGAGCCCTACATCAATGGCGTGGCGATGCTGCTGGGAAAGATCCGTGCGGCGGGCGTCGATAACCTTGCCGTTCACCCCGGCGATGCGCGCGATATGTTTGATGTGCTGCGCCCGGGCAGCGTCGAAAAGGCCTTTCTGCTTTATCCCGACCCGTGGCCCAAGGCGCGCCACCACCGCCGCCGCTTTGTCACGCCGGAGCATCTTGAGCCGCTTGCCCATGTGCTGGCCCCGGGGGCGGAGTTCCGCGTTGCCACCGATATCCCGGACTATGTCCGTCAGACCCTAGAAGAAGTCCCGCGACATGGGTTTGAATGGTGCGCTGAAGGTCCGGAAGACTGGCGCACCCCCTGGGACGACTGGATTTCTACCCGCTATGAGCAAAAAGCGCTGCGCGAGGGGCGGGTGCCCCATTACCTGACCTTCCGTAAACGCTGACCCAGCGGAGCAAGGTGGCTTTGACCGGGCAGCGGGCGTGCCCGTGAGGGCGCAGTGAGCGCGGCTTTTAGGCATATCCTCGGAGATGGTCTTTCCCCTGTCAGCGCTATCAGCTAAGCGAAGGCCGCGCGCAGGAAGGAGCCCACTCAATGTCATCCCACGGCACCCCGATCCCAATGACATCCCACCCTGCCGGACCGCTGTCCGGCACCGCCGAGGTGCCCGGAGACAAGTCGATTTCCCATCGCTCTTTGATCCTTGGTGCATTGTCGGTCGGCGAGACCCGTATCACCGGGCTGTTGGAGGGCGACGACGTGCTCGACACGGCACGCGCCATGTCCGCCCTTGGCGCCGACATTACCCAACATGGCCCGGGCGCATGGTCCGTGCACGGGGTGGGCGTTGGCGGCTTTGCCGAGCCGGACGATGTGATTGACCACGGCAATTCCGGCACCGGTGTGCGCTTGGTCATGGGAGCAATGGCGACATGTCCGATCACCGCGACTTTTACCGGCGATGCTTCACTTCGTTCCCGCCCCATGGCCCGGATCACGGATCCGCTGGCCCTGTTTGGCGCGCAGGCGGTTGGTCGGGCCCAAGGCCGTTTGCCGCTGACGCTTGTGGGGGCACGCACCCCGGTGGCGGTGCGCTATGTGCTGCCGGTGCCCTCGGCGCAGGTGAAATCCGCCGTGCTTCTGGCTGGGCTCAACACGCCGGGCCGCACCGTTGTCGTTGAGGCCGAGGCCACGCGGGATCACACCGAGCGGATGCTGGCGGGCTTTGGTGCCGAGATCACCACAGAAGAAACCGATGAGGGCCGTGTTATCACCCTGACCGGACAGCCGGAACTGGTGGCGCAGGAGATCGATGTGCCGCGCGATCCCAGCTCGGCCGCATTCCCGGTCTGTGCAGCCCTGATCACCGAAGGCTCGGATGTGCTGGTGCCCAATATCGGCCTGAACCCAACCCGGGCCGGCCTCTATGAAACGCTGCGCGATATGGGCGCAGACCTTGTTTACGAAAACCTGCGCGAGGTGGGTGGCGAACCCGTGGCCGATCTGCGGGCCCGCTATTCCCCCGACATGAAGGGCATAGAGGTTCCGGCGGCCCGCGCGGCATCCATGATCGACGAATACCCTGTGCTTTCCGTTGTGGCCTGCTTTGCCGAGGGCAAGACATACATGCCCGGGGTCAAGGAATTGCGGGTCAAGGAAAGTGACCGGATCGACGCCATGGCCGTTGGCCTTCGGGCAAATGGCGCAACTGTCGATGAAACGGAAGACAGCTTTACCGTGCATGGCATGGGCCCCAAAGGCTTGCCCGGCGGGGGCACAGCGGCCGCGCGGCTTGATCATCGGATTGCCATGTCTTTCATGGTGGCGGGCATGGGGGCGCAGGCGCCAGTCCATGTGGATGATGCCGGCCCGATCACGACGTCCTTCCCGATCTTTGAGCCGCTGATGGACAGGCTGGGCGCCCGGCTGGAACGCACGTGAGGCCAAAGCCGCCTTTGGTCATCAGAAACCGCTCCTGTCAGACTGCCTCTGTGACACCGCCGCTGTCAGTCTGTCTTTGGGCCTGCGCGCGGGCGACCCGACGGGCCTGTGCCCGCACGGTGAATGCGGCTCCGGTCTGACCGCCTCTTGACGGGCTGGCTGACATCTGGATGGCTGGCCCTGAGCAACTCGACCCTTGGCCTGACGATATAGGTGCCACCATGACCAGCCTTCCCGTTCCCTTCACCGTGGCAATCGACGGGCCTGCCGCTGCCGGCAAGGGCACCATCGCCCGGGCCGTGGCCGAACGGTTTGACCTTGGGCATCTGGACACGGGCCTGCTCTACCGCGCTGTGGGCCGCAAGACGCTTGCGGGCATGGCGGCCCTTGAGGCGGCGCGCAGCCTGTCCGAAGACGATCTCAACCCGGAAGATGCCCTGCGCACCGCGCCCGTTGCCGAGGCTGCCAGCCGCGTGGCGGTCGACACAGAGGTGCGGGCAGCGCTTGTAGACTTTCAGCGTGCCTTCGCCCGCCGCTCCGGTGGGGCTGTGCTGGATGGCCGCGATATCGGGACGGTGATCTGTCCGCGCGCGGAGGTGAAACTGTTCGTCATCGCCGATCCGGAGGTGCGGGCCCGCCGCCGCTACCAAGAACTGGCAGGTAAGGGACAGGATGTGACACTGGAAGGTGTGGCAGAAGACCTTGCCCGTCGGGACGCGCGGGATGCCGAGCGCGCCGACGCCCCGATGGTGGCGGCCGATGATGCGGTTGTGCTGGATACCTCCGCCATGAGCATCGAAGACGCCGTGGCACAGGCGATCGCCCGCGTTCAATCCGTTTTGCAGCCCTGAGCGGGCCCAGATCGCGGCGTGGGTTCGCTTGCTGCTCCGCGCACCGCTTGCCTGTGCGGTGATTGCGGCATCTGCCGGGCGTGCTACCGTCAGGGCTGGGCGTCTTCGGGAGCTTTAGGGGAGCGTGCATATGGTAGATAAGCGGCAGCTGGGCGCTGCGGGGCCTTTGGTCCATCCGTTGGGGATCGGCGCGATGTCCTTCTCGGCCTTCTATGGCCCGACCACGGACGAAAACAGCTATGCCATTCTCGATCACGCCCATGCCCGGGGTGTAGCGCATATCGACACGGCCAATGTTTACGGAATGGGCCGCTCTGAAACGGCCATTGGCACGTGGATCAAGGCACGGGGTGCAGCGGTGCGCGAGGATCTTGTTCTGGCCACCAAAGGGGCGATCACCCGCGACGCAGCGGGGGCGCGATTCTTTGACAACTCCCCACAGCATCTTGAAGCAGAGCTGGATGCCTCTTTGCAGCGGCTTGGCGTGGATTGTGTTGACCTCTACTACGTGCACCGGCGCGAGGCAGACCGGCCCATCGAAGAGGTTGCGGGCACGCTGGGCCGCCTCGTGGAGAAGGGAAAGACCAAGGCGATCGGGTTTTCTGAGATCGCGCCTGCTTCCCTGCGCCGCGCCCATGCCGAATACCCCGTCGCAGCCGTGCAGTCTGAATACTCCCTGTCTACCCGGGCCCCGGAGATGGGCTTGGTGCAAACCTGCAAAGACCTTGGGGTGGCTCTGGTGGCGTTTTCGCCCGTGGGCCGGTCACTGTTGACGGACAGCCCCCTGACCCCGGACGTGATTGCGACCCTCGACTTTCTCAAGAACAATCCCCGCTTCATTGCGCCAAACTACGCCGCCAACATTGCGCTGACGGCCCCTTTCCGGGCCCTGGCGGCAGAGATGGGGCTGGCGGCTTCGTCTTTGGCAATCGCTTGGGTGGCCGCGCGCGGGGCGCATGTATTGCCGATCCCCGGCACGCGCTCCGTCGCCCATCTTGATGAACTGATCACCGGGGCAGAACGGGTTTTGAGCGCAGCCGAAATTGCGGCAGTTGAGGCTGTTTTGCCTCTGGGGTGGTGCCACGGGGATCGCTACACCGAAGATCAGTGGGTCGGCCCAGAGCGCTACTGCTGAGCGGCCATCGCGCGCGCCCCTGACCCGCGCCTGCCCGCGCTGCCAGCCGCGCGCCGCGCCACGTGTGCCTGCCGCGCATTTTGTCCCGGCCCGCGCTGTGGTCGCTGACCGTCGGCATTTCTGCGTGCCGTGTCCGAACCCCTTGCCAGCAAGGTCTGAACCCCTTATAGACCCACCCGTCATCCAAGAACGGCGAGCAACGCCGGGGACGCGAGCAGGGTCGGGCGCATGCGCCGGCCCTTGTTGTTTTCCCGGGGCACCGTTCTGACCACCAACCCAAGACCGGCGGAGACAACCGCTCGGCCCGAAAAAGAAACTTGTAAAGGAAACATTCGGCAACATGTCCGCATCCGTATCCATGGAGGAATTCGAAGCCCTCCTGAACGAAAGCTTCGAAATTGACACCCCCAGCGAAGGGTCCGTCGTCAAAGGCAAGGTCATCGCCATCGAGGCAGGTCAAGCCATCGTCGACGTAGGCTACAAGATGGAAGGCCGTGTCGATCTGAAAGAATTCGCAAACCCTGGCGAAGCCCCTGAAATTGCTGTCGGAGATGAGGTTGAGGTGTTCCTTGATCGCGTCGAGAACGCCCGGGGCGAGGCTGTCATCAGCCGCGACAAGGCGCGCCGCGAGGAAGCCTGGGATCGCCTGGAAAAGGCTTATGCCGACGAAGCCCGCGTCGAAGGCGCGATCTTCAGCCGCGTCAAAGGTGGCTTCACCGTCGATCTGGGTGGCGCAGTTGCGTTCCTGCCCGGCTCTCAGGTGGATGTGCGCCCCGTGCGCGACGCTGGCCCGCTGATGGGTCTCAAGCAGCCCTTCCAGATCCTGAAAATGGACCGTCGCCGTGGCAACATCGTTGTTTCGCGCCGCGCCATCCTGGAAGAATCACGCGCCGAACAGCGCGCCGAGGTCATTGCCAACCTGCAGGAAGGCCAGGCCGTTGACGGCGTCGTCAAGAACATCACCGAGTACGGCGCATTCGTCGATCTGGGCGGTGTGGACGGCCTGCTGCACGTGACCGACATGGCCTGGCGCCGTGTGAACCACCCCTCCGAGATCCTCACGATCGGCGAGACGGTTCAGGTTCAGGTCATCAAGATCAACAAGGACACCCACCGTATCTCCCTCGGCATGAAGCAGCTGATGGACGATCCGTGGAACTCCGTCGAGGGCAAGTTCCCGCTCGAGTCGGTCCACAAGGGCCGTGTCACGAACATCACCGATTACGGTGCCTTCGTGGAGCTGGAGCCTGGCGTCGAAGGCCTGGTGCACGTCTCCGAGATGTCGTGGACCAAGAAGAACGTCCACCCCGGCAAGATCGTCTCCACCTCTCAGGAAGTGGAAGTCATGGTGCTGGAGATCGACACCCAGAAGCGTCGTGTTTCCCTTGGTCTCAAGCAGACCATGCGCAACCCCTGGGAGCTGTTCGCTGAAACGCACCCCGAGGGCACCGAAGTCGAAGGCGAAGTCAAGAACATCACCGAGTTCGGTCTGTTCATTGGCCTTCCCGGCGACATCGACGGCATGGTTCACCTCTCGGACCTGTCCTGGGACGAGCGTGGCGAGGATGCGATCCAGAACTATCGCAAGGGCGACATGGTCAAGGCCGTTGTCACCGAGACCGACATCGACAAAGAGCGTATCTCGCTGTCGATCAAGGCGCTTGGCGGCGACAAGTTTGCCGATGCAACCGGCGGCGTGAAGCGCGGCGACATCATCACGGTGGCCGTCACGGCGATCGAAGACGGTGGTGTCGAGGTGGAGTACGAAGGCATGAAGTCCTTCATCCGCCGTTCCGACCTGTCGCGTGACCGTGCTGAGCAGCGCCCCGAGCGCTTCCAGACCGGCGACAAGATCGACGTGCGCGTTACCAATATCGACATGAAGACCCGTCGTCTGGGTCTGTCGATCAAGGCACGCGAGATCGCCGAAGAGCGCGAAGCGGTTGAGCAGTTCGGCTCCTCCGACTCCGGTGCATCGCTGGGTGATATCCTCGGCGCCGCACTGAAGGGCGACGAGTAATCGCACGCGCTTTGCAGCACATCTGAATTTGAAAAGCCCCCGATCCTGTCGGGGGCTTTTTGCTTTTAACGTCTCAGACGGCTGGCAGCGCATGCGTAGTCGTGGCGGTGGGTGTGCTTGCAAAGGCGGGGCATGGCCCGGCTTGCTCAGGCAAAAGATCATCTGCCCCTGCGCCGGGTATATGTGGCTGTCCCGGTCATCCTAAACGGGTTTCGGCTGCAGGAACTTTGGCGCGCGAATCATTTTTTTGAGCAGCCCGGTCCTTGCGCTTGTTCTGCGATGCAGCGTGGGCTGAATGTGAAACTTTGGGCAAATTTCCCTAGGGGCAGGTGGAAATACGCTCAAAGACAGGCATTTAGCGGGCCTGACAGGGCAATGAAAGCGTTCACGTAGCGGTGAATTGCTCCTATAGTCGACGTGGCACGGCCTGCATGACTGACAATAAGGGCCGGCGGACGACACGAGGGAGGCGCCGTCTTATGATTCGCTCAGAACTGATCCAGAAGATCGCTGATGAACACCCAGATTTGTCACAACGCGAGGTCGAGCGGATCGTGAATACGATCTTCGAAGAAGTGATTGAGGCGATGGCGCGCGGGGACCGCGTCGAACTGCGTGGCTTTGGCGCATTCTCCGTAAAGCACCGCGAGGCTCGCACTGGCCGCAACCCGCGGACGGGCGAGGCGGTTGATGTGGACGAAAAGCACGTGCCATTCTTCAAGACGGGAAAGCTGCTGCGCGAACGCCTCAACGGGGCCTGATCCGCGCCGCGCACGCCCATTGCTGCCGAAGGCCTGAACCATGCGTTATCTGAAATATCTCTTCCTGCTGTTGTTGGCAGGATGCCTGCTGACCATTGCGCTTGCCAATCGTGATCCGGTCACTTTGAACCTGCTCACCCCGGACTTGGTCTCGTTGCTGAATGTGTCCTACGCGGTGACATTGCCGCTTTATATGATCGTGTTCGCGGGCATTGCCATCGGCATCCTCGTTGGGTTCGTGCTGGAATGGTTCCGCGAGCACAAGCACCGCGCCGAAGCCCGTGTCCGCACCGAGGAAGCCAAAACGCTGGCGCGCGAGGTCGGGCGTTTGAAGGGCACATCGGGCGACAGTCAGGATGAGATCCTTGCCCTGGTCGAAGCGGCCCCGCGCAAAGCTGGCTAAGGCTGTCTGAGCGGCGGTTGCATTTGCCCGCTGTCTGGTGGCACTCCTTCGCGGAGTGTGCCACAGTCTTTTCTGCCCCCACGCAGGGGCGTGTTCTCAGCCAGACGAGGGCCAACCCATGCGCGCCGTTGCCAGCGACATTCGTTTCAAGATCTGCGGCCTGACACGGGCCGAGGACATCCGCGCCGTGGCCGACGCAGGCGCCCATTACGCAGGCTTTGTGTTTTTTGAGAAGTCGCCGCGCCATCTGACACTGTCGCAGGCAAAACTGCTGGCGTCTGAAACGCCCGTAGGCCTGTGCAAGGTGGCTCTGACGGTCAATGCCGATGATGCGTTTCTGGATACGTTGGTGGCAGAGGTCCCGCTCGACATGTTGCAATTGCATGGCGCAGAACCGCCCGAGCGGGTGCTCGAACTCAAGGCGCGCTATGGTCTGCCGATCATGAAGGCCATCGGGATTGCCGATGCTGAGGATTTGGCTGCGCTGGATCGCTATGCGGGCGTTGTTGATCAACTGCTGGTGGACGCCAAGCCCCCGCGCGGTGGTGACCTGCCCGGTGGCAATGGGCTGGCCTTTGATTGGCGTCTGCTGGAGGGCCGGCGCTGGCCGGTGCCCTGGATGCTGGCGGGGGGATTGCATCCCGGCAATGTCGCAGAGGCTGTGGCCCGGACGGGCGCGCGTCAGGTCGATCTGTCTTCTGGCGTCGAAGCTGCGCCGGGGCTGAAGGATGCGGCCAAAATCCAGGAATTTGCCGCTGCCTTGCACGCCGCCAAAGCGGCGCCGCCCCGGCTTTCGTGATTGCCTTGTGACAGCCCCGCCATGAGCGACACCCAAGCCATTACCCATCGGCGGGTTCTCAAGATTGCCGTGCCCATCGTTCTGTCCAACGCGACAGTGCCGCTTCTCGGGGCGGTGGATACGGGCATTGTCGGGCAGATGGGGCAGGCGGCGCCGATTGGGGCTGTCGGTATCGGAGCGATCATTCTGGGCGCCTTCTATTGGGTGTTTGGCTTCCTGCGCATGGGCACAACGGGGCTGGCGGCCCAGGCCCTTGGTCGGGGAGACGGGGATGAGGTCGCCGCTTTGCTGACCCGTGTGCTGTTGATCGGCGGCGGGGCAGGCCTGGCACTGATCGTGCTGCAGGGCGTGCTCTTCCGGCTTGGGTTCTGGCTATCCCCCGCCAGTGCGGAGGTCGAAGAGCTTGCCCTTGGTTACATGGGGATACGCATCTGGTCTGCGCCGGCGGCCATCGCGCTCTACGGTGTCATTGGCTGGCTGATCGCGGCAGAGCGCACGGGCGCCGTTCTGGTGCTGCAGGTGGGGCTGAACCTCGTCAATATGGCCCTCAGCTTTTGGCTGGGCCTCGGGCTGGGCTGGGGCATCACGGGGGTTGCTGTTGCCACGGTGATCGCCGAATGGGGCGGGCTGCTGCTGGGCGTCTGGCTGTGCCGAGAAGCATTTCGCAACCCGCGCTGGCGCGACATGGGCCGCATCCTTGACCGGGGCAAGCTGGTCAAGATGTGGCGCGTCAACTCCGATATCCTGATCCGGTCACTCGCGCTGCAGGCAATCTTCCTGTCATTCCTGCTCTATGCGGCAGATTTCGGCGATGTCACCCTGGCGTCCACCCAGGTGCTGTTGCAGTTCCTGCATATCGTTGGCCATGCGTTGGATGGCTTTGCCTTTGCCGCGGAGGCGATGGTTGGGCAGGCGGCGGGCGCAGGCGCCGTGATGCGGTTGCGCAAGGCCGCGCGCCTGTCCTCGCTTTGGGGGTTGGGGCTTGTCCTTGTGCTTTCGGGGGTGTTCGCAATTGCGGGGCCAGCGGTGATTGACCTGATGGCAACAGACCCGGCGGTGCGGGCTGATGCGCGGATCTACCTGCCCTGGCTTGTCGCTGTGCCTGTGGTTGGCCTTGGCAGCTGGATGTTGGACGGGATTTTCATCGGGGCCACGCGGACAGCCGATATGCGCAACATGATGCTGGTATCGGCCGCCATCTACTTTGTCGCCGTCTTCACGCTGACCCCGGTTTTGGGCATGCACGGTCTGTGGCTTTCGGTGCACATTTCTTTTGTGGCCCGCGCCGTAACCCTCGGCCTGCGCTATCGCGCCCTGGAGCGTTCGGTGCAGGCGGATCACGCCGCAGCCTAAGAGACGCGCCGCCATGCGCCTTTGCATCGCAACAAACCTGCGCATGGAGGCCGATTGACGGTTTTTCCTTCCTGCAAAGCCGTGATATGCCATCCGGCGAAGCGCGCCGCATTCCCGGTGCCTAGCCCGCGCAGAGGGGACTGACATGCCTGACGATCTGATGAATTCCTACAAGACCGGCCCGGATGAAGATGGGCGTTTTGGTGATTTTGGCGGGCGTTTCGTGTCCGAAACGCTGATGCCGCTGATTCTCGAACTCGAGGCGCAGTATGAGAACGCAAAGACGGACCAGTCCTTCTGGGACGAGATGGACTTTCTGTGGAAGCACTACGTTGGCCGGCCCAGCCCGCTCTATTTCGCCGAGCGCCTGACTGAGCGTCTGGGCGGCGCCAAGATCTATATGAAGCGCGACGAGCTGAACCATACGGGCGCGCACAAGATCAACAATGTGTTGGGCCAGATCATCCTGGCACGCCGCATGGGCAAGACCCGCATTATTGCAGAGACCGGAGCCGGGCAGCATGGCGTGGCCACCGCAACCGTATGCGCCAAGTTCGGGCTGAAATGCGTGGTTTACATGGGCGCCCATGACGTCGAGCGTCAGGCCCCCAATGTGTTCCGGATGCGTCTTCTGGGTGCCGAGGTGGTGCCCGTCACATCCGGCCGCGGCACGCTGAAAGATGCCATGAACGACGCCCTGCGCGATTGGGTCACCAATGTGCGCGACACGTTCTACTGCATTGGCACCGTTGCAGGCCCGCACCCCTATCCAGCGATGGTGCGTGATTTTCAGGCCATTATCGGCAAGGAAGCCAAGGAACAAATGCAAGCGGCAGAGGGGCGTCTGCCCGATACGATCATTGCGGCGATCGGGGGCGGCTCGAACGCCATG
This sequence comes from Oceanicola sp., assembly GCA_022447275.1. Classification (GTDB taxonomy): domain Bacteria; phylum Pseudomonadota; class Alphaproteobacteria; order Rhodobacterales; family Rhodobacteraceae; genus JAKVBK01. The sequence continues at coordinate 49,670 of JAKVBK010000001.1, read as the reverse complement.
GGCCTGTTCTTCCCCTTCCTTGATGACAAGGAGGTGTCGATCATCGGCGTCGAAGCCGGCGGCAAGGGCGTGAATGACAAGATGGAGCATTGCGCCTCGCTGACGGGGGGACGTCCCGGCGTTCTGCATGGCAACCGGACATACCTGCTTCAGGATGATGATGGCCAGATCCTTGAGGGCTTCTCGATTTCAGCCGGGCTCGATTATCCCGGTATTGGCCCTGAGCACAGCTGGCTGCACGATATCGGCCGCGCGCAGTATGTCTCGATCACAGACCGCGAGGCCCTTGAGGCGTTCCAGCTGTGCTGTGAAATGGAGGGCATCATTCCCGCGCTCGAGCCATCCCACGCGCTGGCCCATGTCATGAAGATTGCGCCGGAACTGCCCAGTGACCACATCATCTGCATGAATATGTGTGGCCGCGGCGACAAGGATATCTTCACGGTGGCCCGTGCCCTTGGGTTCGAGATGGGCGAGCACTAAGCCCGCATCGCTCCGGCAGGAAATCAAAAAGCGCCGCCCATGATAGGGCGGCGCTTTTCGTTTTTTGGGAGCGGTCTTTTCCCGCTTGGCCGCGCGCCTATGCGCCCCAGGGGATCCAAACGGTTTTCACTGTGGTTGCGTGCCGCAAGGTCTCGCGCATATCGGCGGGGGGCTGCGGTGCAATCCAGCTGCGCTTGAGGTTGCCCGCCGCGCGGCGTTCCACAGCCTCTGACAGCGCCGATTGCCCAAAGCACCACAGCGCATCCAGACCAAGATGATCGGCCAGCGTGTCGGCCAGAGATGCGGCCGGGCCCGTGACGATATTGACCACGCCGGCGGGCACATCGGATGTCTCGAGCACCTGATAGAAATCCGTCATGGCGAGGGGCGCGCTCGGCGAGGGCACCAATACCACCCGGTTGCCCATGGCCAGCGCTGCGGCCATTGCCCGGATCGGGGCGGCCAGCGGCGCGCCATCGGGGCAGATGATTCCGATCGTGCCCACCGGGGCATTCATCGCAATGGCCGTGCCACGCAGGGGGACGGGCTTTGCCGCGCCATCCAGTTTGTCCGCCCAGGCTGCGGCGGAAAACAGCGCGTCCAGCGCATCTTCCAGTTCGGCTTCCGGTGCTGCAACGCCAAGGGCCGCGAGGCGTGCCGTCATTTCCGCGCCGCGCGCGGCAAGGTTTTCGGCCATGTAGTAGAGGATCTGAGCGCGCAGATGCGCGGTGCTCGCAGACCATCCCGCCGCCTTGCCCGCGGCCTCGACAGCGTTGCGGATATCCTTGCGGCTGCCGGCACCTACATGGCCCAGAAGCTGGCTGCCAGCGCCAGAAATGGCGATGCTGTGGCCGCTGTCTGGCCGGGCCTGCTTGCCGCCCACATACATCTTTGCCGTACGGTCGATGCTATCGGGGGTCGAGGCGATGCCCTCGGCCAGAGCGGGCGCGGGGGCGGTGCTGGGGCCTTTGGTATAGGCATACATGCCTTCCCATCCGCCTTCGCGGCCAAACCCGCTTTCTCGCACGCCGCCGAATCCTGCGGCTGCATCAAACATGTTGGTGCCATTCACCCAGATCACCCCGGCTTCAAGGCGCGGGGCAATGTCGAGGGCGGTGTTGATGTTCTCAGACCAGACCGAAGCTGCCAGCCCGTAGCGCGTGTTGTTGGCAAGTGCGATGGCCTCATCAGGGGTGCGGAACGTGCCCGACACAAGCACCGGCCCGAAGATTTCTTCCTGCATCAGCGGATCGGCGGGGGCCAATCCCGCGATCAGCGTGGGCGGGTAGAAACAGCCGGTGTCGGGCAGGGGGCAGGGGGCAACGAATGTCTCGCCTGCGGTGTTTGCGGCCACCATCGCGGCAATGCGCGCGTGCTGAACCGGGTCGACGATCGCGCCCACGTCGATGCATTTATCCAAGGGATCACCGATCCTCAGCGAGGCCATGCGGGTGCGCAGCTTGGCATGGAAGGCGTCGGCGATGCCCTCCTGCACCAACAGACGAGAGCCCGCGCAGCAGACCTGGCCTCCATTGAACCAGATCGCATCCACAAGCCCTTCGACCGCGCTGTCCAGATCGGCATCTTCGAACACGATGTAAGGGGATTTGCCACCAAGCTCCAAGGTGAGGGGAATGTCGCGTCCGGCAGTGGCCTCGCGGATCCGCCGCCCCACCTCGGTGGAGCCCGTAAAGGCCACCTTGTCGACCTCCGCATCGACGAGGGCGGCCCCGGTGGCCCCATCGCCTGTGACGATGTTCACAGTGCCTGCGGGCAGGCCAGCCTGCGTGCAGATCTCGGCAAAGAAGAGGGCGGTGAGGGGCGTATACTCGGCGGGCTTCAGGACAACCGTGTTGCCAGCGGCCAGAGCGGGCGCAACCTTCCAGGCCAGCATCAGAAGGGGGAAATTCCAAGGAATAACCTGAGCGCAAACACCCAGCGGGCTGCGTTCGGGCAGTTGCGTTGCCATCAGCTGCGCCATGCCCGCGTGATAGTAGAAATGGCGCTGGACGAGGGGGATATCGATATCGCGGCTTTCGCGGATCGGCTTGCCTGTGTCCAATGTCTCGAGCACGGCCAGAAGGCGCGCGTGTTTCTGGCAGAGCCGCGCCAGGGCATAGAGATGGCGTGCACGCGCATGTCCGCTGAGCCCTGCCCAAGCCGGTTGGGCCGCGCGGGCGGCGGCCACTGCGGCGCGCACATCGGCGTCCGTGCCTTGGCTGATCTCGGCGAGGACGCTGCCATCGGCCGGATTGCGGGTTTCAAAGGTGTCAGCCGCTTCTGTCATGGTGCCGTTGATGAAATGGCCAAACCGTCGGCTATTGGCATCCAACCAGGCCAGGGCCTCTGCTGCGCTTTCGGGCGCGGGGCCGTATTCCATGCTCTCAAGAATGTCGCTTACGCTCATGTCTTTCCCCTGCTGGGTTGGCGCTTGTGTCTGAGTTGCGCCGCGTGTCTGTCGTCTATCTGGGCGGTGCCGGGTGCGCCGGTCTGTGCTGCCTCAGCTGGTGGCGTGGCGCCAGGTTGCGGAATAGGCGCCGGTTACATGGTGTTCGAGCTGCCGTTCGATATCGCCCAACAGCGAGGACGCCCCAAATCGGAACAGGTCCGGCTCAAGCCATCGGCGGCCCAGCTCTTCCTTCAGCAGCATCAGGTAAACCAGCGCATCCTTTGCCGCTGAGATGCCGCCAGCGGGTTTGTAGCCCACCTGATGGCCCGTTCTGTCGGCGTAGTCCCGAATGGCGCGCAGCATCACAAGGGTCACAGGCAGCGTTGCATTCACCGGTTCCTTGCCCGTGGATGTCTTGATGAAGTCGGCCCCTGCCATCATGCATACGAGAGAGGCCCGCGCCACGTTGCGCAGGGTGCCCAGCTCGCCGGTGGCCAGAATCGCTTTCACATGGGCCTGCCCGCACGCTGCCCGAAAGGCCGCCATCTCATCATAAAGCGCTTGCCAGTTCCCGGTCAGAACGTGGCGCCGCGAGATCACGATATCGATCTCATCGGCACCGGCTGCCACGCTTTCTTCGATTTCGCGAATCCGCAGATGCAGGGGCGACAAACCGGCCGGAAACCCGGTGGAAACCGCTGCCACCGGCAGCGACGTGCCTGCGAGCGCCGCTTTCGCCGGTGCGATCATGTCGTGGTAGACACAGACGGCACCCACTGTCAGCCCCTCGGCCCCGAGCGCCTGCGCCAGATCTGCGCGTAAGGGGCTGCGGGCCTTGGCGCACAGGCGGGCCACGCGCCCATCCGTGTCATCGCCTGCCAATGTTGTGAGGTCGATGCAGCTGAGCGCCTTGAGCAGCCAGGCGGCCTGGTGGGCCTTTTTCACGGACCGGCGGCCCGGAAGCGTGGCGCATCTGCGCTCGATCGCTGACCGGTTTGCCTGGGCACCCAGAACCCAATCCATGTCCAGTGCCATGCCCGGATTGCGGATATGGCCCAACTGCGGCAGTTGCGCGGTCTGTGTGGATGCTACGGCGGGCGCGGTTGGGGCGGGTGTCTGGATATCTGACATTGGGAAGGCTCGTTGCGTGGCTGGAGCAGGTGCGCTCCGCAGGCACATTGACCTGACCTGCGCGCTGGAGGCAACCGCTACGTCACGATGTTTTTGATCGAAAGGTCAAAAACAGGCCTTTTGTTGCCCTGAGCGGGCCGTTTTTAGGGGGCGGCGCAGGATTTGAGGTCAAAGGCGCGCGCGGGCTTCGGGCAGCGCCATTGAGATCGCCTCAGATGCAGAGTTGCGGCTCAGAGCACCGTATGGCGCGCCCGTGCGCCGCGTTCGATCGCGGCACCGTGCAGGCGGTCCACGGCCAGCTCATGGCGCAAAGCCTGCAGCAGCCTCAGCTCTACCTGTTGCAGGCGACCATCGGCCGCCGCCACATCACAGGCCAGCGCATAGGCGGTTTCACTGAGTTTTTGCGGCAAGGTTTGCCGGATCAGGCCCAGAAACGCCTCTACCCCGTCTTCATCCTCGAACAGTTCAAACACCATAGCCGACACGGATTGCATCCTGTCCTGATCATAATTCGCAAAGATCGGCAGATGGTTCACGATGCGCTGGATCGTCACCAGTTCGGTTGTCCGGATGTTCGAATCAGATACCGATACCGCGATCATGACTGCGATCAGCGCGTCCTGCGGCGACATCGGGGCGGTTGGCTTTTCCAAGAGGTGGCTCCTTCACGTACGTCCTTGCAGGGTACGGGGCGCGGGCCCCTTGGGCAATGCGGCACGTGCATACCGGCCTGCAATTCGGCTGTTTTTGCGTCTTTGGGCCCGTGGATCGCCGTCCGATCGTGCTTGCGGCATTGACCCGGACGCGCCACAGGCATAGCACACGCCGCGGGCCAATTCGGGCCCGAAATCCGTCTCTGGGCCTGCTCGGGCCCAATCTCCGCAAAAGGAATACCCCAATGACCACCCTGCGTGACGCCGCAATGACCTCCAAGGCTTGGCCCTTCGAAGAGGCGCGCCGGGTGCTCAAACGCTATGAGAAAGCCCCGCCCGAGAAGGGATATGTGCTGTTTGAGACGGGCTATGGACCCTCTGGTTTGCCGCATATTGGCACGTTCGGCGAGGTTCTGCGGACGACGATGATCCAGCGCGCCTTTGAGATCATCTCGGATATTCCCACCCGCTTGATCTGCTTCTCGGATGATATGGATGGGATGCGCAAGGTGCCCGGCAATGTGCCCAATCAGGAGATGCTCGCCGAACATCTGCAAAAGCCGTTGACGGCTGTGCCCGATCCCTTTGGCACCCATGACAGCTTTGGCGATCACAACAATGCTATGCTGCGCCGGTTCCTCGATACTTTCGGCTTTCAGTACACGTTCTATTCGGCCACGGAGTTCTACAAGAGCGGCCAGTTTGACGCTGTGCTGCTGCGCGCGGCGGAAAAGTATGACGAGGTCATGGCCGTCATGCTCAAGTCTCTGCGCGAAGAGCGCCGCCAGACCTATTCGATCTTTCTGCCGATCCATCCAGAGACGGGCCGGGTGCTCTATGTGCCCATGAAAGCCGTCGACGCCGCCAATGGCACCGTCACCTTCGACGATCCGGATGGCCGCGAGTGGACCGTCCCGGTTACGGGCGGCAACGTAAAGCTGCAATGGAAGCCCGATTTCGGTGCGCGCTGGGCGGCGCTGGGTGTCGATTTCGAGATGTATGGCAAGGACCATTCCACCAACACCCCGATCTATGACAGGATCTGCCGCATCCTCGGCCATCCTGCACCGGAGCATTTCACCTATGAACTGTTCCTCGATGACAAGGGCCAGAAGATCTCCAAAACCTCCGGCAATGGAATTTCGATCGACGAATGGCTGACCTATGCCTCGACCGAGAGCCTGTCCTATTTCATGTATCAAAAGCCCAAGACCGCAAAGCGGATGCATTTCGATGTGATCCCCCGGGCCATGGACGAATACCACCAGCAGCTGCGTGCTTATGTCGATCAGGATGAAAAGGCCCGGCTGGCCAACCCCGTGTTCCACATCCATGGTCAGGATGTGCCGCAAAGCGACATGGTTGTACCTTTCTCGATGTTGCTCAATCTTGCCTCCGCCGCAGGGGCCGAGAATACCGAACAGATGTGGGGCTTTATCCGCCGCTACGCGCCTGAGGCCACGCCCGAAACCCATCCCGGGCTGGATGCGGCGGCCGGGTTTGCCGTGCGCTACTATCAAGACTTCGTCAAACCGGCGAAAACCTTCCGCGCCCCGTCCGATCAGGAACGTGCAGCCCTGTCCGATTTGGCAGATCGGCTTCGGGCATGGGATGGCCCGATCGATGCAGAGGCCCTTCAGTCGGAGGTTTTCGCGGTGGGCAAGGCCCATGGATTTGAGCCGCTGCGCGACTGGTTCAAGGCCATCTACGAAGTGTTGCTCGGGGCCAGCCAAGGGCCACGCTTTGGGGGATTCGTCGCGCTTTACGGTGTTGAAGAGACGGTTTCCCTGATCGAAGCGGGGCTGGAAGGCGCTTTAGGCTGATATTTGTGCATCAAGAAAAAAACAGCAATAAATTCAGTTTCTTGTAAAATCTGCGATAAGCTTCCTGAGGCGTGAATCCGGTAGGCATTCTTCGGATTCCGCCAGAAGTGGTTGATTTTGTCGCAGATCGTTCCATCATGTCGCACCGGAAGGTGGGATGCCGGTGTGAGAACATTTACCTACATAATCGCCCTCTTGGGCACTGTTTGGACGCTTGCGAGCGCACCGCGCGCCCAAGCTGAAATCCCGCTGGTGACGGACACAATCACGCGCCAGCTTGAGGCTTTTAAGCAAGACGACTTCGAGACGGCATTCCGCTTCGCATCGCCCATGATCAAGGGCATGTTTGGCTCGTCGCAGCGGTTCGGCCAAATGGTCCGGCAGGGCTATCCGATGGTCTGGCGGCCCGCGGATGTGCGCTATGGGGCCGCCGTTGAAGACGGGCCCACCGTGCGGCAGCTTGTGATCATCACCGATGGCGCCGGTACCTTGCACTATTTGGAATATGAGATGATCCCGGGCGCGGAAGGCTGGGTCATCAACGGCGTCAGACGCGTCGAAGCCCCGGAGGTTGGCGTATGACGACAACACGCACCCGCCCTGAACGCAGCACAGCAGACGCCTTGGCCGCCCCGAAACAACACCTCCGCAACGGTGCACGGGCGCGGGCCGAAGCAAATGGGCCCCCGCTAGACGCCGAGGACGTGCAACTCTATCCGCGACCGCCGCAGGTTCAGAAGGTGCCGCAGAGAATTCGCATCATCGTTGACGGCATCGAAATCGTGAACACGTTTTCCGCGCTGCGCATCTGCGAGACCCATCACGCACCCACCTATTACATCCCGCCATCGGACATATTGGACGGGGTCCTTGTGCCCGCACGTCTGCGCGGCACCTTTTGCGAATACAAAGGTCGGGCAAGCTACTATGACCTCAAGGTGGGCGGGATGATCTGCCCCTCCGCCGCTTGGACCTACACCCATCCCTGCGCAACCTTCGCCAAAATCGCCGGCTGCGTGGCGTTCTACGCCAATCAACTCGATGCGGCTTTTGTAGGGGACGTCCGTGCAACGGCACAGCCCGGTGGCTTTTACGGGGGCTGGGTCACGCCCAACCTGAAAGGCGTTGTGAAGGGCGAGAAGGGCACTGAACACTGGTAAGGCCCGTGGGCATTGTTCTGCCCGCCTCAGATTGGTGGCAGTCGGTGCCCGCCTCTGTGCTTCTCCCGAAACACCAAATTTCCGTGCTTGAATAAGCTCCGTTCGATTGAACGATCAACTGCGCTCGGGCAGCCCCATCTCTTGCGGTGTCATGCAGTATGCTTTGCCAAAGCCACCGTTGAGGTGACCCACCTCCGCATCAAACATCACGAAGGAAAAATCCATGAAGTCCACGTACAGCTTGGCCTTTGGATAGTGGCTCAGGTAATGCGCGCGCAGATCATCATGGCCGGCTTCCCCTTTGCGCAGAAACCGCGCCCGCGCCTGCAAAGTCAGGCGGGGATGGGTCAGGGGATCACCCTTGGGGCCTGGCTCACCGATCAGGACCGAACATCTGCCATCCCGCTTGAGCGCCTCGGTGTGGTGGGACAGGTCTGAAATCAGGCTGACAGGCGTGGCATCCGGCCCCTGCACCAGAGCAATGCGGCTTGTCATGGGAAACCCCGTCTCCGCATCATTGACGGCCAGCACCGCGTGCTGAAACGTGCCTAGCAGATCCCGTACGATCTGGCGGGCTTCCTCATCAGTTTCGCGAATAGGCGAGGGCGGCGGCGTTTTCTCTGTCATGCATAAAAGATGCGATGACACGGCCGCGCGCGCAAGCCCGCAGCACCGCGCGCCCCTTCATCTCATTCCCAGCAGGAGGCCAGCACCACCGCATCCGCCGCCAAGTTTGCCAGATCTTCCGGAGCCATGGGTGCTGGTTGGGCGTCGGCAACAGGCGCCGTCACGCCCGCCTGTGCCAAAAAGCCAGACAGCGCATCCGATGACACGGCGAAGCGGACATTCCCCGGCAGACTGCGCGCGCCAGTAGCGGGGGCTTGCAGCAGGCCAGTCACGCTCCCGGATCCGTCAAACACAGGGCCACCGGCATCACCGGGCAGCGCGTCCACAGAAAGCCGCAGCAGCGATGGCTCGCCTGAAAGTCCCTTGTTGTCGTCGATCTGGCCAAAGGTGACGCTGGGCAGGTCCAGCCGCCCTTCAAAGGAAAAGCCGGCCAGTGCAACTTCTGAACGCAAACGCGCGGGAAGGTCGCGAAGGCTTGCCACCGCAGGCGGGCGCAGAGCCGCTTCGGGCGCCAGCAGGGCCAGGCCAAGATCCGCGTCCTGGGCCACCACTTGCGCTGCGAAGTCCGTATCCAGCGTATAGCGGTTGCAAGTGGGGTCGAGCAGATCAAGGCTGGTGACGGCCTGTCCGCCCTTGTCGACCCACAAAGCCGAGCGCGACTTGATCGGGCGCCGGATCTCAAGACCCGCCACAAGATCAATCGACTGCACCTGGCCCGATCCCGCCACATCGGGCAGCACCGCCTCGAGTGACGCGTCAAAGCTGTCCTGAATGCGCTCGATGACACGTGACATCACCCGGTCATCCTCGGGGGGCCAAACCAATGTGAACCCCTTCACCGCTCCGCCAGACAAAGTGGCGTAGGTATAGGAATGGCGCTGGGAATCCTGGCCTGTCAGGGTGAAGGATGTGGGCCGGCGAGAGCGATCCCCGTCCGCAGGCACGATCTTGAGGGTTTGCATGATGTCATAGAGGCCGAACAACGTCTGTTGGTCCCCTTCCTGTGAGATCAGCAAGCCTTCAAAGCCGCTGTCCCCAAGGTCTGTATAGCGCACGAAAGGGGGCTCAACGGCGTCCCGGGTCATCAGGCCCAAAGGCAGCAACAGTTCAATGCCGGCCTGCGGGTCAAAAACGGTCTCCAGTCCAAGGCGCGCAAAGACGGCCGCATAGGCATCCAGTAATTCGCCGCGCTGGCGCGTCGTCAGCACGCCGGTTTCCGGATAGCCACGGCTGGCCTGCCACAAAGACATGGCCCGGCGTGTGCCCGGTCCGATCGCCCCATCGATGGCCGAGGTGTAAAACCCGTCCCATTGCAGCGCTTCCTGAAGCGCGCGCCGTGCATCGCCGTCCAACAATCTCTCCGACGCTCGCGCCTCGCTAACGGTTTCATCCGGCAGGGCAGGCACAGGCTGTGGCTCGGGCGCTTCGGTTGCAACCTGCACCACGTTCGGCGCCTCCGGCGCAGCACCCACCGGATAGTAGCGCTGCCCAAGCCGGGCGGCGCCCACGATGAAGCTGTCAGCCGGCACAGCGCCCAACTGCCGCAGAGTGCGCAGCTGTTGTTCTGCCGCATCCCGATCTGCAAACGGGCCCACGGTAATCGCATACCATCCTCCGGGCACCTGATAGCCGGCCACGCCAGCAACATTTGCGGCATAGCCTGCCGCGGCTGCCTGCGCCTGCGACAGGGTCGGCTGGGCTTCAATCTGCAGGTAGACAGATCCAACGGGCTGGGCGCGCAAGGTCTGGGCGGGCAGCACCATGGCCAAGGCGGTCACAATAAGAATCAGGAAGGCAGCAGGGCGATACACGGTGCGAAGACTTTCAATCAATGGAGACGTGGTGGTTTTAGATTGCCCACAAAAACGGCAATCGGGGTAATGCGCAACCCGTTCCACGCCGAAACTCCCCGAAACTCTGCCTTGCGTAGCCCATGGGGCACAGCGATACATGGCGCCGCACTCTCATCTTGGCAGCAATACTCCGGGGGAAATGGCCGACAGGCCATTGGGGGCAGCGCCCCCGTGCCACGCCCGGGGTGAATTGACCCGACCGCGCCCCTGCCATAGAACGCGCGCCAAACCGTACCCATCCCTGCGAGACGAGTTCATAGAATGGCGACCCAAACAGCCAAACCCTCTGCGCCGACCTGCTTCCAAGATATCCTGATCCGCCTGCAGGCGTATTGGGGTGCCAAGGGCTGCGCAGTGCTGCAACCCTACGACATGGAAGTGGGCGCTGGCACGTTTCACCCGGCCACCACTCTGCGCTCGCTGGGCAGCCGTCCCTGGGCCGCCGCCTATGCCCAACCCTCGCGCAGACCCACCGATGGCCGCTACGGCGAAAACCCCAACCGTCTGCAGCACTATTACCAGTACCAGGTACTCATCAAGCCCAGCCCGCCCAACCTGCAGGCCCTGTATCTTGGCAGCCTCGAAGCCATCGGGATCGACATGGACCTGCACGACATCCGCTTTGTCGAGGATGACTGGGAAAGCCCCACCCTGGGCGCTTGGGGCCTTGGTTGGGAAGTCTGGTGCGACGGGATGGAAGTCAGCCAGTTCACCTATTTCCAGCAGGTCGGGGGCCATGACTGCACGCCGGTCTCGGGCGAACTCACCTATGGTCTCGAGCGCCTCGCGATGTACGTGCTTGGCGTCGACCACGTGATGGACATGCCCTTCAACCCGCCCGAAAGCCCGATCCCGCTCAGCTATGGCGACGTCTTCCGCCAGACCGAGCAGGAATACAGCCGCTGGAATTTCGATCAGGCCAACACCGAGGTGCTGCTGCGCCAGTTTGAGGATGCCGAGCGCGCGGTTGCCGATATTCTTGCCCAGCCTGCGCAGGACCCGAAAACCGGCAAGCATATCGTCATGGCCCATCCCGCCTATGACCAGACCATCAAGGCAAGCCACCTGTTCAACCTGCTGGACGCGCGCGGCGTCATCTCGGTTACCGAACGCCAGGCCTATATCGGCCGTGTTCGGGCGCTGGCCAAGATGTGCGCCGATGCCTTCGTGCAAACGGAAGCCGGCGGGGGGCTGGCAGAATGAGCTTTGCCATCAAGGGCGCGCGCACTGCGCCTCACTGCCTGCTGCCGCATCCGCGCCGCAAACCCACAGCCATGCTGCGTGAAGGCCCGCTTGATGCTGTCTGTGTAAGCCGTATGCCTGTCTCCCAGCACCGGAGTGCAACTGGCCCCAGGAGGCTCCAATGAGCGGCAAGATCGTCTCCCTTCTGATCCTGATCATCGCGCTTTCCGTGGGGGCGGGCGTCTACTATTTCCAAGTGTATGGGTGGTACGACCGCGTTGTCCTTGAGGACATTGAGTTGACCGAACGGGATGGAAACCCCGTTGTGATTCCGGCCACGGATATCTCCGGGATCGACGCGATCTCCTCGCCGATCCGGTTCCGGGCCTGTTTCACGACAACGCTGACGCCCGATGAGGTGGCCGCTCGTTTCACGCCCTACCCGGAGGCCGAGCCCCTCACCGGCCCCGGCTGGTTCGACTGCTACGATGCGGACGCAATCGGTGACGCGCTGGTCGATGGCACCATGACAGCTTGGCTCGGCACCGCCGACATCACCTACGGCATTGACCGTGTCATCGCGCTTGATGCGGATGGGCGCGGCTATGTCTGGCACCAGATCAATCCCTGCGGCGAGGTTGTCTTTGACGGCAAGCCCGCCCCCGAGGGCTGCCCGCCCAAACCGGAGAACTAAGCCATGCCCGATCTTTTGATCGAACTCTTCTCGGAAGAAATTCCGGCCCGCATGCAGGCCCGGGCTGCAGATGACCTCAAGAAGCTGATCACCAATGGCCTCGTTGAAGCCGGGTTGACCTATGCCTCGGCCGGGGCGTTTGCCACGCCGCGCCGCCTGTGCCTGACCATCGACGGGCTGACCGCCGAAAGCCCCACCACCCGCGAAGAGCGCAAGGGCCCCCGCGCAGACGCGCCGGAACAGGCATTGGCTGGCTTCCTGCGCGCCACTGGCTTGCAGCGCGGACAACTGGAAGAACGCACTGACAAGAAGGGCAATACCGTTCTTTTTGCCGTCATCGAACGCCCGGGTCGCCCCGCCGCAGAGATCATCGCCGAAGTGCTCGAGCACACGATCCGGACCTTCCCCTGGCCCAAGTCCATGCGTTGGGGCGCGGGCACCTTGCGGTGGGTGCGTCCGTTGCATCGCATCCTATGCGTGCTGTCCTCCGAGGGCGGTGCCGAGGTTGTGCCGCTTGAGGTAGAAGGCATCGCCGCCTCAAACCTCACGGAAGGCCACCGCTTTCTGGCGCCCGCTGAAATCGAAGTCAGCGGCTTTGAGGACTACGTCACCAAGCTCAAGCGCGCCAAGGTGATCCTCGATCCGGCCGAGCGGGCCGATACGATCTGGCATGATGCCCAGCAGCAAGCATTCGCCGCCGGCCTCGAACTGGTGGAAGACAAGGGCCTTCTGGCCGAGGTCGCGGGCCTCGTGGAGTGGCCCGTGGTTTTGATGGGCGAGATCGGCGCAGACTTTCTGCACTTGCCGGCAGAAGTGCTGCAAACCTCCATGAAAGAGCACCAGAAGTTCTTTTCTGTGCGCGATCCCAAAACGGGGGGCATCGTGCGCTTCGTCACCGTGGCCAACCGCGAGACCGCCGATCACGGCGCGACGATCCTTGCGGGCAACCAGAAGGTGCTTTCTGCCCGCCTCGCGGATGCGCGGTTCTTCTGGGACAACGATCTGCGCGTCGCCAAGGACCAGAAGATGGAGCCCTGGCTGGCCGCGCTGGAAAACGTGACTTTCCACAACAAGCTGGGCAGCCAGAAAGACCTGATTGACCGGATCGCGGGCCTTGCAGGCACGCTGGCCCCCACCGTGGGCGCAGATGCAGAAATGGCCGGGCAGGCGGCGCGGGTTGCCAAGGCGGATCTCGCTTCCGAGATGGTCTACGAATTCCCGGAGCTGCAGGGCATCATGGGCAAGTACTATGCCCAGGCCGCCGGTCTGCCGGCCGAGGTGGCCAATGCGGTCGAAGAGCATTACGCGCCCCTTGGCCCCTCTGATGCAGTGCCAACGGCGCCTGTATCTGTAGCGGTGTCCTTGGCTGAAAAGATCGACAAACTCGCAGGTTTCTGGGCGATCAATGAAAAGCCCACCGGCTCGAAAGATCCCTTTGCATTGCGCCGCGCGGCGCTTGGCGTCATCCGTATCGTGCTGGAAAATGATCTGCGGTTGGGCCTCAATGCGGCGGTCGCAGCTGCCGGTGATCAGATCGGCCCGCGCGATCAGGGCGACGGTGTTCAGGGCCACGCGGAGACTGCGGATGTTGTGACCTTCATCCATGAGCGTCTGAAGGTCTTCCTGCGCAATGATGGTGTGCGCCACGATGTGATCGACGCCTGTCTGGCGCTGCCGGGCAATGATGACCTTTGGCTTGTCGTGGCGCGTGCGCGCGCACTTGGGGCCGTTCTGGCCACGGAAGACGGCGAAAACCTCGTGCAGGGTTTCAAGCGGGCCAACAACATTCTTGCTCAGGCTGAGAAAGCCGATGGCGTGGCCTATGAGTACGGCCCAGACCGCAAATATGCCGAAGATGCTGCCGAGGTGGCGCTGTTTGACGCGCTCGACAACGCCGATGCCGCGATTCTGGCGGCGCTGGAGGGCGAGGATTTCGCCACGGCGATGGGGGCGATGGCGGCTCTGCGCACGCCCATCGATGCTTTCTTTGAGGCCGTTCAGGTGAATGCTGACAATGAGATCGTGCGGCGCAACCGTCTCAATCTGTTGCACCGTATTCGCGAGACCTGTCTGAAAGCAGCCGATCTCAGCAAAGTCGAAGGCTGACCAGATACCGGATTGGGCGGGCCCGGCGTGGCCCGTCTGCCCCGCCTTTCGGAATGCTATACGCTGCTTCTTGCCGCGCCGCGCCGGACCGCTATGCTGCATCTGCACGATAAGGAAGCAGCATGATGGAGCTTGCGCCTCAAAATCAGCCAGAACAGTTCACGGTGGTGACGCCTGTTGCGCCCATTGCAGTGGCGCGCCACGGCTCGCGCGCGAAATGTTTGCAGCGGTTGTTGCGGCTTGGTCTGAATGTGCCCACCACTTTGGCGCTGCCCTTTGAAACCGTGCGCCGGATTACCGAAGGCCAAATGCCCGACAAGGCCGCCATTCTGGCCCAGTTCAGTGCGGGGGCCCTTGTGTCGGTGCGCCCGTCTGTGGAGGGGGCCGATTGGGGCGGGCCGGGGGCTGTGCTCAATATCGGGCTGAATGATGCCCGCCACGCAGAGCTGTGCACGTCCTACGGGGTGGAGGCGGCCAACACGCTCTACCTGCGCCATATTCAGGCTTATGCGGTGCATATCGCACGGCTGGATCCTGAGCTTTTTGAAGACAGTGAAGTCTCAGACGCCTCTGTTGCGCGGGCCCTCGAGATGTATGCGGCCGAGGCCGAAGAACCCTTTCCGCAGGATCCTGTGCGCCAGTTGGGCGATGCCCTGCGGGCCATGGCCCGGGCTTGGGATGCCACCACAGCCCGCCTTTTGCGGCAGGCGAAGGGGGCACCGCCGGATGCGGGCCTGGGGCTTGTCGTGCAGGAAATGGCGCTGGGCTTTGGCCCCGGGGAAAGCGGCTCGGGCGTGGTGCGCTTCATTTCCTCGATCACGGGCGCACCGGGCGTACAGGGCCGCTACCAGCGCCAGTCGCTGTTTCGCGATGCGCTGGATGGGTCGGGTGATGCGATCTTTCTGGGGGAAGATCCCCGCGGGGTCTCTCTGGAAAGCGAGGCTCCGCAGGCCTTTGAGGCTCTGCTGGAGGCCAGCCAGATCTGCCGGCGCGGTCTGCGCGAGGAGATGGAGATCGAGTTTTGCCTCGAGAACGGTGCTTTGCGGGTGCTCGATGCGGTGCGGGCACCGCGGTCGGCCCGGGCCGGGCTGCGGATTGCCGTTGCTCTTGCCGAAGATGGCGTGATCCCCCGCGAGGAAGCCGTTCTGCGCGTGGCGCCCCATGGTCTGAGTGAACTGTTGCACCCGCAGGTCCATCCTGATGCGCGCCGCGATGTGATTGCCAGTGGCATTGCCGGCAGTCCGGGCGCGGCCACGGGCAAGCTCGTCTTTTCCGCCAATGCGGCACAGGCCGCCGCTGCGCAGGGCGAGGCCTGTATTCTTGTGCGGCGCGAAACCTCGCCAGAGGATGTGCGCGGCATGCAGGTCGCCAAGGGCGTGCTGACGGAGCGCGGCGGGGTCACCTCCCATGCGGCGGTGATCGCGCGCGGCCTCGGCGTGCCCTGCGTGGTGGGGGCCAATGATCTGGTGTTCAGCACGCGCGAAAAGCACCTCTCGGCACCTGATGGTCGCCTCTTTAAGGCGGGCGATATCGTCACGTTGGATGGCACCACCGGTGTTTTGCTGGCCGGTGTTGTTCCGATGATCGACGCAGCGCTTGATGCTTCCTTCCAGACGCTGATGGGCTGGGCCGACGAGATGCGCGACATCGGTGTGCGCGCCAATGCCGATACGCTGGCGGAGGCCCGGGTGGCCAATACCTTTGCCGCAGAGGGCATCGGTCTGTGCCGGACCGAGCACATGTTCTTTGAAGATCCACGCATGACGGTGATGCGCGAGATGATCTTTGCCCAGTCTGAAGAGGGACGCCGCTCGGCTTTGGAGCGGCTTCTCCCGATGCAGCGGGGCGATTTCATAGCGCTGTTTTCGGAAATGGGCGACCGTCCGGTGACGATTCGCCTGTTCGATCCGCCGCTGCATGAATTCCTGCCCTCTGACCGGCAGGGGATGCTGCAATTGGCTGAAGGACTGGACCTGCCGCTCTCGGACGTGACCAACCGCATCGAGAACATGCGCGAGTTTAACCCGATGCTGGGTCTGCGTGGAGTGCGCCTTGGCGTGACGGTCCCCGAAATCTATGACATGCAGGCCCGCGCGATCTTTGAGGCCACCGTTGCTGTGTCCAAGACGGGAAAGCCCGTTGTGCCCGAAATCATGATCCCGCTGGTTTCAGCGCGCCGCGAGGTGGAGCTTGTCAAAACCCGGATCGATGGCGTGGCAGCTGCCGTGCGCAACGAAACCGGCGCGGCGTTTGACTATGCGCTTGGCGTGATGGTGGAGACACCGCGAGCCGCGCTGCGGGCCGGTGATATCGCTGGCCAATCGTCGTTTTTGTCTTTTGGTACAAATGACTTGACGCAGATGGCCTATGGGCTGTCACGCGACGATGCAGGCCGGTTCATGTCCAGCTACGTGGAAAAGGGCGTCTATCCGGAGGATCCGTTTCACACGCTCGACGAAGACGGGGTGGGCGAACTGCTTTTGCTTGGCGCCGAACGCGGGCGGTCAGTGCGGCCGGATATCTCCCTGTCGATCTGTGGCGAACATGCGGGGGATCCCGCTGCAATTGCGTTTTGCCGCTCGGCCGGGTTCGACTATGTATCCTGCTCGCCCTACCGGGTGCCCGTGGCACGACTGGCCGCTGCGCATCTTGCGTTGAAGGACCCCGCAAAATAGGGCTGTGCCTGCGGTGCGACATCGTGAATTGCTGCAGTGCAGCGCGCGGCAAGCTAGACTCTTATCCACAATTTAGTTAAATCCCCGGCGTTCGTTAACATTTGCGCCGGTTTTTTCATCGGTTTTGGAGCTTCGATCATGGGTACGTCAATCATACGGCACCTTGCGGCCACGGCTTTTGCCGCGGTCCTGACGCTGTGCGCCGCCGGTGTGGCCAGCGCGCAAACCGTGTCCACCTCCACCGACCCGACCGCGGTGTTCGACGATCGCCTGACAAACCTGCTGTCGCATGATCACAAGGGTCTGCGCTCTGTTTCCAGCAACCGCATGCGCAAGCTGGCGGGCCTTGAGCAGGAAGAGGACAGCAACGCTCCGAGCGAGATTGAATACACCCGCGCCTGGCTGGACGCTCAGCCGGTTGCAAAAGGCGGCAATGAATGGCGCTGCCTGGCCGAAGCGCTGTATTTCGAAGCGCGTGGCGAAAGCGTAAAGGGCCAGTTTGCGGTGGCGGAAGTCATCCTGAATCGGGTTGATAGCAGTCTCTATCCCGGCACGGTCTGCACCGTCATCAATCAGGGGACAGGCAAGCGCTACCAGTGCCAGTTTACCTATACCTGTGACGGCCACGCCGAGACGATCGGCGAGCAGCGCGCGTTTGAGCGTGTGGGCAAGGTGGCCCGGGCAATGCTGGATGGGGCCAGCCGTGATTTGACGAGTGGCGCCACCCATTATCACACCACCGCAGTCAGCCCGGCTTGGGCCAAGCGCTTTCCACGCACGGCGCGAATTGGGGTGCATTACTTCTATCGCCATCCCCGGTCGTAAAGCGGCCCCCTGTGCAGGGGAACATGCGCTGCGCATGCGCAATCCATGATGGTTTTTAAGGACGACCCTGGCCGTTATGCGTCAGGCGTCTCAGCTGTGGGGGCAGACCCGTCGAAACGGGCGGGCAGCGCCAGACGAATGGGGCCTTTGGCGGTGCGCGCAGAAACCGGCCGCCCCTTCTGAGTGATCTCTAGCAATCCCGCATCGGCCTGTTCTTGGGCCACGCGACGCACAAGCGCCATCAGGCTGCGCCAATCCTCCGGCGACAGGCTGCGGGCCACCTCTGACGGACAGATCGAACGGCCCGGGCGGCGCTTTGCAAGCAGGTCAAACATGGCCCGCGCCACATCGGCAGGGGCGGGGGCTTGCGTCATTCCGTGCCGACACGGCCGCCGATATCAGGGCGCCCGGCGACTGCCATCATCGTGGCAGACATCTTGGCAATCAGCTTGGGCTCGCCCTCATCGCGATCAGAAAAGGCAAAGCCTTCCGTCACGGTCAGGGTGCGGCCGGGCTTGATCACCCGTCCTTCGAACACGAAACGATCGCCCGCTGCGGGGGCCATGAAGTTCG
Source organism: Oceanicola sp. (assembly GCA_022447275.1). Lineage (GTDB taxonomy): Bacteria > Pseudomonadota > Alphaproteobacteria > Rhodobacterales > Rhodobacteraceae > JAKVBK01. The sequence goes on along the minus strand of JAKVBK010000001.1, from coordinate 31,496 downwards.
ATTTGAACTCCACCGTCAGCACCTCAGCCTCGGCGGGCATCAGCGTGAAGGCGGCGTAACCGCAGGCACTGTCGAGCACAGTTGTGACGACGCCGGCGTGCAAAAAGCCGTGTTGTTGGGTCAGTTCAGGGGCGAATTGCAGGCCGAGGCGCACCCGCCCCGGCCCGATTTCAAGGATTTCCGCCCCAAGGGTGGCCATTACAGCCTGCTGGGAAAAGCTCTGCCGAACGCGTTCGATGTAATCGGCAGTGCCCGGCTCGAAATCCAGATCTGACATCCCTTATCCCTCTTCAAGGGCTGCATCGCAGCGCCCGCAGACATCCATATGGGCAAACATGCCGACATCAGGCAGAATTTTCCAGCAGCGCTGGCATTTCTTGCCCTCTGCCTTGGCGAAGGCCACGGCCACGCCCGGCACCTCGTCGAGGGTAAAGGCGCCCTCTGGGGCCGGATCCGTTGAGATGTGGATCGCCGACACAATGCAAAGATCTTCGAATTTCACAGTGTCGAGGATGTCATGGGCAACATTCGGCGCGAAATAGACCGTCGGCGCAGCTTCCAAGGATGCACCGATCACCTTGTTGGTGCGCTCCACCTCCAGCGCGGCCGTCACCACCCGGCGATATTTCCGGATCTCGGTCCAGACCGCGCCAAGCGCATCGTTGCGCCACGCGGCTGGCGTTTCGGGAAAGTCCTGCAGGTGCACCGAGCTGTCATCGCCCGGGAAGCGCTCAAGCCAGACCTCTTCCATTGTAAACACAAGGATCGGGGCCAGCCATGTGACGAGGCGGTGATAAAGCGCGTTCATCACTGTTTGGCAGGCGCGGCGTGTCACCGAGGAAGGGGCATCGCAATACAGCGCGTCCTTGCGCACGTCGAAATAGAAGGATGACAGATCGACGGTGGCGAAATGGAACAGCTTTTGGAACACGCCCTGATAATCATAGGCGCGGTATCCTTTTTGCACTTCTTCATCCAACTCGGCGAGACGGTGCAGCACCCAGCGTTCGAGCTCTGGCATCTCTTCGAGGTCCACGTCCCGAGCCGGGTCATAGTCATCAAGCGCCCCCAGCAGGAAGCGCAGCGTGTTGCGCAAACGCCGGTAGCTATCGGCCACGCCCTTGAGGATTTCGGGGCCGATGCGCTGGTCGCCGGTGTAGTCTGTCTGGGCCACCCACAGGCGCAGGATGTCGGCGCCATACTGGCTGGCGACTTCCTGCGGTGCGATGATATTGCCCAGCGACTTGGACATTTTCATGCCCTTCTCATCGAGCGTGAAGCCGTGGGTCAGCACGCCGCGATACGGGGCGCGCCCCTTGGTGCCACAGGCCTGCAGCATCGAGGAATGGAACCAGCCGCGGTGCTGGTCCGTACCCTCGAGATAGAGATCGGCCAGCCCGTCATCGGAGCCGTCTTCGCGATCCCGCAGCACAAAGGCATGGGTCGAGCCGCTGTCAAACCACACGTCGAGGATGTCAAATACCTGATCCCATGCATCAGCATCATGGCCATCGCCGAGGAAACGCGCCTTGGCGCCGGGTTTGTACCAGGCATCGGCGCCCTCTTCCTCGAATGCGGCGAGGATGCGGGCGTTCACCTCTGGATCCTGCAGCAGGAAATCGGGATCAGTGGGTTTGGCGCCAACCTTGGTGAAGCAGGTGAGCGGCACGCCCCAGGCGCGCTGGCGCGACAGCACCCAGTCAGGCCGGGCCTCGATCATCGAATAGAGGCGGTTGCGGCCGGTTTGCGGCGTCCACTGCACGAGCTGGTCGATCGAGGTCAGCGCGCGGCTGCGGATGGTGGTGCCGTAGGTATCCTTGCCATCGCCCACTTCCCGGTCGATGGCGGCAAACCACTGGGGCCGGTTGAGACGAATGACCGGCGCCTTCGAGCGCCAGGAATGGGCATCCGAGATGGTGATCCGCTTGCGGGCCAGCAATTTGCCAACCTCGATCATCTTGGCGATGACGGTCTTGTTGGCGTTGCCGGGCTTTCCGTTGGGGCGAATGATCATTTCGCCGCCAAAGAAGGGCAGATCGGCGCGGTAGGAGCCATCGTCGAGGATGTTGAACGTCATCTCGAGCCCGTGCTTGAGCCCGATCTGGTAGTCGTCATCGCCGTGGGATGGGGCGGTATGGACAAAGCCCGTACCGGCGTCATCGGTCACGTGGTCGCCGGGGAAGAGCGGCACGGGATAATCCCATTCACCATCTGCGCCCTCGGCACCGGCCAGCGGATGCGCGCAGGTGAGGCTGGCCAGTTCATCGGCCGTCACATCGCGCAGGCGGCGGTACATCGTGTCATCGAGGCGGGCGGCCCCCAGCGTGTCAGCTGCCAGAGCGTCGGCCAGCAGGTAGCGATCCCCGATGCGCGCCCAGCATTCCTCGGGCCGGCCTGTGACTTCGTAAATCCCGTAGGAGATATTCGGTCCAAAGCAGATCGCCCGGTTTTGGGGCAGGGTCCAGGGCGTGGTGGTCCAGATGACCACTTGGTAATCCTTCAGGTCGCCATCCGAAACAACACGGAACGGCACCCACACCGCATCGGTCTGGCGGTCATGGTATTCCACCTCGGCCTCGGCGAGGGCGGTTTTCTCAACGGGAGACCACATCACCGGCTTGGAGCCTTGATACAACAGCCCGTTCATCAGGAAGGACATGAATTCCTCCGCGATGACGCGCTCGGCATGGAAATCCATTGTCAGATAGGGTTTGTCCCAAGTGCCCGTGACGCCGAGACGTTTGAACTCACCGCGCTGGACGTCGATCCAGCCCTCGGCGAATTTGCGGCATTCCTGACGGAAATCGACCACGTCGACCGCGTCCTTGTCGCGGCCCTTTTTGCGGTACTGCTCTTCGATTTTCCATTCGATGGGCAGGCCGTGGCAATCCCAGCCCGGGATATAGCGCGCGTCATGGCCCATCATCTGGTGGCTGCGCACGACCATGTCCTTGAGGATCTTGTTCAGCGCGTGCCCGATATGGAGGTTTCCATTGGCATAGGGCGGGCCATCATGCAGCGTGAAGGGGCCTTTGGGGCGGGGCGAGGCGGCCTTGGCGCGCAACTGGGCATAGATGTCCATCTTTTCCCAGCGCTCCAGCCAGGCGGGCTCGCGCTTGGGCAGGCCGGCCCGCATGGGGAACGCGATTTTGGGCAGCCGGATCGTTTCTTTGTAATCGGGTGTCTGAGGGGTGTCGGCACACATGGGGTGCATCCTTCAAGGAACGGGAAACAGAGATGAGGAAAGGGTGGCGGTGGCCGGTGTCACGCCTAAAAAGCGCAGCGGAAGGCCACGAAAACCCGGTCGCCCTGACGCCTCAGAGCGCCGGGCCGGTAATTCGCCGAACGTATGCCGCAGGTCCTATCATGGGGCGCCTTATAACAGTGCCGTGGCCGGGAGCAAGGGCGGCATTTCACAGTCTGGGAAAGCGGGGCGTTCGGCCCTGTCAAGCGCCGGCAGAGGCCCTCAGTCTTTGGGTTCTGTCAGTTGCTGGGCGATGCCCGCAAAGAGCAGATACAGGCTTGCAGCGGTGAGCAGCCAACCGGCCCAGCTTTGCTTGTCAAAGCCATTGGCCGCCGCCCATGCGGCGCAAACCACCCAGACCACGGCAATGGGCAGGGTCAGCGGGCGCCAGCGCGCCGTGCGCACCGGATGGACAAAGCGCAAGGGCAGGAACATGGCCACGCTCAGCGCGCAGATCACAACCAGCGACAGGCCTGCGGGCGGCTCAAGCGCAAAGATCGTAACCACCACCATGTTCCAGCAGCCGGGAAACCCCTCAAAGCTGTAATCATTGGTCTTCATCGTTGTGTCGGCGAAGTAGATCGCAGAGGCAAACGTGATGATCAAAAGGGCCGCCCAGCCCATCCATCCGGGCAGCAGGTCTGCCGCAAACAGCGCATAGGCTGGGATAAAGACATAGGTCAGGTAGTCGATGATCAGATCGAGCAGCGCGCCATCCACACGGGGCGCGTTGGTCTGAACATCGTATTTGCGGGCAAGAGGGCCATCGACCCCATCCACCACAAGGGCCACAACCAGCCACAGGAACATCAAGGGATAGCGCCCTTCCACTGCGGCCAGCAGGGCAAGCATGGCGAACACAGCGCCGGTGGCAGTCAGAAGGTGGACGGAAAACGCCCGCATGCGATTGGTCATAGGCTTGAGCTATAGCTTCTGTCGCGCCTGTTTACCAGCGGGGAAACAGGCGCCCGGCGCGCATTAGCCTGCATCTGGCACCGCTGTTTTGTCTGGGGCGGCTTGGGCGCGGGGGTGGGCCGTCTGGTAGACATCCAGAAGCCGGCCTGCATCCACAGCCGTGTAGGCCTGCGTGGTCGAGAGGGACGCGTGGCCGAGCAGATCCTGAATGGCGCGCAGATCGCCGCCGGCGTTCAACAGATGGGTGGCAAAGCTGTGGCGCAGGGCATGCGGCGTTGCCGTGGGGGGCAAGCCCAGACCAAGGCGCAGATTTTCCATGGCCCGCTGAATGATCCGTGGGTTCAGCGCGCCACCGCGCACCCCGCGAAACAGCGGGCCGTCTGGGGGCAAGCTCCCGGGGTAGAGCGCTGCATAGCGTTCCACCGCGTCGCGCGCCACAGGCAGCACAGGCACCAGCCGTTCCTTGTTGCCCTTGCCGCGAATGCGCAGGCTTTGGCCCAGCGGCACGACATCGGCTGTCAGCCCCAGCGCCTCGCTGATCCGCAGCCCGCACCCGTAGAGCAAGGTCAGCACGGCGGTGTCGCGGGCGCGCACCCAATCGGGCTGGGCGGGGTCTGCACCGGCCTGTTGCAACAGATCAGAGGCATCTGACACATCAAGCGGGCGAGGCAGTTTCTTGTGATAGCGCGGCGCCCGGATGGACAGGATCGGGGTGATCTCAAGGCCATGGCGCTCTGCCAGCCACTGGCTGAAATTCTTTACGGCTGACAAAGCCCGGGCAAGCGAGCGTGCCGAAAGGCCGGAGGCGCGTTCATGGGCCATCCAGGCCCGCATGTCCCGGGTGTGGAGGTCCGCAAGTGCAGAGGGTCCGAAAGGGCCGCCCAAATGCGCTGTCAGAAACCCAAGGAAGGATGTGACATCGCGCCGGTAGGCGTCGAGGGTGGCGGGAGAGGCGCCCTCAATGGCGCGCAGATGCGTACACCATTGTTCGAGCGCATCGCGCATCGCGTCGGAGGGGAAGGCCGTGGGTGCGGCCATGCATCAATCCAGCCAGCGCCGCATTTGCCGCTCGAAGACGCCCCCGAAAAAGGCCAGCAGATCGGTGCCTTGGCTTGGCTTGAACTGGTGCGGGTCTTCGGAGCCCAGTGCCAGCATGCCTGGCAAACGACCGGGTCCGAAATCAAGCCGGAGCACCGCCTCGGACGTGATCCATGTGGCTTTGTCCGCATAGACCAGTTCCGAGTTCGGGCGGGTCTGGCGCAACAAGACCGGCCGCGCAGGCGCCGTGTTGCTGCGCCCCGCACTGCCATAGGCATCTACAAAGCCCGGCGGGACCACTGTCAACACGTCGCCCAGACGTTTGACGGCCGTGTCGCCCTCACTTTGGTGGCTTTCGAGCACAAGACGCAATGCATCGACCCTGAGCACTTGCGCCACTTCATCCCCAAGGTTGCGCAGAAAAGCCTCAAAGCCCGTGGGTTCGAGCATTGTCAGCACCGCCCGGTGCACCTGATTGGTGCCCGCGAGGTTGTCATAGGCGGCCGCGATCACCGAACGGTGGGTGTCTTCAAGACGGCCCAGCCGTTCTTCGAGGCGTTGCATGGCGATGCCGCGCAAGTCCACGATGTTGCCGCCCATGGTGCGCTCATTGGCGTCAATGAGCGCACGCATCAGATCACGATCCTCAAGGATCACGTCCGGTTCAGAGAGGATTTTCTCCCGAATGCGATGAATATCGCTGTTGGCCTGTTCTGTCATTTGGCGCCTCTTTTGGGGCAAATTTTTTTGTCTGCTCCCCGACACCATACAGATCAAACGATTTTTTGGCCAGTCTTTGCCCAATCTGCCAAAAATGCTTCCAGACCCTTGTCCGTCAGCGGGTGGTCGGCAAGCTTCTTGATCACACCGGGCGGGGCCGTGATCACGTCTGCACCGATCAGCGCGCTTTCCGTAACGTGGTTCACAGTCCGGATGGAAGCGGCCAGGATTTCTGTTTGGAAATCGTAATTGTCATAGATTTGGCGGATGTCGCTGATCAGTTCCATCCCGTCGAGGTTCACGTCATCGAGACGTCCGATGAAGGGCGAGATGAACGAGGCCCCTGCCTTGGCTGCCAGCAGCGCCTGATTGGCGGAGAAGCACAAGGTGACATTGACCATGTGTCCACGCTCGGAAAAGGCTTTGCACGCCTTCAGGCCGGCCCAAGTCAGCGGCACCTTGATCGCGATGTTTTCGGCGATCTCGGCCAGCTTGAGGCCTTCCTCGATCATGGCGTCGGCCTCGGTGGCCACCACCTCGGCGGAGACAGGGCCATCCACAAGGGCGCAGATTTCCTTGGTGACCTCGATGATGTCGCGGCCCGATTTCATGATCAGCGAGGGATTCGTGGTCACCCCGTCGACCATTCCAAGGTCGTTAAGTTCGGCAATGGCGTCTATTTCAGCGGTATCGACAAAGAACTTCATCTGCGGTCTCCTGCGCAGTGGTGTTTCGGATTGCATGCCAGATACCGCATCTGCATGACGCGCTAAAGAGCGAAAGGAAAAGATCGGATGGAGCGTGCGCGCCGCATCGCCTTGATAGCCGCCCCGCACAGCGCCCTGGCTTTGACAGCGCCAGGGCCCCGGCGCCGCGCGCGCGGTTGAAAGCGAGACACGTCGCAATGGCTGCAGATCTGTTTGACCGCAAACCAGAAGCCCCCGGCACCGTGCCTGAGGGAACAGTGGTCGGTGTGCTGACGACCCAGCCCCTCGACCGCATTCTCGATTACCGCGCGCCTGAGGGCGGTTGCGCTCCGGGCGACCTCGTCGAGGTGCCGCTCGGGCCGCGCAAGGTGCCCGGGGTGGTGTGGGGCGCCGGGCAGGGGGATTACCCTGCCGACAAACTGCGCAAGATTTTCCGCGTGCTGGATGCACCGCCGCTTGGGGCAGAGCTGCGCGCCTTTATCACGCGGGCCGCGGCCTATACGGTGACACCCCTGCCGGCGATGTTGCGCCTTGCCCTGCGCGCGCCCGGCCTGACGGACCCGCCGGCGATGCGCAAAATTTTGCGTCTTGGCGCAACGGTGCCCGCGCGCATGACCGACACGCGCGCCCGCGTGCTCGAAGTGCTGGAAGCCGATCCCTACCGACTGTTCACCCTTGGCGAACTGGCCGCTGAGGCAGAGGTGACGGCATCGGTGGTGAAGGGCCTCGTCAAAGCGGGGGCCGTGATCGAGGAGGCAGCCCCCCGCGATCTGCCCTATCCAACGCTGGATCCAAGCCTGCCCGGCCTCGAACTGACGGCCGCACAGGCCGATGTGGCAGAGCGCATGCGCGCAGCGCAGGCCGCCGGTGGCTACGGCACCACCTTGCTGAAAGGCGTCACAGGCTCCGGCAAGACCGAAGTTTACCTCGAAGCGGTGGCGCAATGCCTGACCTCGGGGCGCCAGGCCCTCGTGCTGCTGCCTGAGATCGCCCTGACGGGCGCCTTCCTGACCCGCGTCGAGCAGCGCTTTGGCGCGCGCCCGGCCGAATGGCATTCCGGCGTCACCATGACGGAACGGCGCCGCTGCTGGAAAATGGTCGCTGAAGGGGGCGCCCAGTTGGTGGTGGGGGCGCGGTCCGCGCTGTTTCTGCCCTTCCGGGATCTGGGGTTGATCGTCGTCGATGAGGAGCATGACGGCTCCTACAAGCAGGAAGATGGGGTGCTCTATAATGCCCGTGACATGGCCGTGCTGCGGGCGCATTTTGCCCATGCGCAGGTTGTGCTGGCTTCGGCCACGCCGTCGCTGGAAAGTTGGGTGAATGCCGAAACCGGCAAGTATCGGCGTGAAACGCTTTCGGCGCGGCCAGGCGCGGTGCAGATGCCTCAGATGGAGGCCATCGACATGCGGGCGGAGGCCATGGGCGCGGGGCAATGGATTTCCCCAAGTCTTGCGCAGGCGGTGGAGGCCCGCCTGGCCGAGGGGGAGCAAGCGCTGCTGTTTCTCAACCGGCGCGGCTTTGCGCCTGTCACGGTGTGTCGGGCCTGCGGCAATCAAGTCGGCTGCCCAAACTGCGACACGCGCATGGTTGAACACCGCTTCCTCAAGCGCCTGATGTGCCACCAATGCGGTGAAACGATCCCGATGCCCGAGGCCTGCCCATCTTGCGGGGTTGAGGGCAAGATGACAGCCGTTGGCCCCGGGATCGAGCGTTTGGCCGAGGAAGCCGCAGCCCGCTTCCCGGACGCGCGGCGGGCGGTGCTGTCGTCTGATCTCTATGGATCCGCCCGGGCGCTGCGGGAGGCAATCGCGGAGATTGCTGCGGGCGAGGCGGACATCATCATTGGCACCCAATTGGTGGCCAAGGGGCATAACTTTCCCCTGCTGACCCTCGTGGGGGTAATCGATGCGGATCTTGGGCTGCAGGGATCAGACCTGCGCGCCGCTGAGCGGACCTTTCAGTTGGTGCGTCAGGTGGCCGGGCGCGCGGGCCGTTCCGAGCGGGCAGGGCGGGCTCTGATCCAGACCCATCAACCGGCCCATCCGGTGATCCAGGCCATTCTTTCTGGCGACGAGGAAGGGTTTTGGGCCGCAGAGGCGCGCGAGCGTCAGGCGGCCCACATGCCCCCCTACACGCGTCTTGCCGGCATCATCCTGTCTGGCAGTGATGTGAGCCAGGTGTTTGATCTTGGCGCTGCACTGGCCAATGCGCGGGGCCCGCTGGATCGGATCGGCGCCCAGCTTTTTGGCCCGGCCGCCGCGCCGATTGCCCGGATCCGTGGCCGCCACCGCGTGCGCCTTCTGGTGCGCGCAGAGCGGACGGCCCCGTTGCAGGCCGCGCTGGCGCAATGGGTCGGGCAAGTGTCCTTGCGCGGGGATCTGCGCCTCGCCATCGACATCGATCCGCAGAATTTCTTCTAACCCCCGAGGGGGGCGCATCCACGTCGGTTTGCCGCCCCCCGAAGACGGATCAGCCGCGGGCGGCGGCTGGCAAGTGCTCGCATTGTGAGAGGGGCTGTGCGCAAACATCCGCTTTTCTCTTTGGCCCGGGCGGCGTAAGCCACGCGCATGCGGATTGTACCTCTTCAAAATGCGCGGCAGTTGCCGCTATGGCGCCGGCCTATCACGCTGTTGTTTTTGATGGCGGTTGCCATGCCGCTGGCCTTCAATACGTGGTCGGCCCTGCTCAATAATTTCGTCATCGAAGTGGGCGGTTTTGACGGCGCCAAGATTGGCTGGTTGCACACGGTGCGGGAAATTCCGGGCTTTCTTGCGATCGGTGTGATCGTCTTGCTCATGTTCATGCGCGAGCAAGTGCTGGCCCTGGTTGCACTGGCCATGCTTGGGGCAGCAACAGCAGTCACGGCTTGGTTCCCGTCGCTCGGGGGCATCTTGATGATCACGATGCTGTCCTCGATCGGGTTTCACTACTACGAGACGGTCAACCAGTCGCTCCAGTTGCAATGGATCAAGAAGGAGCGCGCCCCGCAGATGCTGGGCTGGCTGATGGCGGCGGCGTCGACGGCGACATTCGTGGTCTATTGTGTAATCTGGCTGGGCTGGGAGGCGCTGGGGCTGGATTACAACCGGGTGTATCTGGTGTCGGGCGGGCTGACCGTGGCCATCGCGCTCTACTGCATGCTGGCCTTCCCACAGTTTGAAAGCCCCCACCCGCAGCGCAAGGAGTTCGTCCTGCGCAAACGCTACTGGCTGTACTATGCGCTGCAGTTCATGTCCGGGGCGCGGCGGCAGATCTTTGTCGTCTTTGCAGGCTTCATGATGGTCGAACATTTCGGCTTTGCCGTGCACGAGGTGACGGCGCTGTTTTTGATCAACCTCGTGATCAACATCCTGTGCGCGCCCCTGCTCGGGCGGCTGGTGGGGCATTGGGGCGAGCGGCGGGTTCTGCTGATTGAGTATCTTGGCCTTGCGATCGTGTTCTTTTGCTATGGCGGGATCTACTGGTTTGGTTGGGGGGTCGTGCTGGCAGCGGTGCTCTACGTGGTCGATCATGTGCTGTTTGCCATGGCGCTGGCTCTGAAAACCTATTTCCAGAAGATCGCAGACCCGTCAGACATCGCACCCACGGCAGCGGTTGCCTTCACGATCAACCATATCGCGGCCGTCTTTCTGCCGGCGGCTTTGGGATATCTGTGGTTGGTCTCGCCCGGGGCGGTGTTTGGCGCTGCCGCGCTGATGGCCTTGGTGTCCTTTGGGCTTGCGCTGCTGGTGCCGCGTCGCCCGGCACCCGGCAACGAAACAGTGTTCAGCCGTTATCAGCCCGCCCCCGCCCCGGCCGAGTGAGCCATCTGGAATTTCGCGACATGACATCCTATCTCTTTGGGTAAGCCACAAAAGAGGAGAGCGCCTGATGTTCCTGTTTGCACGCAAGAAGATGGAAATGGTCTCGAAGACGGATGCTTTGCCCGGGCGGTCCGCGGCGATCCCAACCGCACAGACCCACCATGTGTCTGGGCGGGCCCTTCAGGACGCGATACCAGAGGGCATGGAAGAGGCCATGTTCGGTATGGGCTGCTTCTGGGGCGTGGAGCGGATGTTTTGGAAGCTTGATGGGGTCTGGCTCACGATGGTTGGCTATGCGGGCGGCTACACGCCCAACCCAACCTATGAAGAAGTCTGCACGGCCCAGACCGGCCATAACGAGGTGGTCCGCGTGATCTATGATCCGGCCGTGATTTCCTATGAGGCGCTGCTCAAGGTGTTCTGGGAGGGCCATGACCCGACCCAGGGAATGCGGCAGGGCAATGATACGGGCACGCAGTATCGCTCCGGGATCTACACATATGGCGACGCGCAGCATGCAGCCGCCGAGGCCAGCAAGGCGGCCTTTGCGCCCCAGCTGTCAGCATCGGGCTATGGCGCCATCACCACCGAGATTGTGCCTGCGCCAACCTTCTACTTTGCTGAGGACTACCACCAGCAGTATCTGTCGAAGAACCCCAGCGGATATTGCGGTATCGGCGGTACGGGCGTGACATGTCCGATCGGAACCGGCGTTTCTGCCTGATCCAAACCGTGTGCAGCTACGCGAAGCCGCCAGCCCCATAGCTGGCGGTCCCCCAGCCCAACCGGATACTGCACGCCCGGAAGCACCGAAGCTGGATGTGCGCCATCGGTCTGCCCCACCCTGCTTGCGGGCGCGCGCCGCCACCGGCGCGCCAGTGGCGCGATACCCTAGAAATCAGCGCTGATTTTGCGGCCCATGCACGGGCCACGGGGCTTGACGCGCGGCGCGACAGGGCCTACCGCCTCGGGCCATTCCTTTAGCCGGAGGCCCCATGCCCACCTTCACCGCCTTCACCACCCTGCCAGACCGTGCACCCGCCGAAGCGCTGGGCACCGCCCTTGAAAACCTTGTGCCGGAGCCCACCGGCGTGGGGGTTTTCGAAATCGAGGATGGCTCGGGCATGTGGGAAGTGGGGGGCTATTTCATCGAGTCGCCCGACGAGATCGGCCTCGCGCTTCTGGCTGCCGCCCATGGCGCAAAAGATTTCGTGATTTCCGAACTGCCCGAGACGGACTGGGTTGCCAAGGTGCGCCGAGATCTGGCCCCGGTTACGGCAGGTCGCTTTTACGTCTATGGCAGCCACGATGCCGAAACGGTGCCGGACGGGGTCGAGCCATTGCTGATCGAGGCCAACATGGCCTTCGGAACCGGCCATCACGGCACCACAAAGGGCTGCCTTCTGGCCTTTGATGCCTTGCTCGATGCAGGGCTGCGCCCCAAAACCGTGGCCGATATCGGCTGCGGCACAGCTGTGCTGGCCATGGCCGCCGCCCGCGTGCTGCCCGATGCCGCGCGCATCATCGCCTCCGATATCGATCAGGTTGCGGTTGAGGTGGCGGAAGCCAACCTTTTGGCCAATGGTCTGCCGGGCCGGGTTACCTGCATCGAGGCCACGGGCACCGATCATCCCGGCATTTCTGCCGCGGCCCCCTTTGATCTGATCTTCGCCAATATCCTGATGGGGCCGCTGATCGCACTGGCGCCGGATATTGCCCGCGTGGCTGCGCCAGAGGCGCGCGCGATCCTGTCTGGTATTCTCAACGAGCAGGCGGAAACTGTGCTGGCGGCCTATGTGGCCGAAGGCTTTGTTCAGGAAGACCGGCGGGTGCTGGGCGACTGGACCACCTTGTCGCTCAAGCGGGGCTGAGCCCGGCTGGACACTCTGCACCGCTCTGGCCGCGGCCCCCTGCATACAAAAAAGGGGCCGCATTGCGACCCCTTCTAAACGTGTCTGATACGGCGCTGAGATTACAGCAGCGTGTCGATCTCGCCGCGGGACAGGCCGATGTCTTCCAGCTCGCGGTCCGACAGGGCGGACAATGCGTTGCGGGTGGCACGGCGGTCATACCAGGCGAGAACGGCCCCGAAGGTGGAGCTATAGAAATTGCCGAGGACACCTGTGTTCAGGTGGCCAATTGCGGGCGCGCGGGGGGTATCGATGATTGCCATCTGGGGTCTCCTTAGCTTGAGTTTGCGGTTCGATAAGATCGTCACGTGACGGGGCAGGTATTCCTGTGCGTGCGTTCGCACAAGCCGCAAAAAACTCATGCCACATATGCAATGAAAGCATAGCTCATCTGGGGGTTAACCATCTGTTATAAAGTATGAATTCCAATTCTCTGAAAAATGTCGTTTCCGGAACAGTTTCCCGCCCCCCAATGTCGCAATTCTCCCTTTTTCACGGGAAGGCTGCCATGCCTCTTGGCGAATGTTCGCGTTTCGTGCTAATTGCAGGGACAAAACAAGAGCAGGGGATGAGGCCATGCGCGTCATCGGAATTGACCCGGGCCTGAGATGCACCGGGTGGGGCGTGATCGAGATGGCGGGAAACCGGCTGTCCCATGTCGCAAACGGGACGTGCAAGGCGCAGGGGGAATCACTCGCTGACCGGCTGGCCCATCTCTATGATTTGCTGGAAGATGTGTTTGACACGCATGGCCCCCAGGCGGCCGCAGTGGAACAGACATTTGTGAACAAGGACGCGACCGGAACGCTCAAGCTGGGGCAGGCCCGGGCGATTGCGCTGCTTGTCCCGGCGCGGGCCGGGCTGCGCGTGGGGGAATATGCGCCCAATGCCGTTAAGAAAGCGGTGGTGGGCGTTGGACATGCGCAAAAACAGCAGGTGGAGCACATGGTGAAATTGCAATTTCCCGGAGTGGAACTGGACAGTGCCGATGCGGCTGATGCGCTGGCGATCGCGGTCTGCCACTCCTATCACCTGCAGTCAGCGGGCCGATTGTCGGCTGCATTGGCCAAGGCAGAGCAGCCGGTGCGCGCCGGCCGCACAGGGCGCGCTGCGAGGATGCGCGGATGATTGGACAGCTGACCGGGCGCATGGGCTACAAGGGCGACGGCCATGTTCTGATTGACGTGGCCGGTGTCGGCTACATCGTTCATGTCTCAGATCGCACGATGGCCGGGCTGCCTGAGCCGGGCGCGCCCGTGCGCCTGTTTACAGAACTGTTGGTGCGCGAAGACCTTCTGCAATTGTTTGGCTTTCCCACGCTGCTGGAAAAGGAATGGCATCGCCTGCTCATTGGCGTGCAGGGGATCGGTGCAAAGGGGGCTTTGGCCATCCTTTCGGTTTTGGGGCCGGAAGGGGTCAGCCGGGCCATCGCCCTTGGCGACTGGGGTGCGGTGAAGGCGGCACCTGGCGTGGGCCCCAAGATCGCCCAGCGCGTGGTCAATGAGTTGAAAGACAAGGCGCCGGCCGTCATGGCGTTGGGCGCAAGCTTGTCTGCGCCTCTGCAGGCACCCGAGGCATCAGATGTCGTGCTTACCGAACCGGAGGCGGATGCACCTGCCGCGCCGCAACCCCAAGGCCGCAGCACAGCGGCAGCGCAGGCAGATGCGCTCTCGGCGCTGGAAAACCTTGGCTATAGCCGGGGAGAAGCTGCGCAGGCCATTGCCACGGTGGCAGGCGAGGCGCCGGATGCGGACACGGCTGAATTGATCCGGTCCGGATTGCGGCTGCTGGCCCCGAAAGGATAAGTTGTGACATCCCCAGATGCTTCCCCTGATCCCACTTTGCGGGGCACCCCCCAGGACGGGGATCAGGACCGCGCCCTGCGCCCCCAGCTGCTGGCCGATTTCGTGGGCCAGGCCGAGGCCCGCGCCAACCTTTCGGTGTTTCTTGAAAGCGCCCGCCGCAGGGGGCAGGCCATGGACCACACCCTGTTTCACGGCCCGCCCGGCCTCGGCAAGACAACGCTGGCTCAGATCATGGCGCGTGAACTGGGCGTCAATTTCCGGATGACCTCCGGGCCTGTGCTGGCCAAGGCCGGTGACCTTGCTGCCATCCTCACCAATCTGGAAGCGCGGGATGTGCTGTTTATTGACGAAATCCATCGTCTCAATCCCGTCGTTGAGGAAGTGCTCTATCCCGCGATGGAGGATTTCGAACTGGATCTTGTGATCGGCGAAGGACCTGCGGCGCGGACTGTCCGGATCGAATTGCAGCCCTTCACGCTTGTTGGGGCGACCACGCGCCTTGGCCTGCTGACCACCCCCTTGCGGGATCGCTTTGGCATTCCCGTGCGCCTGCAATTTTACTCGGTCGAAGAACTCCACAGCATCGTGGCGCGCGGGGCGTCTAAATTGAACATCCCCTGTGACGATGGCGGCGCGCGCGAGATCGCGACGCGTGCCCGCGGCACGCCGCGCATTGCCGGACGCCTTTTGCGCCGAGTGGTGGATTTTGCCGTGGTCGAAGGGGATGGCGTCATCACCCGTGCGCTCGCCGATGATGCGCTCACCCGCCTTGGCGTGGATCAGCTTGGCCTAGATGGGGCTGACCGGCGCTACCTCAGCTTGATCGCACAGGAATACGGCGGGGGGCCTGTCGGCGTTGAAACCATGGCGGCGGCCCTGTCGGAGGCGCGCGACGCGCTGGAAGAAGTGATCGAGCCTTACCTTTTGCAGCAGGGGCTGGTGCAGCGCACACCCCGGGGGCGCATGATCTCAAACCGGGCTTGGCGCCATCTTGGGCTGGATGCGCCCCGCCGCCCGGAGAGCGGTGATCTGTTCGACGGCGCCGACTGAACCGGCCCAAGCCGCGGCCAAAACACCGCTCCGCCTGTGCCGTGCGGAATATTGGGCGCTGGTGAGTGAAAACGTCGCTCTTCATCGCGCTGTTTTAAACGCTCTTGCTCTTGCCGTGCGGCCGATAAATGTGAACTAGGGAAACGTGAGACAGGCGATGCTGTGCCTCGGGCAAGGCATCGCCAAACCGCAGGGGGCAGGCTGATGGAACGTGAACAAATTGAAGCTCTTTTCACGCGCGCCGACGGGCAGTACCTCTTTGCGCGCTGGGGGCGTCCAATTGCGCCAATCGTTTTTGGCGTCGAAGACGAAACGCTTGCGGTGATCAAGGGGGCGATCGAAGCCGTTGCAGCGCTGGCCAATCATCCGATCACCGAAACCGACCCGGAGCTCGGCTCAAACCTGATGCTGTTCTTCCTGCGCGACTGGGATGAACTGGCCGACGTGCCGGGAATGGATCGACTGATCCCCGATCTTTTGCCCTTGCTGGCCCGGCTCAAGGCGAGCAACTCCAATCAGTACCGGGTGTTTCGCTTCGATGAGGCCAATGCCATCCGGGCCTGCTTCGCGTTTGTGCGTATGGATGCAGAGATGACAAACGTGCCGGCTGCCGATCTGGCCCTGCAACAGGCTGTGAATGCGATTTTGCTGTGGTCAGACACCGCCTTCACGCAGACGGCGCCCTTGGCGCGCGTGGCCGACAAGCTGGTGTTGCGGCCAGAGATCGCTGACCTGATCCGCGCCGCCTATGATCCGGTAATGCCTGCCGTGGCCACCGACGCGAGCCACGCCCTGCGCCTGTCTGCGCGGGTGCAGCCTCCGTCCTGACATCTCTGCAGCCTGTCTAGACTTTTGGCGGAAGCCAGCCCTTCAAGCGCGCGGCCAGATCTGCTGCCATGTTTTCCATGTCGTGCGCCTGTTGCTTCAAAGCGGCGCGCGCGGTGGCGCTGCTGTCAATCATGGCTGTGACATGTGCGATATGATCTGCCGTCGCCGTCGCGCCCTCGGTGCTGTTGCCGAGGGGCTTGCTTTGACGCGCCTTGGCGCACCGATTTGCGAGCGCACTTGCAACGGGCCGATCCGTGGCTAGGCTGCGGCTATGAGCAAGATTTTTACCCATACGCTGCGTGTCTACTACGAAGATACGGACATGGCCGGTATCGTTTACTATGCCAATTACCTGCGCTTTATCGAGCGCGGCCGCTCTGACTGGGTGCGGGATATCGGTATGGATCAGAACCGTATGAAAGATGATTTTGGGATCGTCTTTGCGGTCAAACGGATTGAGGCAGATTATATCGCACCCGCGCGGCTGGATGACGTGCTGGTGGTCGAGACGACGCTGAGCGATGTGAAGGGTGCGCGCTTCACGATGGAGCAGCGCGTGCGCCGGGAGGA
Organism: Oceanicola sp.; assembly: GCA_022447275.1. Classification (GTDB taxonomy): domain Bacteria; phylum Pseudomonadota; class Alphaproteobacteria; order Rhodobacterales; family Rhodobacteraceae; genus JAKVBK01. Next base: position 14,906 of record JAKVBK010000001.1, on the reverse strand, counting down.
TCAGCCTTTATTTACGGCCACTGTGCAGATTGTGGTGATGACGCTGGAGGGCCGCCCAACCCGCCTGCCAGCGGAAATTCGCGCATTGCTTGACGGAAAATCGTAAGCGCTCCGTTCAACTCTTATGTGATCGGTCACGGCGCTGTTGGCTTTTGCCTTGAAAAATGGGTAAATGTCCTGAACCGGGCCGCAAAAGAACGGCCCCTTCAGAGGCAGGCGCCGCGCATCTTGTATGTTGCGGGCCATACACAAGAGAAAGCAGGCTCATGGATCCATCCGGCCTCGCCCCCGCGCTCGACTTCTCGTTCTGGGCGCTTTTCGCACGTGCTACGTTCACGGTGCAGATTGTCATGGTCCTTTTGATCGTGGCTTCGGTATGGTCTTGGGCGATCATCATTCAGAAACACATTGCCTTCCGCCACACAAAGCGGGCGTCCAGCGCATTTGACGCGGCCTTCTGGTCGGGGGAGCCGCTGGACGAGCTGTACGAAACCCTTGGGCCCGAACCCGCCGGTGCCGCCGAACGGGTGTTCGCAGCCGGAATGGAGGAATGGCGCCGGTCTCACCGCCAGGACGGGGCGCTGATCCCCAACGCCCAGGCCCGCATTGACAGGTCGATGGATGTGGCGATCGCCAAAGAGGCTGAGCGTCTGAACGGCGGTCTGTCCTTCTTGGCCACGGTGGGGTCAACGGCTCCGTTCGTCGGGCTGTTTGGCACGGTCTGGGGCATCAAGCACGCGTTTGAACAGATCGCCGTAAGCGGCTCAACGGATCTTGCCGTGGTGGCCCCGGGCATCGCAGAGGCACTGCTGGCGACGGCCCTTGGCCTTTTGGCCGCTATCCCGGCGGTGGTCTTCTACAACAAGCTCATTGCAGACAGTGACAGGATCGTCGGGGGCTATGAGGCCTTTGCCGATGAATTCGCCACGCTGCTGTCGCGCCAGTTGGACGGCTGAGCATGGGCGCGTCTGTGCAAAATGGGGCAGGCGGCGGCAGCGGGGGCCGCAGGCGCGGCAGGGCCCGTGCCCGCCAGCGCGCGGCCCCAATGGCCGAAATCAACGTCACGCCATTTGTGGATGTGATGCTGGTGCTGCTGATCATCTTCATGGTGGCTGCCCCGCTTCTGACGGTGGGCGTGCCCGTAGAGCTTCCGGAAACCGCAGCCAACCCGTTGCCATCCGAGCAGGAACAGCCGCTCACGGTGACGGTCATGGCCGATGGTCGCCTTGCCATTCAGGACAGCGAAGTGCCGCCTGACGAACTTGTTCCTCTGCTGCGGGCCGTGCTGGCCGAGCGAGACAGCCAGACCGTCTATCTGCGCGGTGATGCGGCCCTTGCCTATGGGCGGGTGATGGAAGTGATGGGCGCATTGAACGCCGCGGGCTTTCGCGACATTGGCCTCGTGACAGAGCCGGGCGGGCCGCGTTTCGACGGGCCTTCAGGGCCCAGTGATGGGACGGATCAGTAGCCGATGCAGCCAGGAATGCTCATATCCGGTACGGGCCATGCCCTGGTGCTGAGCTGGGCGCTTGTCTCCGGCTGGCTGGATCGCACTCCGCGGCTGGAGGATGTCTCTGTTACCGAGGTGACCTTGCTGAGCGGGGAAGAATTCGACGCCTTGCAAGCCACCCCTGCGGCCTTGCCGGTGCCCTCTGTAACGCCAGACCCAAAGCCCGCGCCCACGCCAGAACCGGATCCCGCCCCGGAGCCTGCACCAGAGCCCGCACCCACGCCGGAGGCCGAAACCGCAGAGCAGGCCCCTGCGCCTGACGCGGCCACGCCTGCCCCGGTGAATGATCCGGGTGCTTCGCCCCGTCCTGATCCCGCTGTCTCCGCCTCGCCTGCCCCGGCGCCGCGCGTGGCGCCCGTGGCCGCACCCCGCCCGGACCCGGCCGCTGCCCCCGATGCCACCTTGCAAGAGGCAGCTCGCCCGGCACCGACACCCGAGACCGCCCAACCGGTCGAAGCGCTGCCCGAAGCCACGGCCCCGCCTGAGGCCGCGACAGAGATCGTTACCGAAGCGGAAGCCGCGATCGGCGGCACGCGCGGCGCAGTGGCGCCCACACGCTCGATCCGGCCGCAGACCCGGCCCACGCGGCAGGCAGCCATATCAGATGCCCTTGATGACGCGCTGCAGGATGCCGCTGCCCCGGCGCCTGAGCCTGAGCCCCAGCCGGAAGCGCAGCCTGACGCGACAGCCTCTGCGCCCACGGGCCCGCCGCTGACCAGCGGTGAAAAAGATGCGCTTCGAGTTGCTGTGCAGCAATGCTGGAACGTGGGCGCCTTGTCTTCTGCGGCGCTCCGGGTCACGGTGACGGTGGGCGTCTCAATGCTGGCCGATGGCCGCCCGGACACTGCATCGATCCGCCAAGTGGCGGCCGAGGGCGGATCCGGCGATGCCGTGCGCCAAGCCTATGAAGCTGCGCGCCGCGCGATCATTCGCTGTGGTGCACGCGGATATGATCTGCCCGCCGACAAGTTTGATCAGTGGCGCGAGATCGAAATGGTATTCAATCCCGAACGAATGAGGATCAAGTGATGGATCTCCAGCGCCTGTCCCGCCTATTTCTGCCCGCCCTTTTGGCTGTGGCTCTGTTTCAGTCAGGGGGCGTCACGCCCGCCCAGGCCCAGAACGGCCCTTTGCGCATCGAGATCACCGAAGGCGTGATCGAACCCTTGCCCATCGCCGTGCCGGTCTTTGTAGCCGAAACCCCGCAATCGGCTGATCTTGCGCGCCGCCTGTCAGATCTTGTGGCCGCCGATCTGGAGGGCACCGGGCTGTTCCGTGCGATCCCGCGCGATGCCTATATTTCGACCCCCGCCTCTTTTGATGCGCCTGTCAGCTATGCCGACTGGAAGGCGATCAATGCCCAGGCCCTTGTTCTGGGCTCGGTGCGCGTGGGGTCTGGCGGGCGCATGACTGTCAAGTTCCGCCTCTTTGATGTGTTTTCGGAAACCGCCTTGGGCGAGGGTCTGCAATTGGGGGGGCGTGAAAGCGCTTGGCGGCGGATCGGACACAAATTGGCGGACCAAGTCTATAGCCGCATTACGGGCGAAGGCGGCTATTTCGACAGCCGCGTTGTATTCGTCTCGGAAGAAGGCCCCAAGAACAACCGGCGCAAGCGGTTGGCCATCATGGACTATGACGGAGCCGGCGCGGCCTATCTGACGGACAGCAGCGCCCTTGTGCTGGCGCCCCGGTTTGCGCCTGATGGCAGCCGCATTCTTTACACGAGCTACGAAACCGGCCTGCCGCAGGTCTATCTAATGGATCTCGACACTCTGCGCCGCCGGGCCTTGTCCGATCAGCCGGGCACGATGAGCTTTGCCCCTCGCTTCTCGCCCGATGGCAGCAAGGTGGTCTATTCACTGACCCAAGGCGGCAACACAGACCTGTACAGCGCGCCCGTGCGCGGGGGATCACCCACCCGGCTGACCTCCGCCCCGTCGATTGAAACTGCCCCCAGCTTTTCGCCCGATGGCAGCCAGATCGTGTTCGAAAGCGACCGTTCCGGCACGCAGCAGCTTTACGTGATGCCCGCCAACGGGGGTGAGGCGCGGCGCATCAGCTTCGGGCAGGGGCGCTACGGCACGCCGGTCTGGTCGCCACGGGGGGATCTGGTGGCCTTCACCAAGCAGAACCGGGGGCGTTTTCATATTGGCGTGATGCGCCTCGATGGCTCTGAGGAGCGGCTTTTGACGGCCTCCTTCCTCGATGAAGGGCCCAGTTGGGCGCCCAATGGCCGTGTGATCATGTTTACCCGCGAAAGCAGTGGCGCAGCGGGGGGGGCAGCGCTCTATTCGGTCGACATTTCTGGACGCAACCTCAAGCGGGTGCCGACGCCCGCAGGGGCCTCTGATCCGGCTTGGTCTCCGTTGTTGAAATAGACTGGCGCGTGGCCCCCTTTGTGAAACGCCTTGGGTTTGCTACGGTTGAAAAAAAGAGCAGAAACACAAAACGGGGAAACTCCCAGAATGTTGCATAGAAAAACGATTTCAAAAGGTCTCAAGCGCAGCGTGCGCTGGATGGCCATGATCCTTTTGCCACTGGCCTTGGCCGCGTGTTCAAACCCGGACCGCTTTGGGGATGGGACGAACTCTGTCGATCTGCAGCCCGCGATCGGCGCCCAGGGCGATCCTTCCGATCCCACCTCGATCGCGTATTTCAACGCCTCGGTTGGGGATCGCGTGTTCTTCGTGGTGGACCAGTCCAGCCTGACGCCACAGGCGGAAGCGGTGCTGGTATCGCAGGCCAACTGGCTGGCAGCCAATCCTGCCTATGATGCCCTGATCGAGGGCCATGCAGATGAGCAGGGCACCCGCGAATATAACCTCGCCCTGGGCGCCCGTCGCGCCGCAGCCGTGCAGGAATTTCTGGTGTCACAAGGCGTGTCCCCTTCCCGGCTGACCACCGTCACCTATGGCAAGGAACGCCCGGTGGAAGTGTGCAGCGAGGAGCGTTGCTATGAACGCAATCGGCGCGCGGTGACCGTCTTGCGGGCAGCCGCCGGGTTGGGCAGCTGATATGCGCCGCTGGATCGCAGCTTGCGCCCTAGCAGCCAGCCTGATGGGCGGTCTGTCCGGGGCGCCCGCCACGGCGCAGGAGGAGGCCCGCGCCCAAACCCTTGCCGATATCCGGCAGGAGCTGTCCGTCCTGTTTGTCGAGATCCAGAATCTGCGGCGTGAATTGGCGACAACCGGCGCCCCGCAGACCTTTCAGCCCGGTGCGTCGGTCCTGTCGCGGGTGGATGCGATCGAGACAGAGCTGCAGCGCCTGACTGCCAAAACCGAGGAGCTTGAGTTCCTGATCACCCGGATCATCACTGACGGCACCAACCGCATCGGCGATCTGGAGTTCCGGCTGGTGGAGCTGGAGGGCGGCGATCTTTCGCAGCTTGGCGAGACACCGCGCCTCGGTGGGGAAGACCCCGATGCTCCGAGCGGCGGCCTTGGCCTGGGTGGCAGTTTGCCATCGACAGGCCCCGAACTGGCCGTGGGCGAGCAGGCGCGATTTGATGCGGCCCGTGCCGCCCTCAATGATGGGGATGCGCAGCGGGCGCTCGACTTGTTCTCGGATTACACCACCGACTATCCGGGCGGTGCGCTGATTGGTCAGGCCCATTTCTACCGGGGTGAAGCGCTCACAGAACTGGCGCAGAATGCCCCTGCTGCAAGGGCATATCTCGACAGCTTCTCCGCCGATCCGGCATCCGAAGTGGCCCCGCGCGCGCTCTATAATCTGGGCCTGCGGCTGGCGGATCTGAACCAAGTCTCGGAGGCGTGCGTGACCCTTGGCGAGGTGCAGGTGCGTTTTCCTGACACGGATGTTTCATTTGATGCCGGGGCAGAGCGGCGCGCTTTAGGCTGCAATTAACCCTGCCGTCATTAACACGGCCCGCGTCCATCTCGTCCGGGAAGGAGAGCAGACTGAAGCCCGCCGCGCTCACAACCCATCTGTCGATGGCCCTTGCTGAGGCCTGCCCTGACGGGCAGCCTCGGGCGCTTGGGCTGGCTGTTTCCGGTGGCGGCGACAGCATGGCGCTGTTGCGTGCAGGCGCTCAATGGGCGCAGCGGCGTCGGGCAGCGGTGTTCGTGGCAACGGTCGATCACGGGCTGCGGCCCGAGGCCGCGTCTGAAGCCGCGTTCGTAGCCGAAACCTGCGCTGCGCTGGATCTGCCCCACCACGTTCTGACGGCGCCTCAGGAGGCCGAGCTGACCGGGTCGGGCAACTTGCAGGGGGCTGCGCGCAGCCTGCGCTATGGGTTGCTGTCAGACTGGGCGCGCGATCTGGAACTGTCGCATGTGGCCTTGGCCCATACCATGGATGATCAGGCCGAAACCGTGCTGATGCGCTTGGCGCGCGGCTCTGGTGTGGATGGGCTATCCGCCATGTCTGCCCTGCGCCACGCCGACGGCCTGTACTGGCTGCGCCCGTTTCTGGGCTTGCGGCGCGCTGACTTGCGGGACGCGCTGGGCCATTGGGATCAGGAATGGGTCGAAGATCCCTCCAATGAAGATACGCGCTTTGACAGGATCAAGGCGCGCAAGGCGCTGACGCATCTGGGGCCGCTGGGCCTTGATGTGGCGCGTTTGGCCCGCACCGCCCAGATCATGTCCGATGCGCGCGCGGCGCTGCAAAGCACCACCCAAACCCTTGCTGCCCGTGCCGCTAATATAGACGACGGCGACGTACTGCTGGATCAGACGTTGCTGGCCCAGGCCCCGTTCGACATTCGCGCCCGACTGCTGGCCCATGCTTTGGGCTGGGTGTCCGGTGCGGTTTACCGGCCGCGCCTGCGGGCCCTGCAAGCGGTGATGGACCGCCTTGCCGAGGGCCGCACCCAGACCTTGCAGGGCTGTTTGCTGACCGTCCGTGATAATCAGATCCGCGTGGCCCGCGAACCGGCGGCTGTGTCCGATCTGTGCACCCCCGCGCCCGGCATCTGGGACGGGCGTTGGCGCATCGTTTGGCAGCCAAGCGCGGACGACACCGCGACCCCAGCCCCCCAAGGCCTGCACCTGCGGCCAACGGGCGATTCGACGGTTCTGACACTTACGCCGGGCCAGCGTGGCACACTGCCCCGGTCCTCCCGTGCTGCCTTGCCAGCGGTTTGGGAAGGGGACAGGCTCGTTGCCGCCCCCTTGCCGGGTGTCTCAGACGGAAATTGGGGGCTCGTGCCCCTAAAAGACGGCGCAGATTTCACAACCTCGCTGATGGCGGATTGAAGTGCCCCACATAATCTCTACATTCTAGGGAAACCTTGCGCCGGCAGCCAAACGCCGCCTGCAAGACTTTACGAAGGAGTTTTTCCCCGTGGGTAACGCGAGAAACATCGCATTCTGGGTCGTGCTGTTCCTGTTGATCCTGGCGCTCTTCAACCTGTTTGGTGGCGGCCAGTCCAACATGTCCAACCGGACCCTGAGCTATTCCGATTTCTACGAGGCCGTGGATGCCGGATCGGTTCAAAGCGTCACGATTGATGGTGAGCAGGTGCGCGTGCGCCGCAGCGATGGTGCAACATTCACCACCATCATTCCGGAAGGCGTCGATATTACCGGCCACCTGATCGACAACAACGTCGCCATCAACGCAGAGCCGCAGCAGCAAAGCGGTGTCCTGGCCTATCTCGGCACATTGCTGCCGTTCATCCTGCTGATCGGCATCTGGATTTTCCTGATGAACCGGATGCAGGGCGGCGGACGGGGCGGCGCCATGGGCTTTGGCAAGTCCAAGGCGAAATTGCTGACCGAGAAGTCGGGCCGCGTCACCTTCGATGACGTTGCGGGCATCGATGAAGCCAAGGATGAGCTGGAAGAGATCGTCGAATTCCTGAGAAACCCTCAGAAATTCAGCCGCTTGGGCGGTAAGATCCCGAAGGGTGCCCTGCTTGTCGGCCCGCCCGGCACTGGTAAAACCCTGCTGGCCCGCGCGATCGCGGGAGAGGCAGGTGTGCCGTTCTTTACCATCTCGGGCTCCGACTTTGTGGAGATGTTTGTGGGCGTGGGTGCCTCCCGTGTTCGTGACATGTTCGAGCAAGCCAAAAAGAACGCGCCCTGCATCGTCTTCATCGACGAAATCGATGCGGTCGGCCGGTCCCGTGGAGTGGGCTATGGCGGCGGCAATGACGAGCGCGAGCAAACGCTCAACCAGCTGCTGGTTGAAATGGACGGCTTTGAGGCCAATGAGGGCATCATCATCGTTGCGGCAACCAACCGCCCCGACGTGCTGGACCCGGCCTTGCTGCGTCCGGGCCGCTTTGACCGTCAGGTGCAGGTGCCCAATCCCGATGTGAAGGGCCGCGAAAAAATCCTCGGCGTGCACGCCTCCAAAGTGCCGCTGGGCCCGGATGTGGATTTGCGGATTATCGCCCGCGGCACCCCCGGTTTCTCGGGCGCGGATCTGGCCAACCTGGTCAACGAATCGGCTCTTATGGCCGCGCGCATTGGCCGTCGCTTCGTCACCATGGAGGATTTCGAATCCGCCAAGGACAAGGTGATGATGGGCGCTGAGCGTCGCTCGATGGTCATGACCGAAGAGGAAAAGGCGCTGACGGCCTATCACGAGGCTGGCCATGCGGTGGTGGGGCTGTACGTGCCCCAGCATGACCCGATCCACAAAGCCACGATCATCCCGCGCGGTCGCGCCCTTGGTTTGGTGATGTCGCTGCCCGAACGGGATCAGCTGTCTGTCACCAAGACAAAGTACACTTCCAAGATTGCGATGGCGATGGGCGGCAAGGTGGCCGAAGAGCTCAAGTTTGGGCCTGACAACGTCACCTCCGGTGCCACCTCTGACATCCAGCAGGTGTCCAAGATCGCCCGGGCGATGGTGACGCAGTTCGGCTTTGCCGATGAGCTGGGCCATGTGGATTACGCCAACGAGCAGCAATCCTATCTGGGCAATTACGGCGGTGGCACGAACCACAGCCAGGCAACCCAGCAGATCATCGACAAGAAGGTCAAAGAGCTGGTCGATGAGGGCTATGAGACCGCCAAGCGCATTCTGATTGAGAAGAATGACGAATGGGAAAACCTTGCTCAGGGCTTGCTCGAATACGAGACGCTGACGGGCAAGGAGATCATGAAAGTCATGAAGGGTGAGCCGCTCAATCGGGATGATGACGAGGACGATACGCCCGCCTCGGGCAAGCCCTCGCTGACGGCCATTCCGAAGACCAAGCCGCGCAAGAAGCCCGATGATGGTGGCAACATGGAGCCCGAGCCCTCTGCCTGATCGCCATCTTTGCGCATAGCATATAAAACCCCCGGCCTTGGTCGGGGGTTTTTTGCATTCTGATGGGGTGCTGGTGATGCTGGGCGAAAGGTGGGCGCGCTTGGGGCGCGTCGCCGCGCTGGCAAGCCCGCAGAATCGACTGGCTGCCACCCCGGACACATGCTTGACTGCGCGGGCTTGTTTGCTGCCTGGAGCCCCCTGATGCCTGCCTTGATGAAGACTGCCTTGACGGCCCGCGTGACATGGCTGGGCACCGTGACCGACCCGCAGCGCGACGCTTTGCTCGGCTCTGCCCTGACCGAAATGGCGCTGACCTTCGAGGGCATCCCCGGATCGATGCATGCAGGCCGCACCCGCCCGTCCTGTTCGCGGGTCACGGCCCAACATCCAAAGGGCACCGAGATTGCCAACACCCGCCAACTTTCGGTGGTTTCGGCAGAGGAGCTTGCAGATATCGCCCACGCGCTCGGGATCGCGCAGATTGATCCTGCACGGCTGGGCGCGTCCCTCGTTGTTGAGGGCCTGCCAGATTTCACCCATCTGCCACCCGCCGCGCGGTTGCAGGGGCCCTCCGGGGTGACGCTTGTGGTCGACATGGAGAACCGGCCCTGTGTCTATCCGGCCCGATCGTTGGAGCAGACGCATCCCGGCCATGGCAAAGGCTTCCCGGCTGCGGCGCGCAATCGTCGGGGCGTTACCATGTGGGTGGAACGGCCCGGGGTGCTCCGTCTTGGTGATACGCTCAGCCTGCACATCCCCGATCAACCCGTCTGGGCCGGCCTTGAAGCGGCCCGTGCCGGCGCCCGTGGTGCTTAAAGCGGCCCCTGCGTTACCTTTCGGAAACTTCGCCCGCAGAACCGACGCTTGAGGCGCGGGTTATGTCGGAAATGCGCCCCTGTGCGGGCTGCAAGCACCGTATACGCCAATGTATACCGCCAGCCGGAGGGACAGGGAGATCACCACCATGGCTTACAAATCCGATATCGAAATCGCACGCGAGGCGCAAAAAAAGCCGATTCAACAAATTGGCGAAGCGCTGGGTATTCCGAATGAACATCTGCTGCCCTACGGCCATGACAAGGCCAAGATCGGTCAGGATTTCATCAATGCGGTTCAGGATCGTAAGGACGGCAAGCTGATCCTTGTCACCGCGATCAACCCCACCCCGGCGGGCGAGGGCAAGACGACAACCACCGTAGGCTTGGGCGATGGCCTCAACCGCATCGGCAAGAATGCGATGATCTGCATTCGCGAAGCCTCGCTCGGCCCGAATTTCGGGATGAAGGGGGGCGCGGCCGGGGGCGGCTATGCACAGGTTGTGCCCATGGAGGACATGAACCTCCATTTCACGGGCGATTTCCATGCCATCACCTCGGCGCATGCGCTGCTCTCGGCGATGATCGACAACCACATCTACTGGGGCAACGCCCAGGAAATCGATGTACGCCGCGTGGTATGGCGCCGCGTGGTAGACATGAACGACCGCGCCCTGCGCCAGATCACGGCATCGCTTGGCGGTGTGGCCAACGGCTTCCCGCGCGAGGCTGGCTTTGACATCACAGTGGCTTCTGAAGTGATGGCAATCCTGTGCCTCGCCAAGGACCTCAAGGATCTGGAAAAGCGTCTGGGTGACATGATCGTCGCCTATCGCCGCGACCGCTCGCCCGTGTTTGCCCGCGATATCAAGGCCGAAGGCGCCATGACCGTGCTGCTCAAGGATGCGATGCAGCCCAACCTTGTCCAAACTCTGGAAAACAACCCAGCCTTCGTGCATGGCGGCCCATTTGCCAACATTGCCCATGGCTGTAACTCGGTCATCGCGACGACAACGGCCCTTAAATTGGCCGATTACGTGGTGACAGAGGCGGGCTTTGGCGCCGATCTCGGTGCTGAAAAGTTCATGAATATCAAGTGCCGCAAGGCGGGGCTGGCCCCTGATTGCGTGGTGCTTGTGGCAACCGTGCGCGCCATGAAGATGAACGGCGGTGTCGCCAAGGCAGACCTCGGCGCTGAGAATGTCGCCGCTGTCGAGGCGGGCTGTGCCAATCTTGGCCGCCATATCGGCAACCTGAAATCCTTCGGCGTGCCGGTGGTTGTGGCGATCAACCACTTCGTCACGGATACCGAGGCCGAAATCCAGGCCGTGAAAGACTACGTCGCTTCGCAGGGCTCCGAGGCGGTTCTGTCGCGCCACTGGGAACTGGGCTCGGAAGGTTCTGCCGATCTGGCGGCGAAAGTGGCCGAGATCGCAGATGCCGGCACCAGCCAGTTCGCGCCGCTCTATGGCGATGAGCTGTCCCTGTTTGAGAAGATCGAACGCGTCGCGAAAGGCATTTATCATGCTGACGCGGTGTTGGCGGACCAGAAAATCCGCGATCAGCTCAAGCTGTGGGAAAAGCAGGGCTACGGCCATCTGCCGGTCTGCATGGCAAAAACCCAATACAGCTTCTCAACCGATCCAAGTCTGCGCGGTGCGCCCACGGGGCACTCCATCCCGGTGCGCGAGGTCCGGTTGTCGGCCGGTGCGGGCTTCATCGTGGTGGTCTGCGGTGAGATCATGACGATGCCGGGCTTGCCCCGCGTGCCTTCGGCAGAGGCCATTCACCTCAATGAAGACGGCCAGATCGAAGGGCTGTTCTGATGCGGCTGGTGCGCAGCATTCTTCTGAGTGCGGGCCTTGGTCTGATGGCGGTGCCAGCCGCCGCAGACCCATGGTTTCTGCACGAGTTTGGTGAGCTGCGCGCCTATTTCAAAGACTGGCTGGTGGTGTGCGAGGATGAGGGGCGCGGCGCGTGCCGTGCCGTGCAATATCAGCCAGATCCGGACGGTGATGGCACATGGGGCATTGCCCGCATGGCGGTGCATCGGCTCAGCCAAGGCGGACATGGGCTTGTGCTTTACATCAAGGGTATGGACAGCGCAGCGGCGCATCCCGTTACGGTATTGATCGATGAACGCAGTTGGCAACTCGCCCCCGAGGATTGGCGCCCAGGCGATCTGGCTGTGCGCAATGTTGCAGAAACAATCACCTTTACCGACCCGCTGATCGCCGATCAGGTGCTGGGCGCCATGCGGGCCGGTCTGTCCATGACGGTCACCTCCGGAGATGGCCAGACGGCAATGATTTCGCTCCGAGGGCTGACGGCGTCACTGCTTGCGATGGACGAGAAAGCGCAGGAAAACGCGCAATAGCGAACCTGTCCACAGATGGGTTTGTACCAGACGAGATTGCATGAGCCGGACGTTTGAAACCGGCAGAAAAAGAGGAAGACAATGGCTGCAACGATCATAGACGGCAAGGCGTTCGCCGCGGATGTGCGCGGACAGGTGGCAGGCCATGTTGCGCGGCTCAAGGCTGAGCATGGCATTACGCCGGGCCTTGCCGTTGTACTGGTCGGCGAAGATCCAGCTTCTCAGGTCTATGTGCGCTCAAAGGGCAAGCAGACCGTCGAAGTCGGCATGGCGTCTTTTGAGCACAAGCTGGACGCGGACACCTCAGAGGCCACTTTGCTGGCCCTGATCGAGACTTTGAACAACGACCCTGCGGTGCACGGTATTCTCGTGCAATTGCCGCTGCCAAGCCACCTGAACGAAGACCTTGTGATCAATGCCATTGATCCGGCAAAGGATGTGGACGGGTTCCACATCTCCAATGTTGGGCTTCTGGGGACGGGTCAGAAATCCATGGTACCCTGCACACCGCTGGGATGCCTGATGATGCTGCGCGCCCATCACGGCAGCCTGTCGGGCATGAATGCCGTGGTCATAGGGCGTTCGAACATTGTGGGCAAACCCATGGCACAGCTTTTGCTGGGCGACAGCTGCACGGTGACAATCGCCCATTCCCGAACCAAGGATTTACCGGAGGTGGTGCGCCGCGCAGACATCGTGGTCGCCGCCGTGGGGCGCCCCGAGATGGTGCCGGGTGACTGGATCCGCGCGGGCGCGACCGTGATCGACGTGGGTATCAACCGGATCGATGCACCGGAAAAGGGCGCCGGCAAAACACGCCTTGTGGGCGACGTGCATTTTGCATCGGCAGCAGAACGCGCGGGCGCCATCACGCCAGTGCCCGGCGGGGTAGGGCCTATGACGATCGCCTGCCTGCTGGCAAATACGGTCACCGCATGCTGCCGGGCGAATGGCCTGACCGAGCCGGAGGGCCTGACCGCCTGATCCGCGCTTAGCGCAGGAGGCCAGACAGGGGCAGCGCCGTGACGGAGCGGCCCGCCATGATCACCTGCGCATCTGGCTCCATCAGGCCGCAGATCGCGCTGTCACGCACGTTCAAACCACCCGTAAACGTCCCGAATGCGGGCAGCATCAGGCGCCTTCTGTCATGCACGAAAGCCGCCCGCCGCACGGTTTTGCCCCGTGTGTGCAAGATGACCTTCGGGTGGTAATGGCCGGAGATCTCTCCGAGCTCGCTCTGGGGGTGCGCAATATGGCGAAAGGTGAGGCCATCCAGAGCCAATTCCGCCAGATGGGTTCCGCCCAGATTGACAGGCCCGGGGTCGTGATTGCCCTCGATCCAGATCCAATCCCGGCCCGCCATTGCCACATCCAAACGCATTCGTTCCGCGTCCGGCAGCGCCTCGGCTGCTGCAAGATCATCGAAACTGTCCCCGAGACACACAACGATCCGCGGATCCAACTGCGCAATCTCTTCGGATAGGCGCGCCAGCGTATCCACACCATCAAAGGGTGGCAGCAATGGCCCCCCGCGACGGGCAATGCGCTCGGACTTTCCCAAATGCAGGTCCGACACGCACAGCAGCCGTTGGGCGGGCCACCAAAGGCAGCGACTGCCACGCAGGTCTAACGCTGCTCCGGCAAATTCTAGAGACAAAGAGTTCATGGAATGTTCACATCAGATGCAGCCGCAGATAGCAACCCATCGTGGCTGGATTGCCTGGCCTCTGCATCAACTTGGCGCAAATACTCCCGCCGGAGGCGCAGCCGGAAACTCAGGGCCGAGCTGCTGCACCACATTGAAGGCCGGTCAAACCGGCGGGCGTTGCTTCACTATGTGGATCGTTCAACTGCATCAGACTTACCTCGTGAACGGTTTCAGTCTGGCCTTCGCTCGAAAAGGATTAGCGTATCGCCACGCCAAACCTCACGCAGCGTAACGCCGCTTTCTTCAATCTGTTCGAGAATAGAGCGCCTTGATCGTGCTGATGTTGCACATTTAGGTACAGCCAGATGTGTGGCATCGTCCCAGCCAATTAGACCGCCATAGTACCAAGGTGCGCTGCCCTGCAGAACGGGGAAGCTGCCATAGAGCCATATACTTCCAAAAATGTCGGCAATAAACACTCTCGAGCCGCCATAGCCCTCAGTTTCTAGATCAGTGACCATTGCTTCAAAATATGCCTTAAGGCCAATTCTCATTTCACAATGAGTCAAAGTTTCCCCGTTTATGGAGGCAGGGGGGGGCATTTCATTCACGTCTGCATAGCGCGCATAGGGCCCTCCATTTTCCAAAAGTATAACTCCTGCATCCGCTGAATATGCACGCTGGTTAGTAAGACGCAGGTCGGGATACCCTGGTACCAACTCTGTTGTATCACTCCCTGAATTTTTTAAATGGCGAAAGGGGCTGTATGCCATGTTCAGAAAAGAGGTTGCACCCAATGCCAAGGATATGGCCATCAAAAAGAAGAGGGCCTGTCCGATATCCCAGCCGAAACCGTTGCGCACAGGCTCCTGTGGCCGCAACGGCCATAAAAGGAAGGGCAGCAAAATGATCCATTGCGGGTCATTGCCATAATTCTGAAACGTGATGTACCAAAAACCTGGTGTTAATAGCAGAAGTATAAGGCCCTGCTCGCTCCTTCTACCCTGCCTGAGCAATATGACTGCCATAAGCACAGCGAGCGAGCAGCCAATGCCAGCTGGTGCGCCAATCACTGCTCCAAACGTATTGCCTGGCCTCTGTCGGCTCTCTGAACGGGCCACCGCAAGAAGGTCTGAGATATATCCGCTCCAGATATCTGGGCCTTGCCAAAGCGTGATTGCAAGGGCCACGACCAGCCCAGCGAGAATGGCCCAAATTATTGCTTTTTTCTGGCGTTGGACAAGCATCCCCACACCAATGCCTGGTGCAAGTGCAACGAAATAAGTCATTTTTATCATGGCTAAGATTGCCATCAAAGTGCCAATGAAAACT